>JBHHYZ010000001.1:0-146475 GCA_046757845.1 Gemmatimonadota bacterium
TCAGAGCAGGGGACTCATAATCCCAAGGTCGCAGGTTCGAGTCCTGCCGGGCCCACTTCGGGATTGATAGTCGACGCGCGGCATCGCACTCTTGCGGCGGATTACCTCGAAAGTCAGGTATGGTTCGGGCTCCGGTTCATTCCGCTCCGCGGCGCGCCTCCCCCCTCGAGGCCGGCCTGAGACCCGCGAAGCGCTTCTCGCAGCGATTCACATGGGCCACGGGAGCCGTCGGCGAACCATGCCGCCCGCTCCCGAGCCCCCGCTGTTTCCCACAAGGAGGACACTATGACCTACGCGAACCCCGACGCCCTCGTCTCAACGGACTGGCTGGCCTCCCATCTCGACGATCCGACCGTTCGTCCGATCGAGGTGGATGAAGACACGAACGCGTACCACGGGGGGCACATCCCGGGAGCCGTGGGCTGGGACTGGAGCACGGATCTCCATCACGAGGTGCGGCGCGACTACATCGACCAGAGAGGCGTCGTGTCCTTGCTCGAGCGCTCCGGCGTCGGAGATGACACGATGGTGGTTCTGTATGGAGGCAACAACAACTGGTTCGCCGCCTACGCTTATTGGCTCCTCAAGTACCGCGGCTTCGACCATGTGAAGTTGCTCGACGGAGGTCGGAAGAAATGGGAACTGGAGGGCCGTCCCCTGGTCGCCGAGGCTCCCGGGGTCTCCGCGGCCACCCTGACGGCCGTGAGTCCGGAGCGGCCCGAGCTCCGGGCGCTACGAGATGATGTGATCAACGGAATCGGACGTGTATCGTTCATCGATGTGCGGTCGCCCGAAGAGTTCTCCGGGGAGAAGCTGGCGCCGGATCACCTGCCGCAGGAGCAGCCATACGTGGGGGGGCACGTGCCGGGCGCGAAGAACATCCCCTGGTCCAAGGCCGCCAACCAGGATGGTACGTTCAGATCCGCCGAGGAGCTGCGGGCGTTGTATGGGGGGCTCGGAGACGGCGAGGTGATCGCGTACTGCCGAATCGGAGAGCGATCCAGCCATACCTGGTTCGTCCTCAAGGAACTGCTCGGCTTCGAGCGGGCGCGGAACTACGACGGCTCATGGACGGAATATGGCTCCCTGGTCAACGTTCCGGTGGAGCGCTGAGCCAGGAGGCGTTTCGCTCCTCCACTGGATTTTCCACAGCGCGCGGTGAGCCGGCGGTTTCGGCCGCCGCGCGAACCAGTATCTCAGTGTTCCGTATTATGTTATAAGGTAGGACCGCCGCCTTTTCCTCCCCCGAAACGTGTTTCCCCAAAAACTCAAGTGTAAGATTTCGCTCACTCGTGGCATCCTAATAATAGGGGCCCGATGCATCCGGGCGGAGTGAAACGAAGGCGGTCACGGGCCCGGGTCGCCGATAGGAGGTCGCATGCATTCCGAACAATCGGTCGATAAGCTGGCTGCGGGCGCTGAGCTGGATCGGCTTCTGCACACGGAGGTGCTGGGAGGGAGCGAGGCGGACGACAAGATCCCTCTCTACAGCAGCGAGCTGGAGGCGGCGCGGGCGCTCGAGAGGGCGTTCCTGTACCTCAACGTGAGTGGTCGCCGCGGAGCGTACACCGCGTTCGCTTCTCTCTCGGCGGACTCCTCCGGGTCACTCGTGTTCGCGGAGAGCTCGGCTGAGACCCCGGCCCTGGCGCTCGCCCGGGCGGCGCTCAAGGCGGTTCGACAAACTGTGAGCCACGGCGCCTGAGGCCACTCTCCCCATCGTCTCCCCTGCCGCCTTCAGCTCGTCACGGTGCCAGCGTTCCGCCGCCGAGGACGCCGAGCCGGTTCGACACGAGAGAGGGCCGGAACAGAGGCGTCGTTTTCGTCACGGGCGGCCAGGCTTGCGGAGGTCTGATGAGCACGGTAGTCTCCCCACTGCATGCCGGCGCCCGTCGGAGTGCAACACCCGATGACGCCTGAAAAGGAGACGACCCGATGTGTGGCCTCGCGCACCTAGGTCGGCGCTGCATCCAACAACCACGCCGATCCTCCGCTCGAACTCTCGCCGTTCTCTTGTTTCCACTCCTTTCGGTCGCCTTCGCTTCCTCCGCCCTCGAGGCGCAGTCGCAGGCGACCACCGGAATCATTCGCGGAGTCGTCCGTGATCCGGCGGGAAACGCTGTGGCTACGGCGGGCGTGACCGTCCACCACAGAGAGACGGGGCTCGAGCGTACTCTGACCACGAGCGGGAGCGGGGTATTCGTCGCCACGCTGCTGCCGGTGGGCACCTACGACGTCACTGTCCGGGCGCTCGGGCAGTTCGGCGAGATTCGGGAGGAGGGCGTCGTGCTCAGGGTGGGCGAAACCGTCCAGCTGGCCCTGGAATTCCAGCCGGTCGCACTCGCGGAGTTGAAGGTGTCCGGCCAGGCCGCCCTGGTGGATGAGACGGACGTCACGTCCTCGCAGCGCCTGAGCAGCGAGGTCGTCGACGGTCTTCCGAACAACGGCCGCAACTATCTGGACTATACCCAGCTTACGCCGGGTGTGTCCATCGTGCAGGGACCCGACGGGGACGAGCTCACGATCAGCGGCCAGAGGGGCATCTTCAACAACGTGACCGTGGACGGTGCCGATTTCAACAATCCGTTCTTCGGAGAGCAGCGCGGAGGGCAGCGGCCCGCGTTCACTTTCAACCAGGATGCCGTGCAGGAGCTGGTCGTGGTGAGCCAGGGAGCGACGGCCGAGTTCGGACGCTCGGCCGGGGGCTTCGTGAACGTGATCACCAAGTCGGGCACGAACGAGTTCAAGAATTCCGTCCACTACTTCGGGCAGTTCGATGGGATCTCGGCGGATTTCCCCTCCTCCAGGGGCGGCGGCAAGCCGGACTTCACGCGCAACCAGTTCGGCGGCACGTTCGGAGGTCCCATCGTGAAGGACAAGGCGTTCTTCTTCCTCGCGTATGACCAGCAGGAGATGACCGAGACCAAGCAATTCACGCGCAACGTGGTGAATCCGGCGGAGTTGCAGAAGCTGCAGAACTTCCTTCAGAGCCGCTGGCCGGGCTTGTTCGACAACGAATTCGGTCCGGTCTCCCGAACCGATGACAACAAGGCGTTCATCGCCAAGTTCGACTGGAACATCAACAGCCGGCACAAGGCGTCGGTCAAGTACAACTATACCTGGTCGCAGCAGGTCAACGGCACGTTCGACGTGGACTCGTGGGGCGCGAGCTCCAACGGGATCGAGAAGGATTTCTCGCATGCAGTGAATGGAAGCCTTTCCTCTCAGGTCTCCAACACGGTCTCCAACGAGCTCCGCTTTCAGTGGGCGCGAGAGGACCGGCCGCGCGGCTACCGGGGGCCGCTGATCCCGGGTGCCACGCCGCCGGGCCAGCCGCAGTTCGGTAAGATCGGGGGCCGCCCGTTCCCCGATACGGGGATGGATTTCGCGGATGGCTTCCGGATCGGGCTGCCGTTTTTCCTGCCGATCGATCCCGGCTTCGACCGCCGCTTCCAGCTCCTGGACAACGTGTCGATCGTCGCGGGCAACCATCTGTTCAAGGTGGGGGGCGAGTGGAACCGCACGGACATCGGCCAGCAGTTCATCGGGTTCGCTAACAGCCGCTACATCTTCGACAGCGTGGACGGCTTCATCAACTTCGTCGAACAGGGCCCCAACTTCGTGACCTGTTCGGATGGTTCGAGCAACACGACGGGGAGTTGTCCGCCGGGGACCACCATCACGGGTCCGCTCCTGCTCTTCCTTCAGGCGGCCACGGTGCCACCGACGCCGACGGATCAGCTGGGCAGCCAGAGTTTCGACGTGAACGAGCTGGCCTTCTTCATCCAGGACACCTGGAAGCCGGCGGAGAACCTGACCATCAACGCGGGACTGCGGTGGGAGGGGACCTGGCACCCGGACCAGTTCATCCGGCCCGAAGACACCTTCTACGCCCCGTTCCTCGGACAGACGAAGCTGGGACAGGCGTTCCCGTCCGACGGCACGATCCCGAACGATCTGAACAACTGGCAGCCGCGCTTCGGGCTGGCGTGGGACGTGAATAATGATGGACGCACGAAGGTGCGGCTGAACGCGGGCTCCTATTTCTCCCGCATCCCGATGCTCGTGTTCGCGCAGCACCGCACCACGAACGGGGCGTTCCAGCAGATCATCTTCCACAACAGCGCGACGACCCCGTTCCTGGGGCCGGCGCCGGCCTATGGCGAGCTGGGAGATACGGAAGGCGCGCTCCCCTTCCTGCCGGACATCCAGGTGGCTTCACGAGATCTCGAGCTTCCCAGGACGTGGTCGTTCAGCGGCGGGATCGAACAGCACTTCGGCGAGTTCCTGGCGGGAAGCATCAGCTATCAGCACGCTCGCACGGATAACCTGTTCCGGTTCGTGGACCGCACGGATCCGGTGTTCGGAAGCCCGTGGACCACGGGCCTGCCCTTCGTTCGGGGAGCGCCCTCCAGCCCCGCCGATACGGTGAATGGGATCGGCCGGCTGATCGTCACGGAGAGCACGGCGCGCTCGCGGTACAACGCGATCACCTTCGGCCTCAAGGGACGGGGAGCGTTCGACAACCGGATTCAGTTCGAGGCCAACTATACGCTCGGTTGGGACAAGTCTGACGACGACAACGAACGCGACCCGTTCACGTTCAAGTACGCGCGGGCGGATCGCCTGGACCGGGAGTACAACTGGTCGGACAGGGATCAGCGGAGCCGGTTCAACGGCTATTTCATGTTCCGGCTCCCGGAGGATGTGTTCTTCAACAACATCATTCGGTTCGCTTCCGCGCAGCCCACCTCGGAGAGCTGCGGGCCCACGTCGGGCAATCCGTTCGCCCCGCCGGCCGGCCAGCGCGCCGTGACGCCACAGGATCGCATCTGCGCGGACGGCACGATCCTCAAGCGGAACACGCTCCGGAAAGACAACGAGCTGTTTCGCTGGGACGTGCGGGTATCACGCGCGTTCGCGTTCGGCAGGGGGTCGATCGAGCCGATTCTGGAGGTGTTCAACCTCACCAACGCGGACAACTTCCTCGACACGTCGGTGGGGGGGCTGTTGTTCAACTTCGATGGGACGATCCGCAGCGGCTTGGGTGACACGCGGCGAGCTCAGCTGGGAGCCAAGATCCGATTCTGATCGTCCGCTTCACCGCTCGGGGGCGAAGGCCCGGACCGCCCCGGTCCGGGCCTTTTTCTTTTTTGATCCGCCGACTCGGTATCGGCTCGGCGATCCGCTCCGCATTTGGGCTGTCGGGTTGACAGCTTGGACCTGCGGCCAGTGCCAATTTGTCCGAGCGCCCCGGGCGGAAGCTGTTATCGTGGCAGAGAATCCGGCCTGCGGAGCGGCATGCCGATTGCTTTGTGCCCTGCATCGAGGGAGGCGTCGCCAGGTGAGACTCCCGTCCGGCGGGCTCGGCGGCGTCACGCCGGACCCCGGGCTCCGGTGATGGGGCCGGCGGAAGATAGATCAACGTGACAGGAGGTGTACGATGCTTCCCACGATCACTCACGGACCTTCTCTGCGTCTCTGGCGTCGGTCCGCCCTCCCGGAAATCGATCGTGTGTTCGACGACTTCTTCGGGCGGACTCCACTGGGCTGGAGCGCCTGGACGCCCGTGGCCGATCTCTACGAGACGGACGACGGCTTCGCGCTCGAGCTCGAGGTTCCCGGCTTCGAGAAGGACGAGGTCGAGATCACCGTGGAGCGAGGCATTCTCACGGTCAGCGGCGAGCGTTCCGCCGACGAAGAGTCGGAGGAGAAGGGAAGGACGTATCACGTCCGCGAGCGTTCCTACGAGCGCTTCACCCGCGCGTTCTCGTTGCCTCGTTCCGTGAACGCCGACGCCGTGAAGGCTGAGCTGAGGAGCGGGGTGCTCCACGTATGGCTCCCCAAGCTGGCGGAGGCGAAGCCTCGCAAGATCGAGGTGGCGGTCAAGTAGCCGCCTCGGGATCGCGATCGGAGAATGTGGGGCCGGTGGGGAGAGGAGGCAGCCGCCGCAGCCGGCCGGCTGCCTCCTCTCCCCTCATCTTCGCAGCTCAGCCTTCCGGGTTGAGGATGTGATCGATTCGCTCCCGGGCATCCCGCAGGTGAAGCCGGGTGGTCCGGTCGAGCCGGCGGCTCAGGGTTCGGCCGATCTCTCTGTTCAACGTCTCCAACTCGCCCCTCACGAACGCCCGGATGTCGGACTGCGACACGTTGACGGGAGTGGCGAAGGCCCGGAAAAAGGCCGGTAGGGCCGCCGGCTCCTCGGTCATCAGCCATTCCATCCGGTCCAGGTACCCGCGCTGCAGGTTCCTGCGGTAGGTACCGATAGATTTCCCGGATGCCAGCTCCCCCCACACCGCGCCTCTCAGATCGGTCAACATCTCGCCCAGAGAATAGGCATCCGCACTCGATCGAGCGTCCACCTCGATCATGCGCGCCATGCGTCTCGGGTCGAGCACCATGTTCAACACGCGAACCTGGATCTGCCGCATTCGCTCGACCGTGCCGACGTTCTCGATCCTCCCGAGGATATCCTCGTCCGCCATCCAGGTGGGGGGTTCGAAAGCCTGTTGAGCGAAGAACCGCAGGGCTCGCCGCTGCGTCTCCCGGGGCACGAACTCGTACACCTTTCCTTCCTGCCCGAAGGCTTTCCGGGTCTGCACCACTCCGCCCAAGTTAGCGGCCACGTGCCCCATGTAGCGGTTCCACTGGGCCACGATCTGACCGTACAGCTCGCGGAGCTCGGAGTAGTCCTCCCCTTCCTGGTAGGTCCACTCCAGCAGGTGGGGAACGATGCGCTTCAGGTTGGCGATCCCATACTCGCTCGCCTTCATCGCATCGTCCCCGATCGCCTCGGTCAGGGACGTCGGGTCCGTCCCGCTCGGGTCGCCGAAGTAGTACCTGGGATCTCCGTATTTCTCTTCGATCCACCGGTGCAGGGTGGGCTTCTCGTCATCGGCTGTCGCCGCATTGGGGATCGGCCGGTAGCCCCAGGCGATCGCGTACTTGTCGTATTCGCCGATGCCGGGCATGAAGCAGACGCCTTCGTCCTCCGGCTGCGCCACGTAGTTGAACCGAGCGTAGTCCATGATCGAGGGAGCGGTACCGTTCGCGCAGGTGAAACTGGCCGAGCGCAGCGAGTCCACTGGATACGCCGCGCTCGCCTTCATGTTGTGCGGGAGACCCAGCGTATGCCCCACCTCGTGGGAGGCGACGAAGCGGATGAGCTTGCCCATCACGGCGTCGTCCGGCTTCACCTTGCGCGCCTCCGGGTTCGCGGCCGCGGTCTGCACGAAGTACCAGTTC
The DNA here is from genome assembly GCA_046757845.1 of Gemmatimonadota bacterium. Classification (GTDB taxonomy): domain Bacteria; phylum Gemmatimonadota; class Gemmatimonadetes; order Palauibacterales; family Palauibacteraceae; genus JBHHYZ01. The sequence goes on from JBHHYZ010000001.1 coordinate 7,243, forward strand.
CGCAGCAGGTTGGCGACGTTGTGGAACCATCCGATGTCGCTCTCGAGGATCTCACCCGTCCGGGGATCATGGACGTGCGGACCGAAGGCGTTCTGAATCTCGGAGGCGAACCAGCGAATGACGGAATAACGCACGTCATCCGGGTCGAACTCCGGATCCTCCTCCGGGGAAGGAGGGTCGCGGGCGATGATCGCGTGCTTGAACCCGGCGGCCTCGAAAGCGACGTTCCAGGCCTCCACTCCCTCCTTCAGGTAGGGGCGCCACTTCAGCGGCGTCGCCGGGTCCAGGTAGTAAACGATCGGCTTCACAGGTTCGACCAGTTCGCCGCGGCGGAAGGCCTCCGGATCCTTGGGCTCCAGCCTCCACCGGGTCACGTAGCGGCGCCTCACGATCTTCTGGTCGCTCCGCCCGTAGTCCACCTGTGAAAGGTGGAAGAAGCCCACCCGTTCATCCCACAGGCGCGGCTTCATGGGATGATCCGGCAGGAGCACCATCGACTGGTTCATCTCGACCGAGATGGCGCCGCTGCTGCTGTTGGAAGGCGGCTGGGTGGCGTTGTAGGTGAGCACGTGCCGAACGTCGACGTTGCGCGGAAAGCTCTTGGCCCACTGGATGAACGTTCGGCTCGCATCCAGGTTGCGCACCTTAAACTGCTGGCGGACCGACTGGGCCAGACCGAGCATCGGTACGTCCTTGGTGAACAGGTCGGTGACGTCGATCACCACGGAGGTGCTATCAGGGCTGATGGCCGCGATGTCGAACGCTTTGACGATGGGCTCGAAGTTCGAGTTCCGGACCGCTTCGTAGATCGGGAGAGAGTCCGCCGCCACGTTCTCGAACGAGACGACGCGGAGCAGCACTTTCTTCTCGTGGCGCTGCCAGCGGAGAGTCTGCGTGTTGCTCTTCATTCCACCGAATCCGAAGCGTTCGGCGGTCCGGGCGCGGCGCGTCACGAGGAGAATCTCGCGTCCCAGGATGGAGTCCGGGATCTCGAACAGCAGCTTCTCCTCCACCCGGTGCACGATGAACAGCCCGGAATCGGTCACCGCCTTGTCCGTGACCACCTCCGCGTAGGGTTTGATCTCGGTCTTCTTCGCGGTGGGCCCCTTCTGCTGGGGCCGAGCCTCACGCGCCCTGGCTTCCGGGGGAGTGGCGAAGCGCGGCTGGCGGACGCACCCCGAGATCGAAACGAGTGCGAACAGGGCGATGGCGATCGGAGGGTGGCGGCTCATGGGTCGTCCTTTCTGTGTCGAAGGCCGGTTTCAGGGTCGGCCCAAGGTAGAGGAGATGGCGAATGTCTGGCAATCAGCGAGATGGTGCCTGGCATCGTTCTCCGATTCGGCGCGTGCCGGCCCGGGCGCTCGTGTCCAGGCATCGCGCCGTGCGCTACCTTGTCTCGACCGATTCGCAGGTATCTTCCAGGGAGAGACCGAGCATGGGAAAACGACTGGAGTGCCGTGATGTGGTTCCGGGCTGCGACTATGCCGCCTGGGCGGAGACGGAAGACGAGCTCCTGGAGCTGGTCACCCTGCATGCTCGGCATGCGCACGAGATGGAGGAGATTCCCGCAGAGGTCCTGGAACGGATTCGAGCCGCCGTGCGCGACGTCTGAACGCACGGGCCGAACTCGGGCCGTGCCGGGGGAGGGAGCGGCCGCTCAGCCGCCCCGTCCCAAGATCACGATTTCGATGCGCAGGTTCTGCTGCCGCCCGGCCCGAGTGCGGTTAGACGCGATCGGCTGGGCCTCGCCGTATCCGCGAGCCACGAAGCGGTTGGCATCCAGTCCAGGGAAATTGCCCTTCAGGTAGTCGAGAACGGCCTGCGCGCGGGCCTGGCTGAGTCGCAGGTTGGCCGCGGCCCGGCCCACCGCATCTGTGTGCCCCTGGATCTCGATTCTCCAGTCCGGATGGCGCACCAGCGCTCCACCGAGCGCATCCAGCGCCAGGCGCGACGCCGGCGTCAGGGTAGCGCTCCGGCCCTCGAAGCCCACGCCTCGGAGGAGGGTACGCCCCGTGTCCAGGAGCTCACGTTCCGCCGGTCCGAGCTCACAGCCGTCTTCGGTCACGCGTACACCGCTCCGTGTGCCGGGGCAGCGGTCCCGGTCATCCGGAACCCGATCTCCGTCCGAGTCGAGCGTGCATCCGTCGGCGCCGACCGGGAAGCCCGACGGAGTGTTCGGGCATCGGTCCAGACCGTTGGGCACGCCGTCGCGGTCGCTGTCGCGGGCGCATCCGTCTTCGCCGACCATGGCTCCGCTTCGCGTCGCGGGGCAACGATCCAGTCCGTCGGGCACGCCGTCTCCGTCCGCGTCGGTGGGACATCCCTCCGCGTCCACTCCGGCGCCGGCCGGCGTATCGGGACAGCGGTCGGCGTAGTCGGCCACGCCATCTCCGTCACGGTCCGTCGGACATCCGCGGGCGTCGGTTGGAGCTCCTGCAGGCGTGTCGGGGCAGGCATCATCCCGATCCGGGATGCCATCCGCATCCCGATCCCGGTTGGGTGCGAAGAAGAAGGAGAGGCCGACCCCGAACTCGACTCCGTTGGTCGCGTTCTGTGTCTGAGCCTGCGTCAGCCTCGGATTGAGTGTGCGGCGCACGTCGGAGATGCCGTTCGGAGTCAGCCGGTCGCGAATGTCGACCCGCACGGCTAGGCTCGGGGTGAGGAAGACCCGAAGCCCCGTTCCGAACTGATAGGTGGCCTCAGTCTCGGTCTGATCCCCGAAGTCGAACGAAGTAAGCCCCGCGCCACCTGCGAGGAACCACTGGACCGTGGGGCTCGCCTGGATGTTGTAACCCAGGGCGGCTCCATAGAACAACTGGTTCAGATCGGCCATGCCCCGCAGCTGCGTCATATTGACCGGCGCGTAACTGACCTCGAACTGGAGAAACAAGTTGGCCGGGAAGATGTAACCGAGTCGCGCTCCACCAAGAGCCGACGCGTTCAGGTTGAACTTCTCCTCACTGTTTTGGAGCGAAGGCGTGCTCGGCGCGAACGCGCCGCTGAACACCTCGATCTCGATCCCGCCCCGGCCGTACTCATCCTGGGCCATCAGCGCAGGGCCAGCCGCGAACAGCAGGGCCACTGCCGCGGGTAGCGTTCTCATCAAGCTCTTCTCGGCGAGGCCGGGCATCGAAGACTCTCGGATCGAAGTTGGAAGCGGTCGGCTGAACGGGCCGATCGAATGCTATCAGCATAGTGCAAATGTCATTCCAGTGGAAGCCGTCCGAGGTTGGCACGCCGCGCACGCGGGCCATCACGGCCTCCGGTGCGGTCACCGTCCGACAGGGGTGGCGGAGGGGCCAGTCGGGCGGTCTTATGGGGAGGTGAAGAGCGGCCCGCCGTGGCTCGTGTATCGAACGGAGGGAAGGCGACATGGCCGTACGGGACGGGATTTCGCGGCGCCAACGGATGGGGCTGGCGCTGGGTCTCGTGCTGTTCGTGGCGATCCTGCTGTTTCCCTCGCCGGCCGACCTGGGGGCTCCGGGTTGGCGTGTGGCGGCTCTCGGAGCACTGATGGCAGCCTGGTGGCTCACCGAAGCGATTCCGATTCCCGCCACGGCTCTGCTCCCTATCGTGTTTCTGCCGTTGCTCGGGGCGGGGACGGTCCGCGAGGCCACGGCGCCGTATGCGAACCCGATCATCTTTCTGTTCATGGGCGGGTTTCTGATCGCCCTCGGCATGCAGCGGTGGTCCCTGCACCGCCGCATCGCGCTCGAGGTGCTGCGGCGCGCGGGCACTCGCCCGACGTCGCTGGTGGGTGGCTTCATGGGCGCGACGGCGTTCCTGAGCCTCTGGGTCTCGAATACGGCCACCGCGATGATGATGCTGCCGATCGGCCTTTCCGTGCTCGAAATCGTCGAGCGTCCGGATTCGGGGCTCTCGGACCCGCAAGATCGCCATTCCTTCGGAGTGCTGCTGATGCTGGGGATCGCGTTCTCCGCGAGCATCGGCGGGTTCGGCACTCTGGTCGGGACGCCTCCGAATGCGCTCCTGGCGGGCTTCATGCTGGAGACGTATAGCGTCGACATCGGCTTCGCGCGCTGGCTGTTGGTCGGGATTCCGCTCGTCGTGCTGTCGCTTCCGATCGCCTTCTGGCTGCTCACCCGGGTGGCGTTCCCGATTCGGGCCCGGGAGCTGGAAGGCGGCCGGCGGTTGATCCAGGAGCAGCTGAGTCAGTTGGGTCCGATGAGCCGCGGGGAGAAGAGCGTGGCCGCCGTCTTCGCCTGCACCGCCTCGCTATGGGTGCTCAGGCCGTTGCTCCAGCGGTGGATCCCCGGCGTTTCGGACGCGGGAATCGCCATGGGAGGGGGCCTGTCCCTGTTCCTGCTGCCGGTCGACTGGCGACGCGGGGAGTTCGCGCTCGATTGGACCTGGGCGGAACGACTTCCCTGGGGGGTTCTGTTCCTGTTCGGTGGAGGCCTCAGCCTCGCTTCGGCGGTAGGCCGGACGCGCCTGAACGCGTGGATCGGGAACCTGGCCGGCGGCCTGAGCCATTGGCCCGTGCTCTGGCTGGTTCTTCTGATCACGCTCCTGGTGGTGCTCCTGACGGAGTTCACCAGCAACACCGCCACGGCGGCCGCGTTCCTCCCGGTTCTCGGGGCGGTCGCTGTGAAGGTGGGATGGAACCCCCTATTGGTCACGGTGCCGGCTACGCTCGCGGCCAGCTGTGCCTTCATGCTCCCGGTGGCTACGCCGCCCAACGCCATCGTGTACGGGAGCGGCCGTATCACGGTGGGTGAGATGGCCAAGGCCGGGCTGTTGCTCGATCTGGTGCTGATCCTGCTCGTGACGGGGGTCACCCTCCTGCTGGGGCCGGTCGTGTTCGGTCCTCTTTCCACCACTCCGGCGGTCCCATAACTTACTCGGCTGCAAAAGGAATGGGTCCGCCGCGGCGGTCGCCGTAGGAAATCCCATGGGGAGAACGAAGTTGGGAAGTAGAGCGTAGATGTTCAGCACGGTTCGAGCGCGCCTCATCCTCATTCTCGGTCTCAGCGTTCTGTGCGCCTGGGCCCTTGTTCCCAAGAAGGGGCCCGAGGGCCAACGGCTGTCGCCGCTGAATCTGGGCCTGGATCTTCAGGGCGGCATGCACCTGGCTGTCGAGGTGGACGATCCGAACGGTACGCTGTCCGCCGAGGATCGGGCGGACGCCATCGATCGGACGCTCACCACGATCCGCAATCGCATCGATGAGTTCGGGGTTCGTGAGCCGACCATCCAGAAGGTCGGCAAGGAACGGATCATCGTGGAGCTCGCCGGCATCGATGACCCCGAGCGGGCCAAGCGCATCGTGGAGCGCACCGCGTTTCTGGAGTTCACCATCGTGACCGATGGGCAGACCCTGCGGAGGGCGCTGCCACGCATCGATCGGGCGATCGTGCAGGAAGTAGGTGCCGAGAACCTCGAGACGGCCCCGATCCCGCCGGAGACGGGTCTCTCCGACATCCTTGGCGGGGCGAAGAGCGCGGATTCGACCGGCGCGGCCGGGGACTCGCTGAGGCTTCAGAGCGACTCGACCCGGCGGGCCTCGTCTCCGGTGGAGGGCGACACCGCGGCGGTTCCCACGGAAGCCAGCCTGCGACCTCTCAGCTCTCTGCTTCTGGAGGGCCAGATCCCCGGCGAGTTCTATGTAAGCGAGCAGGATGTGCCGACTGTCGAGCGATACCTGGCCCTGAAGTCCGTACAGGAGGAGATGCCTCGTGGAATCCGGCTGCGGTGGGGGGCGGACCTGGTGGGGCAGGGCGGCACCAGTTATCGGCCGATCTACGCCCTGCAGGCCGAGCCGCTTCTGACCGGCGAGTACCTGGCGGACGCGGGTCCCGCCACGCGCGACCCGACGTTCAACCGGCCGATCGTGCCGTTCGAGACCACGCGGCGCGGCGCCAGGATCTTCGAGCGCGGGACGAGCCGGCATGTGGGAGACAACATGGCCATCCTGCTCGACGATCGAGTGCAGAGCGTGGCGGTCATCCGGACCACCCTGAGCCGCCGGGCGCAGATCGAGCTCGCTACGGCTTCCAATTTCCAGGAGGCCCAGGACCTGGCCCTCGTGCTTCGAGCCGGAGCGCTTCCTCAGCCCATCAAGGTGGTCGAGGAAAGGACGGTAGGACCGTCGCTGGGCGCGGACTCGATCCATCAGGGCACGCTCGCCTTCGTGTTCGGAATCGTGGCCGTCGTGGTCCTGATGGTCCTCTATTACAAGATCTCGGGTGTCATGGCGGTCGCGGCCCTGGCCATCTACGTGCTGCTCGTTCTGGGCGGTCTGGCCGGTCTCGGCGCCACGTTGACGTTGCCGGGCATCGCGGGCCTCATCCTGAGCGTCGGCATGGCCGTGGACGCGAACGTGCTGATCTTCGAGCGCATACGAGAGGAACTGGCGTCCGGCAAGACTCCGAGGACGGCCGTGGAGGCCGGCTTCTCCAACGCCCTGTCGGCAATCGTGGATGCGAATCTGACCACGCTCATCACGGGGATCATCCTGTTCCAGTTCGGCACGGGACCGATTCGGGGCTTCGCGGTCACCCTGTGCATGGGGATCGCCGCTTCGTTCTTCTCGGCCCTGTTCGTGACGCGCACTTTCTTCATGTTCTATCTGGATCGCCGCGGGCCGAGCGCGGAGGTCAGCATCTGATGCTGCCATGAGGCTGTTCAAGAACGCGAAATACGACTTTCTGAACCAGCGCCGCCGCGCGTACGTCTTCTCCGCGAGCTTGATCGTGGCGGGTCTTGTGTCGATCGCCGGCCACGGTGGACTCCGGGCGGGGGTGGAATTCACCGGCGGCACTCTGATTCAGGTGCACCTGCAGAAGGATGGTGACGTAGGCGCGCTTCGGGAGGCGCTGGGCTCCGTGGGCCTGGCGACGGCACAGATCCAGCGATTCGCCGGCACGAACGAGTTCCTGCTCAGGGTGCAGGCGCTCGGCTCGCCGGAGGAGGCGGGAGTGGGGAGCTCCAGCGAGGTCGTGGAGCAGGCTCTCAAGGAACGCTTCGGTGAGGGTGGGTTCGAGGTCACTCGGGTGGAGGCGGTCGGGCCCAAGGTGGGCGGCGAGCTGCAGGTGAAAGCGACCTACGCGATCCTCCTCTCCTTCCTGCTCACGCTGATCTATCTCGCGTTCCGGTTCGAATGGCGCTTCGGCGTGGCGGCCGTGGTGGCTACGGTCCATGACATCGTCATCACGTTCGGCTTCATCTCCCTGTTCAACATCGAGATCACGCTGGCCACCGTGGCGGCGATACTGACCATCGTCGGCTACTCGCTCAACGACACGATCGTGATCTTCGACCGGATCCGGGAGAACATGCGTAAGAAGCGCAAGGAGCCGTATGTGGACGCGCTCAACCGCAGCATCAACGAGACGCTGCCTCGAACCGTGCTCACCAGCGGCACGACCCTGGTGGCCCTCGTTTCCCTGTTCGTGCTCGGGGGAGCCGTGATCCGGCCGTTCGCTCTCGTGCTCATCCTCGGGATCGCGATCGGAACGTACTCCTCCATCTTCGTCGCCTCGCCCGCGCTCCTGGAGATAGACACGTACGGGCAGAAAAGGACGAAACGGGCGCGCGCGACCGGGTGAGCAGGGGGGCGGCGTTCGACTCGCACGTTCACCTCACGGATGCCCGTTTCGACGCGGATCGCGGGGCCGTGCTGGATAGGGCTCGTGCGGTGGGGGTGGAGCGTATGCTCGCGGTGGCCACCGATCCTTCCGACGCGAGAGATGCCGTGGCGCTGGCCCGACGGGAGCCCGGAATCTGGGCCTCGGCCGGATTGCACCCGCACGAGGCCCGGCGCTTTTCGGCCGGAACGGTGGACGAACTGGAGCGTCTGGCCGGAGCCGCCCAGGTTGTGGCGATCGGGGAAACCGGGCTCGACTACCACTACGACCACTCGCCCCGGGCCCGGCAGATCGAGAGCTTTCGGGCACAGATGGAACTGGCGGCCAAAGTGGGGCTGCCGGTGATCGTGCATTCTCGCGCGGCGGATGAGGACACCGCCTCGGCGATCGAGGAGCAGGCGGGCCGGGTGAAGGGAGTGCTGCACTGCTTCACCGGGGGTGAGCGGCTTCTGGAGACAGCCCTGGCCGCGGACTGGTACGTGTCGTTCTCGGGGATCGTAACGTTCAAAGGCCAGGATGAGATCGCGGCCCGGGTGCGGCGAACTCCGGACCAGCGGTTGCTGATCGAGACGGACGCGCCCTATCTCGCTCCAGCGCCGAAGCGGGGCCGCAGAAACGAGCCGGCCCTCCTGGTCCACACATGCGCGCGAGTCGCCGAGTTGAGGGGAGCGGTTCCGGCGGAGATCGCGGCGCTCACCGGTGAGAACGCGCTCGCGCTGTATGGCCTGACGGATTCTCCCGTGTCCACGAGCTGAGGACGTGCCATGCGCACCATCTACCAACTCTTCGGCAAGTCGCCCTTCGGGCCGCTGGTCGCGCACACACAGCGAGTGCACGAGGCGGTCAAGCTCATCCGGCCCCTGTTCGAGGCGTTCCTCGACGAGGACTGGGATCGGGCACTCGAGATCTATCGGACGATCTCAAAGCTGGAGCACAAGGCGGACGTTCTGAAGTCGGAGATTCGGGACCACCTTCCCCGCTCCATGTTTCTGCCCGTGGATCGAGGTGATGTCCTCAAGTATCTGAAGGAGCAGGACGCCATCGCGGACGCGGCCGAGGATCTGGGCGTCATGCTCACGCTCCGGCAAACCCCGTGTCCCGCTGCGCTCAGACCGCTGCTTCTCGATCTCGTCGCTCAGGTCATCAAGACCAGCGAATTGCTGGTGGAAGCCGGACTCGAGCTGACCCGGTTGTTCGAAACATCCTTCGGAGGCCCGGAAGTGGACAAGGTGCTCCGCAGGGTCGCCGAAGTGGACGACCAGGAATGGGAGGCGGACAAGCGGCAGTGGCAGGTGTCGAAAGCGTTGCTCGAGCACGAGCAGGAGCTGGATCCCGTTTCCGTCTTCCTCTGGATGCACATCATCGAGGTCCTCGGCGCGGTCGCCAACCATGCGGAGAACACGGGCGACATGCTGCGCCTCATGCTGGCGCGGCGGTGACGGGATCGGCGGGTGGAGCCGGACCGGCGGGTCCGTCTCGTGGCTAACGTTTCCGTCCGGCTTCAGGGATACTACCACTGAGCGCAACGACGGTCGTGCTGGCCATCGCTCTGGCGGCGGGCCTCTACATGGCCTGGAACATCGGGGCCAACGACGTCGCCAACGCGATGGGCACTTCTGTGGGGTCGGGGGCGCTCACCCTGCTGGGGGCCGTGCTCCTGGCCGGAATCTTCGAGTTTCTCGGTGCGACCCTGGTCGGGACGCACGTGAGCGAGACCATCCGAAAGGGGATCCTGGAGACCTCCCTGTTCCAGGTCGACAGTCCCTTGTGGGGGCCGAAGGGTCCGCGCGTACTGATGCTGGGCATGGCCTCCGCCCTCCTGGCGGCCGGCGCGTGGCTCCAGATCGCCACCATGTTCGGGCTGCCGGTTTCGACCACGCACTCCATCGTCGGAGCCGTCCTCGGCTTCGGCGTCGTTGCGGCGGGTTGGGAAGCCGTCGCTTGGGGCACGGTGGCGAAGATCGTCGCCAGCTGGGTCATCTCGCCCATCCTGGGCGGCGTGCTTGGTGCAGCGATGTTCCTCCTGGTCCGGCGCCGAATCCTCCGGCAGGCGGATCCGATCGCCGCCACCCGACGGCTCGGGCCGCATCTGGTGGCGGCCGTGGCGTTCGTCCTCGTTCTGAGTCTAGTCTACAAGGGACTGAGGAACGTGCTGAGCCACCCGGCCTGGTGGATGACTGTTCTGGTGGCGGCGGTCGTGGCCGGTGGAGCGTACGCGATCACCCGCTGGCGCCTGCGCTGCACGCGCGCGGATCCCGACCACCCATTTCAGTATGTGGAACGGGTGTTCGGGCGGCTGCAGATCGCTACGGCCTGCTACGTGGCGTTCGCGCACGGCGCCAACGATGTGGCCAATGCGGTCGGTCCGCTGGCGGCCGTGATCCAGATCGCCGATGTGGGGATGTTGCCGGAGAAGGTCCCCGTCCCGTTCTGGGTGCTGGCGGTCGGTGCGGGCGGAATCGTGGTGGGGCTGGCGACATGGGGCTACAAGGTGATCGCCACCATCGGCAAGAAGATCACCGAGCTCACCCCGACGCGTGGGTTCAGCGCGGAGTTCGGAGCGGCGACGACGGTGCTCATCGCGTCTCGGCTGGGCCTGCCTGTTTCGACAACGCACACGCTGGTGGGCGCGGTGATCGGAGTGGGGCTGGCCCGCGGAATCGGTGCGCTCAACGTGCGGCAGGTGGGTCGAATCGCCAACTCGTGGCTGGCCACGATCCCCGCCGCCGCGCTGTTCTCGAGCCTCACCTTCCTTCTGCTGCGGGCTTTCCTGCTGTAGATCTGCTCCGTCCGGATTCCGATCCGTCCGCGGTGAATCGGGCGGTGATCGAAGACGGCCCGCGAGCGTGCTCGAAGGCTCCGCTACGGGAGCTCCGGAAGAGGCTTGCCCGAGCACGCCGCGGGAACTTCTCGCAGGGGTGGCCCGGTATCCCGGGGCGGATCGTTGGGGTGGCGGACAACAGCCCCGCACGCCGACAGAAAAGGTGGGTATGAGCCCTCGAGTCCAACTTCTTCCCGATCACGTGGCCAACCTGATCGCGGCGGGTGAAGTGGTGGAGCGCCCGGCTTCGGTCGTGAAGGAGCTGGTCGAGAACGCGCTCGATGCCGGAGCCGGACGGATAGAGGTCACGTTGCGAAACGGCGGCAAGACCGAGATCCGGGTGGTCGACGATGGCTGCGGCATGGAGCGGGCCGATGCGGTGCTGGCTCTGGACCGGCATGCCACCAGTAAGATTCGCGAGGCCGAGGATCTCGCGGTGGTCGGCTCGCTGGGGTTTCGCGGGGAGGCTCTTCCATCCATCGCGGCGGTGAGTCGATTCGAGCTGATCACCGCTCAGGAGGGAGAAGACGCGACTCGGGTTCGGGTACGCTCCGGCCGGATCCAGGGTGTCGAGGCGGCCGCCCGCCGGCGTGGCACGACCGTTACGGTTCATTCCCTGTTCCAGGAGCAACCGGCGCGGGCCAAGTTTCTCCGCTCCGCGGCGGCGGAGACGAGAGCCGCCAGCGACGTCCTGGTGGGATTGGCCCTGTCTCATCCGGAGGTGGAGTTCCGGCTGGAATCCAACGGCCGGGAACTGCTGTACCTGGCTCGGGCACCTCGCATTCGCGACCGCGTCGCAGCCATCTGGGGCGTCGAGCGGGCACAGGCTCTGATCGAGATCGCGCATCAAGCCGACGCGGTACGCGTGGAGGGCCTGATTCAGAGACCAGATACGGTGCGCCTCAGTGCCCGGCGCCGGTATCTGTTCGTCAACGGGCGGCCTTTCATCGATCGGGGCCTGCTCCGAGTGGCCGACGAGGCGTACCGGACCACTCTTCCCGCGAGGGTCCGTCCGTCCCTGTTCCTCTACCTGACGGTGGAGCCGTCCGGGGTCGACGTGAATGTCCACCCCGCCAAGCAGGAAGTACGGTTTCGGGATCGAAGCGCGGTGGAGGAGGCGATTCACGCCGCCATCCGAACTGGGCTCTCGGACCTGTCCAGTGCGGCCCCTCTGGACTCGGCGGCGGCGGAGTGGCCAGGTTCGCAATCGGAGCCCCCCGGCGCGCTTCGGGGAGGAGTGAGCGTAGAGCGTCCCCGGCACCCGCTGCAGGGTGTGCCGGGCGCAGACCCGGCCTCGCAACTCGCCTTCTTCGTGAGGGGAGCGCCTCTCCATAGTATCGAGGAAGAGAGTGGGGAAGCGGAGGGGCCGGCGGCGCCCGAGGTGAAGTTGTCCGCCGATCTTCTGTCCGCGGCGCCACCGATGCTGTGGCAGCTGCACCGAACCTACATCCTCTCCTCGACAAGGGACGGCCTCCTGATCATCGACCAGCATTCCGCACACGAGCGGATCCTGTACGAGGAGATCATGCGGCGTTTCACGGAGGGTGGCGGTGAAGCGCAGCATCTGTTGTTTCCGCTGACACTCCGGCTCTCGCCTGCGGAGCATTCGGCGGCACAGGAGCTGACTGGACTCCTGCGCCGGATCGGCTTCCAGATCGAGCCCTTCGGAGACCGCACGCTGCTGGTCCGGGCGGCACCGCACCCTCACTCCAGATTCGATCCCGAGAGGTGCTTGCGGGACATGATTCGCGAGCTGACCGATGGTTCACCGCTGGTGGATTCCGCGCGCAATCAGCACGAGCGTATTGCGAAGAGCATGGCGTGCAAAGGCGCCATCAAGGCCGGGGAGGCGCTCTCGCACGACGAAATGACGGAGCTGCTGGACCGTCTGTTCGCTACCGAGCTGCCAGGCCACGACGTGCACGGGCGTCCGACGGTAGTGCGCTTGACCCTGCGGGAGCTGGCCCGTCGGTTCGGTCGTTCATGATGGCCTCCGGGTGGGAGGCTATCGCCATCGTCGGTCCCACCGCAACGGGCAAGACGGCTCTCGCGCTCGCTGTGGCGCGCGAGCTGGGCGGGGAGGTGGTCTCGGTGGACAGTCGCCAGGCCTACCGGGGCATGGAAGTGGGAACGGCCGCGCCGGCCCGTGGAGAGCGGCGCGAAGTGGTCCACTATGGAGTAGGGTTCCTGGACCCGCGCCGCCGTTACAGCGCCGGCGCGTTCAGTCGATTCGCGCGCCGATGGATCGCCGACATCCGGGAACGGGGTGGAGTTCCGATCCTGGCGGGAGGAACAGGGTTCTTCCTGCGGGCGCTTCTGGATCCAGTGTTTCGGGAGCCCCGGCTCGAACCGGAGCGCCGGCGAGCCCTGCGCCGGTGGCTGAAGGATCAGCCACCGGCGCGCGTGCTGAGCTGGGCCTACCGGTTGGATCCCGGGCTGCGCGGTCGACTGGTCCGGCTGGACGGCCAACGAGCGGCCCGGGCGCTCGAGCTCGCTCTCCTGAGCGGTCACCCCCTCACTTGGTGGCAGGAGCATGGAGAGCCAGAGGCCCGGCCGCTTCACATTCGCTGCTACTGTCTGTCGTTGCCGGCGGGCGTCCACCGCGAACGAATTCGGGCTCGGGCGGACGCTCTCCTTCAGGGTGGCTGGCTGGAGGAGGTCGAGAGGCTCCGGACCGAGGCATCCGCGGACGCTCCGGTGTGGAGTGCGGTGGGCTATCGAGATGTGCTGGCGCTCGCCGACGGACGGCTCACCCGGGACGAGGCGCTCGAGCGGATCGTGCGGGCCACATGGGCCTATGCGCGCCGCCAACGCACCTGGTTTCGTCATCAGATGCCGGAGCACACGGTGACTCTGGACGCACGTCTGCCCACACGGCAACTTGCGCGGCGGCTGGCCTCGGACTGGCGAGAGGGGCGCTAGCCTCCCGGGCGGGGACGAACGAACGGAATCCGGCATGAGGATAGGAATCACCTGCTACCCCACCTACGGTGGATCCGGAGCCGTGGCGACGGAACTGGGCATCGAATTGGCCCGGCGTGGCCACGAGATCCATTTCATCTCCTACGCACAGCCCTTCCGGCTGACACATTTTCTGGAAGGAGTGTTCTTCCACGAAGTGGAGGTCAACCGGTACCCCCTGTTCGAGTACCCTCCGTACTCCCTGGCGCTGGCCGTGTCGATCCACGAGGTCGTTCGGCGACAGGGGCTGGACCTGCTGCACGCTCATTATGCCGTTCCGCACGCGACGGCGGCCTGGATCGCGCGTGAGATGCTCAGAGCCGAGGGCGGGAATGTGAAGCTCGTCACCACGTTGCACGGGACGGATATCACTCTGGTCGGTCAGGATCCGTCCTTCCGATCGATCACCAAGTTCTCGATCGAGGGCTCCGATGGTCTGACCGCGGTGTCCAGATACCTCAAGGCGGAGACGCACAGAGCCTTTGGCTGTCGCGAGTGCGACATCCGCGTGATTCCCAACTTCGTGGATCCGGACCTGTACGATCGTGAGCGCCACGAGTGCGGGAACACTCTGCTGTCGGACGAGAGCCAGAAGATCCTCATGCACATCTCCAACTTCCGACCCGTGAAGCGGATAAGTGACGTGATCCGCATCTTCGCCCGGGTGGCTGAGCGGGTGGACTCGCGGCTGGTGCTCATCGGCGACGGTCCGGACCGGCCGCTGGCGGACGAGCTCGTGTCGAGCCTCGGATTGGAAGCGCGGGTGCTGTTTCTCGGAAAGCTGGAATCGGTCTCGGAGCTCTTGGTGTGCGCGGATCTGTTCCTCCTGCCGAGCGAACAGGAGTCGTTCGGACTCGTGGCGCTGGAGGCCCAAGTGGCGGGTGTCCCGGTCGTGGGAACGAAGAACAGTGGATTGGCGGAGGTCGTGGAGGACGGGACCACGGGCGCTCTCCATCCGGTCGGAGATGTGGAATCCATGGCGGACAGTGCCGTGCGCTTCCTGCTGCACCGGGATGTTTGGGAGCGGGCATCGCGGGCCGCCCGCCGGAGGGCGGTCGAGAGATTCTCCGCACACCGGATCGTTCCGCTTTACGAAGCGTTCTATGAGGAAGTGCTGAGAGGCGCGGTGGCTTCTTCCACCGGTTCCGGGAACCCGGTATGAGAGAGGCCATGGCCGCCCTGCTGGGTGCCGTGCAGGGATTCACGGAGTTCCTGCCGGTTTCGAGCAGCGGGCACCTGGTGCTGGCCGAGCGAATCCTGGGTGTGACGCTGCCCGGTGTCGCGTTCGAGGTGACGGTGCACGTGGCCTCGCTGTGCGCGGTGCTGTGGGCCTATCGCGCCCGGATACACGAGCTGGTGCGGGGGGTTTGCAGGAGGGAGCGGGAGAGCCTCACATACGCGGGCCTGCTCGGGCTGGCCACGGTGCCTGCCGGCGTCGTGGGTCTCGTGTGGGAGTCCGCGCTGGAGGGCCTGTTCGACGTTCCCCGGTTGGCCGCGGCTCTGCTCCTGGCGAGCGGACTGCTGGCCTGGTCGGTCAAGCGGAGCGCTCCGGCGGCGCAGGCGGGCCGCCCCGATGCCCCTCGGGCGCTGGGGATCGGGATGGCTCAAGCTGTGGCGATCATCCCGGGCGTCTCCAGGTCCGGGGCGACGCTCGCGGTGGGATCCTGGCTGGGCGTGGACGCCGTCCGCATGGCTGAGTTCTCGTTTCTCATGTCGGTCCCGGCCATAGCGGGAGCGGCCGTGCTGCAGGTGGGCGAGTTCGGCGCCGCCGTCAACGACATCGGACCCGGCTTCCTGTTGACCGGTTTCGCGACCGCGCTGGTGTCCGGAATCGTCGCGATACGTATCTTCGTGCGTATGTTGGAGCACCGGACCTTTCACCGGTTCGCCTACTATTGTTGGAGCGTCGGGTTGGGGTACCTGGTAGCCGCCGCCTTTCTCCCGGGTCTCCGGGGCTGAACGTGAGCCGGGCTCTTCAGGGTGTGCTGTCGGAGGCGGCCCTGGTGGTGGCGGCGCTCGCGGAGGACATCGGCGACGGGGATCACACCACGAGGTGGACCGTCTCCCCGTCGGCTCGTGGCGTGGCCCGAATCGTGGCTCGCCAAGAGGGTGTGGTGGCAGGCCGAGGTCCTGCGGCCCGAGTATTCGAGACCCTGGATCCGGATGTGTCGCTTCGATGGCGGAAGGCCGACGGCGAGCACGTGAACTCGGAGGAGGAGATCCTCCGCGTCGAGGGTCTTCTGCGCCCCATCCTCACGGCGGAGCGGACGGCGCTCAACTTTCTGGGCCGTTTGTCCGGAATCGCAAGTCTGACGGCGCGCTTCGTCTCCGCCGTGGCGGGAACGGGTTGCCGGATCACCGATACCCGCAAGACGACACCCGGGTGGCGGAAGCTCGAGAAACTGGCGGTGGCGGCCGGTGGGGCGGTGAACCATCGCGCGGGGCTGTACGACATGGCTCTGATCAAGGAAAACCATGCGGCCGCGGCTGGCGGCTTGGTTCAGGCGCTGCGCCGGGTTCGTGCGGGCGTGGCGACGCATCCGATACCGGTGGAGGTGGAGGTGCGGTCACTCGCGGAACTGGCGGAGATCCTAGGCGAAGGACCGGACCGGGTGCTGCTGGACAACTTTCCGGTGGAGATGCTCGCGAAGGCCGTGCGAGCCGTCGCGGCGTCGCCCGAGCCGAGACCGGTCGTGGAGGCCTCCGGAGGAATCACTCTCGACAACGTGCGCGCCGTGGCCGAGACGGGGGTGGACCTGATCTCCATCGGAGCGCTCACCCATTCGGCCGCATGCCTAGACCTGTCCTTACTGGTGGTCTCGTGAGTCCGCGGCAGGTGCAGGCGTGGGCGGGCTGGTCGGCGGCCCAACTGCGGTCGAGGTGGGGAAGGGACGAGGTCCATGTGTACGGGAAGGTGGACTCGACGAACGCGGTGGCGAGCCAGCTGGCCGATGCGGGGGCTCCGGAGGGTACGCTGGTCGTGGCCAGAGAACAGGCCCGGGGCAGGGGCCGGCTGGAGCGGACCTGGCACTCCCCGCCGGACAAGGGGGTGTATCTGAGTCTGGTTCTGCGGCCCGAGGGTCGGCCCGCGAGTTCGGTCCTCTCCATCCTGGCGGGTCTCGGCATCGTGCAGGAGCTGGACGAGCGGTTCCCGGCGCTCGATCCGGCGCTCAAGTGGCCCAACGATCTGATGGCGGGGAACCGTAAGCTGGGTGGGATTCTGGGAGAGGCGATCTGGGCGGAAGCCGGTCCGCGCTACGTCGTGCTCGGGGTTGGTGTCAATGTGAAGCCGATGGGCCGTGCGCTTCCGAGGGAACTGGAGCGGGCCGTGAGTTGTGTCGAAGAGTTCCAACCCGGAGTCGAGCTCGTGCAGGTGGCCGACGCCGTGGTGCGAGGCCTCGAATCTCGGCTGCGCCCGGCCCCCGATTCTCTCGATCCCTCGGCGCTGAGCCTTCTGGACAGGTATGACTGGCTTCGGGACCGCAGGGTGCGGGTGAGGTCGGGCGCCGATGAGGACGGGATCTCGGGGCGAGCGGTCGGGATCGCACCGGACGGAGCGCTTCTGTTCCGCCCCGATCGAGGAGCGCTCCGGCGCGTCGTGAGCGCGGTGGTGACGCCGGAGGAGGACGCGTGATTCTGGCCATCGACGTGGGAAACACGGAGACGGTCATCGGGGTGTTCCGTGGGCTCGAACCGCTGTATTGCTGGCGCATCGCGACGCGGAGGGACCGAACGGGAGATGAGTATACCGTCCTTCTGCAGGGCTTCCTGGACCGCGCCCTGGCTCCCGCGCACGGTCCCGTCCGTCGCGCCATCCTCGCGTCCGTGGTTCCCGTGTTGGATCGGGCGTGGGCCCAGGCATGCCGCGGACTGGCGTCGGAATTCCGGGTGCTCGGTCCGTCGGACCGCCTGCCCGTGCGGCTCGACGTGGACGCGCCGCACGAGGTCGGCGCGGACCGCATCGCCAACACGCTGGCCGCCTCGGAGCTGTACCACCGGAACACCGTGGTGGTCGATCTGGGCACGGCCACCACTTTCGACTGCATCACCGCGGATGGCGTGTTCATGGGCGGCGTCATCGCTCCCGGCCCCAGAGCGGGAATCGAGCGGCTCACGTCCGTGGCCACCCAACTCCCTCTCGTGGAGATCGCGCCGCCGGAGCGGGTGATCGGCCGGCGCACGCTGGCCTGCGTCCAGTCGGGGGCTTTCTTCGCCATCGTGGACTCGATCGATGGGATCGTGAGGAGGATCCTGGAGGAGTGGGCTCCGGAGAATCCGCTCGTCCTGGCTACCGGCGGCCTCGCGGAGCTGATCGGTCCGCACTGTCGCATGGTGGACCGGGTGGAACCGGTTCTGACACTCATAGGCTTGGCCGTGGCCGATAGACACTTGGGCCGGGAGGGCAGTGGAGGGGAGTCTGAAGATTGAGCCCATCGAGCCGCGATTCGCGAGAAGCGGGGCGAGCGGCGCTGTGGTGGGCCGTTATGGCGGCGCCGGGCATCGCGGGACCGGTTCCGGGAATGCCACGTGGAGGACCGCGGCGCGCTTCACCGGCATAACCAAGAGCTGGCCGGGCGCGTGCCGGAGGCGCCGAGACGATTCACGACCGCGCGACGCATGCTGTCGGCGTCCTGAACGAGGCTGAGACCGGGACGGTCCCGCTCGGTCGGCCTTGCGCTCAGCCGTCTCCCGTGCCTCGTAGACTGTCGCGAAGGCGGTCCGCCAGGTCGGGACGGAGGAGACGGAGGATGAGGTAGCCGACCAGGGCCACGAAGCAGATCCGAATCGCCAGAACCGCCAGCGGAATCAGGAGCGAGAACACCACGCCGGCCGCCATGAGGCCGACGGCGCCGACGGTGAGCCATACCAGTAGAGACCGCATCATCAGAACCTCCCCGATGGTGCCTTGCGAGGCGATCGATTCGAAGGCGTTCGGGAGTGGACCGCGGGTGGTCCCCCCGCACGCCTGTTCACCGGCTTCAGGGGACGGCTCCGCGGAGTCGGCGCCGCCCCTGTCCTCGCTCATCGAATACGCGACAGACGGTCGCCGGGTTTCATCCAGCGGGCCGCTCGGGAGGAACTTGCGCGGCGACAGCGTTGTACGCATATTCTCGGCTCTGCTAGCACTCAATGACTACGAGTGCTAATCGTGGACCGGCTCGCAGCGAGCCAGAGTGCAGGATGAAGGAGGCGTCGAGATGGCTACCGCTTCAAAGACCAAATTGAGCATCCACCCGATGGCGGACCGTGTCGTGGTCGAGCCCATGGAGGAGACCGAGGAGATGCGGGGAGGACTGTACATTCCCGACACCGCCAAAGAGAAGCCGCAACAGGGCGTGATCCTGGCGGTCGGCCCCGGACGGCGCAACGACGACGGCGAGGTCATCGCGATGGAGTTGAAGGAGGGCGACCGGGTGCTGTACGGCAAGTACTCGGGCACGGAGGTCACGCTGGACGGCCATGACGTCCTCATCGTCAAGGAGAGCGATGTTCTGGCGGTTCTCAAGTAGCGGAGGCGACGTGCCGCGCGGCGGACAGCGGGGTGTGCCGCCTCGTCGTCGGCCCGCAGCGTGAGCGAAGGGTAAACTGAGAGGAGACATGACGATGGCCAAGGATCTGGAATTCGAGGGCGCCGCGCGACAGCGGCTCAAGACCGGTGTGGACAAGCTGGCCGGGGCGGTCAAGGTGACGCTCGGGCCCAAAGGCAGGAACGTCGTGCTGGAGAAGAAGTTCGGAAGCCCGACGATCACCAAGGACGGGGTCACCGTGGCGAAGGAGGTCGAGCTGGAGGATCCGGTCGAGGACCTCGGAGCCAAGATGGTGAAAGAGGTGGCGACCAAGACGTCGGATGCGGCGGGCGACGGCACGACGACGGCCACGGTGCTGGCCCAGTCGATCTTCCGCGAGGGGCTCAAGAGCGTCACCGCGGGCATCAACCCGATGGCCCTCAAGCGTGGGATCGACACGGCGGTCGAGGCGGTGGTCGCGAATCTCGCCGAGGTTTCCGTCGAGACGAAGGGGAAGACCGAGATCACACAGGTGGCCGCCATCTCGGCCAACAACGACATGGAGATCGGCGAGTTGATCGCCGATGCGATGGACAAGGTCGGAAAGGACGGCGTGATCACGGTCGAGGAGGCGAAGGGTCTGGAGACCGAGCTCGAGACCGTGGACGGGATGCAGTTCGACCGGGGCTATCTGTCGCCCTATTTCGTGACGGATCCGGACAAGATGGAGGCTGTGCTCGACGAGCCGCTCATCCTGATCCATGACAAGAAGATCTCGGCCATGAAGGACCTTCTGCCGGTCCTCGAGAAGGTCGCCCAGATGGGCAAGCCGATGCTCATCATCGCCGAGGACGTGGAAGGCGAGGCCCTGGCCACACTGGTGGTCAACAAGCTTCGCGGTACTCTCAAGGTCTGCGCGGTGAAGGCTCCCGGGTTCGGGGACCGGCGCAAGCAGATGCTCCAGGATATCGCGATCCTCACCGGCGGGCAGGTGATCAGCGAGGAGCTCGGCTTCAAGCTGGAGAACGCCGTGGTGAGCGATCTCGGCCAGGCGAAGCGGGTCGTGATCGACAAGGACGACACGACGATCGTGGACGGCGCCGGCGAGGAAGACAAGATCAAGGGCCGGATCAACGAGATCAAGGTCGCGATCGACAAGTCGACCTCGGATTACGACCGCGAGAAGCTGCAGGAACGCCTGGCGAAGCTGTCGGGCGGGGTCGCGGTGATCAACGTGGGTGCCGCGACCGAGACCGAGATGAAGGAGAAGAAGGCGCGAGTCGAGGATGCGCTCCACGCCACGCGCGCCGCGGTGGAAGAGGGTATCGTTCCTGGCGGCGGAGTCGCTCTGCTGCGTGCTCAGTCCGCTCTCGACGACATCGAGACCGACGATCCGGATGAGCAGATCGGCGTGAAGATCGTACGGCGGGCGTTAGAGGAGCCGATCCGGCAGATCGTGCAGAACGCGGGAGCCGAAGGGTCGATCGTGGTGGAGCGGGTCCGTGAGAGGGACGAGCTGAACTTCGGCTACAACGCGGCGACCGGCGAGTATGCCGATCTCGTCAAGGAGGGCGTCATCGATCCGACCAAGGTGACGCGGACCGCTCTGCAGAACGCGGCCTCCATTGCCGGACTCCTGCTCACCACCGAGTGCGTCATCGTGGAACACCCGGAGGAGGAGAAGAACGCCGCGGGCGGTGGGATGCCCGGCGGCATGGGAGGCATGTACTAGGCCGCGTCGGCCTCACCTCGCCTCCGGATGCCAACGGGGCCCGGCCACATGGCCGGGCCCCGTTGGCATCCGGCCTCCGGCCGGCACCGGACTCGACCTGCTAAGCGGGCTCCCGGAGCGCGCAGAAATGCCCGCCCGCCTGCTCCCCCTGCACGCCGCTCGCCCAGGAACCGAAGAAACCTCGATCGCCATGGCTGAGGACCGCAAGCGCCGTGTAGGCGCCGTCGAAGCGCGTCCGCTCTCGGTCGTTCGCCAGCGAACCCAGGCGCAGGGTGACCCTGCGGCCGGCGGCCGTCCGAGCCGTGGCGGGATAGGAGAGGACGAGGACTCCGGGGGCTCGCGGATCCGAGGCCTCCAGATCTCCGGCGATTCGGGCTCCGACGGCGCCGAGGTCGATGCGGAGGGAGCCGTAGAAGGGCGCCGCGGCCGCGCGATCGGGACCACCTCCCGGTGACTTGACTCCCGTCAGGTCACTGGGCATCGCCGCCAGGGTCAGGCTTCCCGTGACGGAGCGTCCCGTCGCGGGGCCCCGGGTGGCCACCAGGGTGAGCCGGTACCGCCCCTCCAGGCCGGCGACGTCGACGCCGGCGGTGTCCCGCGAGGGTTCCAACGGCCGGCACGCGGTGGCGTCGGGGGCCTTTCGAGCGCACGTAGCACCCATCCCCAGGGTCGCCACGGAGAGGGTGAGAAGCGCTCCGGCCGCGCGCCGGTAGGTGACCGCAGGTCTATCTGACATCGCGCATCCGTCCCAGAATCCTTCCGCTCGCGTCGATCACGTAGAGGGGTCCGCCGAAGATGTCGTCGCCGAGCGCCCACAGGCGGGCCGGCCTCGCTCGCAGGGCGGCCAGAGGGAGACTGTAGGCATCCGCGCCGCTGGGGTCCACAAGATAACCCATGTCCCCGAGCGAGCTCACGCTGACCTCGCTCAGCGGGTTCACTCCCTGGTTGATGAATCCCGTCATGAGCTCGTTGTTGAATACGGACTCGCGCCAATGGGCGTCGGCCGTACCGGGCCCGCCGATGCTCTCCACCGGCACCTTGGCGCCCGTGAAGCTCGTGCCTCCCACATTGTCGAACGAGGCGATCGCCTGAGGGCCCGTGAAGTGCGGGTCGATCCCGCCATCTCGAGCGGGATCTGCGAGGAGCCCGAAGAAGCGCCACAGGCTGCCGATTCCGAGCACGTGCCCCATCTCGTGAAGAATGGTGGTGTTCAGGAGTCCGTTGACCTCGAGCGACACCAGATCATCGGTATCGAACTCCATCACTCCCACCAGAGGCAGGTGGCTGAAGTTGCGGATGAAGCAGGGGCCGGCCTGGCCCAGCACTCCTCCAGGGCCATCGATCGGCTTCAGCGTCACCAGGACTACGAGGTCGTCGATCGTTTCGTTCAGGGCCGGTGAATCCATACCGCACATCCCGGCGGTGATGTTCAGCGGCACGTCGGGAACGCCGGAAGAAATCAGACCTTCCCATCGCGTCACGGCGTCGGTGAACGCCTGGGACTGACCGGCGGTCGGAGCCGTGCCCTGATTGAATCGAACCTCGATGGCGAACGTCTCGGCGAGATTCAGCGTGAACGCCGCGAAGGTCACGTTATCCTGCGGCAGCATGAGGACGCATGAGCCGGGTCCCGAACAACTGGGCGGGAAGCCCTGGGCTCCCTCCCATCCTTCGAAGAACGAACCGGCTTGGGCCGCGGCGGTAAGCGTCACGGGGATGTTCTCGTCGAACGCGGCGACGCAACTGCCGCTCGCCATTCCAGCGGAGATCGTGCAAGCGACTCCGGCCGGGTTCGACGTGATGGTGCCGTTTCCGGTGCTGGCCCCGAGCACCTGGATCGTATGCTGCTGCACGAAGTCGAACTGGGCCGTGACGGCCCGATCCTGGGACATGGTGAGCGTGCACTCTCCGACGCCGGAGGCGGCGCAGTCGCCGGCCCAGCCTCGAAAGATCGAACCCGCCTGGGTATTGGCGGACAGCGTGACGGAAGTGTTCTCCATGAACACCGCCGAACAACTGCCGCCCGCCGCCCCCGCCACGATGGTGCAGTCGATGCCCGAGGGAGCCGACGTGACGGTTCCCGTTCCGGCCAACGTTCCGGATACGGTGAGCGTACGGGGGATCTCGATCTGCGCCACCAGCGAGACGCCCGAAAAATCGCTCACGCCCCGGATGAGCGCGAACCAGGTTCCGTTCGCGGGGTCACCCAGGGCGCATGTCTCGTTGGATGTGGCCCCGGTGGACTGGCAGTCGAAGGACGAGGTGGTGGGCGCCGATCCGAGCCGTACGAACAGATCGGCGTTGCCCGATCCCCCGGTGAGGGAGAAGCGAAGCGTGGCGGCGGCCCGGGCGGCCGCGGTGGCTCCGGGTCCGGCCAGGTCCGTGTTTGCCGAACTGACGTCGAATTTGAGCAGCAGTCCACTGCCCGCGCTCCCACTGATTCCCTGAACGGGGACATCCTCGACCAGCGCGAGAGCATCGGTCTGCGTGACGGTCAGAGCCACCGCCGTGGTGGCGGGGGAGTTGGAGGCATTCCCCGTCACGGAGACGGTGGCGGCATACGAGCCCGCAGCGAACAGCAGGTCGGCGACGGACAGTGAGATGGGCTGAGACTGACCCGGGGCCAGAGTGCCCGAGGGCGGATTGAGGAGCACCCAGGTCTGATCCGCGGCGGCCCTCCAGGACAGGCTTGCGCCGCCGGTGTTTCGCACCGTGAGGGTCGTCTGGGGTGGCGGAGCTCCCAGCTGACGCTGCAGCGACACGGTGGCCGGCGACAAGTCGATGGATGGAGATGGCGGCGGAGGGGGCTCCGTAGGTCCGCCTCCACAGGCGGAGAGGAGGAGACCCACCGAGGCAGCCAGAGCGGCAGCCGCTCCGAGACCGCGAGAGCGAATTCGTCGTCCCATCGACTTCTCCCGACACAGGGTGCGCCGGCTCGACCACGGCCGCGAGTGGGCGGAGCGCGATCCAGGGTTGGATTATAGTTTCCCGTGGAGCGACTCCGGGCAAGGCGGACCGGCGGGATTTCACCTTGATCGGGTCCCGTGGGGCCGAACAGGCGGGAAACTTCGCCGGGACTCAGGTCGTTCAGCCGAACTGTCAGGCTCGTGGGACCCTCGGGGGGCGGCGGGTTGTAATACACCGGGGATGGCACGGTCCGTGCAAAGTTTCGGGTTTCCCGCCGTAGCCCGAGACGGTCGGAGTCCGGAACCCGGGCGGTTTCAGGCTGGTTGAAAGAAAAGGGCATCGCACGCCGAACTCAAAGGATGGGGACGTGATCAGAACACATCGTGAGCTTATCACCCACGGATTGCGCCCGAGACCGGCCCGGATCCGTGCGGTCTGCGCGCTGCTGGTGGGTCTGGCGGCGTGCGGCGGAGGGGACGGACCCGTGGGACCCCCACCGCCTCCGCCGCCTCCTCCTCCCCCACCTCCGCCTCCGCCGCCCACAACGCCGGCCATCAATCTGAATCTGGGCTTGGGCGAGGTGCAGGTGCTGAGCGACGCCGACCAGGTACGCGCGTTCCAGCTGGACGCGAGCACGGAGGGACGCCAGTACGTGATCGTCGTCCAGAGCGCCGCCAGCTCGCCGGGCTCCTCGACGTCCATGCAGCTGGCGGTGACCGGTCTCGGAGCCTCGGGCGACGTGGTGCCCAATCTCACGATCGCGGAACCCCCGAAGATCTCTCGGCCGCCGCTCAGCCGGGAGGAACGAGCTCTGATCACGGAGCTGAAGCTCAAGGAGGGGATGCGGAGAGAGCTGCGCCGGGTCGGCGCCGTTCCGGTGGACCCGGGGCGACGATTCGGCGGAGGAAGACGAGGACCCGCGTTTTCGCTGGCCGCCAAGGCGCCACCTCAGGTCGGCGACACCATGCGCTTCACGTTGGCCGTCCAGGTGGGGTTGGGCACGGACTGCAACGACACGACGCGCGTGATCACCGGGGTGGCCAAGGCCGTGGGCCAGCGTTTCGTGCTGGTGGAGGACACGGCCGCGACGGGGGCCTTCACAGCCGCCGACTACGCGGAGCTGAATCCGGAGCTGGACGGGACCGTGTTCCCCGTGGACAGCGCCTACTGGGGCCCGCCGGCGGACATCGACGGGAACCAGCGCGTGGTGGCCCTGATCACGGCCGAGGTGAACAAGCTCACGGCTCGCGGCAGCAACACCTTCGTGGCCGGCTTCTTCTGGGCGGGAGATCTGTCGAGCAAGTCGACCTGTCCCGCCAGCAACGAGGGCGAGATCGTGTACATCCTGGCCCCGGATCCGTCCGGGAGGTTCGGTGACCCGGTCGATGTGGCGTTCGCCAAGCGCAACACGAACGGAGTGGTGTCGCACGAGTTCCAGCACCTGCTGAACGCGGAGCAGCGCGTATTCGACACGGGCGGCTTCAACAATCTCGAGGACGTGTGGCTCAGCGAGGGATCGGCGCACATCGCCGAGGAGGTGAGCGGCCTGTCGACGGCGGGTCTGGGGATTCGGTCCAACCTCACGTTGGCGGAGCTGGCCAATGCCGACCTGGATGCGTTCAACACGTTCCACCTGAGCAACCTGGGGCGGCTGGGCCAGTTCCTCACTACACCGAGCACCACGCAGGTTCTGGGGGCCGGGCTGCTGGGGACGGATCCGGGCGGGGTGGCATCGCTTCAGATGCGGGGGTTCGCCTGGAGCTTCCTCCGCTGGACCGCCGATCAGTTCGCTTCCGCGATGGGAATCACGGTGCCCGGGAGCGGAGAGGAGACGTTCTTCCGGGAGATTTCGACGGGCGGTCCGAACCACATGATCGGCGTCGCCAACTTCCTCCGCGCCCTCCAGGTGGCCAGCGGGCAGAGCATGACGTGGGCGGATCTGTTGGCCGAGTACGCGTCCATGCTGCCCCTGGATGACAACGGCCCGTCGACCGCGCCGACGACGACGCAACTGACGACCTGGAATCTGCGGGACGTGTTTCTGGGCCTGCACAACAGCAATCTGGGGATGCAGGCGCCGTTCACCGCCGAGTACCCCCTCGACATCACGACGATCACCCTGGGTGCGGGTACGGGGCAGACCACCAGCTTCAGCGTTCAGCCGTCCGCCGAGCGCTATTTCCTGGTCAACGGAAGCGCGCCCACGCCCGATGCCGTGTTCGAGATACGCACGGCGGCCGGCGAGATGGTCCCGGCGGCGGCCAAAGCCCAGGTCGTCATCGTTCGGACCCAGTAGCACTGGACCCTCTCAGCTCGGTGGGCCGCCTACGGGATCCACACGGTGGCCTCCGCCGTCCGGAGGCTCCCCCCGGAGTGGGTTCCTCGAGCGGCCCGCCGGGTCGCTCGGGATTGGACCTCGGCCTCCGCCAGCGATAGGTTCGGACCCCCCGGTCATCTCGACACCCGGCGGGTCGAGGTGCGCCATCGAGATTGGCTGCAGGCGCGGGTCGTAGACTGACATCTGCCAGGCATCGACGGGTATGCGATGACTCAGACTGAACGGAGCGATTCGGCCACGATCTCCGTGTTTCTTCCCGACGGCTCCCGGGTGTCGCTGAATCGGGGCGCCACGGCCGGAGATCTGGCGCGGAGAATCGACGCACGGCTGGCGAAAGCGGCCGTGGCGGCGAGAGTGCGTGTGGACGGGGGCAAGGGGGGAACGGAGCCCGAGGGGGAGCTCTACGATCTCCATCGGCCGCTGCCCGACGGCGCCCACGTGCGGGTGATCACGAGAGATGACCGGGACCCCGACGCGCTGTACGTGCTGCGGCACTCGGCGGCTCACGTACTGGCCACCGCCGTGCGCAAGCTGTGGCCGGAGGCCGGGATCGGTTTCGGGCCGCCGATCGAGGATGGCTTCTATTACGATTTCGATGTTCCGGAACCGTTCACCCCGGCCGATCTCGAGGCGATCCAGGGCGAGATGGAGGCGATCGTGGCGGCGAACCATCCGTTCGAGCGCCGTGAACTCTCGCGGGAGGAAGCGGAAGAGCTGTTTCGCGACGACCCGTTGAAGCTGGAGCGCTTGTCCGAGATCCCACCGGACGAGACGATCTCGGTGTATCGGGACGGGCCGTTCCTGGATCTCTGTCGGGGACCCCACATCGGATCGACCTCGGAGATCGGCCACTTCCAGCTCCTCCACGCGGCTGGCGCCTACTGGCGGGGCGATGAGAATCGTCCCATGCTGCAGCGGATCTACGGCACGGCCTTCTTCTCCCGGAAAGCCCTGGTCGCCCACCTGCACCGGCTCGAACAGGCCCGCCGCCGGGACCACCGTCGGTTGGGCCAGGAGCTGGACCTGTTCAGCATCCAGGAAGATGTGGGACCGGGACTCACCCTCTGGCACCCCCATGGCGCCCGCATCCAGATGCTACTGCGCCGGTGGATCGAGGATGAGCTGGATCGGCGGGGCTATGAGTTCGTCTACACGCCCCACGTGACATCGGAGGGCCTGTTCGCGCGCTCCGGCCATCTGAAGGCCTACGCCGACCTGATGTATCCCCGCATGACTGTCGAGGGGGAGGGGGACGCGTACCGGATCAAGCCGATGAATTGCCCGATGCACGCGCTGATCTACGCATCCCGCCAACGCAGCTATCGGGATCTGCCCTTGCGTCTGGCGGAGATCGCCAGCGTGTATCGGCGAGAGCGCTCGGGTACGCTGCACGGCTTGCTCCGCGTTCGCGGTCTCACCATGGACGATGCTCATATCTTCTGCCTCCCGGAGCAGATCGAGGCCGAGATCGCCGACATGCTCGATCTGGTGGCGCTCGTCATGAGTACGTTCGGATTCGACTACCGTTTCGATTTTTCCACGCGTCCCGACAAGCGGATCGGCGCGGAGAAAGTGTGGGATGAAGCGGAGGCGGCGCTGGAGAGCGCACTGCG
Source organism: Gemmatimonadota bacterium (assembly GCA_046757845.1). Lineage (GTDB taxonomy): Bacteria > Gemmatimonadota > Gemmatimonadetes > Palauibacterales > Palauibacteraceae > JBHHYZ01. The sequence continues at coordinate 34,729 of JBHHYZ010000001.1, forward strand.
CCGTTCGGGGAGCGAATTTCAGCTGGATGAAGGAGGCGGGGCGTTCTACGGCCCCAAGATCGATATCAAGTTCCGCGATGCGATCGGACGCGAATGGCAGGGTTCGACGATTCAGCTGGACTTCATCCTGCCCGAACGGCTCGACCTCACCTACACGGGACCCGACAACCGGCCTCATCGTCCCGTCATGATCCACCGGGCCATCTTCGGCACCATGGAGCGGTTCGTGGGTGGGCTGATCGAGCACTTCTCCGGCGCCTTTCCCGTATGGCTCGCTCCGGAGCAGGTACGGGTGATCCCGATCACCGATGCGCAGAGCGGGGCGGCTTCGGACGTGGTGGAACGTCTGCGTTCGGTGGGTCTTCGGACGGGACTCGATGCTTGCTCGGACACCCTGAGCTATCGGATACGGGAGGGAGAACTCCAGAAGGTCCCCTACCTGCTCGTGGTGGGCGAACGTGAGACCGACAGAGGCACCGTGGCCGTGCGGGCCCGAGGGGCCGAGAAGAAGCAGGTCGAGATGAAAGTGGCCGAGTTCGTGGAGCGCGTCTGCGAGGAGGTGAAGACGAGGGCTCTGGCACCTTGAGCTCGCGCGGCGGGCGGCGGCTGTGATTGACAGCGACCGTACGGGAGTCTAGTTTCGCGCTCGCAAAAGTCCGACAAGTGGAGCTCCGCTCCCACCTTTCGGCGTGCCGGCCGCTGTTTCGGCCGACATGGCCGCCGGGTTGACCAGAGATCCTCCGTACGCGCGTGCGGAGGCGCTTTGTGTTCCTACCCGGCCCGGCCGGGTTTTTTTTCACTTCCGTTCTGCGGCGGGCTGCGCCGGACGGAGCCGATTCATCCAGCCCGAACGAGGTGCAGTGAGCCAGGACGAACTCCGGGTCAACGATCGTATCCGCATCAGTCCGATTCGACTGATCGATGAACAAGGCGAGCAGCTGGGGATCCTAGCTACCGATGAGGCACGCTCGCTGGCACAGTCCAGAAGCCTGGATCTGGTGGAGGTGGCGCCCAACGCGCGCCCGCCGGTCTGCCGCTTGATGGACTATGGAAAGTTCAAGTACGAACAGGCACGCAAGGCGAGGGAAGCCAAGAAGAAGCAGCACTCGATCACGGTCAAGGAAGTCAAGATCCGGCCCAAGATCGAGGCGCACGATCTGGACTTCAAGCTGCGCCATGCCCGGAGGTTTCTGGAAGAGGGCGATAAGGTGAAGTTCACGCTGATGTTCCGGGGTCGGGAAGTCATGCATCCACAGCTGGGGATCCGACTGCTGGAACGAGTGCGCGAGGAACTTGAGGAAGTGGCCGCCGTGGAGTCCGATATCGCGCATGAGGGCCGCACGATGACGATGCTCCTGGCGCCGCGCCGGCTGTAGGGTCGAGCTTCGAGGGCCGCGGCCATCGCGACTTCGAGACAGGAAGGAAGCTGGAATGCCGAAGATGAGAACCAACCGTTCGGCCGCCAAACGGTTTCGGAAGACGGGCGGGTCGAGGCACCGCAGACAGAAGGCGTACCGGAGCCATATCCTCACGAAGAAGCGGAGGAAGCGCAAGCGCCGGCTCCGCAAGCCGGCACTCGTGTCGGCCGCGGATCAGCGCCGGGTGAAGAGGATGCTGGCCGGGAACGGCTGAACGGGACAGAAGTCCGGGAGGTGTGGCCATGTCGCGCGTCAAGGGCAGTGTAGCGCGCAATAAGCGCAAGAAAAAGATCATGAAGGAGGCCCGCGGCTATTTCGGCGGGCGATCCAAGCTGTATCGTCCGGCCAAGAACGCGGTGGAACGAGGCTGGAGTTACGCCTACCGCGATCGTCGCCGGCGCAAGAGGGACTTCCGGCGGCTGTGGATCACCCGCATCAATGCCGCCGCTCGGCAGAACGGCCTGTCTTACTCGCACTTCGTGTGCGGTCTGAAGGGCGCCGGTGTCGAACTCGACCGAAAGATGCTGGCGGATCTGGCGGTTCGTGACCCGGCGGCCTTTACCGAGCTGGCCCAACTGGCGAGAGAGCACGCTCCGTGAGCGACGCGGGCGCCTCTCCGCTGGATCGCCTGCAGGCGACCCCGCGGCAGGGGCTGGCCGCGATCCGCGAGGCCGCCGATGAGGCGGAACTGGAGTCAGCACGCGTACGGTACCTGGGCCGCAACGGCGAGCTGGCGGAGATTTTTTCGCAGATCGGTACCGCCCCTGCGCAGATTCGGCGCTCGCTGGGCCAGGGAGCGAATCGGGTCAAGCGCGCTCTTTCGGAAGCCCACCGGCTGAGGGCGGCCCAGCTCGAGAGGACCCGGTCCGGCTCGGGAGGAGAGGCGGATCTCACTCTGCCGGGGCGCCGGGAGTGGCGAGGAGGCGTGCATCCGGTCACCCGGGTGATCGAGGAGATCTGCGAGATCTTCGGCGATCTCGGCTTCAGCCGGGTGCGGGGACCGGAAATCGAATCGGAATGGTATAATTTCCGTGCCCTCAACATTCCGTTGGACCACCCGGCCGCGGACATGCACGACACGTTCTACCTGACTGAGGGCACGGTTCTCCGCACGCACACCTCACCCGTGCAGGCGCGGATCATGGAGAAGCACGCGCCACCGGTCCGCGTCGTCGTTCCGGGGATGGTGTACCGGAGAGATCCTTTCGATCCTTCGCACGCCCCGGCGTTCGAGCAGATCGAAGGACTCGCGGTCGACGAGGGCGTGGATTTCGTGGAGTTCCGGGCGGCCATCGACTACTTCGTGCACCGCTTCTTCGGGCCCCGCGCGCATACCCGGTTCCGGCCCTCCTATTTCCCGTTCACCGAGCCTTCGGCCGAAGTCGATGTAAGTTGTTCACTGTGCGAGGGATCGGGCTGCTCCACCTGCAAGAACACAGGTTGGCTCGAGATCATGGGATCCGGCATGGTGCACCCGGCCGTGTTCGAAGCGGTGGGCTACGATCCAGAGCGGTACACCGGCTACGCGTTCGGCATGGGCCCGGCGCGCATCGCCATGCTTCGGTACCGGATTCCGGACATGCGCCTGCTGTACGAAGGTGACCTCCGGTTCCTCGAGCAGTTCGCATGAACATCTCCGTCAACTGGTTGCGCGAATTGGCTCCGGGCCTTCAGGGGTCTCCTTGGGAGCTGGCGGACAGGCTCAGCATGACGGCCGTACCCGTCGATGCCGTACAAGAGGTGGGCGCCGAGCTGTCCGAGATCGTGGTCGCCCGCGTACTGGAGACGGCGAAGCACCCCAACGCGGACCGGCTGACCCTGTGCCGGGTGGACGCCGGCGGCCCGGAGCCCATCGACGTCGTGTGCGGCGCGCCGGTGATCGAGCGGGGAGGCTGCTATCCGTACGTGCCGCCGGGCGTCACTCTGCCGGGCGGGTTCAGGATCGAGATCCGGGAGATCCGGGGCCAGGTGAGCCAGGGCATGCTGTGCTCGGAGCATGAGCTGGGTCTGGGCAAGGACCGAGGCGGCATCATGAAGCTCGAGTCCGGCGCCGAGGTGGGCCGGTCGCTCGCCGACCTGTTCGGATTTCCCGATACGCGTCTCGTGCTGGATCTGACGCCCAACCGGGTAGATCTGGCCTGTCACATCGGCGTAGCGCGGGAGCTCGCGCCCGGCGGAGCAGCCGAGATCCGACCGCGGACGGTGGGTTCCGAACCCTGGGTGCCGAGCTGGCAGGAGGGCTCGGTGACCGCCCGGGCGGCGGGAGTGGATGCCCACTTGGACGACCCGGAGCGCTGTGCCCGTTATCTGGGGGCGGTCGTCCGAGGAGTGACGGTCGGTCCATCTCCGGCCTGGCTGGCGGGCCGGCTCCGGGCGATCGGAATACGCCCGATCAACAATGTGGTGGATGCGACCAACTACGTGCTGTTCGAGCGCAATCAGCCCCTGCACGCGTTCGATCTCGCGAGGCTGAAGGGCCCGGTGATTCGGGTTCGGACGGCGCGGCCGGAGGAGCGGCTTCGCACGTTGGACGGAGAGGATCGAGCGCTGGATGCGCCGGTGACCGTGATCGCCGATGCGAAGGTGCCGATCGCGCTGGCAGGAGTGATGGGAGGCGAGGCGACCCAGGTGACCGCCGGCACCCGGGATCTGTTCATCGAGTGCGCCGTGTTCTCCCCGGGCCACGTTCGTGCGACCGTGCGCTCCCTGGGCCTGCCGACGGATGCCTCGTATCGATTCGAACGAGGCATCGATGCGACTCACTGCGAAGAGGCTCTCCAGCGGTGTGTGGAGTTGATCCTCGCGCTGGCGGGAGGGGCGGCCGAGCCCGAGGCGCTTCGACTCGGAGAGCGGGCACCGGTGGCCCGCCGGGTCGGGCTGCGTCCTGAGCGTGTGCGGCGCCTGCTGGGGATGGAGCGAAGTGCCGAGGAACTCATGGCGATTCTGGAGCCGCTCGGCTTCGAGCCGGAGGAGGCGGCGAGCCGGGATGCGGCGGAGCCGGAGCTTATCTTCCGGGTTCCCGGTTGGCGTATGGATGTGACTCGCGAGGCGGATCTTCTAGAGGAAGTGGCCCGCCGACATGGGTACGATAATTTTCCGCGTGAAGACCGCAGGTTCCGGGCGAGCGCCGTTCCGGCGGATCCCGCGTGGGCCAAGGCCGATCGGGTCCGGCGCTTGCTCGTCGGGGCGGGCCTGTTCGAGGCCAGGAGTTCCAGCTTCGTGCCCCAGCGCCAACCGGGCGGATGCGCGGAGATTCGAATCCTGAACCCACTCTCCGTCGAAGAGGGCTACCTGAGGGGCGCGATCGTCCCGGTTCTGCTCCGGTGCACGGAGCACAATTTCTCGCGTGGTCGCCGGGATGTGCGGTTGTTCGAGCTGGGTACGGTATTCGGCCGGGGAGAGGATCTGAGCGAAGAGCTTCGGGTCGGCCTCGTCGTCACGGGCCGCCGCCGGCCCCGCCACTGGTCATCGGGAGATGCGGATTTCGATCTGTGGGATTTGAAGGGCCTGGCGGAAGATCTGGCGGAGCGGCTGTGCGGAGCGGGCATCGAGCCCATGGGCGAGCCGGGTGAAGACGAAGCCCGGCTGGGTGGGGACTGGCTGGATTCGGGCGCTTTGCGCATCGTGCGGGGGGGACGACCGATCGGCATCGCGGGTCGGGTGCGGGAGGACGCGATGGATGCGCCGCCGTGGGCGGGAGCTACCTGGGCAGTGGAATTCCGCCTCGATGAGGTAGAGGTGGAGCGGGACCTCGTGTACGAGCGGATCTCTTCCTATCCCGCCGTGCGCAGGGATCTGGCCATCACCGTTCCCGCGGACGTGCCGGCGGCGGATGTCGAGAGGGAGATCCGGCAGGCGGCTCCGGCGCATCTGGAGTGGGTGGAGCTGTTCGATGTGTATGCCGGGAAAGGAGTGGAAGCCGGGCGCCGGAGTCTGGCATGGGCATTTCGCTTCCGGCACGAAGACCGTACCCTGACGGATGAAGAGGTGGAGAGCGCGATGGTCGATATCACCTCGCGTCTGAAGCAGCAGTTCGATGCCCGTGTCCGATCCTCGTAAGCGAGATCCCGCGGAGCCGGGCGGGATCGAGGAGGCGCTGCACCGCCTGGAGGATCTCACGGGTCGTCTGCTGCGGGAACTGGCCGCCGCGCGGCAGCGGGCCGCGGAGGCGGAGTCGACACGGAGCGAGTTGGAGGAAGCCCTCCAGAGCGCTGGCCGCCGGTCCATGGATCCGGCGGAGTTCGAGAAGCGGCTCGAAGCGCTCGTGGCGGAGAATGAGCGACTCCGCGGACTGCTCGAAGAAGCCAGACGGCGGGCCGGGCGAATCCGAAGGCAGCTGATGGTGGTGGAGGACGAGCTGTGAGGGAAGGAGAAGTGCGATCGGCCGTTCGTGTGACGATCTTCGGGGAAGATTACCAGATCCGCACCGAGTTGGGCGCGGAGTACACGCGTCGCTGCGCCCAGTATGTGGACGATGCGATCCAGGAGGCTCACATCGGCGGTCGGATCACGGAGCCTCATCGGGCCGCGATCCTGGCGGCGATGAAGATCACGGACGAGCTGTTACGGCTTCGCGAGTCGATGGGTGAGTTGCAAGAGAGTGTCGGCGGGAGGCTGGTGGTCATGGCCGATTCGCTGGAGCGGGCGCTCGACGGCTGAACGGACAGCGCCGGCTTGCGGTGCAAAGACTAGCCGGGCAACTTGAAGGTGTTGACTCGCGTCCGCCGGCGTCGTGGAAGACAGAGATCAGGTAGCTGTTGTCAATAGATGGCAGGAAGTCGACGAACGGGTCCTGTCCTGTGAATGCCGGTGGTCGAACTCGTCCACCGGTTTTTTTGTTTGTTCCAGGGGCCTGCGGGACCTGCCGGGCGGTCCCTTGATGGCGGCTTTACGGGGCGAAGATGATAGATCAGAACATCGTTCTTCTGTTGCTGGGCTCGGTTGCGCTCGGAGTCGGTATCGGCCTGATGCTGGAACGGCGGCGGGTGGCCCGGTATCGCGGCAGCGCGGAGGAGCAGGCTCGCGCGCTGGTGGCAGCGGCGGAGAAGGAAGCGGACGCCTTGAAGAGGGCGGCGGAGCTTTCGGGCCGCGAGGAGTTGCAGCGCCTTCGGGATCAGTGGCGGGAAGAGGCGGATGCGCGACGCGCGGAGATCGACGGATTGGAGCGACGCGCAGCGAAGCGCGAAGAGTCGCTGGATCGCAAGCTGGCCGCGCTCGAGGAGCGACAGGAGCGTCTCGACGAACGCCGGGACCGGCTCGAGGCGGCCCAGGAAAGAGTGGAGCAGGAGGCGGCCCGGATCGAGCAGAGGGAACGGGCGGTCGAAGCTCGGCTTGAGAAGCTTTCCGGTCTGAGCCGGGACGAAGCGCGACGGCAACTCATGTCGCAAATCGAGGACCAGGCGCGTGCCGAGGCGGCACAACGCGTCCGGGAGATCAAGGAAAGTGCCCGCCGGGATGCGGAACGGGAAGCCAGGAACGTCATCTCGATGGCGATCCAGAGACTAGCCGTGGACCATTCCTCCGAGACGACCGTCTCCGTCGTCGCGCTGCCGAGCGATGACATGAAGGGCCGGATCATCGGACGAGAGGGTCGCAACATCCGATCCTTCGAAGCGGCGACAGGAGTCGATGTGGTCGTCGATGATACTCCGGAGGCCGTCATCCTGTCCTGTTTCGATCCCGTGCGGCGGGAGATCGCGCGCATGACGATGGAACGGCTGGTGGCGGACGGCCGCATTCACCCGGGCCGGATCGAAGAGATGGCCGCCAAAGCGAGCGAGGACGTGAAGGCCTCGATGCGCGAGGCGGCGGAGGAAGTTCTGTACGAGCTGGGGATCCACGATCTCCACCCCCAACTCATCGAGACGCTGGGTCGCCTGAAGTATCGCACCAGCTACGGGCAGAATCAGCTCATGCACTCCAGGGAGGTGGCTCTCATCTCGGCCAACATGGCCGCCGAGCTCGGACTCGATGTGGCGACGGTGAAGCGGATGGGCATCCTGCACGATGTGGGCAAGGGCCTGACGCACGATCACGAGGGAAGCCACGTGGAGCTGGGCTACGATCTGTGCAAGCGGTATGGCGAGGGCGATCCCGTGCTGAACGCCATCCGGGCCCACCATGGAGACGAGCCGGCGCGCTATCCCGAGACATTCCTGGTCACGGCGGCCGATGCGATCTCGGGGGCGCGGCCCGGGGCGCGCAGGGAGTCGTTCGAGCACTACGTGAAACGGCTGGAGAAGCTGGAGGAGATCGCCGGTTCGTGCGAGGGAGTGGAAAAGGTCTACGCGATTCAGGCCGGTCGGGAGATTCGGATCATGGTCACGCCCGACAAGGTGAGTGACGAGGACATGGCCGCGCTCAGCGAGAATACGGCGCGGCGCATAGAGAACGAACTGCAGTACCCGGGTCAGATCAAGGTGGTGGTGGTTCGAGAGGCACGGGCGGTGGATTTTGCCCGCTGACAGGCGGCTTCCTCTGTGTCGCCACCGTTCCTGAGCCGGAGGGATCTCGGTTGCACAGGACGGGGAGCGCATGAGAGCGAAACTGATCGACGGTCGAGGCATCGCGGCTGCCGTGCGGGCACAGGTCGCCGACGAGGTCGCCGAGTTGGCGACACAGGGTGTGAGACCGGGCCTGGCCGTGGTGCTGGTGGGGGACGACCCGGCTTCCCAGGTATACGTACGAATGAAGACGCGAGCCTGCGAGGAGGCCGGCATGGGCTCGCGCGACCTCCGACTGCCGGCCGACGTCTCCCAGGAGGCTCTGCTGGCCGAGATCGATCGGCTCAACCAGGATTCGCAGGTCCACGGCATACTCGTCCAACTGCCCATTCCGGCCCACCTGGATCAGACCGCGATCATGGAGCGGATTCTACCGGACAAGGATGTGGATGGATTCCATCCCATCAACGTGGGTCGCCTCGCCAGTGGCGATCCGCGGGCGTTTCGTCCGGCCACGCCCGCGGGAATTCAGGAGATGTTGAGGCACATCGAGTATGATCCGGCAGGCCGCCACGCGGTGATCGTGGGCCGGTCCAATATCGTGGGAAAGCCGATGGCGCAGATCCTCCTCCAGAAGGAGCCGTGGGCCAACGCCACCGTCACCGTGGCGCACAGCCACACCCGGGATCTGGGCGCCATCACCCGGCAAGCCGACCTCCTCATCGTAGCGGTCGGAAGGCCTGAGTGCGTTCGTGGCGATATGATTCGGGAAGGTGCCGTGGTGATCGACGTGGGAGTCAACCGTGTGCCGGACTCTGGAGCCGAGAGAGGGTATCGCCTGGTCGGTGATGTGGTGTTCGAGGAGGCCGCGGAACGGGCCGACTGGATCACTCCGGTACCCGGCGGCGTAGGCCCCATGACCATCGCCATGCTGATGTGCAATACGGTGACGGCGGCGCGCGCGCTGACGAGGCGTCCGGACGTAGAGACGATGTCCGCCCGATGACCGTCCAGGGGCAGTTTCCCCTGTTCGAGGAGTCGGCGGAGGCCGGGAAAGCCGTAGCGGCGCGGGACACGCAGGGACGAGACGGCCCGCAGGACGGATGGAGTCCGGAAACCGCGATTTCCGTGTCCCGTCTCAACGCCGCGGCTCGGACCGTGCTAGAGGCCCAGTTCGGAGCGTTGTGGGTGGCCGGAGAAATCGCCAACTGGCGCCGCGCGGAGTCCGGCCACCGTTATTTTTCGCTGCGGGATGAGTCCGCGCAGCTGTCGTGCGTGATGTTCCGATCCGATGCGCAGCGCCTTCCCATGGATCCGGAGGAAGGGATGGAGGTGCAGGCGTTCGGCCGGGTCTCACTGTATGAAGGGAGAGGCCGCTTCCAGCTTCTCGTGCAGACGCTGGAGGCGAAGGGAGAAGGGTTGTGGCGCCTGGCGTTCGACCGTCTCAGAAGGGCGCTGTCGGAAGAAGGACTCCTGGCGCCGGAACGAAAACGGGCGCTGCCACGGATCCCGTGGACCGTGGGGGTGGTCAGCTCGCGGAGCGGCGCGGCGGTCCGCGATGTGATCGCGGTGATCCGGCGACGCGCCCCCTGGACTCACGTTCTGGTGAGCGACTGTCGGGTACAGGGGGAAGGGTCCGTGGATGACATCTGCCGAGCCCTCGACCGGGCGGCCCGATGGGGCGTGGACGTGATCGTGCTGACGCGGGGAGGCGGCTCCGTGGAGGACCTTTGGAGCTTCAATGAGGAACAGGTAGCCCGGGCCGTCGCCGGATGCCCCGTTCCCATCGTCTCCGCGGTCGGCCACGAAGTGGACGTTACGATCACCGATCTGGTGGCGGATGTCCGTGCCCCCACCCCGTCGGCGGCCGGTGAGCTGGTGGTCCCCGAGAGAGCCGCGCTGCAGGCTCGGCTCGATGGGCTCGCCGACGGGCTGATCTCCGGCCTGCGCGATCGAGTCGCCCGCGAGGGGCAGCGGAGTCGACTGGCGGAGGAGAGACTGTTCGGAGTGGCGAGGCGGAGGCTCGAAGCTTGGGGAAGTCGCCTGCGGCACCTGGCCGGCCGGTTGGACGCGTTGAGTCCGCTGGGAACCCTGGGGCGGGGGTACGCCGTGCCGTTGGACGAGGGCGGACGAGTCCTGCGGAATTTGGATATGTTCAAGGAGGACATGCCCTTCGGACTTCGCGTCGTGGATGGGCTGGTTCAGTGTACGGTGGAAGGTGTATCCTCGGACGTGGAGATGGGGCGTGAGCGTTGACGGTGGGTCCGAATTCGAGACCGCGCTGGCGGAATTGGAAGCAATCGTACAGGCGCTAGACGAGCGGGATCTCCGGCTGGACGAAGCGCTAGAGCTGTTCGAGCGCGGGGTGACCCGTCTTCGAACGGCGCAACGATGGCTCGGCGAGGCTCGAGACACCGTCGAAGAGTTGATCGAGGAGGTGTCGGGAAAGGTGACGGCGGTGGAGTTCGAGGTCCCGGAAGAATGCCCGGTGGAGACGGATGGCGACTGAGGAGACCGAGCTGGCGTCCCCCCAGCCCGGCGAGGCTGATGACGTGCGGTCGCGGGCGATGCGTGTCGGTGTTCTGGGCAACGTGCACTACGGTGAGCTTAAGGATGTCGTCGAGATGCTGCGCCGGGCGGCGGACCGCATCGGTGTGACACTCGTCTACGAGGCGCGACTCGCGAAGTGCCTCCACGGTGCCGGGCCGGTGCTCGAACAGGAGCTGGGACGAGTCGATTGGCTCCTTACGCTGGGAGGCGACGGGACGCTGCTACGTGGCGCACACATGGCTGGCCCACGGGCCATCCCGGTGCTGGGGTGCAACCTGGGTCGACTGGGCTTCCTCACCATGATCTCGCGGGACGAGCTGGAGCTGGCCCTGGAGAGAGTCGCTCGTGGAGAGGTGTCCGAAGAGGAAAGAATCGCGCTGCAGGTGCGGGTCCGGCGCGGAGATTCCGGAAAGCCGGACGGTGAGGTGTACTACTCGGTCAATGACGCCGTCATCCACAAGAGCGGATTCGCCCGGATGATCACGCTGCGGGTGTGGGTGGATGAGGAGGAGGTGGGGCAATACAGCGCGGATGGGATCATCCTCTCCACTCCAACGGGTTCCACGGCCTACAGCCTTTCGGCGGGGGGGCCGATTCTCGCTCCCGGACTGGACGGGTTGGTGGCGACGCCGATCTCTCCGCACACGCTGGCGGTGCGATCGGTCGTCCTGCCGGCTGCGGCTCAGATCTCGGTGGAGCTGGGTTCCGAAGCCGAAGAAATCTCCCTGACGATCGATGGGCAACCGGGCAGCGTCCTGTACTCGGGTGACCGAGTAGAAGCGGCCCGCTCGCAGTACCCGCTGCGCTTGCTCTGCTTCCCCGGCCACAGCTTCTTCTCGGTGCTTCGCCGGAAGCTCCGGTGGGGGGATGTCCGTCCCACCGACGTCTGAGAGTCGCTCATGCTCAAGGAACTGCGGATCCGTAACTTCGCCGTGATCGAAGAGATCCGGTTGGAGTTGGAGGACGGCCTGACCGTACTGAGTGGCGAGACCGGAGCGGGCAAGTCGATCCTCGTCGGCGCGCTGTCGTTGCTCCTGGGAGAACGGGCGTCATCCCAGGTCGTGCGGAGCGGCGAGGATCGAGCGATGATCGAGGGAGTGTTCGATATTGCCCGGCGGCCCGATCTGGCGGACCGCTGCGCCGAAGAGGGGATCGATCCGGGAGAAGGTTGGCTCATACTGCGCCGCGAGGTACTTCGGGAGGGCCGCAATCGCGCCTGGGTGAATGGATCTCCAGCTACGGCGGGACTCATCGGGGCGCTCGGGTCGGAGCTGGTGGATCTGCATGGCCAGCACGAGCACCAGGCTCTGCTCCATCGAGGCGCACAGCGGAGGATTCTGGATGCCTATGCCGGGGCGCGATCCCTGGCGATGGAGGTGGCCGAACTGCACGAGGCCTGGCGGGAGGCTGTGGTTCGACTGGCCCGGCTCCAAGAACAGATGGCTGAGCTGCTCGCGCGCGCGGATGATCTTCGGTTCACCTTGAGGGAGATCGAAGCTGCGCGTCTCGAGGAAGGCGAGGAAGACGCTCTGCGAGCAGAGGCGGAGCGTCTGGAGCATTCAGAGGAGCTGATCCAGCTTTCCGGCGAGTTGCACGAGGCCGTGTACGGAGGCGAAAGGGCGCTGGTGGATCGCCTGGGAGGCCTCGGCCGAACCCTTGACGCCCTGATCGGAATCGATCCTCGCGCCGAGGATTTTCAGGAGCTGCACGATACGGCGCTACGGGTGCTCGAGGAGCTTGGGCGGCGTGTGGGAGAATATCGCTCTCGCGTAGAGCATGATCCGGAGCGTTTGCGCCGCATTCGCGCCAGGCAGGATGAGTTGTATCGGCTGAAGGGCAAGTACGGGCCGGAACTGGCCGACGTGATCCGGACCGGCCGGATGGCCAGGACCGAGCTCGACCAGGCCGGAAGCGCGGAGCTGACGGTTCAGGTCTCGGCGGAGGAAGTGCGCGAGCTCGAGCGCCGCCTGCGCGACCGAGCGCTCGTTCTGAGTCGGACGCGCAAACGTGCGGCGAGAGAGCTCGAGACAGCCGTTGCGTCGCTGCTTCCCTCGCTGGGCCTCGAAGGAGGACGATTTCGGGTCGAGCTGACGCCGGTGAGCCAACCCACGCGGTTTGGCGCGGAAGAAGTGGAGTTCAAAGTCTCCCTGAATCCGGGTTTCGAGCCGGGTCCCCTGGCGGATGTGGCGTCGGGCGGCGAGATGAGTCGCCTCATGCTGGCCCTCAAGACCGTGCTGTCCGCGGTCGATCCGGTCCCCTGTCTGGTCTTCGATGAGATCGACGCGGGAGTGGGTGGAGAGACGGCCCATCGGATGGCGGCCCGCCTGGCCGATCTGGGACGGGGTCGGCAGGTGTTCGTGGTCACTCACCTGGCCCAGATCGCGGCGCGCGCCGATCACCACCTGCAGGTGGAGAAGCTGACGGAAGGTGTCCGGGCCCTCACGCGGGTGCGGGTGCTCGAAGCGGAGAGTCGGATCCGTGAGTTGGCGCGCATGCTGGGAGGAGATCCGGAAAGCCCGGTGTCAAGAAGCCACGCCGAGGAACTGCTGGCCGGGGCCCCGACGTAGCTTCGCGGGTACGAGCCGGCCCGGCGCAGACCGCCTCGGGCGTTCCGGCGGTTTGCTACGGTACGAGTCGTAGGGGAGCGCGGACGCTGAAGGTGAAGAGCTGCGACACCGGAGTCTGGCCGCCGGAGCCCGAGATGGCGCTCTGGAACAACGCGGCGATCTGCCACGGTGTCCCGTCGGAGCGTCTGGGAACCAGTTGGCCTGTGCGGTAGAAGAGGCCCAGGCCGAGCCGCTGCCGGGTCTGCCGGGTCTCCACCTCCAGGGGACGCGCATCGGTGATCCCGGAGCCGCTCTGGATCAGCCGGTACGTGTCATTCCCTTTGTGCCAGAAACCGTACTCGACCCCGATCGAGAGGAATCTGTTGAGACGGACCTGGGGTGCCACGCGAACGCTCAGATAATCACCGAGATTTCGTTCCACCAGCGCTCGGGTCGAGACGAGAGCGAAGGGTCGGTCCGGTGGCGCGACGCGCAGCTGGAGCTGATCGGAGAGCTGGATGCCGTACCGGGCCACCAGGTTGACGAGCAATCCGCTTCCGACCTCCACGTCCTGGTAGAGCGCGAGCTCGACGTCTGTCTGACCGTCCCCGATGGGTTGATCGAAGAAATTGTCGGGGTCGGAGAAAGGCGGGCGGTCCGCCTGCCTGAGCGGGAACCGGACCTTGCCGCCCAGCGTGGTGCGGAGCTGCACCAAGCCACCGCTTCCGTGCCCCGGTAGCGGCCCGTTGAACACCCGGTAACGCAGACCGGCCTCCGCTTCACCCACGGTCCAGTTGCGCTCGGTCACGCCGGGCACGGCGGCGGATACGAACGGGCTCCCGAAAAAGGCCGCCAGGTCCGCCGAGGTCGCCAGATCCGCCAGAGCGAACGCGGGGAGGCTGAGGCCGAGTGCGGTGAAGCCGTCAGCCAGCGATCCGAACCGGTCGGTGATCTGGGCGCCCGCCGGGCTGGTGGCCAGCGGAAGCAGGCCGTTGGTCATCACGCGACGCTGAAGGGCCGCGAGGAAGGCGCCGGAGTCCTGGAGCAGAGCGGTGGCGGCAGCCTGCTCCGCCGGATTCAAGCTACCGCTTCCGACCAGATCCGACAGCGAGCCCACCGCGGCTTCGAACTGCCCGAAGAACGCCATGGGATCGGGGATGGCGGATGAGGCCGCGGACACATTGGCCCGAACCGAGTCGAAGGCGAAACGCGGCTCCACCTCGGTGAACACGAGGGGGGCTCCGGCCTCGAAGCTCAGCCGGTCGCTCAGGCCGAGCTCCAGTCCTATGTGGACGCGCCGCACCATCACGTTGATGGTCCCGAAATCGAGATCACCCAGCGACAGACCGCCGGCCGACAGAGAGTCGAACCCGAGGGCGTTCGCGTCGGCGTTGAGGTCCGCCACCAGGGGATCCACGCCCGGAAACAGGCGGCTCACGATCGGACCGTCGAAATCGCTCGCCAGCGGCTCGCTATCCCCATCGGAGAGAGCTCTCGGGCTGTCCTTGGCGAACTGGTCGCTCCAATTCTCGAAGCCGGGGCCGACGCTGAACCAGAGCTCTCCGGGTTCGGGCTGTCGAGCGTCCTGGACTTGAGCGAAGCCCGCCGCAGGCAAGATCCATAGGGTGAGGGTGAGCAGAGCGGCGAAAACGCGAACGGCGCCGGAATGGACGGTCGGCCGCGCGGCGAGACGGATCCCCTGAGGCATCGGGCAGTATAGAAACGCGGTGAGTCTCGGACAAGCTGCCTCGCGGCGAATGTGGCGGCCGATCCCGGCCCCTTTCCCTGGATTCGAGGGTTCATTAGGCTGGGTCGCACCGAGGCGCCGTGGCCGAGTGGTTAGGCAGGGGCCTGCAAAGCCCCCTACTCCGGTTCGAGTCCGGACGGCGCCTCTCCCACAGCTTCGGAGACCATGGTGGCGCGACCGCGTACAGCTCAGCTGCTCCTCTCGCTGCTGTTCGTCTTCGTTCCCATCAGCGTGACCCTGGAATACGCGCTGCACGCCAGGCCGGTCGTGGTCTTCGCGTGCGCGGCGCTCGGAATCGTGCCTCTGGCCGGCCTCATGGGCATGGCCACCGAGCGTCTGGCGGAGCGGCTCGGCAGCGTGTTGGGCGGGCTTCTGAACGCGACGTTGGGCAACGCCTCCGAGCTGATCATCTCGGTGGTCGCGCTCCGGGCCGGCCTGATCGATCTCGTCAAGGCTTCGGTCACGGGCTCGATCATCGGCAACATCCTTCTGGTCTTTGGCCTCTCGGCCCTGCTGGGGGGCCTGAGGCATCCGAAGCAGCGGTTCAACCGCACGGCGGCCAGCCTCGGTTCGACCATGCTGCTGCTGAGCGCGATCGGCCTCATCATTCCCGCGCTGTTCCACTCCGTGGTGGGACCGGGAGTCGGAGGGGGGGAGCGGGGCCTCAGCTTGGAGATCGCGGCGGTCCTGGTCGTGAGCTACGCGCTGACGCTCCTGTTCAGCCTCAAGTCTCACGGTCGCCTGCTGGGCGGCGAACCTGGCGGGGTGGAGAGTACCCGGCCCGGCTCCGCCGCCGATAGTTCCCGGTGGTCCGTGCGAAAAGCGCTCGTCGTGCTGGCCGCCGCGGCGGCGCTGGTGGGTCTCCTGAGCGAACTTCTGGTAGGCGCCGCTTCCCAGGCCGCGGCGGCCCTGGGGATGAGCGAGATCTTCATCGGAGTGATCGTCGTGGCCACGATCGGGAACGCGGCGGAGCATTCGACCGCCATCGTTGTGGCGCGAAAGGATCGCATGGATCTGGCCATCCAGATTGCGATCGGTTCCTCACTGCAAATCGCGCTCTTTGTCGCCCCGGCCCTGGTGTTTCTCAGTTACGCGATCGCGCCGGAGCCGATGGATCTGCGCTTCACGACCCTGGAAGTCGTCTCCGTCACCCTGGCGGTTCTCACGATGTCTCAGATCGCGCACGACGGCGAGACGCACTGGATGGAAGGCGTGCAGCTGCTGGCCGTGTATCTGATCTTGGCGCTGGCCTTCTTCTATTTCCCCGCCTGAACTCGAATCATGAGTCGCGATGCAACCTTTCCGGACCGACGCCTGTCTCATTCATGGGCTCGGGAAACTTATAGAGCCCGAGAGCCGTTACTGAATCTGAGCAGCGGAAAGCGGCCGGCGCGCGCGACACCCTCCTGTGGCAAGGGTTGGCGGTAGTGATGGCCAATGGATTCGCGTGAGCCGGTCGTTTCCCCCTGTGGTTTCCTCGTATCCCTCTCGGCCAGGGCGGAAGCCCGGCCCGCGCGCCTCCGAAATCACCGACAGAGCGGCCAGGGCTGAAATGGCAGCGCAGGGTGTGGGGAATTCGGAGGTGGGGACGCTTCGCCGAGTCCTTCTCAAGCATCCCCGGCAGGCGTTCGTGTCCGAGGCGTCGATCCAGCACCAGTGGCGGGATCTCGGATACGGCACTGCGCCCGACCTCGCGAGGGCAAGCCGAGAGCACGACCGATTCGCCAAGCTGCTGCACGATCTGGGGATCTCCGTCGAATACTTGCCGGAGGATCCGAACACCGGCCTCGACTCGCTGTACGCCCGGGATGCGGGGGTCTCATGGGACGGGGGCCTCATCCTCTGCCGCATGGCGAAGGCGGCCCGCCGTGGCGAGGTCGACGCCTTGCGCAGGGCCTGCGCACGGTGCGACATCCGGATTCGAGGCGAGATCCGCGGAGGCGGTACCCTGGAGGGAGGAGACGTGGCGTGGTTGGACGATCGCACCGTTGCCGTAGGGCGGGGCTACCGGACCAACACGGACGGAGTTCGGCAGTTCCGCCGCCTGTTGGCCGATTCGGTCGAGGAGGTGATCGAGGTGCCGTTGCCGCACTGGCGTGGCCCCGGCGATGTGTTCCATCTGATGTCGATAGTCAGTCCGATCGACCGGGATCTGATTCTCGTGTATTCGCCGCTGCTGCCGATTCCGTTTCGGGAGCGCCTGCTGAAAAGAGGCTTCGAGCTGGTGGAGGTGCCGGAGGTGGAGTTCCCATCCATGGGAGCGAACGTGCTGGCCGTGGCTCCGCGGCGCTGCGTGATGCTGCAGGGGAATCCCGAGACGAGGCGGCGGCTGGAGCTCGCGGGAGCGCGAGTGCGAATGTTCGTGGGCGACGAACTTTGCCACAAGGGCTCGGGCGGCCCCACCTGCCTGGTTCGACCGCTGGTGCGGGATCCGCTGTGAGGGCCGGCTTCGGATTGCGCGAAGCCGGGAGGGCGCTAGGTTTGCGAAGCAGGGCCGGAGTGGCGGAACTGGCAGACGCGCCGGACTCAAAATCCGGTGGGAGCAATCCCTTGAGGGTTCGAGTCCCTCCTCCGGCATCGGCTCTTCCAGGCGTTGATTGATTTCGGGTTTCGGCCCGGCGGGAAAGCAAGAGCCGACGGTCTGGCATAGGATATTCACGTAAGGATCCGGGTCGGAGACCGGGCCGGGCCGCCCCCATCCCCGTGGAGGCACCATGAACCTGCACCCGTCATCGGTTCTGCTCCTGGCCATGGCATCGCTCGTGGCCGCATCGGGCTGTACCCCCCCCGCCACGCTGTCCGGAGGCTCGCCCCTGGAGGCCACGGAGATCATCACCCGAAGCCGGATCGAGAACAGCGGGGCCACCACGGCCTGGGAAGCGCTTCGCCTGAGCCGGACCATTCACCTGGAGACGGACATCCAGGGACGGCCGGTCGGAATGTTGAACCGGGGCCAGGGGACCATCTCTCTCGACGACACTCCGCTGCTGGTGGTGGACGGCGCCCGGGTAGCGGATATCAAGCGATTGGGTGACATGCCGGCCGAGCACGTCTACCGGATCCTGATCTACTCGGGCTCCTCGGCAACGATCCGGTGGGGGCCCGAAGCCATCAGTGGCCTGGTGGAGATCATCACCACACGGACTCGGTCGCTGTCGAAGCGGTGAAGCTCTAGCTGGGAGGCCCTCCTGCGGGACGAAATGCCGGACGGCCCTGGTCTGTCATGGTTGTCGGGTCTGGAAGGTGGCGCGCAGCTGCGCGGTGGTGAGGAGCAGGAGGAAGATGACGAGAGGCGGACTCCTTCCGGAGTCCGCCTCTCGTCATCTTGGTGGCTTGAGCTGTGCCGCGTCGGGCCTCTTTACTTGAACGGAGGACCGGTCGGGCAGGCCTGGCTGACGTTCACGTTGTTGTCGAGCTCCTGCCGGACGATCGGGAAGGCCGTATCGCCCCGTCCGGACCGCACCGGGAACATGTCGATCCCGTCGACCAGGAATCGACGGAAGGTGCCGACGCGCTCGCCGGTGAGCCACAGGGCCGAGGCCCGGGCCCGCGCGATCTCGACCAGGTCGTTGGCCAGCACCCCGGTGAAGTTGGCCGGAGTGAAGACGCTTCCCGTCGGATTGGCTCCCGCCAGGATGGGGTCGACGATCGCGGCGGCCCCGGCGATGTCGCCGTTCCGCACCGCGACCTCGGCCTCGATCAGATCGGCCTCGTAGCCGGAGGCGATGATGATGTTCGAGGCCTGCCCCAGGGCGGTGGGCGGCGAGTTGCAGCCGCCGTACAGGCACTGGAGCATGACGGGAATGGAGGAATCGAATGAGCTGAACCCGCCGGGATTGGGCACGATCAGGCCCAGGTTCACGAACTCATCGAAGTAGGCGAACTTCTCGTTGTCGCGCGAGGCGAGATTCCCGTCGCCGACGGTCCAGCGGATCACCTGGGTGTCCCCGTAGGTGAACGTGTAGACCTCGTCGTACTGAGACGGGTCGTTGGAGGAGTATTCCGAGACGAACGTGAAGCCACTCGGCACCGAAGCGGCCAGCGAAGCGGCCTGCGAGAAGTTGCGCAGCCACAGATTGGCGCGCGCCTGGCCGACCCGGGCGGCGTTGGCCACGTCGCTCATGCCGGCGGCGGTGGCCGAGGCCTCGGCGGCCTGGAACAGGCTCAGGGCCTCCTGCATGCGCGCGTCCGGCAGGAGCGGAGCCGGCTCGCCCTCGTTCCCTCCCAGGATGGACTGGCAGTAGAGCTCGCTCAGCAGCAGCCGCTCGTAGGCGCCGTAGTACTGCCCCAGGGTCGTGCCCTGGGCCACCAGGGCCGGGTCGGCGCCCGGATCTGATGCGATCTCGCCCATCGCTCGGACCGCATCGTCCGCGGTGAACCGGGCCGCGTGCAGCGGCTCGTACACATCGCCGGTCAGGCTTCCGTTATCGACGATGATCTCACGGTCGTCGACCTGCTTCCGGGTGGGGAAGGTCCCGGCGAGGATGAACTCGTCGGTAAACAGCCCGCTGTACAGCACGTACTCGTCCCACACGTTCTGGAACGTCCCGACGGTGGCGGCGATGATGAGGGGGATCGAATTGGGCCCGGTCACGCCCTCGGGCGTGAGGACGTCCGGGTCGTTGACGTCGAGGACGCCGCCCTGGCAGGCGCCGAGACCGCCCAACAGGACGGCGGCGACCCCCAGCCGGGCCAGCTTCCTCGGGTTCCGACCGAGTTGCCTGATCATGATCATAAGCTCCTTATCCGCATTCGTTTTCACGTTTCTATGAGCCTTCGCTTGCACCGAGCTTCAGGTCGGAGAGCGGGGCGACCACGGGAGCCCCGTGACCGCCCGCGCGCTCTTCGCGCTCCAGGTTCAGAAAGTCACCGACACGGTCGCCAGCGCACGCCGCTGTGGCGGCAGCGTCAGGAAGTCCGCGCGGAAGGCGTTGGTCTGGCCCGCCTCGTTGATCTCCGGGTCGAGTCCCCGGTAGCGCGTGAAGGTGGCCAGGTTCTCGCCCACCACGCTGATCGAGGCGCTGCGAGCGCCGAACCGCCGGGCGAAGCTACGGGGCAGATCGAAGCGGGCGGACACGGTCCGCAGCTTCGCGAAGCTGGCGTCCTCGAACCACGGCGCCTCGGAGCCGATCCTCGCCGCCTCGGCCTTGATCTTGGCCTCGTCGGTGAGCTGGCCATCCGGTCCGGTCTCGAAGATGGCCGGGCAGATTCCACCGTTGGTCCCGCCGCCCAGGAAGCCGCACCGGAACTCCTCGGTGCTGTTGAACAGCTGCTGGCCGCCCTGGAAGTCGACCAGGCTGAACAGCGTGATCTTGTTGAACAGGGTCAGGGTCGTGGAGATCGAGCCCTCGTAGTCCGGGTTCGGCGCGCCGCCGAACCGCTGGTTCGTGTCCGGATCGCAGGTGGTATCGTTGGGCGTCTCCGCGCACGTCTGCACCCGAGCGTCACCGGTGGCCGGGTCAATGATCACCCGCCGCTCGAAGTAGCTTCCGAACGGCAATCCCTCCTGGTGGCGCTGACTCGAACCGAACCCGAACACGATCGGCTGATCCAGCTTGGTGACCTCGTTGTCGGTGGTGGAGACGTTCAGCCTCCAGTCCCACCGCACGTTCTCGCGGTCCAGGGCGCCCCAGTCGATCCCGATCTCCACGCCGGAGTTCTTGATCTCTCCGATGTTGGTGAAGCGGTTGCCCGGGAAGCCGAGCGAGGGCGCGAGCTGCTTGCTCACGATCGCGTTGGAGGTCTTCTGGTTGAAGTAGGTGGCCTCCAGCGTGATCGCTCCGTCCAGGAAGCCGGCGTCGAATCCGACCTCGAACTCCTGACCCGTCTCGGGCTTCAGCTGATCGTTGCCGGGGCGGTTGGGCGAGAAGCCCAGCACGTCGGCGTCCTGGAAGGTGACCGACGTCGTCGAGAGCAGAGCGAGCGCGTCATTCGTGCCCGGCTGCCGCCCGGACTTGCCCCACGAGCCGCGCAGCTTGAACGAGTCGAAGAACCCGGGGAAGCCCGGCTCGTCGCTCAGCACCCAGGAGCCGCTGAACCGCGGATAGGTCTGAAGCCCGAGGCTCGCTCCGAACGCGCTGTTGTCGTCGAACCGGATCGCCGGCATGAGGAACAGCCGGTCCTTCCAGCTCAACTGCTCCTGGAAGAAGAACCCGAGTCGGCGCAGCTCGTTGAACGCGTCGCCGCCCTGGTTGGTGACCGAGTTGCCCACCGTGGGCGAGGAGGCCGGGAACACCTGCCCGGCCGCGGTGACGATCTCGTCGGTGCTCTTGAAGTACTGGATCCCGGCCGTCAGGTCGGAGTTGATGTTGCTCGTCAGCTCGTGATCCAGCGACGAGGTCCACGTCATCGTGAGGTTCCGGCTCGTGTTGTCGAACTTGTTGATGTCGCCCTGGGAGAAGATCCCGAACGGCGCATCGGGGTTGACGGGCACGACGCCGCGGGTCCGGTCGCTGAACTGGTCGTATCCCACCGTCATCGTGTTGGTCAGGAAGTCGAACGGACGGTACTCGATCGTGGCGCTCCCCGTGTAGCGCTCGATGTCCTGCCGGTTGACCAGTGTCCGCACGTCATCGAACGTCCGGCCGCCGAAGAACGCGTTGTCCGGGCAGCCGCCCGAGACCGCGGCCAGCGGTAGGCCGAACAGCCTCGACACCTCGAAGTTGATCGGGCAGGTGTCGATCAGCGGACCGCCCGTGTTGGGATCCGAGCGCTGGATCGGAAGGTTCCAGGGGAACCCGACCAGCGCCACCCCGATGTAGCCGAACCCGTTGTTGTCGTTGTCGGGCAGGCGCAGGAAGTTGCTGATGAACCCGTTCGACACCGAGATGTTCACCTTGTCGTTCGGAGTGATCGACAGGTTCCCCCTCAGGTTGAACCGCTCGAACCGGTTATTGGGCAGCGTCCCCTCCTCGTCCTTGTACTGGGTGGACAGGAAGTAGGTTACGTCCTCCAGGCCGCCGCGCACCGAGGCCGCGTACGTCTGGCTCAGCCCGTTGCGGAACGGGTCGAATTGCTTCAGCAGGTTCATCTTGTAGATCGTGTCCTTGGCCGAGGGGCCGAAGAACGCCTGCGGGTTGAAGAAGCTGTCCGGCCAGTCCGTGCCCTGCTCGTAGTTTCCGCCCGCCTCCGCGCGGAACGTGTAGCGGGTGGCCCCCTTGCGGCCCTTCTTGGTCGTGATCCGGACCACGCCGGAGGTGGAGGCGCTGCCCCACAGGGTCGACGCCGCCGGCCCTTTCACGATCTCGATCGACTCGATCTCGCTGGGATCCAGGTCGTTCAGCCGGCTGGCGTCCTGACCGCCCACGCCCGGGCCGGTGTTCTGGTCCGCGTTGATGATCGCCCCGTCGACCACGAACAGTGGAGTGTTGGAAAGGCTGATGCTGCCCGAGCCCCGGATCCGGATGTCCGAGCCCGTGCCCACCGAGCCGGAGCTCTGGCGCACCACCACTCCGGTGGCCCGCCCCTTGATCAGGTCCAGCACTTGGTTCGGCTTCGCCTTCGCCACCTCCTGGTTCGCGTCGATGCTGGAGGTCGCGTAGCCGATCTCGCGCCGACGCTCGCCGCCCGCGATCGTTGCGATCACCTCATCCAGTGCGATCGCCGTCACCGCCAGCGTGAAGTTGGCCGACGTCGACTGGCCGGCTCTCACGGTCACCGTCTGGGTGCCGAGCTTGTAGCCGATCAGCCGGGCCTGGATCTGCGCGTCGCCTACGGGAACGCCGGTGATCCGATACCGGCCCTGGTCGTCGGTCAGAGCGCCCAGCTGCGTCCCCACCACCGAGACCTGAACGCCGCTCAGCGGCTGCAGCGTGCTGCCCGCGACCACGACGCCTGTCACGGCTCCCTGCTGCGCCTGGGCCGGTGCCGCGAGCGCCCCCAGGCCGGCCACCAGGGCCAGTCCCAGAGCCGCGCGCGCCACCGTGCCCCGCGCGATGTTTCCGAACGAACGGAATTTCATGGCGCACCTCTTCCGTATGAGTGAGTTGAATCTACCGCCCACGAATGGGGTGCCCTCGCCAGATCGACGTCGGACGGCCGGGATCCGGTCCTTCCATCGATCGTCTAGGGAAGTGCGGGGGCAAGGGAGGAATCCTGTGTCTGTGCGAGTGAAGCGGAACTGTAGAAACGGACGAAGCACTGGAATCACGGCAGCTCCCGGAAAAGGGTTCGTATATCCATAGGCTGTCTACTGGATTGTGCAGGTACAGCGGGAGAAACGTGGACTGCGAGAGAAACCCGCTCCAACGCGCCAACCGATGATCGCGTCACATCACCTCCTGCTCGAGGTCGGTGCGGCCCATCTCATTTCCCGGTGTGACGATACCCCACCACCCGGGTGACACAAAAATAAGCATTCGACCTGGCTGCCGCCAGCAGGCGGAACGGCGCTGGAGAAAGGTCGAAGCCGGCGAATCGTCAGCGGTAACGTCATGTCCGTTCGAAAGGTTCCGCTCCGGCGACAGGGCGGCGGCCCCGCTCGGCCGCCGAAACAGCAGGGTGTGTGAGATTTAGGTGAACGATGCCATCTTATTCGGAGCTGTCGCCCGGTCGACCGGTGCGGTGGCTGGCCGGGGAGGTCGTGCAACCCTAGTCCGGGCTTACCGGTCGAAGCTAGGATGATGGACGAAGACGCGCTTGGTACCGTGAAAGCGGCGGGTTCAATTGGCGCGGGAGGAAGTTGAGGCCGTGAAAGCAAGACACGGTGTGACCCTGCTCGTGTTCCTCCTGGGAGCGATCCTCGTAGGTGGAATCTTCGTCCGTCTCCGGGAGGGAGGAGAGAGCGGAACCCCCGCGGCGAACGCCGTCGATTCGGTCCGGGCGGCCGTCCGCTCCACGGCCGCGTCGGCCGCTTTCGCGACGGAGGTTGCCGTGCCGGTCGAAGGCGCGCGAGTGAGTCGAGACACCTTCATCATGTGGATCGAAGCGAGTGGACGGGCAGCGGCTCTCCGGTCCGCCCCCCTGCATGCCGAGGTGGAGGGTCCGGCGGTCGAGGTGCCGGTCCGCGAAGGCGAGGTCGTAGCCTCGGGGGCTCTCGTGGCGCGGGTCGATCCGGCACCGTACCGGCTGGCCGTGCGCAAGGCGCAAGCCGAGGTGGACAAGGCGAAGGCCGAGTTCCAGAACCTGACCCTATTCGACGAGGAGATCACCGACGCCGGGGTCCGGGCCGAACGCGAACGGCAGGCCCAAATCCGCAGCGGGCTGACGGCGGCCGAAGCCTCTCTCGAGGAGGCTCGATACGAATTGGCGAAGACCGAGATTCGCGCCCCGTTCGCGGGACGGGTAGCCAATCTGGCTGTGGTCGAAGGGAGCCGCCTGCGACAGGGTGATTCGGTCGTCACGATCCTGGACCTGTCCCGGGTCGACGTGGATGCGGAAGTGCTGGAGACGGAGCTCCCGTACCTGGCCGTGGGCAGGAAGGCCGAGGTCACCTTTCCGGCGCTTCCCGGTGACAACTTCGGGGGGCGGGTGGTGACCATGAATCCTCTGGTGGACTCGGAAAAGAACACGGCGAGGGTGACGGTGCGCCTGTCCAACCCGGGGGCGCGCATCGTTCCGGGGATGCACGGCAACGTGCGGATCGCCGGTCGCCTTCTGGCGGATCGCACCTTCGTTCCCAAGGAGGCGATCGTGGAGCGTGACCGGCGCCAGGTCGTCTTCCTGTTCGCGCCGGATCAACCGGGTTCTCGGACGGGCAGGGCGAAGTGGACGTACGTGACGACGGGTCTGGAGAACGACCGGTTCGTCGAGATCGTTCCCGGGGATGGGACCGACATGCTGGCTCCCGGCCAGATCGTGCTGGTGGACGGACACGCCACGCTCACGCACGATGCGCGTGTGCGAATGGAGAACATGAGCTCCCTGGCGAAGTCGGAGGCCGGTGGGGGAGGCGCTCCGTGAGCGCACGGCCGGTGGAACGCTGGAGTTTGCTGATCCTGGCCGGATGCCTCCTCCCGCTGGGCGCGTCGGCCCGCGCTGAAGGACGCCGTTCGACCTCGCTCGTCGCCACACAGGACACGCTCACCTTGGAACGGGCGGTGCGGATCGCGCTGGGCCGGAATCCGGACATCCAGGATGCGAGGTCCCGGGCGGACGCGGCGGGCGCCGCGCATCGGGCGAATCTGGGCTCCTTTCTCCCCTCGGCGCAGGCCAGCCTGAACCTGTCTAGGAACAGCTTCAAAACGGTGACGTTTCCGTCGCCGGAGGGCTCCTCCCAGAAGCTCGACACACCGCTCGAAAGCGTGACCAAGTCGGCCAGCCAGGGGCTTCGATTCAGCTGGGATCTCCTGCGCGGAGGACGCCGGATCGCGGAGTTGCGGCAGGGTTCGGCGGCACGGCGGGCCACACGGTACCGGCTATCCGCCACGGAGCGTACGGTGGTCGGAACCGTCAGGCGCGCGTACTACTCGGCTCTCAAGCAACAGGGCCTTGTGGAGGTGGCCAGGCGTCAGCTCGAAGGCCGGCGGCGGGACCTCGAGGTGGCGCGCCGGCGCTACGAGATCGCGGCGGTGATGCGGACGGATGTGCTGGGCGCCCAGATCCTCCTGGGTCAGGCGGAGGTGGATCTGCTGGATGCCCAGAATGCCGAACGGGCGGCCAAGCGCACTCTGCAGGTGGCGATGGGACGCGAAGCGGAAGGAGACGTGGTTCTCCGAGACGTGGAGATCGCGCCGGCCGTCGACCCCCTGGATGTCCGCCAGCTGGTGGCCACGGCGATCGCTACCCAGCCGGAGCTGGCCGCGCTCCAGGCCGATGTGGCGACCGCCTCGGCGGCCTTATGGGCGGCCCGAACGAGTTACATTCCCACCATCTCGCTGGGCTTCAGCCTGAATCGGTCGGAGAGCCTGGGACCGAACGGAGATTTCTTCACCTTCAATCCATCCAACCGGGCTCGCCTGTTCAGCGTCTCCGCCTCCTGGAACGTGTTCGACGGATTCGGAAGGGAGGATCAGGCGGTCCAGGCGGCCGCGGGGCGCCGCCAGGCGGAAGCCGCCCTGACGAAGCGCCGGCTGGCGCTCGAGAAGGAAGTGCGCGACTTCGTCCAGGAAATCGGGAGCCGGGCGCGGCGGCTCGAGCTACAGCGGCGCAACTTCGAGCTCGCGCAGCAGCGGGTGGATCTGACCCGAGAGCAATACCGGCTGGGCACCATCGAGTACGTCGAGCTCCTTCAGGCCATCCAGCAGCTGACGGCGGCCGAGCGCTCCCTGATCACCGAACGCTACGACTATCTGAGTGCCTGGGCGAATCTGGAGGAACGGGTGGGCGACCTCCGGTGAGACGCCACGAGCGGTCACGCGACCGGTAGGAGCAGGCGCTCCGTGGCTCTACCCGATCTGTCGATTCGCCGCCCGGTGGCCACCTGGATGTTCTACATGGCGGTCGGCGTGCTGGGGGTCGTCTCGTTTCTCCGCCTTCCCATCGATCTGCTCCCCGACGTCGCCTTTCCCACTCTCTCGGTCTGGACGACGTACACCGACGCGGGGCCCGAGGAAGTGGAACGCTTCGTGACGGAGCCGATCGAAGAGCAGCTCAGCCGCGTTCCGGGAATCCGCAAGGTCACGTCTCGCTCTCGCGAAGGGCAGTCGCTGGTGCAGCTCCAGTTCCATTGGGGCACCGACATGGAATTCGCCGCCCTTCATACCCGCGAACGGTTGGACAACCTTCGGGAGAGCCTACCCAGGAGCTCCGAACGGCCGGTGATCCTGCGCTCGGACCCGACGAGCGATCCGATCCTCACGCTGGCGGTGAGCGGGCCCAACCTTCGGACGATGCGCGATCTGGCCGAAGCCGTGTTCAAGCGCAGGCTGGAGCAGCTGGACGGGGTAGCGCTCGCGGCGGTGACGGGAGGCCCTGAACGGGAGTTGCAGGTCGTGGTGGATCCCGACCGACTGGAGGTCCATGGGGTGACGATCGGCGCCATCGCGCGGGCGCTCGATGCCGCCAACTACAACGCGCCCGGCGGCCGGATTCGAAGAGGCCGCTTCACCTACAGCCTCCGCACCCTGGGCCAGTTCAGCGACGTCGATCAGATCCGAGATGTCGTCGTGGCCACCCCCTCGGGCGGGAGTCCGGTGCTGCTGCGCGATGTGGCGACGGTCCAAGATACCGTGGCCGAGCTGGAGACCGTGGCCCGGTACAACGGCGTGCCGGCGATCGGGCTCCAGGTGTACAAGGAGGCCGGTTCCAACACGGTCCGGGTGGCGCAACGCGTCGACCGGACCGTGAAGCAGCTTCGCGAGGAGTTCCCCGAAGTGCGGATCGAGCTGGCCTCGAGCCAGGCGACGTTCATCCGAGATGCGATCTCCAACGTCGTACAGGCGCTGCTGCTGGGCGGTGCCCTGGCCTTCCTCGTCCTGTTTCTGTTTCTGCGCGATCCGCGCTATCCGTTGGCCATCGGACTGGCGATCCCGGTCTCCGTGCTGGCGGCGTTCGCCCTGTGCTATCTGTTCGATGTGAGTCTGAACATCATGTCGCTGGGGGGGCTGGCGCTGGGTGTCGGCCTGCTGGTGGACAACTCGATCGTCGTGCTGGAGAACGTGTTTCGCCATCGCACGGAGGAGGGCCGGGACGCGATAGCCTCCGCCACGGTGGGGGCGCGGGAGGTGACGGGGGCGATCACCGCGTCCACGCTCACCACGATCGCCGTATTCGGGCCTGTGCTCTATGTGCGGGGCGTGGCCGGCGCGCTGTTCGGGGATCTCTCCCTGGCCGTGACGTTCTCGTTGCTGGCATCTCTGCTCGTGGCGCTGACCCTGCTCCCCATACTGGCGGCCCGGGTGGCGGCCTCGGGCCGGGCCGCTCCACGAGGTTTGCCCACGCTTCCCGGGGGTCGCCGGACGCCATGGCCCGTGGGGTCCGGAGAGGGAGGAGAGGCCGGCGGACGGAGCCGGGTCGGTGCCATGTGGCGAATTGTCCGACGAGCGGCCCGGGCGGTTCAAGTGCGCGTCGCGGCCTGGTCCAGATACACGGCTGCCTCCGTATGGCTTACGGGTCGGGATGTGGTGCAGGCTACGGATCGAGCGCTCCAGGGCGCCTTCACGCCCGTGCTCGACGCGTTCGACCGGGGGTTCGGACGGTTCGCCGGACGGTACGAGCAGGGTCTCGAATGGGCGCTCGCGCATCGGCGCTCGGTGATCCTCATGGCCGCGCTTGGATTGGCCTCGGCCGTCGCGCTCGGGCTGCGACTCCCCCGCAGCCTCATGCCGAGGGTGGACGAGAACGAGTTTCGGGTCGACCTCGAGCTCCCCATCGGAACTCCGCTCCCGACGACGTCCGAGACCGTGCGCAAGCTCGAGGCGACTCTGCTGCGGCTGGAGGGAGTCTCGGGTGTGTTCGCTCGAGTCGGACGGGCCCGCGGTTCCGAGCTCATCGCCCGAGAGCTCACCGGCCTCAACAGCGCGGCGATGGAGGTGAGGCTCGCTCCCGATGCGCCTCCCACCTCCGAGATCGTGGTGCGCTTCCGGGCCTCGCTCCGGCAAGCGGGAGTGGATCCGGCCTTCGTCGTGGTGGAGACGGGTCGAGCGACTTCGCTGGGCCGGGCTCTCTCTCTGGGGGAGGCCGATCTGGCGGTGAAGGTGCAGGGGGGCAAGCTGGAGCAGATTCTTCCGTTCGCGGAGGCTGCCAGACGGCGTATGGACTCTCTGCCCTCGCTGAGTGACGTCCGGGTCGACTTTCAGCGCACGCAGCCGGTTCTGGAAATCCGGATCGACCGGGACGCCGTGGCGCGCCACGGCCTGACCGTACGTCAGGTGGCCGACGCGATCGAGAACTATCTGCGTGGCTCCCTCACCCAACGGCAGTACGCGGAATTCGCCGACAAGGTGGAGATCCGGGTCACGCTGCCCCGATCGCAGCGGGAACGATTGGCGGATGTGCTTCGCCTCCGTCTGCGAGGTGTCCCCCTGGGTCAGCTGGTGAAGGCCCGCCAGGGGTATGGGCCCGTGGAGATCCGTCACGAGAACCAAAATCGGACGGTCCAGGTGCTCGCGGATGTGCGGCAGGGAGGGCTCGGGCGGGCCGTGGCGGCGGTTCAGGCAAGCCTGGCCAGCCTGTCCCGCCCCCCGCTGGTGGCCGTGAAGGTGGGAGGCGAGAACGAGGAGATGCGGGAGAGCTTCCGCTCGCTGCTGTTCGCGTTCGGCCTGGCTCTCGCTCTGGTCTATCTGATCATGGCCGCCCAGTTCGAGTCGCTGGTCCAGCCGCTCGTAGTGCTCGCCGCGGTCCCGCTCGCCGTGATCGGTGCGGTGCCCGCGCTGTGGCTGGCCGGAGATGGGATCAACGTGATGAGCGGCATCGGTCTCGTGATCCTCATCGGGATCGTCGTGAACGATGCGATCATCAAGGTGGATTTCATCAACCAACAGCGTGCCGCGGGAGTCGCGAAGCGGCGGGCGATCCTGGAAGCGGGCCGGCTTCGCCTGCGTCCCATCATCATGACTACGGTCACCACCGTGGCCGGTCTCCTCCCGCTCGCGCTGGGCTGGGGCCCCGGCGCGGACCTGCGCGCCCCTCTGGCGGTCGTGGTGATCGGGGGTCTCGTCTCGGCGACGTTCTTGACCCTGATCGTCATTCCTGTGGTGTATTCGCTCGCGGTGGAACCCGGCGTGGCGGTTCGGTCCAGGGCGGAGGTGGGCCGAACCACGCCGCGGTCGGGGAGCGCAACCCGCGGAGTCGCCACATGATCGATCTCGCGGTTCGCCGACCGGTCGCCACGGCGGCCATCTACGCGGCGCTCCTCGCGCTGGGCGCGTACAGCTTCCACCTGATTCCGGTGGAGCGCCTCCCGGATGTCGCCTACCCACGACTCACGGTGAACGCTTCCTGGAGTGGAGCCTCCCCGGAGGCGATGGAGGCGTTCGTCACGGCCCCCGTGGAAGCCGTGGTGCAGCAGGTGAGGGGAGTACGCAAGGTGATCTCCACCTCGCGGGCGGATCCGCGGGGAACCGGTTCCAGCGCGGAGATCCAGGTCGAGTTCGCCCGCGAGACCCGGATGGAATTCGCTCAGCTCGAGCTGGGGGAGCGGATCGCGGCCCTCCGGAACCAGCTTCCCCCGGACGTGCGTCCCACCGTAGAGCCCTATATACCGCCCGAATTCGCCGAAGAGAACGAGATCTTCCTCAGCTACCGGTTGAGCGGTCCCTACACGTTCAGCCGGCTGCGGAAGCTGGGTGAGGACGAAATCAAGCCGCTGCTTCGGGCCATCGACGGAGTGTCGGAAGCGTGGGTGTACGGGGGGGAGCCGCGGGAGATCTCGATCGAGCTGGACCGCGGTCGCCTCGAGGCGCTGAATCTTCGCCCGGAGGATGTGGCGAACCGCTTGCGGGAGGTCTCCGAACCCCGGGCCCCGGGCTCGGTGCAGCTCGAGGGCCGCGAGGTCGCCATCGCGGTTCGCACCCGAGCCCTGGGCGCACCGGATCTCGAGAATGTCGTCGTCCTCACTCGCCCCGAGGGCCCGGTGCGGGTCAGGGATCTGGGTCGGGTCCTCGACCACACGGCGGAGCCGACAGGATACTTCCGCATCGACGGACAGCCGACGGTCTCGCTGGTCATCCAGCGCCAGGCCGGAACCAACGCCATCCGACTGGCGGAGGAGATCAAGGCCCGAATGCAGGCGGTCCGGAGCACTCTCCCGCCGGGCGCGACTCTCGAGCTGGACCGTGACCAGAGCAAGGAGATCCGGGCGGAGCTGAGCGATCTCCGGTTGAGGGCGACGGCCTCCGCCATCGTGATCTTCCTGGTCCTGATGCTGTTTCTGCGCTCGTTGGGCGCCGTTCTCGTGGTGTTCGCCACGATCGGGTTCAGCGTGCTGATCGCGATCAACTTCCTCTACCTGGGCGGCTTCTCCCTCAACGTGCTCACTCTGGCGGGATTGGCGTGGGGCTTCGGGCTGGTCGTGGACAACGGGATCGTGGTGCTCGAGAACGTGGAGCGGCACCGCCGAAGCGGGAAGCCCCGGGCCGAGGCCGCCCGATTGGGAGCGCGGCAGGTGGGGCTCCCCGTGCTGGCCGCCACCCTCACCACCGCGATCGTCTTGGTGCCGTTCCTGTTCATGCAGGGAGAGCTTCGACTGTACTACGTGCCGCTGGCCTTCGCGGTCGGCTTCTCCATCCTGGCCAGTCTGTTCGTCGCGTTCACCTTTGTCCCGGCGCTGGCTTCGCGCCTGGCTGGGCGGAAGGGCAGGGCGGAGGCCCCGCCGGGCTCCGGACGGCGTGAACCGATCTACCAGCGAGCCTACGGAGCCCTGCTCGGAACGGCTCTCGATCATCCGTTTCTGGTGATGACTCTCTGCCTGGGCTGTCTGTGGGGAAGCTGGCGGCTGTTCGACCGGCATGTCACGCGCGGCGTGCCGTGGAGCTCGTTCTGGGGCCAGCGAACCTACATCGATGTGATCATCCAATTCCCCCGAGGGGCGGGCCTGGACCGGACCGACGCTCTCGCCTCCTCGTTCGAGACCAAGCTGGCGACGCTCCCGGAGGTGGCTCGGTTCGAGACCAACGTGCTTCCCCAGTATGCTCGCATTCGAGTCACCTTTCCCAAACAGTTGGAGACGACCCCGGTGCCGGTGGCGATCAAGGAGCAGATGGTCGCCTACAGCTACGGCTTCTCGGGGGCGGACGTGCGCGTGTACGGCTACGGGCCCAGCTTCTACGGCGGAGGAGGGAGTCCACCTAACTATCGACTCAAGATACTTGGGTTCAACTACCTGCAAGTACAAAAGATAGCGGAATCGCTAGCGTCCCGACTGAAACGTTTCAGCCGCATCCGAGACGTGGACCCGAACGCGAGCAGCGGCTGGTACGAGCGTGATAAGGAATTCGAGTATTACATCGCTCCCGACCGGGAGGCCCTGGGACGGCGGGGTCTGAGCGTCGAGCAGCTCCTCGACTTCGTGTCGGCCAACGTGCGGGGCTCGGTCTCCGCCCAGCGCCTGCGCATTGGCGGGGAGGAAGTGCAGTATGCGGTTAAGGTCACGGGATACCGCGATTTCGACCTCGGGGACCTGGAACAGCTGCGGGTTCCCGTCGAGGGCGGGCGCGAAGTCCGCTTGTCCAACGTGGCGCGAGTGGGCCGGCGGGATGTGCTGTCCCGGATCCGGCGGGAAGATCAGCAGTACGAGCGCACGGTCGCGTGGGAGTTTCGAGGACCCGTGAAGCTGGGGGACCTGGTCCGGGACGCGGTCGTGGATGCGATGGGACTCCCTCCCGGCTACAAGATCGAGCGGGACGAATCCTGGCGGTGGTCGGACGAGCAGCGGTCGCAGGTCTACCTGGCGCTCGGCTTCTCGGTGCTGCTTATCTACATGGTGACGGCGGCCTTGTTCGAGTCGCTGGCCGCCCCGTTCGTGGTCCTGCTCACCCTACCGCTCGCCCTGATCGGAGTGTTCCTCATCTTCTTCTACACGGACGCGACCTTCACTCGAACCGCTTACATCGGGACGATCATGATGGCTGGGATCGTGGTGAACAACGCGATCCTGATCGTATACCACATTGGCGAGCTCCGGCGGAGCATGGCGGTCCGCGCCGCCATCCTGCGGGGGACGCTGGAACGTGTGCGACCGATCTTGATGACCACGCTGACGACGATCTTCGGCCTCCTGCCGCTGGTCCTGTTCGCCGGCACGCAGGACCAGAACATCTGGAACGCCCTCGCGCTCGCCACCATAGGGGGCCTGCTCTCGAGCACGCTGTTCGTGCTGGTCGCGATCCCCGTCGCCTACCGGTACATCGTCGCGCGTCACGCGTAGCGGATCGCTGAAAGACCCTGGGTGGACGCGTGCATGGGTCTTTCGGCCACCTGCTCGAGGAGCTTCCGCCTGGGTCGGCGTGCAACCCACTGGTCACGGAGCGTGTCGAACCGTGCGAGCGGCGTGCCCCACCCACATCCGAGGGAGGAGAGACATGCGTCGAACCGGCTGCCTGCGCGCGAGATTCAGCCAGCGGTGTCAGGGGCGTCCCGCCGGTCGCCGAGCTGCCCGCCTCCTGGCGATCGGTGTCCTAACGCTGGGAGTGGGCGGCGGTGGGTCGGGATGCGGCGGCGAGGTCCGACGGAGTGGCGCGGGTTGGGTCGCCGTCCGCGACACCCTGGGCGACACGGTCGTCGTGCGGACGGTTCATGGGAGCGTGTGGGGAACGGATGCGCAGCTGGTGGAAGAGGTTCGAGTCGGCCGGCTGGACGGTCCCGACGAGTACACGTTTGGCGACATCATCGCCCTGGCGGTGGACTCGGTAGGCGCAATTTACGTGTCCGACCGGCAGACGCCGGCGCTGCGCAAGTACGGGCCGGACGGGGCATACCTGGCCACCTTCGGCCGCCGGGGAGGCGGACCGGGAGAGTACGAGCGGCCGGATGGCGGCCTGGCGGTGCTTCCCGATGGGCGGGTGCTCCTGCGAGACCCGGCCAACGGGCGAATCGACGTGTACGGCCCGGACGGAGAGTACGTCACGGAGTGGCGCATCCAGGGCGGAATGTACACCAGGCGACCCCCGTTCAAGAACCTCTGGGTGGATCTGGACGGGCGCGTCTGGGTCCAGCTGTCGACGAAGGGCGAGCGCGTTCCGGCCGCCGAGCGGGAGTCGGGTGACGGTGCGGGGCCCGGAACCCGGTCGGAGTTCCAGGCCCGCTGGCGCGAGCCCGTGGCGTTCGATGTGTTCGAGCCGGATGGACGGCTGCTGGGCACCGTCCAAGCCGGATTCCGAGTCCGAGCCTACCCCCAGCCGGTGGCCAGGGGGGATCACCTGTGGGCCGTGGAAGTGGACGAGTTGGGCGTTCCCTCCGTGGTCCGTTATCGGATCGTCCGGGGAGAGGCCGAGACCGCGGAAGGCGACTGAGGTCGTGGGTCCGCCCGGCGCGAGGGAGAGGCCTGCATCAATGCGCCATGGCATCCAGGAGCTGCTGCAAGCGGTCGCGCTCGCGTCGCATGGCGCGGAGCAGCAGATCGGAGGTGCCCGGGTAAGGGAGGGAAAGCCAGCGTAAGGCTTCACGCAGATGAGCCCGCTCGAGGGAGGTCGTGGGGGCACGTCGAGCTTCCTCGGCGCAGGCGCGGGCCCGTTCCAGCGGAAGCCGAGCCATGGGGTGCTCCATGGCGGGCGGCGGCGTGATCGTCCCGGAGGTCCACCCCGTATCGAGGATCCCACGGTCCTGTTCATGGCCCGCCATGTCCGTCGTGCGGCAGATGCGGATCCAATCGGTTAGATTACTTACTGTCATTTCATCACTTGGGCGGACGGGCTCACTCCAGGCTCGGCGAATTGCGGAAGTCCGGCAAGCGTCTTGCAAGCTGTAGCTCGCCTGGAGACCCCGAAGGATCTGACGGTGCCGGGTGGGATTCATCCCGGACCCGGAAACCTAGCGCGCGGAGCCCCGGAATGCGTGTTTTTCTGGCCGACCTCGGTCACAACGTGCTGACAATCAGTTCGGACGTCTACCCTCTGGGGATCGCCAACCTCGCTACGTACGCCGGAAAGTACCTCGATGGCGTCGACTCGCCGTACGGTACGCGACGCTGTTTCGGGAGCCGGAGGACCTGAAGCGAGCGCTGGACGATTCACCGCCTGACGTGCTCGCGCTGAGTTCGTACGCCTGGAATCATCACCTCTCGCTCAGCTTCGCGCGCTATGCCAAGGCCGTGGACCCCGGCACCCTGACCCTCCTGGGAGGTCCGAATTTCCCGTTGACCGCGCAGGAGCAGGAGGACTGGGTGCGCGGCATGCCGGAGATTGACGTACACGTGCGCGGTCCCACATACGAGGGTGAGCGCGCCTTCCTGAACCTGCTCGAGAGGCTTGTCCAGGTAGGGGGCCAGGTGGAGGGTCTGTGGGAGGAGCCGGTGCCCGGCAACATATGGATCGACCGGGCCACGGGGGAGCTCGTGGACGGCGGGGAGGTGGAGCGGATCCGGGACCTGGATGAGATCCCGTCTCCGTATCTCGCCGGACTCATGGATGACTTCTTCGAGACGGGGTACTTCCCGCTCATGCAGATCTCGCGCGGCTGCCCGTTCACGTGTGCGTTCTGCAATTCGTCGACCCGATCCAACAGCAAAGTGTTCCGGCATTCTGTCGAGAACGTGCAGGCGGATCTGCTCTACATTGCCGAGCGGGTGAAGCCCGAGACGCCCCTCTGCTTCGCGGATGACAACTTCGGGATGTATCCGTGGGACGAAGAGGTCGCCGATTACGTCGCCCATCTTCAGGACCGTTTCGACTGGCCGCACTATATACGGACTACCACAGGCAAGAACCGTTCGGACCGGATCATTCGAGTGATGCGGAAAGCCCGGGGGGTCCTGCCGATGACATCCGCCGTCCAGTCCCTCAACCCGACGGTGTTGAAGAACATCAAGCGCGACAACATCAGCCTCGAAACCTATTCGGAAATACAGAAGGAGGTGCAGGCGCAGGGCCTGCAGGCCTATGGCGAGCTCATCCTGGGCCTGCCCGGAGAGACCAGAGACTCCTTCATGACCTCCATTCGCGACCTCCTCCGCACCGGTGTCACGAGAGTCTCGGCTCATCAGTTGATGTTGCTCCACGGGGCTCCCCTGAGTAATCCGGAGAGTCGTCAGCGGTTCGGCTTCGAGACCCGTTTTCGGGTGGTGGCCCGGAACATTGGCAACTATCTGGGCGAGCCGGTGATCGAGACCGAGGAGGTCGTGGTGGCCACCGACACGCTCTCGTTCGAGGATTACCTGGAGGTGCGGGTTTTCCATCTGCTGCTCACCATCTTCTTCTACGAAGGGAACTTCGATGAAGCGTTCCAGTTCGCGAAGCGGAAAGGCATCGAGCCGTTCGAGCTAATCAAGACGGTTCAGTCGCGCCTTCCCGAGGCTCCGAAGCCGTTCCGGGAGATGGTCGAAGCCTTCCTCCGGGAGAGCCGGGAAGAGTTGTTCGAGACCCGGGAAGACTGCGTCCGCTGGTCGATCGAACACTATGGCGAGCTGATTGAGGGAACCGTCGGCGGCAATCTTCTCAGCAAGTACTCCATGATCGGTCGCTTCCTGGTGACGGGGGAGGCGACCGCGTTCCTGGAAGACGGACTCCGGTCGGTGCTGGGCTCCGAGCTCTCGGACCTGGGGCGGGAGGCGCTGAGCTCGGTGATGAGTTACCTGCGGTGCGTCCTCCTCTCCTCGCCGTTCGCGGTGAGCCTCGAGGAGAGCCCGAGCTGGACCACCCGCTTCGACGTGGAGGCGTGGAGCGCGGCGGGATACGCGGACGATCTCGAGGCTCACGTGCTTGAAGAGCCGATCACCTACATCGCGCGGGTGACGGAGGAACACCGGGTGGCGATCGAACGCCGTATCCGCACGTTCGGGGATCATCCGGCGGGCCTGGGGAAGTTCACCCGCACCATGTTCGCCCGGGATCTCCGGCGCTCCGTCACACCCGCTCATGCTGAGCTGGCGCGCCGCTTGGCCTGAAGGAGCGGCACCGGTCGGACCCGTTCCCGGATTCGCGCGCATCCGTGTGGACCTCCCGCCCGTGCCGGGCTAGCTTCGCTGAACGCCCGCGGAGCGGTCCAGATCGCCGGCGGCTTCACCGCGCCGGGGTACGCGAGATCTCACGCCCACTTATCCCACCCGACACCGGAAGAGAGTGAAATGCATGTCGCGAAGATCACGAAGCTCATCGTCCTGTCCACGTTGGCTGCGGCCGCGTGCTCCGAGCGCGCTCCGAACCGGGAGGCACTGTCGAATCCGTCGAGTCCGGAGATGAACCGGACGGCGCCGGCCACGTTCGAGGTCCGCTTCGAGACCAGTGGTGGAGACTTCGTGGTGAGGGTGCACGGGGAGTGGGCGCCGCACGGCGCCGACCGGTTCTACAATCTGGCGCGCAACGGCTTCTACGATGGGACGCGTTTCTTCCGGGTTCTGGAAGGCTTCGTGGCTCAATTCGGCATCTCGGGCGATCCGGGACTCTCCGCTGTGTGGAGGGATGCCCGGATCCCGGACGATCCGGTTCGCGAGAGCAATCTTCGTGGCCGTCTGACCTTCGCCACCGCGGGTCCGAACACACGGACCACCCAGGTCTTCATCAACTACGCAGACAACTCGCAGCTGGACGGGATGGGCTTCGCTCCGTTCGGCGAGGTGGTGAAAGGGATGGAGGTGGTGGACGGCTTGTACGGCGGTTACGGAGAGGGGGCTCCCCAGGGACATGGACCGGACCAGGGTAGGATTCAGGCCGAGGGGAACGAGTACCTGGAAGATGGCTTCCCCGAGTTGGATTTCATCACGCGGGCGGTCGTGATCTCCGGGGAATGAGCGGTGCATAGAGAGAGGTGGGAGGTGGCCTCCTCCTCCGTGTGTCGGAGCGCCCCGGCGGAGATCATTCACGCGCAGGTCAGGAAAGTGCCGGAGAAGTGTGGAGGAATCGCTACTCATGTTGCGGAGCCGCCACGCGGCCCGGCGTGACTGGATCGGGGCCCACCCGGTCTCCACCGCTTCAGGACCGTCCGATGTGGGCGGCAGTCCGCGTCGGGGAGCCGCGCCCGCATCTTGCAGCGCCTCTCCTACCCGTTCCGGCCCCGTGTTCCGGGATGGGGCGGGAAGGGAACGCCGACGGCCTGTCGGCTGTTGGGTGGAGCGGTGCGCGCTCCGGTCTCCATCGTCGGGTCGGTCTCAGGGTCTTAATAGGGATTCTTCCAGAATGCATGCGAGGAGGGCGCTGGTGGAGCATGCGCGAGTCCTGATCGTCGACGACGAGCCGCTGAATATCCGCTATCTCGGAGACATCCTCCGCTGGGCGGGCTACACCCAAGTCACCGGCGTGAGCGATCCGAGAGATTTCTCGGAGGAGTGCCGGAAGTTCCGACCCGATCTCGTGATCCTGGATCTTCTGATGCCCGTGCGGGACGGGTTTTCGGTTCTGGATGAGTTGGCTCGAACCACACCGGAGGAGACTCATCCGCCGGTGCTGGTGCTGACCTCCGACAACAGCCGCGAGGCGTGCCGGCGTGCCCTCAGCGAGGGAGCTCGCGACTTTCTCACCAAGCCCGTCAGTCCCACCGAGCTGGTCCTGCGGGTCGAGAACCTGTTGGAGATTCGCTCCCTGCACCTGGAGTGCGCTCGACGGGAACGAGCCATCCGCCTGCTCAGGACGGCCTACCGGAATGGATCGGCGGGGGACGAGGAGAGCGAGCTTCTGATGGCGTGGGCCGCGTGGATCGCGGAGCGAACGGGCATTCCGCCGCAGCACGCGCGCCGCGTCAGCTGGAGGTCGGCCCGAATCGCGGATGCGATGGGACTGCCGGTCGAGGAAGTGGAGCTGATCCGAAGGGCCTCGCTGCTTCACGACCTTGGCGAAGTCGAGGTGGGGAACCGGGTGTCCCGGCCTGGGCCGGCGGACGCGGCGGACAGATGCGGCGCCTCCGCGTTTCCGGCCGAGCTGCCACCTTTTCTCGAGCGGGCTCGGTCTTCCGTGCTGCGGACCCTCCGGCAGATCGTGGAGGGGAGACGGGAGCGGTGGGACGGGCAAGGGTATCCGCGCGGACTGGCGGGCGAGGCCATTCCGCTCGCGGCTCGGATCGTCGCGGTGGCCGAGCATGTGGACAGACGGGTGGGCGCGGAGATTCGTGAGGTCGAGCCGGCGACATACTTACCCGAGCTGGAGCTCGAAGCCGGGCGTCGGTGGGACCCTGCCGTGGTCGAGGCTCTCGCTGCGACCGAGTCTTTGGCCGCCGGCTGAGTTGGAAGCACTCGGGGCCGAGCCTGGCCGGCGTCGAGCCCGAACCGAGCCCGCCGGCACGACCAGGGCGGATGTTCGAGCGGCGGAGGCGGCTCGGGGCCGGCGACCCGTTTGGAGACGTGAGCCGCGCGAGCCTCGCGCGCGGATTCGTGTCGAGGCATCCGGATGAGCCTGAGGACACGTCTTTACGTCGGCTGCGCCGCAATTCTTCTCGTGTGGCTCGTTCCCACGGCCTACAGTCTCACCAGGATCCACGAGCTTCGTGATATCGCCTTCGCGCTGCGCGACAGGCAGGCGGCCTCGGTCCTTGCCGTGCGAACGCCTCGGGGTTCGCTCGCGGACCTGGAGGGGGGCGGAAGGAAGTGCTGGGGCGGCCGGCAGGCGGACGCGGATGCGGCGCGAGCCCGGCGGATCAGCCGGGCGGCGGGCCGCTGGATGTGGGCGGCGACGGCCGCGGGCGCATCGCTTCTCCTCCTGCTTGCCGTCTCGTGGTTCCGTGCGCTCGCTGTGCCGCTGCGCCGCCTTCGAGTCGCGATGTCCGGTGTGGCGGGCGAGCACATCGTGCCGCCGCCCGACCTTCCGTACGGTAGCCGTGGCGAGTTGGGCGAGCTGTCGCGCTCGTTTCGGGCCATGGCCGAACGCCTGCACGAGCTCAGTCGGCTGAAGGCCGGGTTCATTGGCATTGCGAGCCATGAGCTGAAGGCCCCGTTGAGCGTGATCCAGGGCTATGTGGAGATGGTGCAGGACGGAGCGTACGGCCCGGTCGCTGCTCGGCAGGAAGAGGTGTTGGTGCGAATCAGGGAGCAGATCGAGAGGCTCACGGAGCGGGTCGATCAGCTTCTCTCTCTCAGCCATGTGGAGGCGCTGAAGGCCGCCATCCGTCCGTCCGAAACGCGGTTGAGCGACCTGCTGGACGGAGTCCGGAGGGACTTCGAGCCGATCGCGAGGCGCCGGAGAATCAGGTTCACCGTGGCGGCCGACGAAACGGCGCCGGCGTGGGTGTGGCTGGATGCGGATCGGATCCGCGGGGAGCTTCTGGGCAACCTTCTCGCCAACGCGTTCCGGTTCGTGTCCGCGACCGGTCGAGTGGAGGTTCGGGCGGGTCGCGAGGGGGACCGCCTCGTTCTGTGGGTGAGTGACGACGGGAGCGGAATCCCTCCGGAGCACCTGCCCTATATCTTCGAAACGTACTATCGGGCGGGCCAGCGGGCGGGCAAGGTGGGTGCGGGGCTCGGGCTGGCCATCGCCCGACGGATCGTCAACGCCCACGGGGGACAGGTGACGGTGAACAGCCGCATCGGTGCCACGACATTTCGGGTCGAGCTACCGCTGAGCGGCCCGTCTGGAGCCCGGAGGGCCGGTGGAGCGAATCGCCCGGGTCCGAACGGACAGCGGGTCGGAAAAGCCGCCTCGCGCCGACGGAGTGGCCGGAAAGTCCTTCGTTCGCTCGGCGGACTGACTCTCCTGGTGCCAGGGTGGCTGTTGTTGGCCGCCTCACCCGCCGAGTCGCAACCCCGGCTCCGGACGCGTGATGTGGGTCTGGCCATCGGCCGGCTTCCGACGGGACACTGGGATGCGATCACCGACGTGGAGGGAGTGGCGGTGGGCCACCTCACCCTCATCCTCGGAGACTCCATTCGGACCGGGGTGACGGCAGTGTTGCCGCACCGAGGAAACCTGTTCCGCCACAAAGTCCCGGCGGCGATCGCGGTGGGAAACGGATTCGGGAAGCTCGTGGGGCTGAGCCAAGTGAACGAGTTGGGAGAGATCGAGACGCCGATTCTGCTGACCGGCACCCTGAGCGTGTTTCGGGCGGCCGACGCTCTGGTGGACACACTGCTCCTGATTCCGGGGAATCGGGAGGTCCGGTCCATCAATCCCGTCGTCGGAGAGACCAACGACGGCTATCTGAGCGACATTCGGGCGCGGCCGATCCAACCGGAACACGTTCGCGCCGCCCTGCGCGCGGCGCGGAGCGGACCCGTGAAGGAGGGAAGTGTCGGAGCCGGGACCGGGACACGGGCGCTGGGTTGGAAGGGAGGTATCGGGACGGCCTCGCGTCGGGTGCGGGTGAACGGGAGCGAGTACACCGTCGGGGTCCTGGTCCAGACCAACTACGGCGGTCACCTTCGAATCGATGGAGTCCCCGTCGGCGCGTTGCTCGAGGCGCGGGATGCGGAGGGGAATGGCCCTGCCTCCGAAGGGCGGAGCGCCGGACCCGGCCCCGGCGTCGCCGGCGAGCCGGACGGCGTGACGGACTCGGACCCTCGAGCGGGTTCCGTGATGATCGTCGTGGCCACAGACGCTCCGCTCGTCCACCGCGAGCTGCAGCGGGTCGCGGTCCGGACCTTCCTTGGAGTGGCTCGGACGGGATCTCACATGGCCCACGGCTCGGGGGACTATGCGATCGCTTTCTCTACCGTCCGTGAGGGCGCGCCCCGGCGGGATGGGGCTCTGCTGTCAGCTCTGTTCGAGGCCACCGTCGAGGCCACGGAGGAGGCGGTGCTCAACTCTCTGTTCGAGGCGACCACGGTCAGGGGCTACAGGGGGCACGAGGCGATCGCGCTGCCGCTCGAGCCGACCCTGAAGATCCTGCGAAGGTACGGTAGGCTCGGCGGCGCCGACGAAAGCCGGGGAAGGGAGACGCCCCCGCGCTCGAGCTGAACTCGCCTCGCTCGCTCGCCTCGATGTAGCCGCGCGTCTCTACCGTCCGCCCACTTCTAGCCATAGGCTGTTCGTACGGCGGGCCCGGGATCGGAGATCGGAGAGCGGAGAGGGCGTGCGGGAAGCTGCGATGGATGATGCGATGAACGACGGCGTGTCGATTCTGCCGGCACGATGGCAGCCCGAACTTCCGGTGGAGCGCTTCCTCCTGGATGAAGACCCGGACCCGGAGGCCGTACCCATGGACGTGCTGTTCGTGGGCGGCGGCCCCGCGGGCC
Source organism: Gemmatimonadota bacterium (assembly GCA_046757845.1). Taxonomy (GTDB): domain Bacteria; phylum Gemmatimonadota; class Gemmatimonadetes; order Palauibacterales; family Palauibacteraceae; genus JBHHYZ01. The sequence continues at coordinate 76,056 of JBHHYZ010000001.1, forward strand.
TGGCCGGCGCCATCGAGTTGGCGAGATTGGTCCGGGCGGAGGCGGAAGCCGGAGGCGGACTCGGAGAGGTGGAGATCGGCGTGCTCGAGAAGTCGGCTCAGCTGGGAGAGCACTGCCTGTCGGGAGCGGTGGTCGAACCGGGCCCGCTCCGCAGCCTGTTTCCCGAGCTCTCCGTCGAGGAGCTTCCGCTTCGCGCTCCGGTGAGAAACGATCGGGTATATCTGCTCACCGAGCGTCGGCAGCTTCGACTGCCGACCCCTCCGACGATGCGGAACCACGGCCATTACGTGGCCTCCGTCTGTGAAGTGGTCCGATGGATGGGCGAGCGGGCCGAGGAGCTCGGGGTGAACGTGTTCACCGGCTTTCCGGCGGCCGCGCTACTCCTACGGAACGGAACGGTGGTGGGTGTCCGAACGACTCCATCGGGACTGAATCGGGACGGACAGCCGGGTGTGTCCCACGTGCCGCCCACGGATCTCACGGCCCGGGTGACGGTGCTGGCCGAAGGCACGCGCGGACCACTCACTCAATCGTACGTTCGCCGCGCGCAGATCGGCGCGGCCGCGCCTCAGATCTACGCTCTCGGCGTCAAGGAATTGTGGAGGGTTCCTCGGGCGCCGGACTCGGTGATCCATACGCTCGGCTGGCCGCTGCCCCGGGACGCGTTCGGAGGGAGCTGGATGTATCCGATGGCCGAAGACCTCGTGTCGCTGGGGCTGGTGGTGGGACTCGATTACCGTCAGAGCGACCTGGATGTTCACGCGCTTCTCCAGCGGCTGAAGGCTCATCCGCTGGTCTCCCCGATTCTGGAGGGAGGGGACTTGGAGGAGTGGGGAGCGAAGACGATCCCTGAAGGCGGGTTTCACGCTCTGCCCGAACGGCTCCATGGTGATGGCGTGCTGATCGTGGGCGATGCGGCGGGCTTCGTGGACGTGGCCTCGCTCAAGGGAATCCACTATGCCATCCAATCGGGGATTTTCGCCGCGCGAGCCATTTTCCAGGCCCTGAAGAACGGGGACACCTCGTCCGACCAGCTTTCGGACTATGACCGAATGGTGCGCGAGAGCTTCGTGTACTCGGATCTGCGAAGAACGCGAGGAATGCGGGCGGCGTTCAAGAAGGGCTTCTACCGGGGTGGCCTCATGGCCGCATGCATGCAGCTGACGGGTGGAGCCTTCCCGTCACTGAGGCCGGCGCGGGAGCGCGACGCGGATGTGGAGAGACGGCCGTCCGAAGGACTCGGCCGGAGGTTCGGCGGCAACGGAACCTTCGGCAAAGCGGACGCGGTGTTCCGGTCCGGCAACGCGACCCGGGACGACATACCCAGCCACCTGGTGGTTCCGCCGGAGGTGCCGGCCGAGTACGCCGAGTTCTACCGTCACATGTGCCCCGCCGCCGTATATGATTCGGAAAACGGGCGATTGGCAGTCCACGCTGCCAACTGCGTCGATTGCAAGGCCACCGACGTGCTGGGTCCCCGCTGGACCCCCCGCGAAGGGGGCAGCGGCCCGGCCTATAAGCGTATGTGAAGCTCCCCGGGGAGCCATGCGGAGGCGCCTCCCCGGCGCTCCCGGGAGCCCGCCTCGCCGGAAGCTGATCCGGCACCCTCGGTGCTCAGCGTCTTTCTCCGAGCAGCTCCGACACAAGCTCTCCCGCTCGGTACACGTGGCGGAGAGCCTCGGTGATGGCGGCCGCATCCACGCCGATAGTGCGGGCCGACTTCGTCGTGAACACGAACTCGTTCGGCAGTTGCTCCACGTTACCGTCGAACGCGATTCCGACGATTCTTCCTTCCCGATCGATCATGGGGCTCCCGCTGTTCCCTCCGGTGATGTCGTTGGTGCTGACGAAGTCGAAGCGGGTGGAGAGATCGAGGTCGCCGCGATGAGTCTCGAAGGCGGACGGCAGCTTCCACGGCATCCGGTTTCCGAACGCGAGAGCCCTCTCGTACAGGCCGTAAAACGTAGTGAAGGGCGCCGCGAACGTCCCGTTGTACGGATACCGCCGGATGACTCCGTCGCTGATGCGCAGGGTGAACGTCGCATCGGGTGGCAGGTCCGTTCCGAACGCCGCGAACAGCGCCCGGGCCAGGCGTTCCTCCTGCACGCCCTCGGAGGCGGTCAACCGCTCCCAACGGCCTTCCAGCTCGGGATGGATGTCGTCCATGGCCACAGCCAGGCGTACCAGTGGATCCTGTGTGGCCGCCAACGCCTCCGGTCCACCCCGGATGAGCGATTCGCGGAAGGAGGCATCTCCGACCCGAGTCGAGCGCACGAGCCGTCGCGCCGCTTCCTCCGGGCCTTCGCCCGCTTGGAAGGCGAACAGCCGGAAGGGATCGTCGGCGTCCAGCCAGCGGTCCGCGATCTGGAGCCTCAGGGCCAGGAGCCGGGTCCCGATCTCCGGGTCCGCACGCGTGGCTCCGCGCAGAAGTCTCTCCGTCCGAGCCAGCTTATCGCCCTTGAAATCGGACGATCGGCTCGCCTCGGGCTTCGCCATCTCGCGGATGTAGCGAACCAGGGTTCCCGCCAGTTGCTCGTACGGGGCTCCCTGGAAATCCACATCGTTCACGTTGAGGCGCGGACTCAGCCGGCGCTTCTCGGCCTGGATTTCGGCAATCCGATTCCATGTGTCGCCGTACTCTCGGACCAGTTCCGGATCCGCCGCGATGCGCGAGCGGAATTCATTCTCCCAGCGGATCTTCTGCCCGAGCAACAGAGTGTCGCGCAGACCGGAGAGCTCACCGGTGAACGCCTTCAGGCTGTTCTCGACTCCGAACAGGTCATCCCGAACCTGGCGCTCGAGTCGTGGGGAACGGGCCGCGATCGCCTTCAGCAGGTCCCGCTGCCCTTCCAGCAGCTGCACGAGGAACGGATGCCGGTAGACCTGCTCGTACATGAGTTGGGACACCGTGGCCAGTCGGTGCGTGGAGCCCGGATTGCCGACGATGAACAGGAGGTCCCCCTCCTCCGCTCCGTCGGGATTCCACTGGAAATGGTGCGGGGTGCGCGCGGCGGTCACGCTGTCCGCCTCATAAGCTCGTACGAACGCGACGTCCAGCGCGTACCGAGGAAAGGTGAAGTTGTCGGGGTCTCCCCCGAAGAAGCCGGCCTGCAGTTCGGGGATGAACACCAGCTTGACCGGCGAGTACCGCCGGTACTCGTACAGCTGGAACTGCCCTCCGTGGTACAAGGAGACTACCTGGCATGTATGCCCGCTCGCTCGCTCGCACTCACGCTCGACAGTCTTTCGCGCGGCATCTTGAGCCGCGGCCACGACCGTGTCGGCGGCACCGGCGGGCGCAGCAGCCCGAACCCGCTGCGTCACATCGCGGATCGAGACCAGCTGATCGAGGTAGAGATCGGGGCACAGGAGTTCCTCCTTCCGGGAGGCCGCGTAGAAGCCTCGCTCCACCCGGTCCTCCATCTCCGTGGACACGGCTTCGGCGCAGTCCCGGGCACAGTGGTGGTTGGTCATCACGAGCCCCTCGGGTGATACGAAGGAAGCCGAGCAGATCTGGCCGAAGCGGACGGCGGAAAGACGCGCGTGCTCCAGCCACTCGGGAGAAGGGCGAAAACCGTAGGTGGAATCCCAATACGGCAGAGGCGGGTTCTCGAACGTCCACATGGTGCCCGTTTCCAGGCCCGTCAGGTGGGCGCGCTCAGCCGAGCGCCGGGCCGCCGCCCCCGGTTCCAGGAGGTCCGGAGCCTCGAGGCGAGAGGGACTGACCGCCATCGGATTGGGAGCAGGAGCCCTCCCCGGCACCGGCGCGGCGGGCCGCGGGGCGGTGGCGCATCCGGCCGCTGCCGCGGCCGCCAAAGTCCCGAAGAAGCCAACTCGAACGCGGGCTCCCGGTTTGAAGGTAAACACCCTGAACATGGTCCACTCCCGAATGAGACAGGTTCTGCGATACCCGATGCGAGCCGGCTGTATTGTATGTGGCCCGGCCGCAGGTTCCTAGGGCCGGTTCTGGACCTGCGGAGGAAGCCGCCGGTATGTTGTGTTCCATCCCGCCGTTGCGGAGATCGAGGGTAACGGGGACCTCCGTGACCAGGAGGGGGCGAGAGATCCGGGAGAGGCGCGGGCCTACATGTCCAGTCGATATCGAGCGGTCCATCGTGGCAGGTTGTTCAACGCGATGTGGCCGTTCACGCGCTACCTGTTCACGAACCTCACCGTGGCGGCCGCGTTCGTCCTGTTCTTCATCCTGAACCGAACGCGGGTGATCGGGAGAGCCGGGCTCTGCCGGCGGAAGAATACGCTGCTGCTCTCCAATCATCAGTCCATGATCGACAGCTTCGTCGTGGGAATGTGCGCGTACTACCCGTACTCATGGCTGAAGCCGTATCTGATTCCGTGGAATCCGGCGGCCGAGGAGAATTTCTACCGGACCTGGTGGCTGGCCTGGCTCGCCGACCAGTGGAAGTGCATTCCCATTCGGGAAGGCCGCAGGGATCGCAAGGCGCTGTACCGGATGATGCATGCGCTGAGAGAAGGGACGATGATCCTGTTTCCGGAGGGAACGCGCAGCCGAGATGGCAGGGTGGGACCCGGGCGGCCGGGAGCCGGTCTGGTCGCTCTCGGAAATCACCCCGTACTGGTGCCGGTTGCGATCGACGGCATGGATCGGGTGCTGCCGGTGGGAAACCGCTTGCCGCGACTGGGCCAGCGGGTGTACGTGTATTACGGGCGTCCGGTCGACTATTCGGATCTTCTGGATCGACCTCGCTCCAAGCATACGGCCCAGGAGCTGGTGGACCGGACGATGACGATCATCGACCGGCAGCATCGAGCCATCCGGAGACTGCGCAATCGGACGCGGCGGGTTCGGGGAGGCCGCACGGGTTCCTGAGTCCGAGGGCGCTGGGCCGGCCCTGGACAGATGGTCGCTGGCGGCCCATCCTGGCATCGGTGGCCGAGACACCGGTTCGAGGCGGGTACCGTCGCCGGACGGCCGTGCGTGAAGGCGGCCGAGAAGACGCCGAGGAGCCCGTGCGGCTGGAGGGCTCTTCGGCCCGCTGGTCAGACACTCTGGAGATGACATGTACTTCGTTCTGCTTACGGTCCTGTTGGCTTTCCTGATTTCGGGGATCGGGGTGGGCTTCGCTCTCGGTTGCAGGCTTCCGAATCTCCCCGACCGCGAATCACGCCCCACTCGGAAGCTGGGCGGCCACGACTGAGCCGGGGCGCTCGCCCGTCCTGCGCCGGCCGCCGTGGCCGGGGGCCGAGTCCTTCCCGTACTACCGGCCGAGACCCGCCCTTCTTAAGTTGTCCCCGCCCGATGCCGACACCGAGTCGGAGCAGGCGGGAGATGGCACCAGAGAACCAGTACTCGAGGTGGCGATGACGAAGCATTTTCGCGACGATCAGGGGCGGAGGTGGAAGGCGTGGCTGGCCTCACGCGAGGTATTCTGGCCCGAACCGGACGGGCCGACCATCGAGCAGGGCAGCGAGTCGATCCTGTTCGTCTGTTTCTCGGACCCCCGGCAGCCTCAGCGGCGAGCCCGGGTTCCCTCCGGGTCCTTCGAGTCCCTGAGTTCGGATGATCTGAAGGATCGTTTTCTAAAAGCCGTAGTAGATCCCGCGATTCGCTGACGACCGGGACGGCAGGTTTCCGTGGAGGAAGGTGAGGGTTTGGCCGAATGGTAGGTGGGCCGGCGAAAGGTCTCGAAGGGGTGGTGGCGGCCTCGACTTCGCTGAGCTTCATCGACGGGCTGGAAGGTCGTCTGATGTACAGGGGCTACAGCATCCACGACCTGGCCCGGCACGCCACCTTTCTGGAGTCGGTTTTTCTCCTATGGAAGGACCGGCTGCCGACCGGCGAGGAGCTGAGGAGCTTCGAGGCCGAGTTGGCGGGCCAGCGCAATCTGGACGACCGGTTGCTGGGGGTGTTGGAAGCGCTTCCGGCCACCACTCCGCCGATGGTGGCCCTGAGAACCGGTGTATCGGCCGCGGGAAGCTATGATCCGGAAGCCGAGGACCCGTCGCCGGAAGCCAATCTGAGAAAGGCGGCCCGTCTGGTGGCCCGCCTCCCGACCCTGGTAGCGGCGTTCGCGCGGCTGAGAAACGGACTCGAACCGATCGAGCCCGACCCAGAGCTTCCGCACGCCGCGAACCTGCTGTACATGGTGAGCGGAGAGAAGCCGGAAGACATGGCCGTGCGGGCTCTCGACCGTACGCTGCTTCTCTACCTGGATCATGGGCTCAACGCATCCACGTTCACCTGTCGGGTCATCGCGGCGACCCTCTCGGACATGTACTCGGCGGTCACCGGAGGCGTCGGGGCGCTGAAAGGTCCGCTCCACGGCGGCGCCAACGCCAAGGCCATGGAAATGTTGCTGGAGATCGGCGAGCCCGACCGGATAGAGGCCTACGTGGACGCGGCGCTGGCGGAGAAGCGGAAGCTCATGGGATTCGGGCACCGGGTGTATCGGACCGAGGATCCGCGGGCGACGCATCTGCGGGAGATGTCCGAGGAGCTGGGGAAGCAAACCGGTCAGCCGAAGTGGTTCGAGATGTCCCGGGAGCTTGAACGGGTGATGAAGGATCGGAAGGGCTTGAACCCCAACGTCGATTTCTATTGCGCCAGCGTATACTACGTGCTGGGAATCCCGATTGACCTGTTCACCCCGTTGTTCGCCGTGGGTCGGATCGGGGGCTGGACGGCGCACGTGATGGAGCAATTCGCCGACAACCGGTTGATCCGGCCGAGGGCCGAGTATGTCGGCGAGAAGGAACGGCCCTGGGTCCCGCTCGAGGCTCGCTGAGTAGCGGTTTTCGAGCGCGGGCGGGAAGACACACACGAGGAAGCGGGCGGGCCCGATGGTCCGCCCTCGTCGTTTCTGAGCCGGATGTCCGTCGCGCTGCCGAAGCGGGCGCCCGCAAGGAGGCTGGGATGAGTCGGGAGGTCGAGGTTCGCCTGGGAGGTCTCGGGGTGCTGGATGCGGATATCGTCGCCGTGCCCATCCGGGCTACAGCTCATCTTCCTCCCCCCGTAGCCGAGCTCGATGAATGGCTTGAGGGCGCCCTGTCCCGTCTGTTCGGTCGAGCCGCCTTCCGTCCGGCGGACGCGACGGCTTGCTTTGCCGGAATCGGGCTGAAGGATCGACCGGATGTGCTGGCGGTGGGCCTCGGAGAGGATGGGGAGCCCATGATCGAGCGCATTCGACGAGCGGCGGGTGTGGCCGCTCGCCGAGCACGCGAGCACGGGGCTCGGTCGCTGACCTTCCTGATGGTCGAAGAGCCCGAGGAAGTCTCTGTGTGGCAGGGGGCGGCCGAGGGCCTGTGCCTGGGAGACTGGAGCTATGACGATCTGTTCGGGGAGGAGCGTCGCGCGCGCCGCCCGGAGCCGCTTGCACGGGTGAGCCTGGTCGGGCTGGACGGCGGAGAGGCGCTCGGCGAGGCGATCGCGGAGGCGGTGGCACGTGGGTGCCTGCTGGCCCGGGTGCAGAATCAGGCTCGCCGCCTGGTGGCGGAACCTTCCAACGTGGTGACGCCGTGCCACCTGGCCGAGTACGCCCAGAGCCTGGCGACCCGTGCAGGACTTGCCGTCCGCGTCTGGGGGCCCCGTCAGTTGAGCGAAAAGGGTTTCGGTGCGCTGCTCGCGGTGGCAAAAGGCTCCCAGGAGGAACCGCGGTTCATCATCCTGGAGCATGAGGGCGCGGGAGGTGAGCCCTACGTCATCGTGGGCAAGGGGGTCACCTTCGACAGCGGCGGCATCTCGCTCAAACCTGCCAGCGGCATGGAGGACATGAAGTATGACATGGCGGGCGCGGCGGCCGCACTCGGGGCTCTGGAAGGAGCCGCTCGACTGGGTCTGAAGCGAAGGGTCATCGGTCTCATCGCGGCGACGGAGAATCTTCCCTCCGGTTCCGCCTTGAAGCCGGGGGACGTGATCAAGGGGCTGTCCGGAACCTCGATCGAAGTGGTGAACACGGATGCGGAGGGGCGACTGGTGCTGTCGGATGCGCTGAGCTTCGGTTGTCGCCTGGGGCCCGAGGCCATGGTGGACCTGGCCACGCTCACCGGAGGCTGTGTCGTGGCCCTGGGTCGCCACGCGATCGGCATGATGAGTCCGGATCGCGAGCTGGCCGGAGCTCTCGAGGCGGCGGGGGTCCGGTCGGGAGAACGGGTCTGGAGGCTGCCCCTGTGGAAGGAGTACCGGCGGCAGTTGGATTCCGAGATCGCAGACATCAAGAACAGCGGGGGCCGCGAGGGGAGCCCGATCACGGGAGGTGCGTTTCTGGGACAGTTCGTTTCCGGAACTTCGTGGGCGCACCTCGACATTGCCGGGACGGCATGGGCCGAGGAGGACGGCGCCTACCAGCCGAAGGGCGCGACGGGCGTGGGTGTTCGCCTTCTCCTGGAGTGGCTGCGCGACGCTGACTGATCGGCAGTGGGATCCGGTTTCCACTCGGTGCGGGGGTCCGCCGGGCTCGAGTCCGCCACCTCGGGCGACCGGAGGTCGGGATTCGCCGGAGGGGGCCACCAGGCGACGCGGAACGGGTCGGAGCGCACGACGGTATGCGGTGGCAGTGCTCTGTTCGTGGACGCCGGCGAGCGTTCACGCTCAGGTACCTGCGCGCGCGGACACGGCCCCGGCCGTACCGGATTCCGCTGGCTTGGCGGCGCGCGCCCCCGCAAACCCTCGGCCTCCCCGGGTCGCCGCGTTTCCGGAGCGGCTGCTCGCGCCGGAGGGAGAGGCCCTTCCGGTCTTCGAGTGCAACCGAACCTGTCTGCTGGACTCGTCCGCCCTGTCGCTGTTGGATCTTCTGCTGGAGGCGGCGCCGGGCCTCACGCCGCTTCGCACGGGTTATTTCGGCGGTTCCCATCACGTATTGGAGGGTCCGTTCGGCCCGGGATCGGTCCTCGTATTCCTGGACGGAAACGAACTGCCTCCCCTGGAGAGCGGGCAAGTCGACCTGGAACGGATCTCCGTGGTGTATCTGGATCGAGTCCGGGTGTTCCGCCGAGCTGATGGAGTGGTGATCGATCTGGCGAGTCGACGTCATGACGAGCCGGTGGCCTACGCTCGGATCACGGGAGCTACCGGAGACCCGAATCTCCAGCTTCTGCGCGCCATCTTCGCCAACGGGCTCGGACGTGATTTCACGATCACGAGCGCCTTCGATCTCCTGAACGTGTTCGAGCCCGAGCGCGAGAACGACCGGTTCGACTTCTTCGCCCGCATGAGCTACATGCCGATGACGAATCGGTTCGGGGCACAGCTGGAGTATCGCAGCGAGTCTCTGTCTCGCACCTCGTCGGATACTCTGGACCTGGATCGGCGCACTCTCCTCCTCCGGTTGCGCGGTGACCTGAGCTCCACCGTTCAGGCGGAGGCCGTGGTGTCGTCTTCGGATTTCCGGGTGGACAGCGTGAAGATCCACGACGTGAATCAGGCCACCCTCACGCTTTCCGCGCGCCCGGGACGGACGGCCCTGGTCGTCGGGTTGCAGTTTCAAGATGGCGCCGCGTACCCGTCGGTGGTCGGGCGAGCCAGGGCGACATACTCGGTGTCCGAGCGGCTGATCGTTCAGGCCGGAGCGGAGATCGGATCCTGGGATGAGTTCACGAGCCGGGAATTCCGAGTCGGCGCTTCCTATAAGCTGAATGCGCCTCTCCCGATCACTCTGCGAGCGGATGGAGTGGCGGGGCGGCGAGGGATTTCCCGGCCGGCCAACACGCTGGTCGACAGCACCCTGGTGGGAACCGCCGACAGCGTGTCGTTCAGCGCGGCGGCGGCTTCCGTCGAGGCGGAGCTGGGCAAACTGCGCCTTCGTGGCCGCCTGTCGCTGCAGTCGTTGGACCGGCAGCTTCCGTTCGGCGATACGTTCGACCGGGATCTCACTCCGCTGCCGTCGGTGGACGTGGTCGGGCTCGAGGCCGGGATCCGGGGGCCGCTGATCCCGCTGAGCTTCCTGCATCGCGAGCTGGATCCGATCACGGTCGATGCTTTCTGGAGGCACCAGTCGACGAGTGGGAACGGGACCGCACTGTATCTCCCCGCCAACCTGTACCGGGCGCGCCTAATCGCGAAGGAGACGTTCTTCCAGGGGAATCTCACGGTGTGGCTGTCGGGCACGGTCTCGCACCGCGATCAGACCGCCTCGGCCCGGGCTGGCGACATGAACCCGGTACTGCTGCCGTCCTACAACTGGTTCTCCGGCCGCTTCGGCTTTCAGATCGGTGAGTTCCATTTCTGGTTGCGCTTCACGAACCCGAACGGCTTCGCGGCGGCCGAGGTGCCGGGAATCTCGTTTCCCCGCCGCGTCACGGTGTTCGGGGTCAAATGGGAGTTCTTCAACTAGAGTTGCGGCGATGGAATGCTGTATCATTCGGCGTCACAGTGTGATATGCTATTATATGTCATGTAAATTCTGTACATGGTCGGTTTGACGATGAGCAGAACGGGCATGTATTCATTAAGATTACGGAAGCAGACATGATTCGAAGCATGACGGGGTATGGTTCCGCGAGTCTGGAGTTGGTGGAGGGGTCGGTCAGGGCGGAGCTGCGCTCCGTCAATTCACGGCATCTCCGGCTTTCGTTTCAACTCCCGGCGCCAGCCTTGGCCTGGGAGCCGGATCTGCGGAGCCTGATCGGTTCGAAGTTGAAGCGCGGCCACGCGGACGTGTGGCTGGGAGCCGAGGCGCACCGGGGCAACAGCGAAAAATGGGAGCTCGACCCGGAGAGGGTCCAGGGCTGGCTGGATGCTTTCGAGGAGTTGAGGGTGCGGTACGGGATCGAGGGTCGGGCGGATCTGGGGCTGCTGGTAGCGGCCGGCGGCATGCTGCGGGAGGCCTCGGCCCCGGGGTTGGAATGGCTCGAGTACGAACACGTGGAGAGCGTCATGTCCCGGGCGCTGGAACGGCTGGTGGAGATGAGGGAAGGTGAGGGGGCTCGCCTGGACCGGGACATCCGGGCTCGGCTGGCGGCGATCCGCGTGCGTATCGAACGCACACGGGCTCTGGCGCCGGAGCGGTTGCTGCGGGAGCGTGACCGCCTGAGGGCGGCGGTGAAGGAGCTTGCGGAGGGCCTGGAGCTGGGCGAAGAGCGAGTGGCGCGGGAAGTGGCCCTAGTGGCGGACAGGTGGGACATCGGAGAGGAGATGGTTCGGGCCACGGCTCACCTCGACGCGTTCGAGGACTATCTGGAAAAGCCTTCCGGGGAGGCGGTCGGCAAGCGCTTGTCCTTCCTGGTACAGGAGCTTCAGCGCGAGTTGAACACGATGGGGGCCAAGGCCAACCATGCGGAGATCTCGCGTTCCGTGGTGGAGATGAAGAACGAGGTCGAGAGTCTGAAGGAGCAGGTGGAGAACGTGGAGTGAGGCGGCTCCGGTGACGGCATGGCGGACCGACGCGTTCCCGATCGTACTGGCCGGACCTTCCGGGGCGGGGAAAACGACGATTGCGCGCGCGCTTCTGCGCCGCCGCTCGGATCTGCGTTTTTCCGTCTCCGCGACTACCCGGCCCCCTCGGGTCGGGGAGGTCGAGGGAGAGGACTATCTGTTCGTGAGCCGGCGGGAATTCCAGCGCATGAAAAGTGCGGGGGAGTTTCTCGAGTCCGCGGAGGTACACGGTGAGCTGTACGGTACGCCCGCGGCTCAACTCGCCGCCGCCCGCCAGTCGGGAGCGCACTTGCTGCTCGACATCGATGTTCAGGGTGCGCGCTCCGTCAAGGAGCGGGAGAGCGAGGCGGTCTCCATCTTCTTGCTTCCGCCCTCGGGGGTTCGAATCGTGGAGCGGTTGAAAGAGCGGGGCAGCGAGGATGAGCAGCGGTTGAGAGACCGGCTGCGAACGGCGCAGCGGGAGCTGGCCACCGTTCGCGAGTTCGACTACGTCGTGATCAACGATCGGCTGGAGGAGACGATCGACCAGGTCGAAGGGATTCTGTTGGCCGAGCACGCCTCCACGCGCCGGGTGGGTGAGGTGGCTTCGGCTAGAGCCGAGGAGTTGGCGGACGAGATCGGGCGCGCCCTGGGGTAGCGGCGTTGGCCCGGCTACACTGAGATTGCCCTACGAGATAGGAGGAGGGGAAAATGAAAGTCTTCACGCCCGATGAGGTCGCGGAAGCGGCCGGCAACAAGTACCTGGGAGTCCTGGTCGCCGCAAAATACGCGCGCGAGCTAAACTCTCTTCCGTTGGAACAGTCTCCCTACGGCCCGGTGAAGCTGACTACGCTCGCTCTGGAGGCGCTGGTCTCCCGCCACCTCGATTACCGTCTGATCGGTAAACAGGTGAACGTGGTAGGGTAACCGGTTCGGCGGAGCGAGTCCGGGCGGGTGGGGTTCCGCTCCCCGTGGGCCGAGTGGGCACCGCCCGGAGGTGAGGAGACGAGCCATGCGACCATTCGACGGACGAAGCGTACTCCTCATCGTCACCGGCGGAATCGCCGCCTACAAGTCGGCCTACCTGGCACGCAGGCTGGTGGAGGCCGGCGCCGAAGTTGACGTCGTGCTGACGGCGGGAGCGCAGAGATTCATCGGGGCGGTTACGTTCGAGGGCCTCACCGGTCGGCCGGCGCATCGGAGCCTCTGGCAGCGCCCCATGGCGCATCTGGATCTCGGCAAGGACGCGGATCTCGCCATCGTGGCGCCCGCGACCGCCTCGTTCCTGTCTCGCCTGGCGGCCGGGGCCGCGGATGACCTGGCGACCGCCATCCTGCTGGCCGCACCGTGCCCGATCGCCGTGTGCCCGGCGATGAACCAGCGCATGTGGGACAACCCCTTGACGGTCCGCAACCTCGCACGTTTGCGGGAGAGGGGAATCCGCCGGATCGGACCGGCCATCGGGGCACTGGCAGAGGGCGAAAGCGGTCCGGGTCGCATGGCGGAGCCCGACGAGATCATGGTGGTGGCGGGGCGGCTCCTGGAGAAGCCTTCTCCGCTGACGGGACGCAGGATCGTGGTCACGGCGGGTCCGACTCGGGCGGCGGTGGATCCGATCCGATACCTGGGAAACCGGTCTTCCGGACGAATGGGTTTCGCTCTGGCCGCATCGGCGTGGCGGCGCGGAGGCGACGTCACGGTGATTGCGGGGCCCGGCGCGGCCGCGCGTCCATACGGACCGGAGGTCGTGGAAGTGACTTCCACCCGGGAAATGGGAGCGGCGCTGCGGAGCGCGCTGCCGGGCGCCGCGCTCCTGGCGATGGCGGCGGCGGTGGCGGACTTCGAGCCGAGGGAGGTGGCGGAGCAGAAGCTGAAGAAGGAGACACGCGAGGAGTGGATCCTGACTCTGAAGAGGGCGCCCGATTTACTGCTGGACACGGCCGAGTTGCGTCGCCGGGAAGGAATCCTGAGTCTCGGCTTCGCGCTTGAGACGGAAGCTGCGCTGGAGAACGGTAGACGGAAGCTGGAGGAGAAACAGCTGGATTTCGTAGCCATCAACGAGGCGGGCGCCGCGGACGCCGGATTCGAGTCGCCGACCAACCGAGTCACCCTGGTGGATCGGTGGGGCGAAGTAGAGGAGATCCCCCTGCTTCCCAAGGAGGAGATCGCAGATCGGCTTCTGGACCGGGTCGAAGAGAGGCTTCCGAGCGAACGGTGAAGGATCTCCTGCGGCGCTATCTGGCAGGTCGAATCGAACTGGGAGAACCCGATATCGTGTTGGAGAGCCTTTCACGGGGGGAGGCTCTTCGCCGTGTACGGCGCCTGGCGGCGGGCAGCGCACCTTCCGCCGCTCCGCGGGTGGACTCCGGCCGGGCCGATGCCGACGCGGAGCTCAGGGTTCTGGGTGAACGGGCTCGTGCCTGCACACGTTGCGCGCTTCACCGCAGTCGCTCGCAGGTGGTGTTCGGAGAGGGGAGCGAGACCGCCCGGGTGGTATGCGTCGGAGAGGCGCCGGGGGCGCGTGAGGATGCCACAGGCCGACCGTTCGTGGGGCGAGCGGGGAAGCTTCTGGATCGCCTGCTCCTGACCGCGGGTTTTGCTCGGAACTCGGTGTACATCTGCAATGTCCTCAAGTGCCGGCCGCCCGGGAACCGGGATCCGCTGCCGGAGGAGATCGAAGCGTGCTCACCCTTTCTGCTGCGTCAGCTCGAGCTGATCCGACCGGCCGTGATCGTCGCGTTCGGCGCGTTCGCGGCCCGGACTCTCCTGCAGACGCGCGAGTCGCTTGGAAGGTTGAGGGAGCGAACTCATCTGTATCGAGGATATCCGGTCATCGTGACCTATCACCCCGCGGCGCTGCTCAGAAACCCGGGCTGGATCCGGCCCACCTGGGAGGATCTGCAGAAGGTCCGGCGAAGGGTAGATGAGACCGAGAGCTCGGGGCGGGCGGGCGGTAGCGCCCGACCCGGAGCCGAAGCCGCGAAGAATCTCTCTTGCTGACCGTCCACCCTTCATGAGCGAGCTCACCTTCCCCGGGGGGCGGCAGCCGCCATGGTCCGAGGAAGCGGAGATCTCCGTGCTGGGCGCGATGCTGATCGACGGAGATGCCGTGGCCCGCACGGTGGAGCTGGTGGATGACGAAGCCTTCTATCGGGAAGGGCACCGCCGGCTCTACCGGGCGATGATCCGGCTGTACAACCGGGGGGAGGTCATCGACGTGGTGACGCTGGCGGACGAGCTCAAGTCCGCCGGGGAGCTGGAAGCGGCTGGAGGGATGGCCTATATCGGACGTCTCGTCGACGCCGTGCCCACCGCCGCCAACGTCGAGTACCACTGCCGGATTCTGCGCGACAAACGGGTTCTTCGACGTCTCATAGGTTCCGCCACGGACATCATCCGCGATGCCTATGAAGCTCCGGCGGGACGGGTGGACGAGGCGCTCGACCAGGCTGAACAGCGCATTTTCGAGATCGCGCAGTCGAGCAAGCGGAGCGGTTTCGTATGGATCAAAGAGATCCTTTGGCCCACGTTCGAACGGATCGAAGAGCTGCAACGAAACCCCGGTTCGGTGACCGGAGTCCCCACGGGCTTCTCGGAGCTGGATCGAATGACCGCGGGCCTCCAGCCGGCGGATCTGATCATTCTGGCGGGGAGGCCCTCGATGGGGAAGACGGCGCTGGCGCTCAACCTGGCCCAGCACGCCGCCATCAGCGCGGAGATCCCGGTGGCCGTGTTCTCACTCGAGATGGCCAAGGAGTCTTTGGTGCAGCGACTCCTCTGTGCCGAAGGGCGTGTGGATTCGAGCCGCCTGCGCCGGGGAAACCTGCAGGACGATGAATACGCACGGCTCGCGACCGCGGCCGGACACCTGAATACGGCGCCCATCTGGATCGACGATACGCCCGCCATCTCGGCGCTTGAACTCCGCGCCAAGGCGCGCCGCCTACGCTCGGAGGTGGATCTCGGCTTGATCGTGGTGGACTATCTGCAACTCATGGCCGGCCCGCGAGGGGTGGAGAACCGGCAGCAGGAGATCAGCGCGATCTCACGATCTCTGAAGGCGGTCGCCAAGGAGCTCAACGTGCCGATCCTGGCGCTCTCTCAGCTGTCCCGGGCCCCCGAGCAGCGCACCGACCATCGGCCCGTGCTGGCGGATCTTCGGGAGTCCGGCGCCATCGAGCAGGACGCCGATCTGGTGTTGTTCATCTATCGGGAGGAAGTGTACCGGCGGCAGGATGAGCTGGAGGCCGATCCGGCGCTGGAGGGCAAGTCGGAGCTGATCATCGGCAAGCAGCGTAACGGGCCTACGGGTCAGATCTCCCTGTACTTCCATAAGTCCTACACCCTGTTCGACTCGCTGTCCGAGAGAGAGGAAGGGTAGGGGTCGGGTGGCTTCCGGCGGGCTTCGCTACGTGTGCTCCGCGTGTGGGCGGGAGAGCCTGCGATGGGAAGGGCGGTGTCCCGCCTGCGGCGAGTGGAATGCCATGGAGGAGGTTGCCGGTCCGCGAGCGACGCGAAGAGAACGTGCGAGAGGTCCGGCAGCCAGGCCCTCCCGCCTCGCGGAGAGCGGGAGGGAAGCGCCGAGCCGCCGGCCGACGAACCTCGGAGAGTTGGATCTGGTCCTGGGAGGCGGTCTGGTGCCGGGCAGCGTGGTGCTGCTCGGGGGGCCTCCGGGCGTCGGAAAGTCGACTCTGCTTCTTCAGCTGGCCGCTCGCGTCGCGCAACAAGGGGCTCGCGCGCTGTACGTGTCGGGGGAGGAATCCGCCGAACAGGTGTGGTCCCGGGCGGCCCGTCTGGGTGGAGCGGCCGGGGAGACGTTCTTTCTGGCCGAGACCGGGGTCGAGCGCATCATCGCGGCGGCGGCCGAGCTGCAGCCCGATCTGCTGTGCGTGGATTCGGTGCAGACCCTGCAGTTGGCCCAACTGGACTCCGGTCCCGGCACAGTCGCGCAGGTTCGTGGCGGTGCGGGAGCACTCCAGGCGTTCGCCAAGGATTCGGGGATCCCGACCTTCCTGATCGGCCATGTGACGAAGGGGGGCGGCCTGGCGGGACCGAGCACTCTGGCCCACCTGGTGGATGTCGTGGTGCGCTTCGACGGCACCCGGTCGGGCGAGCACCGGATCCTGCGGGCCATCAAGAACCGTTTCGGAAGCGTGGGCGAGGTGGCCGTGTTCCGGATGACCGAGGCCGGGCTCGAACCGGTGGGGGACGCCGGGACCGCGTTTCTAGCCAACCGACGACCCGGAGCCTGCGGATCGGCGGTCTCGGCTCCCATGGAGGGAAGCCGGCCGCTGTTGGCGGAGATTCAGGCTCTCACCATCTCGAGCCGGTATCCCACGCCACAGCGCAGAACGACGGGCTTTCCCATCCGGCGGCTCTCGATGCTGCTGGCGGTGCTTGAGCGCCGCGCAGGCATCGGAATGGGAACGTCCGATGTGTTCGTCAACGTGGCCGGAGGCCTTCGCCTGCTGGATCCCGCTGCCGATCTGGCCGTTCTGGCGGCACTGATCTCCGCGGAACTGGATCGTCCGTTGCGGGAGGCGGCTTTTGTCGGCGAGGTGGGCCTGGGTGGGGAGGTCCGCGAAGTTCTCGGATTGGAGCGGCGTCTCAGGGAGATTCGGCGTGGCGGTCTGCGGAGCGCCGTGCTTCCGTCGGCCAGCCAGGCCCCGAGCGGCCTCGCCGTACAGGTCGTGGAGCGCGTCTCGGACCTGGTGGATCTGGTTCGTGAGGGGCATGGGGAGATGAACGCGGCCGCTGCGCGGGCGTGATTTTCCGCGAAACGGCGATTCCGGATCTCCCCTCCGAGCGGGAGAAGGTGATCGAGGCGGTCTCCCGCCGGCTGGAGACGGGGGAGCTGCTGGTCCACCCGACCTCGACGCTCTACGGAATTGGCGCGGCGCATGGCGCCGGATTGGATGAGGAGATTCTCCGTCTGAAGCAGAAGCCGCCCGGATCTCCTCTGCTGCGGTTGGCGCCGAGCGTCGAGACGGTGCGATCGGTTCGACCGAAGGTGGAGTGGGACGAGCGGGCCGAGAAGTTGGCGGATCGGTTCTGGCCGGGTTCTCTCACGCTGGTGCTGGAGGATGGGACCGCGCAGGGGCTGGCGGTGAGGGTGGACGGACATCCCGTCGTCCGGGCGATCCTGTCGGCGTACGGAGGCTTGATGATCTCGACGAGCGTGAACCGAGCCGGACAGCCTGCTTCGGTGAGTCCCGGTGAGGTTCGGGAACTCCTGGCCGATCTGCCCGATGCGTCCGTGCCGCTGACCTTTGTAAATGCCGGTCCGGTTACGGCGCGGGGACCATCCACGATCCTCAGCCTGCGCTCGGACCCCGCGCGCCTGCTGCGGCTGGGAGCCGTGGAGACGGGCCTCCTGGAGTCGTGCTTGGGGGCGCCGGTGCTGCGGTGACAGGCTCCGGCGAGAGGGTGGGTTCCGGGGGGAGGTCGGGTTCGTCTTCCGGGTCGGCCGACGCGCAGGCGAAACCGGCGGGAGGCGGGGCGACCGAAGCGGTAGGGCCGCCGGCGCGCCTGCTCTTCGTATGTACGGGTAACACCTGTCGCAGTCCTCTCGCGGAGGCCATCACCCGCTGCGCGGCGAAGCGGCGGGGCTGGAGCTCGATCGAAGTGAAATCTGCCGGAATCTTCGGGCCAGAGGGATCTCCGGCCTCCGAGCACGCGATCCGGGTGGCGGCGGAGCACGGGCTCGATCTCCGCGCTCATCGAGCCCGGATGTTGAGACGAGAGGATCTGGAATGGGCCGATCTGGTACTCGGGATGACCAGCGCGCATTTGGACCACGTCCGGTATCTGTCCCCCGTGGTGCCGGTGGAGCTGCTCACGCACTATCTCCCCGCGGATCACCGAGGCCGGGATTCGGCCGTGCCGGATCCGATCGGCGGTCATCTGAGCGATTACCTCGAGGTCTGGGGCACGCTCTCCCGGGCTATCGAGGGTCTGCTCGACACCTGGAGACCTCGATGATGGCGCCGGTCGAACGACCGACCTTCGCTCTGCTGGGCGATCCGGTCGAGCACTCCGTATCTCCCGCCATCCACCGCGCCGCGTTTGCCGCGCTCGGGATCCGGGCAGACTACGAGCGGTGCAGGGTGGACGCCGCTCGAGTGCCTGAGGCGATGCGTGACTGGGCGGCCACCGGGGGGGGAGGCAACGTCACGCTGCCGCACAAGCGGGTGGCGGCGGAGACGGTGGAACGGCCGAGCGGGGCGGTGGCGGTTACTCGTGCCTGCAATTGCTTCTGGCGGGACTCGAAAGGCCGTCTCGCGGGAGACAATACGGATGTGGCCGGCTTCCTCACGGCCGTGGGTGCGCTCCTTGGCGGACCTCCTGGATCGGAGTTGGCTGGCGCCCGGGTCCTGCTCCTGGGAGCTGGCGGAGCGGCCAGGGCCGTCGCGATCGCGTGCCTGAGCTCGGGTGTAGGTCGGCTGGACGTGCTGAATCGAACTACCGCCCGGGCGGAGGAGATGGTGGCGGAATTGGGCTCGGCGAGGCCACGGGTGCGGGAACGCCTGCGGGTGAAGCCTTCGGCCAGTTCGGCGACAGGCCCGTACGATCTGGTCGTCAACGCGACCCGCCTGGGCCTGGCGGAGGGCGATCCGTTGCCGTTCGAGCTGCACGGCATCGAGATCGGGGCGGTCATGGATCTGGTCTATGCACCGGGAGAGACGGCCTGGGTCCGGCAGGCCCGGGCCGCGGGAGTGGCGGCGCTCGATGGCCTGGAGATGGTTGTGAACCAGGCCGTCCTTTCGCTGCGATGCTGGTTTCCCGGCGTTCGGCCTCCTGTGCGGGTCATGCGTGAGGCGGCCCGCATGGCCCTGGAGGCGCGGTCTCAGCCGCGGACGAAGGCCGACAGTGGGTAAGCTCCGTTGCGGCCTCGGTACGATCGGGCGGGCGCGGACGGTGAGGGACTTGCTGGGCCGGTGCCTTCCGCCCGCCTGTGTGGCGTGCGGGAGAGGTCTGGAAGCCAAGCAGGCCCCGGTGTGCGGGCTGTGCTGGCACCGTCTTCCGCGTTTGGCGCCGCCGCGCTGCGACCGGTGCGGTGCGACGACCAGCCCTCTTCGTGGCGGCCAGGGCGGAAGCTGTCCGGAGTGCGAAGGTTGGCCAGCGGGCTTGGCGGCGGCGGCGGCGTTCCGAATGGAGGGCGTGGCCGCGACTCTGGTTCACGCGCTCAAGTACGGGAGGTGGAAGGAGTTGGCGCGACCCATGGGACGCGCGATGGTAGAACCGGCCCGGAGACTCTGCCGGCGGGAGGCGAATGCGCCCGACCTTGTCCCGGTTCCTCTGGCCCCGGCCAGGCGCCGAGACAGGGGGTTCAACCAGGCACATCACCTGGCGCGCTCGCTGGCCGAGCTGACGGGCTGGCCGCTCGTCCCTTGCCTGGAGAGACGCGGCGGGGGCCGGAGGCAGGCGCGTCTGGACCGTCGTGGCCGGCTGGGGAACGCCATGGATCGATTCCATGTCCCGGAGCCGTCGAGGCACGGGATTTCACGCCCCGCCCGTGCGGTTCTGATCGTGGATGATGTGGTCACGACCGGTTCCACGGCGGCGGCGTGCGCCAGGGCGCTGACCCAGGCTGGATCGCGCCCGGTTGGAGTGGTAAGCTTTGCCCGTGCCCTGAGGCCTCTGGACGGGCGTTGAAGCTTTCGTGCCCGGCCTCGCGAGGCCGGGCGTGATTCGACACACACAACCCGTGAAGCGAGGGCGACGCACATGGCCGTGCGAGCAGGCATCAACGGATTCGGACGTATCGGGCGCAATATTCTGCGGGCCGCGCTCGAGTCGGGACTCCAGGACGTGGAGTTCGTGGCCATCAACGACATCACGGACACCGCCACGCTGGCCCACCTGTTCCAGTACGACTCGGTCCACCGGCGTTTCCGAGGCGAGGTGCGAATCGAGGATGGAGACCTGGTCATCTCGGGCCGGCGGCTGCGCGTGTGTTCGGAGAGGGATCCGGCGCAGCTCCCGTGGAGCGAGCTGGGCGTGGACATCGTCCTGGAGTCGACAGGGCTCTTCCGCTCGCGCCAAGCGGCCGGCAAGCATCTTGAGGCCGGCGCGCGAAAGGTGATCATCACGGCCCCGGCCGTCGAGCCGGATGTGACCGTGGTGCTCGGGGTCAACGAGGATGCGTACGATCCGACCGCGCATGAGGTGATCTCGAACGCGAGCTGCACCACGAACTGCATCGCGCCGGTGGTGAAAGTGCTCTTGGACGAGTTCGGGTTCGAGAACGGTCTGATGACCACCGTGCACAGCTACACCAACGATCAACGGCTCCTGGATCTTCCCCACAAGGATCTGCGCAGGGCCCGAGCCGCCGCCCTCTCGATCATTCCGACCTCGACGGGAGCCGCGCGGGCGACCGGGCTGGTGATCCCCGAGGTTCGGGGCAAGCTGGATGGGATGGCCATGCGCGTTCCCACACCCGATGTCTCGATCGTGGACCTGGTGGCGAACCTGGGGCGCCCAACGTCGGTCGAAGAAGTCAACTCCGCCTTCCGCCGCCATGCGGAAGGTGACCTCAAGGGCATCCTGGATTACTCGGAAGAACCGCTGGTCTCGGTCGACTACACCGGAAGCCCTGCGAGTTCGATCGTCGATGCCTTGTCGACCGCGGTGATGGGGGAGCGGTTGGTGAAGGTCATCTCGTGGTACGACAACGAATGGGGCTATTCGCGCCGATGTGTGGACCTGGCGCGCTTCATCGCCGAACGCCTAGCGGCTCGGGCGGAGGCCTGACGCGGCGCGTAAGCTGCCGACCCAACGGCCGAAGAGTTCCCCGGAGTCCGCGGTGAAGCGTTCGGTTCGAAACCTCGGCGCGGAAGAGTTGGCCGGCCGGAGGGCGCTGGTCCGGGTGGACTACAACGTGCCGTTGGGAGCGGATGGAGAGGTGCGGGACGCGGCGCGCATCGAGGCCACCGTGCCGACGCTCCGATACCTGCTGAAGCGGCGGGCGCGACCGGTGCTGCTCTCGCACCTGGGCCGGCCGCACGGAACGCCGGATCCGCGATTGTCCCTGGCCAGCGTTCGGCCTGTTCTCGAACACAGGCTCGGTGTGCCGGTGCACTTCGAGGCCTCGACCGATTCGCCGCGCGCGCTCGAGCGTTCGCGGCGGCTGCCGGAAGAAGAGGTTCTGCTTCTGGAGAACACGCGGTTTCTGAACGGGGAGACGACGGATGACGATGAATTGGCCGTTAGGTTCGCGAGGCTTGGCGACCTGTTCGTCAATGACGCGTTCGGCTCGATGCACCGGGCCCACGCATCCACTGTGGGGATCACCCGCCACCTGCGGCCCGCCGTGGCGGGGCTGCTCGTGGAAGCCGAACTGCGAGCGCTGGGGACGCTCATGGGCCGCCCGGACAGGCCGTTCGTCGTTGCTCTGGGAGGAGCCAAGATCGCGGACAAGATCCCGCTGCTCGACCGGTTTCTGGATCGGGCGGACGCTTTGCTCATCGGCGGCGCGATGGCGAACACGTTCTTTCTCGCTCAGGGGCTTCAGACAGGGAGGTCCCTGGTGGAGGCCGGGTCGGTCCAGGTGGCGAAGCGCATCCTGAACCGGGCGGGCGGCAAGCTCAGCCTTCCGCTGGACCTGGTGGTGGTGGACGACCCGGACGCGGAGAGGCCCGTGGCCGAAACAGTCGCTCCGGATCGGGTGCCGGATACGGCGATGGCCGTGGATATCGGAGAACGAACCAGGCACGCCTACGGCGTCGAAGTTCGACGCGCGCGCACTCTGTTCTGGAACGGGCCGATGGGCTGGTTCGAGCGAGAGGCGTTCGCCGCGGGAACTCGTGCGCTTGCGGAGGCGGCGGTGGAGGCGACCCGGACCAGAGGGTTCACCGTGATCGGCGGGGGTGACTCCGCGCGCGCCATCCGGCAGGCCGGATTCGCGGAGCGGGTGTCTTTCGTTTCCACGGGAGGAGGCGCTTCGCTCGAATACCTGGCTCGCGGTTCTCTGCCGGGCGTGGAGGCGCTGGACGATGCGACGGTGGAATGAGGGGTGGGTGGCCCGGGTGGGCTGGAGGTCGCGGCGCTGGAAGGTGGGTGAATGGGTGAGCCAGGATGCAGAGCACTCGTGAGACCGTGGTGAGCCGGGGCCGCCCGGTCTTGGCGGCCAACTGGAAGATGAACCTGACGCCTACCGAAGCCGAGGCCTACGCGGCCCGGTTCCTCGAGCTCCATCCCCCGGCGCCGGATCGGCACGTCCTGTTCTTCCCGGCGGCCCTCAGCTTGCCGGCGTTCGTCCGTGCCACACAGGAGCGGCCCGATCTGGAGATCGGCGTCCAGGACGTCCACCAGGAGATGGAAGGCGCCCATACCGGAGCGGTCTCGGCGGTCATGGCATGGGATGCCGGAGCGCGCTGGGGGCTGGCCGGCCATTCGGAGCGGAGGAGAGAGTTCGGGGACGACCCCGAGTTGGTGGGCCGAAAGGTCGAGCGTTTGGTCCAAGCCGGACTCCGGCCGATCCTGTGCGTGGGCGAGACGCTCGAGGAGCGGGAGCGGGGGCAGTTGGCGGAGGTTCTGAGACGGCAGATCGAGGGTGTCCTTGGCGGCCTGGCGCCCCGTTGGCGGGCTGCGGATTCGGCGGGCCCTGCGCCGCTGATCTACGCGTACGAACCTGTTTGGGCCATCGGAACGGGACGAACGGCTCTCCCCGAAGACGCCTCCGCGGCCCACGCGATTCTGCGTGAGGAGATCGGCCGCTTTCTGGGCACCCAGGTCTCGGCGGAGGCGGTCATCCTGTACGGCGGAAGCGTGAAAGCGTCGAACATCGACGCTCTTCTGGCCGCCGAAGGTATCGACGGCGTGCTGGTGGGTGGCGCGAGCCTCGACCCGGAGGAATTCGCGAAGATCTGCCGGGCGAATGGAGCCAGTCGGTCCGGGGAGCGGGCGCCGTGAGGCGGAGGGCGCTGGCTCGGGTGCGCTGAGCACCGTCGGGCGCATCCCCGGAGGAGGCTTTCGCCGCGGGCCGCGGCGTTTGCTGGAGCCCATGGCCGGCCCTATCTTGCGCCGTGGGCTCGGCTGCAACGGTGAATCCGGCGGAGCCCGGGCGAGGCGCCGGATCGGCGCTCGCCTTCTTTTTTGACGAAACTCAACGGAACGCATACGGATGTTCACTTTCCTCCTCGTTCTCATCAGCCTGGTGGCACTCCTGCTGTGCGTCATCGTCCTGCTGCAATCCGGAAAGGGTGGGGGGTTGGCGGCCAGCTTCGGCGGTGCCTCCTCGTCCACGGAATCCTTCATGGGCGGTCGGCAGGCGGCGACCATGCTCACGAAGCTGACCTGGATCGGCGGTGGCCTGTTCCTATTCCTGGCACTCGTACTGGCGGTTCTCTCTTCGCGCGGGAGCGGGCAACCCGAGTCGATCCTTCGCCGGGAGACCCTGCCGGCCAATCAGCTTCCAGCCCCGCCCCCC
Organism: Gemmatimonadota bacterium; assembly: GCA_046757845.1. Taxonomy (GTDB): domain Bacteria; phylum Gemmatimonadota; class Gemmatimonadetes; order Palauibacterales; family Palauibacteraceae; genus JBHHYZ01. The sequence goes on from JBHHYZ010000001.1 coordinate 99,815, forward strand.
TCCGTGTTGCAGACGGAATCATCGGGTGGGACGGCGACTCCTCCCTCGGACACGGGCCAGGGGGCTGGTGAACCTGCGGGCGCGCAGGGTGCCGAAGGCGTCTCCGCGCCGGCGAATCAGAAAGGAGCGAAGGCCGATTCGGCGAAGGGTGAGGGCGGCGGGCGGTAGCGTGTGCCGGGCAGCCGCCCGAGCCGGCGGCGCGGCTCGCGCCGCGGTCGCCCGGATACCTTCGGCGATCTGTTAGACTGCCGGAGCTCTGGGGTCGGGCCGAAAGGGTTGTTCGGGCGGGAGGTCGACAAACTCGGCGAAGCGTCCGAGCGCGATCTGCTCTTGCAACCAGGCTTCGAATTCCGATTCCACCAGGCCGGGAGAGCGCCGCCCCTCTCGGGCCGCCCGAACGGCGAGCATGTCCACGTACTCGTTCTTGGGATGGTCGGCGTGGCCACGCGTCCATCTCCACTCGATCTCGTGGCGCGAGGCCTCGGCGGCCAGGTGTTTCCAGAGCTCCAGATTCTCGATTCTGCCACCCTTTCTCCGCCAACCCTTGCGAGCCCAGGAATGGATCCAGCTCTTCATTCCGTTGACCAGATACTCGCTGTCGCTCGTGAACACGACCCGACAGGAACGGCGCAGAGCGGAGAGTCCGAGAATGCCGGAGACGATGGCCATGCGGTTGTTGGTCGTGTCCGCTTCCGCGCGGAAGTAGTCCTTGCGGCGCCAGCCCCGCTCCGGCTCGTAGCGTTCGACCAACCCCGCCGCGGCGCCGGGTCGACGTCGGTTCCGGAACTGGTTGCCCAGACAGGACTCGTCGGCGTAGATGTAGACAAGCGGTTCGTTCATCGGTCCGCTCGTGTGGGTACACGGGTCGCGCGGGCTCACTCCCAGAGACACACCATTCGAATCCACGAGTGACACTTCCGCAAGAACGCCCCGGCTATCTGCTTCTCGAGAACGGGACCCGGTTCGAAGGGATGTTCTCGGGTCCGGCAGGTGGAGGGTGCGGGGAGCTCGTGTTCACCACGGTCCTCACCGGATATCAGGAAGTGTTGACCGATCCCTCTTTCGCGGGCCAGCTGGTCGTCATGACGGTCCCGATGATCGGAGTGTACGGCATCCACCCGCGAGATGACCAGGCCGGGAGGGTGTGGGCGTCCGGCCTCGTGGTGCGCCATTTGACCCGGCCTCGGCCCGGTCGTGAGAGTAGCAGCCTGCGGGGCTATCTGGCCCGCAACGGTGTCGCCACGCTGGTAGGCGCGGACACACGAGCTCTCACCCGGCACATTCGGGATGCGGGCGCCATGCGGGCGCTGCTGGCGGGAAGAGAGGTTTCGGAGCGGGAGGCGCGAGAGCGACTGCTGGCCGAGCCGCTCATGCAAGGGAGGGATCTGGCCACTCCGGCCTCCTGCCTGTCGGCCTACGAAGTCGCGCCCGCCGGACGAGAACGCGGACTGGTCCTGTGCCTGGACTATGGCGTCAAGCGGCGGAGCCTGGAGTTGATTCGTGCGGAAGGCTATCGCGTGCGCGTGATGCCGGCTACCAGCGGCATCGAGGACTTGCTGTCGGCGGGAGCGTGTGGAGTGTTCGTGTCGAACGGCCCCGGCGATCCGGCCGCCGTGCCCGGCGCGGTCGAACGGGTTCGGGCGCTCAGCGACGCCGGGCTCCCCATCTTCGGCATCTGTCTCGGGCATCAGCTGGTGGCGCGCGCCTTCGGGGGGCGGACCTTCAAGCTGCCCTATGGTCATCGCGGCGGAAATCACCCCGTGAAAAACCTGCACACGGGTAGCGTCGAGATCACGTCGCAGAACCATGGATTCGCCGTAGTGCAGGCGGGGGACGAAGTCTCGGACGCTCCCGAGCTGGTGGTCACCCACCGTAACCTCAACGACGGAACCATCGAAGGCATCGCGCATCGGGAGCGTCCGGTGTTCGCGGTCCAATACCACCCGGAATCGGCGCCGGGTCCCCATGACAGCCGGTATCTGTTCGAGCGCTTCGTGGATCGGATGGAGTCGCGTCGCGATGTCGACGGAACCACCCGGTGACTGGATGTCCGGGCCGGGTACGCGGGCGACTCGAAGTAGTCGCCCGCCCGACCGGCTCGAGCGCCGGAAATGAAAGAATCCCAACTGGTTGACAGCTTGTGACCCTCGGGCTTAGGTTGGAGTTCGACTAGGCGTGCACCTCGCGAGAGTGACGCATCCGGCCCCGCCGGCGGGCGGCCGAACCACCTCGTGCCACGTGTACCGCGCCGGACCGGGTCGACGCAGATGGCTACGAGTCGTTCGACAACGATAGGAATCACCGTTCTTCTCCTCCTCGTGTTCGCGGGAGGACTCTTCCTCTCCAGCCGGATCCTGACGGGACGGGGAGTTCCTCTCCTGCAGGGAGGCCGCGTGGCCGTGCTGCCGATCTCGGGGGTGATCACTTCCGAGGAATCGTTCTTGCACAATCTGAGTGCGTTTCGCCGTAACAGCACCGTGCGGGCGTTCGTCATCGAGATCCGATCGCCGGGAGGTGGGGTGGGCGCATCGCAGGCGATTTACCGGGAACTCCGCAAACTGCGCGAGACGGACGAGCGGCCGGTCATCGCCTGGATGGGCGATGTGGGGGCATCGGGCGGCTACTACGTCGCGCTGGCGGCCGACAGCATCTACGCGCTGCCCGGCACGATCACGGGCTCGATCGGGGTGGTCATGGAGTTTCCGAATGCCCAGGAGCTGCTCCGCAAGGTGGGGATCGGTTGGGAGGTGGTGAAGAGTGGAGAGCACAAGGACATGGGGTCTCCCGCCCGGCCCCTGACGCCGTCGGATCGCGAGATTCTGGAGGGGCTGGTCGGGGACGTCTACGATCAGTTCGTGGATGCAGTGGCGGCCAACCGGACGCTGGATCGGAGCCGGGTACTGGAGCTGGCGGACGGGCGGGTGTTCACGGGAGAGCAGGCGGTCGAGCTGGGCCTGGTGGATGGAATCTCGACCCTGGAGGAAGCGATCGAGCTGGCCGGGCGAATGGCGGGACTCGGCGACCACCCGTCCACGCTTCGGCCGCGGGAGCCGCGCTTCCGGCTGGTGGACCTTCTCCTGGGACTGTCGGGTCGACAGGTTCGGCGCCTGGCAGAGTGGATCCCGGCCGTGGGCCCCAGGGCCCCGCGGCTTCTGTACGAGTGGAGGTGAGCGTCTTGCACGCGGCTCGCGACGTGTGGAGGTACGCAGGAATCGTGGGATGACGAGACTGCGCGGGAGGTCCGATCCGGACTTCGTTCGGGCTCGTAGGAGACGTCTATCCGAGACGGGAGGGGAGACATGACCAAGGCGGATCTGGTCGAACAGGTGTACGAGGCCATAGGGCCCGGGATCACCAAGAAGGACTGCGGGGCCGTGGTGGACACGTTTCTCAGCGCGGTCCGGCAGGCTCTGGCCAACGATCAGCACATCGAGATTCGAGGCTTCGGGACGTTCAAAGTGCGGCGGCGGCGGACGCGCATGGCCCGCAATCCCTGGACGGGAGAGCCGGTGCGGGTGCCGGCGCGGGCGGTGCCTGTCTTCAAGCCCTCGCGTCTGTTCAAGGACCAGGTGGCGAAGGCTCTCGAGCCTGCCGAGCCTCCACGGTATCCGTTCGGCGAGTGATCGGCTCGAGGCTGGATTCCTCCGGACTCAGGTTGCGGCTTCGAAGAAGTTCCGGACTCGCCGGAAACCGTCCTCCACCTGATCTTCGGACACTGCGAAGTTGAATCGCAAGTAACCGGGCGAGCCGAAAGGTTCGCCCGGGATGCCCGCCACTCCGGCCTCCTGGAGAAGGCGTTCCGCCACCGCGAGGGAGGTTGTTTCGGGAGTGTCCTCCTCCGTCCCGCTCCCCTGGCCGAGCCGGACGAACAAGTAGATCGCGCCCGCCGGCGCGCGCACTTCGAGAGCATCCAGGTTGGAGAGAAGATCGCATCCCAGCCGGCGATTGCGGCGGAGTCGCGAGAGGTTGGATCGGATGGCGGCTTCACGAGCTCCCGCGTCGCCAAGGGCCATGGCCGCCGCGTATTGCGAGGGCGCCGCAGCGCCGGAGGTGGTCTGGCTCTGCAGATCGGTAGCCCTCGCCACCAGCTCCGGCGGTCCGACCGCGAAGCCGATCCTCCATCCGGTCATGCAGAAGGCCTTCGAGACCCCATCCAGCAGCAGCACGTGCTCCGGCCGGTCCTCGACATCGTAGATCGAGGGCGCGGGTCCGGAGCCGTAGTGGAGACGGCGGTAGATCTCGTCCGAGAGAAGCCAGACTCCATGTTGGGCGCACCAGGCGGCGATACGTCGCAGGCGATCGAGATCGTAGACGACGCCCGTCGGATTGCCGGGACTGTTGATGATCAGACCGCGCGTCCGCGCGGTACGCGAGCGTTCGAGAAGCTCGACATCCAACCGGAATTCATGCTCCCAAGCCGTCGGCACGATCACCGGTCGGGCTCCCGCCAACTCGATCAGGGCGGGGTAGCTGGGCCAGTAGGGAGCTGGAACCAGCACTTCATCTCCCGGACCGAACAGGCAGAATATCGCGTTGAACAGAGCTTGCTTCACTCCAGCACTCACCAGCACGCCGGAGTCATCTTCCGCGGCGTGGGCTGTCGTTTCCTGCAGGTAGCGGACGATCGCGGACCGCAATTCCGGGATGCCTCGGGTCGGCGGATATCCCGTTCGGCCGGCCCGGATCGCCGTGATGCCCGCCTGCGCCGCGAAATCGGGAGTACCGAAGGTCGGTTCGCCGGCGGACAGATCGACGACGCGTAGGCCTTCTTCCCGCATTTGCCGGGCACGAGCCGCCAGCGCGAGGGTGGCCGAGGGAGTGAGCGAGGCTACGTTGGCCGAGAAACGCAATTTGGATCCTCTCCTGCGGTTCGTGGTGATTGAAGGAACCCGGGGGGATCGATACTTTCCGGGAGGGGAGGGCACCGAGGTTGCCTCCCGCCGCGAGATCATAGAAGGCCCGGCTTCGGACCGTCAAGCAGGCGTTCGGATCCCCGAACCGCGCTGGATGGCCGCGTATTCCGGATGCGCGACGGCGACAGGAGGTATTCGGCGCGATGATGATGGAGACGACTACGACGCTCTCGCCCACCGAAGTGATGGCGGAGGTAAAGCGCTTTTTTCTGGGTCCCGGGGCCTTTCATTCGGCGTGGTTGGAGCATGAGGGTGAATCGTACCTCACGTTCGGAACGTTCCGCGGCAATCTGGCCGTTGGGGCGTTCCCCGACCCGGAGCACGAAGGCCGGACCCGGGTGAGAGTCTCGACACTCAGAGACGAAGGTGCCGTGCCTCGACTGCTCACGTATCTGCGAACCCTCGATCTACAGGCGGCCGGGACCTCGGGTCGTGCCTGAGACGGTCGGCGTTCGCGTCCGCTTCTTCGGGCCCTTGCGGGAGTTGACGGGGACGAGGGAGCGGAATCTGCGCATCGCCGTCGGGAGCACGGCGGCGGACCTGGTGATCGAGCTGCGTTCGGAGTCGAAGTTCTCGGGTCTTCCAGAGCGCCCGACCGTGGCCGTGAATCGGGAGTACTCATCGCTCGAACGCGAACTCCACGACGGGGACGAAGTGGCGTTCATCCCTCCGGTGGCCGGCGGCTAGGCTCGATGTCCCTGTCCACGGGGTATGTCGTCGGGCGGACGGATCGGCTGTCACCGCAGCCGGTGATCCGGACGTGGGTGGGAGAAGCGGTCGTGTGGCCGGAAGAATTTCTCGAGACGGCGGACCGGCCCCACGGGGCGGCTGTCCTGTTCCTGGGCCGGGTCCGCGCCAGCAGTCAGGGTCGAGTCGTCGTATGCCTGCGTTACGAGGCATACCCGGAAATGGCGGAGCTGGAGTTGCGGTCGATTGCCGAGGAGGCTGCCGCGCGATTCCCGATCGACGAGATTCGGGCGGCCCACCGGATCGGTAGCCTGGAACCCGGCGAGACGAGCGTGGCCATCTCCGTGTTCGGCCCGCATCGCGCCCCGTGCTACGATGCGTCGCGCTTCCTGATCGAAGAGATCAAGCGGCGGCTTCCGATCTGGAAGCGGGAGGAATACTCGGACGGGACGGCGCACTGGGTGGGTGGATCGGCGCCGGAACGCGCATCCTCCGAATCTCAACGGGTGGACGAGGTGGAGCCGTGAGGGACCAGTTCGGACGCAAGATCACCTATCTGCGAATCTCGGTTACCGACAAGTGCAACCTGCGGTGCCGATATTGTATGCCGGTGGAGGGCCTGGAGTGGATTCCGCGCCAACAGATCCTCTCCTACGAAGAGGTGTCGGAGATCGTCCGGCAAATGGCCACCATCGGGCTGGAGCGAGTGCGGATCACGGGAGGAGAGCCGCTCGTTCGCCGGGACCTGGCCACTTTGGTGGGCATGCTCCGGCCAATCCCGGGCGTTCGCGAGATCTCGCTTTCCACCAACGGCGTCCTGCTGCCCGAGTTCGCCGATGTCCTGCGGGCGGCGGGTGTCGGGCGCATCAACGTCAGTCTGGACACGTTGTGCCGCGAGAATTTCGAGCGGGTGGCCCGTCGCCCGGCCCGCTTCTTCGACGCCACGCTGGACGGTCTGCGGGCGGCTGAACAGGCGGGATTCGATCCGATCAAGATCAATTGCGTCGTGATGCGCGGGCTGAACGATCAGGAAATCCTCGATTTCGTCGCCATCACCCGGGCGAGACCGTGGCATGTGCGGTTCATCGAACTGATGCCGGTGGGCGCGAATCTCGATCTGTCGGACCGCTTCGTTTCCGCCGATGAGATCCTCGGGCGCATAAGGGATATCGAGACGCTGACGCCCGTGCCGGGACCTCCGGGGAACGGTCCGGCGACTTATTTCCGATTCCCGGGCGCACCCGGCACGATCGGGGTGATCACGCCGCTGTCGCACAACTACTGTGCCCGCTGCAACCGGATGCGGTTGACAGCGGACGGGAAGCTCCGCACCTGTCTGTTCGGAAACCACGAAGTGGACCTGAGGCGGCCGCTGAGAGAAACCGGAACCGTGCTGGATGCGGTTCACGAGGCGTTGGCGGGCAAGCCGGAGAGACACTGGCTGGAGTTGGGCAGCGCCCGCGGAAGCGGGGGGCTGGCCGCCTTGAGCCAGGTGGGCGGATGAGGACGAGAAGGCGGCCAATCCGGGGTGCATGCAAGTGGGAGGCGGTTAGATGACGTACGAGGAGCGCCAGCAGCACCGCCAGCTCGGTGAACGTCTTCATGCCCTCCGGGAAGCTCTGGAACAGGGATCCCCATCCGCGCCTGTCAGCCGGGTGGAGGCTCTGGAACTGCTCGCCATCCTGGAAGCTGTCATCGATCGCTTGAGTCCCGAGCGGTGGGACCGCACCCTGGAGATGGTGGCGGAAGAGGCATCCCGCCGAGCGGCCACCATGGTGCCCACCCGGAGCCCGTGAGGCTCGCTCATTCGACTCCTTCCGAGGTAAACTGAATTATGGACAGGATCACGGTGGTCGGCGCGGGCCACGTCGGCGCCACGACCGCGCAACGCATCGCGGAGCGCGAGCTGGCCCGAGAGGTAGTTCTGCTCGACATCATCGAAGGGCTCCCTCAGGGCAAGGCCCTGGACCAGTGGGAGTCGGCACCGGTCGAGGGATTCGATACGCGGGTGGTGGGAGGACAAGACTATTCCGCTTCCGCCGGCTCCGGCCTGTACGTGGTGACGGCGGGACTGGCCAGGAGGCCGGGCATGAGCCGGGATGATCTCGTGACGAAGAATGCGGCGATCGTCAAAGGGATCGCGGCGGAAATCGCCCGGCACAGTCCGGAGACCATCGTCGTCATGGTGACCAACCCGCTGGATGTGATGGCGTATGTCACCAAGCGGGTTACCGGCTTTCCTCGCGAGCGGGTGATCGGCATGGCCGGAGTGCTGGATACCGCGCGGTTCCGAAGCTTCATCGCCCTCGAGCTCGACGTGAGCGTGCAAGACGTGCAGGCACTCGTCCTGGGGGGGCATGGGGACAGCATGGTGCCGATCGTCAGCACGGTCACAGTGGGGGGCATTCCTCTCACGCAGCTGCTGGCCGAGGAGCGGATACGGGCGCTGGTGGACCGAACTCGCAAGGGCGGGGGAGAGATCGTCGGATTGCTGAAGGCCGGCAGCGCCTACTATGCCCCCTCGGCGGCGGTGACCCAGATGTGCGAGTCCATCGTCCGCGACAAGAAGCGAGTCCTGCCGTGCGCCGCCTGGCTGGAGGGGGAGTTCGGCCTGGAGGGTCTCTACGCGGGTGTCCCCTGTAAGCTCGGTCGGCGCGGAATCGAGGCGATTCTGGAAGTCGAGCTCTCGTCCGCCGAACGCCAGGCGCTCCAGGCGTCTGCCGAAGAAGTCAGGAGGACGATGAAGCTGGTGGCGTTCTGACTGTCGCGACCATCGGCCCCGACCCCCCTCGGGCCCGGAGTCTCAGGTGATCGGCACTTCGGATTCGTGCAGAGGCCGGACGATGGTGAGTTCCGGGCGCTCCTCGAGCGGGATCCTCTCGACTCGTTCCCGGGGACTCCAGCCGGAGTCCCACAGGACCTCTACGGTCGGTCGCATGAGGTTGTCGGGGTTGGTGTCGATCACCCGGGCGATCTCTCCAGTATCCAGCAGCACGTAGCTGTCGGGCGGGAATACCGATATCTCGTTGGCCAAGGCATCCACGATCTCTCTCTCCAGGTACTCATCGCGCATGGAGACCACCCGTTCCAGGGCCTCGAAGGCCGTGAACGGAGAACGGTAGTCGCGGGCGTGCGCAAAGGCCTCGAACACGTCCGCGACGCCCAGGATGCGGGCGGTCCGATCGATCTCGTCGCCGCGCAGGCCGGCGGGGTAGCCCTGTCCGCGCCAGCGCTCATGCTCCTCTCGTACCGCCCTTCGGAGCCACTCGAACTGGTCTCCGAGCGAGTCCAGGAGATCCGCTCCAAGGTGCGGGTGCTGTTGCATCTCCTCTCGATCCTGCGGCGACAGAGGACCCTCGGCTCGGAGGATTCTCTCAGGAAGCAGCATCATCCCGATGTCATGCACCAATCCCGCCTGAATGGCCCGCAGAGCCTCCTGCACTCCCCACTCCAGAGCTTGGGAGAGGCGGCCGGACAGGATGGCCACGTTGACCGAGTGGACGGGCAGCTCGAATCTGGCGTAAGGTTCCAGGACGCGCACGAGCAGCATGTTGCTCTGCAGGAGCGAGCTGTGGATGCGCTCGGCCCAGAGGCGTAGCTCGGTCGGCTCCGGTGCCTTGCCTTCCCTCGCCCGCTCGTACACGGACTCGATGTGGCGAGTGGCGTTCCCGTATAGAGGACGGAGGCTGAAACGCGCCGGCCTCCGCACTCGGAGGGGCACTGAGCCATCTTCCTCGAGTCTTGCCACTCGGGCCTCGGAGTCGAGGAGGGAGCGGCCGAGAGCCGCCAGAGTCTCCGCTCGAAACGGGCGACACAGGTAATGCTCGATGGCCGGGTTCGCGGTCGCCAGCGAGGAGGTCGATTCGGGCGAACACAGGACGAGGAGCAGGGGCGGAGTTGGTCGCTGGCGAATCAATTCGCGAGCGAAGGCGATAGGGTCGACCGCCGGGTTCTCCGCATCGCACAGAATCAGCCCGACGGCCGCATCCCGGGCCAGTTCCAGGATGGTGCGCGGATCTTCCGCTGCCCGAAACCGGGGATCGATGCGCGCAAGGGCTTCACCCGTGACCCGGTCCAGCTCCGGATCGCCCGACAGAAGCGCCACCGCGGAAGCGGTACCCGATTCGGCTCCGGTCTTGCCCATTGATCTCCCCCTCGACTCCAGCGTACACGACGACACCGCCCGACCTCGAGTCTCTGCAAAAACATAACCAGACTGGCGCGACACCGCCGCCTCGCTAGTGTGGTGCCCCACGGATGCGCTGATCCACGATACTCGGGAGGCCGATCATGGAAAGGACGTTCGCGGCGGTCGGGGCGGTGCTCGCCCTGCTGTCCGTTGGCGCGGGTGCGTTCGGGGCGCATGGCTTGAGTTCGCATCTCGGCGCTCGAGAGCTGGCGAGCTTCGAGACGGCGGCCCGCTACCAGATGTATCACGCGCTGGCGCTGCTGGCCCTCGGTTCTCTGGCGGCTCGTTGGCCGTCCGGCTGGTGGACCGCGAGCAGCTGGCTGTTCCTGTTCGGGATCGCCCTGTTCTGCGGAAGCCTGTACGCCTTGAGCCTGAGTGGCGCGCGCTGGTTGGGCGCCGTGACGCCGCTGGGCGGGCTCTGTTTCCTGGCCGGCTGGGCGTGTGGAGCGATCGCCACCCTCCGCGCGCCGGCGTGATGGCGGACCGGCCCCCGCGTCCCGGAGCCCGATCTCACAGGCGCGGAGTGGTCACTCCGGTCTGTCCCTGGTACTTGCCCCGCTTGTCGCGGTAGCTGATCTCGCAGGCTTCGTCCGATTCGAAGAACAGGACCTGCGCGATCCCCTCGTCGGCGTAGATGCGGGCGGGCAGGGGGGTCGTATTGCTGATTTCGAGGGTCACGTAGCCCTCCCACTCCGGTTCGAAGGGCGTGACGTTGGTGATGATCCCGCAGCGTGCATAGGTGGACTTTCCCACACACAGGGTGAGCACGTTGCGGGGAATCCGGAAGTACTCGACGGATCGGGCCAGGGCGAACGAGTTGGGAGGGATGATGCAGAACTCCCCCTGGTACTCGACGAAGGACCGCTCATCGAACGCCTTGGGATCGACCAGTGGAGAGAGCGCATTGTGGAAGATCCGAAACTCGTCGGCCACCCGCATGTCGTAGCCGTAGCTGCTCAGGCCGTACGAGATGACGCCGTCGCGGATCTGGCGGTCGGCGAATGGCTCGATCATCCGGTGCTCGGTCGCCATCCGGCGGATCCACCGATCGCTCTTGATCGCCATAGTTCGAGATCTCCACTTCCGGGCCCCGCGTCCGCTGCCTCTTCTCGGAAGAGACGACCCGCCGGGTCGCGTGGAGGCCCTTTGCTCGGCGCCCGGCCGCCGCCAATATGCCCGCCGGCCCCGGACGGCGGCAACCGGGTGCGGTCATGGACGGCAGCCGCGGAATTTGATTGCTCGGCGGCGCCGCCGTCGCTATGTTGTTCGATTAAGTGAAACATTTCACAAACTACATGCGGGCATGCTGAACTCGTATCTCGGCATCGTCTTCTTGGGAATCATAGGTGTCCTCAACGCTGTCGGAATGATGGCGATGAGCCACATGGTAGGGGCGCGCCGCCCGACGGCGACGAAGGCGAGTCCCTACGAGTCCGGGATTCCGCCGCTCGGCGATACCCGGGAGCGATTCTCCGTCGACTTCTACATCGTGGCGATGCTGTTCATCGTCCTGGATCTGGAGACCCTGTTCCTCATTCCCTGGGCCACGCTGTTTCACCACCTGGGCCTGGCCGGTCTGGTGGAGATGGTCGTGTTCCTCTCCGTGCTCGGCGTCGGGCTGGCCTACGCATGGGGCAAAGGGGCTCTGCAGTGGGATTGAGTTGAGATGGGCCGCCGGCTGAACACCCTGCAGGAGCGGGCCGCGGCGTCCGACGGCACCCTCGACACGGGAATCCCGCGCAACTGGCTCACCACGCGCCTGGACTACGTGATCAACTGGGCCCGCCGAAACTCGCTCTGGCCGATGCCGTTCGGGACGGCATGCTGCGCGATCGAGATGATGGCCTCGGCGGCCTCCAAGTACGACATCGCCCGCTTCGGCATGGAGCGTATGTCGTTCAGCCCGAGGCAGGCGGATCTGATGATCGTGGCGGGCCGGGTCAGCTACAAGATGGCGCCGGTCCTGCGGATGATCTGGGACCAGATGCCACAGCCCAAGTGGTGCGTCTCCATGGGCGCATGCGCGAGTTCGGGCGGCATGTTCGACAACTACACGATCGTTCAGGGGATCGACACGATCGTGCCCGTCGACGTCTACGTGCCGGGATGTCCGCCCAGGCCGGAGGGACTCATCTACGGCCTGCTCATGATCCAAGAGAAGATCAAGGGGGAATCCATCTCGGACCCGGCGGCCCGCCTGGAGGCTCCGGAGGCGACCGGAAAGCCCAATCTTCCGGCGGAAGCGGTCGAGCTGGTGTCGCAGCCGTTCGGGAATTCGACGAACCAGAACCGCGTGAGCGGTCTGGCGCCGACGTCCGAGGTGTCGCGTCCCGCGGACCGGAGGGAACGCCTCCTCCAGCACGGCGAATAGAGGCGTGCGACCGAACCCCGATGCTGCCGTGACTTCCGACTCGTCTCCCGCGGTCCGGCTGATCGTGGCCGAGGCGCTCGGGGACGTGCCTGTCGAGATGCAGCCTTCGGTGCGGGCTTTGCGCCAGGTCCTGGGAGACGGGGTGCAGGACGTGGGGACGGATGCCACCGGCTATCCGGTGGTCCGGGTGGATCCCACCCGGAACCTGGAAGCGCTGCAGTTTCTGCATGACGACCCCTCGCAGTCCTACGAGATGCTGCTCGATGTCATGGGGGTGGACTACGGCGGGGGGCGACCCATCCACGTCTGGTACCAGCTGTGGTCGCTGCGCCACGGCCGCCAGCTGCGGCTCGTCTGCGCGCTCCCACGCGACAGCCTGTCACTCGCCTCCGTGGCCCATGTGTGGCGTTCGGCCGACTGGCTGGAGCGAGAGGTGTACGACATGTTCGGCGTCTCCTTCCAAGGTCATCCAGACCTCCGACGGATCCTGATGCCGGAGAACTACGAGGAGGGCTTTCCCCTCCGGAAGGACTTCCCGCTTCGCGGACGATTCAGCCGTTCCGAGCAGGTACGTAGAGCGCTCGCGCGAGGCCTCGAGGACACTTACGCGGTGCAGGAGTTGGAATGGGCCGAGCCGGAGGAGGGGTCCCGGGGCCCCGAGGCTGGCCGTCCGCCGGCGGGCGGCGGCGCCGAATCGGACAGCTCGGACGCATTGGAACCCCGGCCCATGATCCTGAACATGGGACCGCAGCATCCCGCCACTCACGGGGTTCTGCGTCTCGTCCTGCAGTTGGAGGGCGAACGGGTTCTGCAGTGCGTCCCCCACATCGGTTACCTGCACACGGGGTTCGAGAAGACGTGCGAGTACCGCGAGTGGAATCAGGTCGTGCCCTACACGGATCGCATGGACTACCTGGCCCCGATGATCTACAACGTCGGCTACGCCGGCGCGGTCGAGGCGCTGTTGAGGACGGAGATCACCCCGCGCTGCCGTACGGTTCGGGTCGTGCTGACCGAGCTGAATCGGATCCTCGGCCACCTCCTGTGGCTGGGGACGACGGCCATCGATCTCGGAGCCTTCACCGTGTTCCTGTACTCCTTCCAGGAGCGGGAACGCATTTACAACCTGCATGAAGCCTATTGCGGGGCGCGCCTGACCACCTCCGTCACCCGGGTGGGCGGGATGCTGGCCGACCTTCCGGCGGGTTGGGTGGATGCGGCGCTGGACTTCGCACGTACGCTCCCGAGCACGCTGGACGAGTGCGAGCGGCTCCTGAGCCGGAACGCGATCTGGCTGTCGAGAACGCAGGATGTGGGCGTCATCAGCGCCGAAGATGCGCTCAGCTTCGGTCTCACCGGACCGAACCTGCGGGCCAGCGGGGTCGCTTACGACGTTCGCAAGGCGCGACCCTACCTGGGCTACGAGGAATACGACTTCGATGTGCCGGTCGGCGCACACGGGGACACCTACGATAGATACTTGGTGAGGATAGAAGAGATGCGGCAGAGCGCGCGCATCATCGAGCAGGCGCTGATCCGGCTTCCCGGTGGTCCGATCAACGTGGATGATCCGGAGGTCATACTGCCCTCCAAGCGAGAGGCCATGGGCTCCATCGACGCGATGATCGCCCATTTCAAGCTCGTGATGGAGGGGGTGAAGGTTCCTCCGGGCGAGACGTGGTATTCGGTGGAAGCCTCGAAAGGCGAGCTGGGGTTCGGCATCGTCTCCGATGGCGGGAGCAAGCCGGTGCGGTGTCGGTTCCGCGGCCCCTCCTTCGTCAACATCGCCGCGTTGCCTCACATGGTTCGCAACGAGCTGGTGGCGGACGTAATCGCCGTGAACGCCAGCCTGGACGTGGTCCTGGGGGAGATCGACCGATGAACGGGCAGGTGCGGGGAAGGGAGCTTGTCGGGTGAGTCGGTCCATCCATCCGGCGGTGGCCGGAGCGCAACCCTACATGCGGGCGGAGCGGGAGGAGGTTGCGGCGGCCGAGTTGTTTCGGACCGCCGAGGGCCGCGCGCGCCTGGAGAAGATTCTGAGTCGCTATCCTACCAAGCGGGCGGCTCTCTTACCGTTGCTCAATTTCGTCCAGGAGACGCGCGGGTGGGTATCCACGGACGACATGCGCGCCGTCGCCGCGGCGCTCGAGCTGACGCCCGCCTACGTCCACTCGATCGTCACCTTCTATACCATGTACAACCGGCGTCCCGTCGGGAAGTACCTCATCCAGGTGTGCACGAACATCTCCTGCCATCTCCACGAGGCCCAGAGCGTGCTGGAGAAATTCCTGGCCGAGACCGGCACCCGCCTCGGCGAGACCTCCGAGGACGGCCGGTTCACGGTCATGGAGGTGGAGTGTCTGGGGGCCTGTGGCTTCGCCACGGCCGTGCAGATCAACGAGGACTATCATGAGAACGTCACCCCGGAGGCGGTTCCGGGGATCCTCGCGGGTTTGAGCTGAGATGGCCTACCCTCACCGGCACGATCGGGAGACGGTCACGCTGCTCTCCCGCCATATGGGAGATCCGGAGGCCGGGAGCCTGGACGGATGGCTGTCGCGGGACGGATACGCGGCACTTCGCAAAGCGCTCGACATGACGCCTGCCGAGATCGTGGAGACGGTCAAGGAATCGGGTTTGCGAGGACGGGGTGGGGCCGGCTTCCCCACCGGCGTGAAGTGGAGCTTCATGCCCAGGGACGATGGGCAGGCCCATTACCTGTGCTGCAATGCGGACGAAAGCGAGCCGGGAGCGTTCAAGGACCGCGAGATCCTTCGCTGGACCCCCCACCTTCTGTTGGAAGGCTGCCTGATCGGCGCGCGAGCGATGGATGCCCGGCATGTCTACATCTACGTGAGAGGCGAGTACTTTCCTGCGGTTCAAGTGCTGAATCGGGCGGTCACGGAGGCATACGAAGCCGGCTTCATCGGAGAGGACATCCAGGGAAGCGGCTGGAGCTGCGAAGTCACCGTGCATCTGGGCGCCGGCGCCTACATCGCCGGGGAGGAAACGGGCCTGATGCATTCGCTCATGGGCGGACGGGCGGAACCCTGGGCCAAGCCGCCGTTTCCGGCCCAGGCAGGCGTATTCGGCAAGCCCACCACGGTCAACAACGTGGAGACGCTCTCCACGGTCCCAATGATCCTGCTGGAAGGACCGGGCTGGTATCGGCAATGGGGAAGCGAGCGGAGTCCCGGGACCAAGCTGTGGTGCTGCTCCGGCCACCTGGTGCGCCCGGGTAGCTACGAGATGGAGCTCGGCGTACCGCTCCGGGATATCCTGTTCGAGGTGTGTGGAGGAATCCCCGAAGGTCGCCGGGTGCGCGCGGTGCTTCCCGGAGGTTCATCCACGGCCTTCCTGACGGCGGATGAGTTGGATTGCCCGACCACCTACGAGGGACTGCAGGAGGCGGGCAGTTCGTTGGGAACCGCCTCGCCCATCGTGATGGACGAGAGCACGTGTCTGTTGGCGGCCATGCGCCGGATCGCCCAATTCTACGCGCACGAGTCCTGCGGACAGTGCGTGCAGTGCCGGGAGGGAACCAGCTGGGTGGCGCGAATCCTCCGGCGCATCGAGGACGGGGATGGCCGCATGGAGGATCTGGACACCCTGTACGATCTGTGTGAGCAGCTCACGGGCCGCACGATCTGCGTCCTGGCGGACAGCGTCGTGTTTCCGCTCAGATCTTCGCTGGACAAGTTTCGCGCGGAGTATGAGGCGCATATCCGGAGAGACGCATGTACGGCGGCGACGTGAGGAAGGACGTCCACGGGTTCCCCCGTGATCCGGGCGGAGCGGAGGTGCGATAGAGGATGGAGGAGCGGCAGGACACCGTCAGCCTGACGATCGACGACGTGGAGGTCACCGTGCCGGCTGGTACCCCGGTGATGGAAGCGGCGGAACGGGCGGGAGTGGTGGTTCCACGCTACTGCTATCACCCGGGCATCCCGACGCGGCCGGCGCAGTGTCGCATCTGTCTGGTCGAGGTGGAGGGCCGACCGAAGCTCGAGCCGTCCTGTGTTCTGGCGGCGCAGGACGGGATGGTGGTCCGTACCCGAGGCGAGGTGGTGCGCCGCGCCCGCAAGACGGTGATCGAATGCCTGCTGGTCAACCATCCGCTGGATTGCCCGATCTGCGATGCGGCGGGCCAGTGCATGCTGCAGGACTATGCGTTCGAAACCCGCCAACTCCGAAGCCGCGTGAGGGAGGACAAGGTCGTGATGGGCCGCGACCGGATCGCCGATGACATCCTGTACTTCGCGGATCGGTGCATCATCTGCACGCGCTGCGTTCGGTTCATGAGCGAGGTGGCTGGAGAGAACTCGCTGATCGTGGCCCAGCGTGGCGACCGCGCCTATATCGACACCTTCCCGGGCGAGGCGCTGGACCATCCGTTCCGCGGCAACATCGTGGACATCTGTCCGGTCGGGGCGCTCGTTCACGAGGACCTTCTGTTCAAGGCGAGAGCTTGGGATCTGGACAAGACTCCCAGCGTGTGCAATGGCTGCTCGACGGGTTGCAACGTCACGCTGGACACCAAGGAGAACCGGGTAGTGCGGGCCAAGCCTCGGTTCAATGGCGAGGTGAACTCGTACTGGATGTGCGATCACGGGCGCAGGCACCTCGTCGCCGAGGGGCGGGAGATGCGGGGCGAAGTGCCGCTCATCCGGGAGAACGGCCAGCTGGCCCCGGTGGATTGGGGCAGGGCTCTTTCCTGGGTGGCCAAGCGGCTCGAGCTCGTGAGGGAACAGCCGGGCGATGGAGGCGTGGCGATCGCCTCGCCGCGGGCCTGCAACGAGAGCCTCCACTACTTCCGCCGGCTGCTCGACAGCTTGGGGATGGCGAACGGAAAGTTCCGGGTGGAGCGGGGATCCACCGCCGTTCTCACGGGGTTCCCGAAGCTTCAGCTTCGAGCGGACCGGGCGCCGAACGTGAAGGGTGCCGAGGCGCTGGGCTTCGAACGAGCGGACATCTTGCCGCCGGGAACGCCGGGCGAGCTCCTGCTCGTGCTGCACGAGGATCTGAAGGACGTCGATGATTCCTGGGGGGCGGCCGCTTCCTTCTTCCTCTATCTGGGCGAGGGGATTCCCTCGGCGGCTCGGATGGCGCATGCGGTGCTACCGGTGACCCGATTCACCGAGATGGAGGGAACGTTCACGAACTTCGAAGGTCGGGTGCAGAGGTTCCAGGCCGCCCGCCGGCCGCCTGGTATCGCCCGGCCGGCCTGGATGATCCTGAGCCGGTTGCTGGCCCTACTGGGTGAGGAGGCCCCGGTGAGCGATGGGCCCGGAGCTTTCCGGGCCATCGGGGAAGCCGTCCCGGCGTTCGCCGGCCTGGAGTGGGACGCGCTGGGACTGAAGGGTGCGCCGCTGCGGCCCGAGCGTGCAGCCGCTTCGGAGGTGAAGTAGGGTGGGCGTCATGAGTGGCGCGGCCTTCGTGGCGTTCACCCTGATCAAGGTCGTGGTCCTGTTCAGCCTGATGATGCTCATCGTGGCGTACCTGACGCTGGCGGAACGGAAGGTGGCGGCCTTCATCCAGGACCGGAGCGGGCCCAACCGTGTGGGGCCGTGGGGGCTTCTGCAGGTCATCGCCGACGGCCTGAAGAACCTCTTGAAGGAAGAGACATCTCCGGACAAGGCCAACCGCGCCTTCTTCTATCTGGCTCCGATCCTGGCCATCCTACCGGCCACGATCCTGTTCGCGGTGATCCCGTTCGCCGCGCCTTGGCCCACTCACTGGGGGCTGTTGGAGATCATCGTCGCCGACGTGCCGATCGGCTTCCTGTACGTGCTCGCCATCGGGTCGATCGGCGTGTACGGGGTGGTCATGGCGGGCTGGTCGTCCGGCAGCAAGTACGCGCTGTTGGGCGGGCTGCGCGGATCGGCCCAGATGATCAGCTATGAAGTCGCCCTCACCTTGAGCCTGGTTCCGCTCATACTGCTGACCGGAGATGTCAGAGTTCCGGAGATCATCGCTATGCAGCAGAGCTTCCCGGGCGCGGCGCAGCCGACTCTGGCGGTGTGGTTCATCCTCCCACTGCTCCTCGGCGCGTTCTTCTTCATCGTCGCGGCTCTGGCCGAGACCAACCGCCTCCCGTTCGATCTGCCGGAGGCGGAATCGGAATTGGTGACGGGTTATCACACGGAATACTCGGCCATGAAGTTCAGCATGTTCTTCATCGGAGAGTACGCCCACGTGTTGACCACGGCAGCTCTGGTGACGGTATTCTTCCTGGGTGGCTGGGATATCCCGTTCTGGAGCGGCGACAACATTCAGGTGCTGGCCGACGGGACGGTGATCGGCGATCCCGTCTGGTGGAAATCGCTCCTCACGCTGGCCGCGTTCAGCGTGAAGACGGGCGCCGTGATTCTCCTGTTCATGTGGATTCGATGGACGTTGCCCCGGTTCCGGTACGATCAGCTGATGGATCTGGGCTGGAAGTTCCTGCTCGAGGCCGTGACCGTGTACATCGTGGTCATCGCAGCCGCGGTGCTGCTGCTGGACCGCGCGGGCGTGCGGCCGGGCGTGGCGTACGCGGGCACTCTGTTCGCGCTCAACCTGGTCCTGGCTCTGCTGATGCTCGGCGTCCTGGACCGCGGCTTCCAGTTCCGTGGGGCTGCCGCCCCGAAGGCTGGGGTTGGAGAGGAGGATCCGGCGGGACAGGGCGGAGGAGCGAAAGAGGCCGAGGTCGCATGACGCGGCAGACGGAGGCGCCATGCCCGGGGGTGTGAAGGTCGTGCGGAGGCCCGAGCGCGAGGGCTCGTACGTGCATGCCGCGCTGAAGGGAATGCAGGTCACCCTGAAGCACATGCTGGATCCCCACAAGGTGACCCAGCAGTACCCGGACGAGAAATGGGAGTTGGGTCCCCGGTGGCGAGGGACCCATCGCATGGCCACCCACGAAGACGGCCGCGCGAAGTGCGTGGCCTGCGGCCTGTGTCCGACGGTGTGTCCGGTCAACTGCATCAAGCTGGTTCCGGCGGAGGACGAGAACGGCGAGCGCTACGCCGCCGTGTACGAGATCGATGAGTTTCGGTGCATCTTCTGCGGGTTCTGTCAGGAAGTGTGTCCCGTGGAAGCGATCCATCTGGGCGTGCATTACGAGAACGCCGAGTATACGCGTGAGCGCTGGGTCTACGATCTGGAGCGTCTGTGCGATCAGGACCAGCCCTTCACGGCGCTGTGGGATCCCTCGGACCCGGCTTCGGCCTGATGGTGGACTTCCTCTTCTTCCTGTTTGCCGCGGGCTCCGTGTTGGGAAGCCTGTTCGTGATCACGCGGCGGAATCCGGTCACCAGCATCATGTTCCTGGTGCTGGTGTTCTTCTGCCTGTCCGGCATGTTCCTCCTCCTGGACGCCCAGTTCATCGCGGCGCTGCAGGTGATTCTCTACGCCGGCGCGATCATGGTCCTGTTCCTGTTCGTCGTGATGCTGCTCAACCTCGGCCATGCGGCGTGGGACGACGTCCGGCGCCCGCTGGGCCGGTTCGGAGCCGGGGCGGCCGGGCTCGCGCTGCTGGCCACGAGCGTCAAGCTGCTGCTGGCCCGTGGAGAGGCGTGGGCTCCGGGGACGGCCGGCACCAATCCGGTGCGGGAAGCGGCGGCCCGGGAAGGGGTGATCCGGGTCGTGGCGGAGTCGCTGTTTCGCGACCACATAGTGGTCTTCGAAGTCACCGGCCTCCTGCTCCTCGCCTCCATGGTGGGAACGATCGTTCTGGCGCGGAGACAGGGTCCGTGACCCGCTCGCCGGGCTACGGAGAGATGGCGCTCATCGTGAGCGCCGTCCTGTTCGCGATCGGGGTGGCGGGAGTGCTGCTGCGACGGAATGCGATCATCGTGTTCATGTGCGTGGAGCTGATGCTGAACGCGGTGAACCTGACCCTGGTCGCCTTCGCACGCGTCTACGGAGTGGACGGCCAGATCCTCGTCTTCTTCGTGATGGCTGTGGCGGCCGCCGAGGCGGCGGTGGGCCTGTCGCTCATCATCTCGATCTTCCGGCATTACGGCCTCGTGGACCTCGACAAGCTCAAGTCACTTCGGTGGTGAACGCGGCGGTGTCGCAACGACCGGACGAGCGATCCAGTTTGGACGAGAGGCGATGAGTCCGGTGATGGCTCTGCTGATGTCCGCGGCCGCGTCGCCGAGCGTGGTGCAGGCGGCGGGCCACGGCAGCATGGAGTTCGTACCGATCCTGCCCGGCCTCATCCTGCTGCTTCCTCTGCTCGGCGTGGCCGTCAACGGTGCCGGCGCGTTCGCCTGGAGGGAGAATCGGTGGATCCCGACGCTCATCGGGCCGGCGTGCGTGGTCGCTTCCTTCGTTCTGGTCGCGGCGAACTTCATGGCCATGTGGGTGGCCGAACCCTCCCAGCCTGCGGTGGCGCACCTGTGGACCTGGATCGTCTCAGGGGATCTCCGCGTGGGCGTGGATCTTCTGTTCGACCGCCTCTCCGTTCTCATGGGTTTGATCGTGACCGGGGTGGGCGGCCTGATCCACATCTACAGCGTGGGATACATGCGGGACGACCCGGGGTATTCCCGCTATTTCGCCTATCTGAACCTGTTCGTCTTCTTCATGCTCGTCCTGGTCTTCGGGGCCAGCTTTCCTCTCCTGTTCGTCGGCTGGGAAGGTGTCGGGCTGTGTTCCTATCTGCTGATCGGGTTCTGGTACGAGAACCGGGAGTTCTCCGACGCGGGCAAGAAGGCGTTCATCGTGAACCGGATCGGGGACGCGGGTTTCCTGATCGCCATGCTGTTCTTGTTCGTCGCGTTCGGAACGCTCGATTTCATCCCCATCTTCCGTGCCGCGCCGACCGCGCTTCACTACGGAGGCGCTCCGGCCACTGCGATCACACTTCTCCTGTTTCTCGGATGCACGGGAAAATCTGCCCAGATTCCGTTGTATGTCTGGCTGCCCGATGCGATGGCGGGCCCGACGCCGGTGTCGGCCCTGATCCATGCGGCGACCATGGTCACGGCCGGGGTATATCTCGTGGCCCGAACCGGAGTACTGTTCGCCCTGGCGCCCGTCTCCCAGACCGTTGTGGCGGCCGTGGGGGCCGGCACGGCCCTGTTCGCGGCGACGATCGCGCTGCAGCAGTACGACATCAAGAAAGTGTTGGCCTACAGCACGATCTCCCAGTTGGGCTACATGTTTCTCGCCGTGGGCATCGGCGCGTACACGGCGGGAATCTTTCACCTGATGACCCACGCATTCTTCAAGGCTCTGCTGTTCCTGGGCGCGGGCGCGGTGATCCATACGGTCCATCATGCCCAGGACCGGGAGGGGCTGCGCGGCGATCCCAACGACATGCGCAATCACGGAGGCCTGCGGCGGCTGATGCCGGTGACCTCCGCGACCATGTGGGTGGCGACCCTCGCCATCGCGGGAGTGTTCCCGTTTGCCGGCTTCTTCTCGAAGGATGAGATCATCTGGAGCGCCGGAGCACGAGGCTACCCCATCCTGTGGGCCGTGGCTCTGGCCACGGCCGTCCTCACGGCGGTGTACATGACGCGACTCATGGTGATGACCTTCCATGGGGAGAGCCGCCTCGATGATGCGGCCCGTCCCCACGTGCGCGAGGCCCCTGCCGTCATGTGGGTCCCGCTGGCCGCCCTGGCCGTCCTGGCTCTCGCGGGTGGATGGGTGAACGTGCCCGACGCCCTGCCGCTGCCCGGCGTAGCCGGACTCCACGAGTGGTTGGCACCGGTGTTCGCACCCGCCATCGCCGCAGCGGGGGGTGGGCTGGCGACCTCGGAGACGGCTCCGGCGGGTGGGGGCGAGGTGCTGTGGGCCGTCGTGTCCGTGAGCCTGGCGGTGGCGGCCATCATGGTGACGTTCCGCGCCGTGGCGGCGCGCCGGTTTCCGGCGGCGGCCGAGGCCCCGGAGCCGGCAGGGCTGTCGGGCGTCCTCTATCACAAATGGTACGTGGATGAACTGTACGACCGCGTGATCGTCCGGCCTCTAGTGGCCGTGTGGCGCACCTGCTGGCGCCTGATCGATGCGGGCCTCATCGACGGTTCCGTCAACGGGTTGGGCGGTCTGACGCGCGTGATGGGCTGGCTGGGAAGCCAGCTTCAGAACGGGCGGGTGGGTACATACGTGTTCCTGTTCACCGTCGGGGTGATTCTCATCCTCGGCGCCTTCGCCTTCTGAGGAGTGCGGTGACGAACCTGTATCACAGCCATTGGATCCTGACCGTGCTCCTGGCGTTGCCGTTGGTGGGCGCCGGCCTCTGTTATGGGGTCCCGGGGCGGCGCGTGAAGTTTCTGGCGTTCGGGGTCACTCTCGCCGAGCTGGCGCTATCATTGCCCCTTTTCTGGACGTTCGATGCGGGGGCGACGGCCTTCCAGAACCAGGTGTCGGTACCATGGATTGAGGTCTGGGGGATCCACTATTCGCTCGGGATGGATGGGATTTCGCTCCTCCTGCTGCTGCTCACGACCGTGACCATGCCGCTGGCTGTGGCGGGATCGTTTCGCTACATCCAACGTCGCCAGCGGGCCTACTACAGCCTCATGCTGGTCCTGATGACGGGCATGATGGGCGTTTTTGTCGCTCTCGATCTCTTCCTGTTCTACGTGTTCTGGGAGATCATGCTCATCCCGATGTACTTCCTCATCGGGATCTGGGGAGGCGAGCGGCGTGTGTACTCGGCCATCAAGTTCTTCCTGTACACGGCGGCGGGATCGTTGTTGATGCTGGTCGCCATCGTCGCGCTCGTGTTCCTGAATGCCCGGCACACGGGGACGGCGTCGTTCGCGTACAGGGATCTCCTGCAGCTGCCGATCGATCACGGACTCCAGTTCTGGTTGTTCGGTGCGTTCGCCCTGGCCTTTGCGATCAAGGTGCCGGTATTCCCGCTCCACACGTGGCTTCCGGATGCCCACGTGGAAGCGCCCACCGCAGGCTCGGTGATTCTGGCGGGCATTCTGCTCAAGATGGGAGTGTACGGATTCCTTCGGTTCGCGCTGCCCCTGTTCCCGGTCGCGGCGACGAATCCGGCGGTGGTGAGCGTCCTTCTCGGCCTGGGGCTCGTGGGCATCCTGTACGGTGCCTGGGTGGCGGCGGTTCAACCGGATGCGAAGAAACTGGTCGCGTACACCTCCATCGCTCACCTGGGCTTCGTGGTGCTCGGCGTGTTCAGCCTCACCACCCAGGGCCTCGAGGGAGGAATCCTGCAGATGATCAACCACGGGATCTCCACGGGCGCCCTGTTCCTGCTGATCGGGATGATCTACGAGCGCCGGCACACGCGGCAGATCGCGGATTTCGGCGGTCTGGCCCGAGTCATGCCGTTCTTCGCGTTCGCTCTGGTGGTCGTGGCTCTGAGTTCCATCGGACTGCCAGGCACCACCGGCTTCGTCGGAGAGGTCCTCATTCTGCTGGCAACGTTCCGGACCCACCCCGTCGTGGCCGCCGCGGCGGCCACGGGAGTCATCTTCGCCGCTTGTTACATGCTTCCGATGGTCCAGCGCGTGATCCTCAACCGTCTGGATCGTGAGGAGAACCGAGCGCTGAAGGATCTGACTGGGAGAGAGAGAGCGATTCTGGTGCCCCTCCTCGCCTTGATTCTTCTCATCGGAGTCTACCCTACTCCGTTTCTGAATCGAATGTCCACCTCCGTGGATTGGCTGATCACGCGCATCGAGACACAGACCGCGGCGGTGGCGCAGGCGGGCGGCGAAGCCGCTCTCGATCCGCTCGCGCCGGTTGGGGAACCCTAGGATGGGCGGGAGTAGCGTGTTTCAGCCGGTGCTGGACTTCGGCTCCCACTCGGCCTACGCGGTGGCCCTGCTTCCGGAGATCCTGTTGGCGGTCGTCGCCATGTTCATCCTGCTGTTGGAGGCATTTCGCCTGAGAAGGTCGAACGGCCGGAGTGGGCGCTGGACGGGCGGGATGGCGCTTCTCGCCGTGCTGGCCGCGGGCGGGGCCAATACGGCCCTGATCGGCGCTCAGGTGCTGGGTGGACCGGGAGCCGTTTCGGTCGACGGGTTCCAGACCTTCGCCACCTTCGTCATCCTGGGCGCCGCGGCCGTCGCGATCCTGTTCTCCGGGGACTATCTGGAGCGCGAAGACCTGCAGACGGGCGAATTCTACGCGCTTCTGCTGTTAGCCACGGTCGGCATGATGCTGCTGGCGGTCGCGCGTGATCTGATGCTGCTGTTTGTGAGCCTCGAGCTGATGTCGATCTCGGTCTATGTGCTGACGGGGATCGACCGCAAACGGGCCGCCTCCTCGGAGGCGGCGCTCAAGTACTTCCTCATGGGCGCGTTCGCCAGCGCCTTTCTGCTGTACGGGATCGCGCTCGTTTACGGGGCGACGGGCAGCACGAACCTGACTGCGGCCCGGGAGGCGCTGGGACTGGCCGTGGGGCGGGACAGCGTGCTGCTGCGGGCGGGCGTGGGCCTGCTGCTGGTCGGCTTCGGCTTCAAGGTGGCTGCCGTTCCCTTCCACATGTGGACGCCCGACGCGTATGAAGGGGCTCCGACCCCGGTCACGGGCCTGATGGCCACAGGGGTCAAGGCGGCCGCCTTCGTGGCCTTGATCCGGGTCATCGTGGTGGATCTTGGGCCAGCGGCCACCACGTGGAGACCGATCCTCTGGTGGCTGGCGATGCTGACCATGATCGTGCCCAATCTCGTGGCATTGGCGCAGGACAGGGTCAAGCGAATGCTCGCCTATTCCTCGGTCGCGCACGCCGGCTATCTCCTGGTCGGAGTCACGGCCGGAAGCGCGCTGGGGATGTCGGCCGCCCTGTTCTATCTGGCCGTGTACACGCTGATGACTCTGGGGGCCTTCGGCATCGTGTATTACGTGGAGGGGCAGGGCGACCGGCACGGCCGGCTGGCCGATTTTCGCGCCCTTGGCTGGCGGCATCCGGTCGCGGGCCTGGCCCTGGTTGTGTTCCTCCTTTCCCTGGCGGGCTTCCCGCCGACGGGGGGGTTCGTGGGAAAGCTGTACCTGCTGAGGGCGGCCGTCGATTCCGGACAGCTGGCGCTGGCGCTCACGCTGGTGCTCACCAGCCTGGTCTCCTACTCCTACTACTTCCGAGTAATCTGGAAGATGTACTTCGAAGCGACGCTCCCCGAGGCTCCCGAGCTCGAATCTCCCCGAACCGAGTTCAGGCTGGCGACAGGGCTCTGCATGCTGGGCGTACTGGGGCTCGGGTTCGCCCCCGGCCCCCTGTTGCGCAGTGTCAGTGGAGTCGGGCTGGAGCTGGGTACGCCTTCGGCCGTCATCCGGACGGACATCCGGGACATTGCAGACCACTCGAATCCTGGCTCGGGCGGCGCCGCGGCGCGGCCCGCAACCTCTGAGTTCGAGGCTACCCCGGGCTCACCCGGCCGATGAACATTTCTGCGGGCATCTTCCGGGAGTACGATATCCGAGGTGTGGTCGGCGACGACCTCACGCCGGAGATCGCCGAGGCGGTGGGACGCGCCTTTGGCACGGAGCTCTCCGACCGGGAGGGTGTGACCGTCGCCGTGGGCCACGACAATCGACCCAGCTCGGCCGAACTGGCGGATGCGACCTGCGGAGGATTGCGAGCGACGGGCGCCCGGGTGCTGTTCGTCGGCCTGGTTCCGACCCCGGCACTCTACGTGGCCGGGATCGAGTGGGACACGGACGGAGCCGTCCAGATCACGGGTTCCCACAACCCGCCGGAGTACAACGGCCTGAAGCTCGTCCGGGACAATCGTCCGGTGTACGGCTCCGCCATCCAGGGTCTGCGCAACCGGATCGAGCAGGATTGTTTCGTGCGCGGCACGGGGGGAATCTCCCGGGTGGAGATCCTGGACCGCTACGTCGAAATCCTGGCCGACCGGGCGCACGTAGAGGCGCCCGTTCGGATGGTTCTGGACTGCGGAAACGGCACGGGCAGCGTGGTGGCGGTCGAGGCGCTGCGAGCGTGCGGGGTGGTCGTGGATCCCCTGTACTGCGAGTCGGATGGCACGTTTCCCCACCACCATCCGGATCCGACCGTGGATGAGAATGTGGTCGATCTGAGTGAACGGGTCACCTCCACGGGAGCCGCCCTGGGCGTCGGACTGGACGGGGACGCGGATCGGATCGGCGCGGTCACCGAGCGGGGGGACATCATTCGCGGGGATCACCTGCTGCTCCTGTTCGCCCTGGATGTGCTGGCCGAGCGGCCGGGTGTGGAGATCGTGTTCGACGTCAAATGCTCCCAGGCCCTGGAACGTGAGATCGTGCGAGCGGGGGGCATCCCTCGGATGTGGAAGACGGGCCACTCGCTGATCAAGGAGAAGATGCGGGAGACCGGTTCGCCACTATCAGGTGAGATGAGTGGCCATATCTGTTTTGCAGACAGGTACTTCGGAATAGATGATGCGATCTACGCGGCCGCCCGGCTGGCCGGCCTGGTGGTGCGGAGCGGACGTCCTCTGTCGGAGCTGGTCGACGCCATCCCCGCATACCCCTCCACTCCGGAACTGCGTCTGGAGTGCCCCGAGGAACGGAAGTTCGGGGTCGTGTCGCGAGCCGTCTCACGCTATCGCGCTGGACACGAAGTGATCGACATCGACGGTGCGAGGATTCTGTTCGACGGAGGCTGGGCCCTGATTCGGGCCAGCAACACCCAGCCGGTCGTGGTGGTGCGCGTCGAGGCGGACACGAACGAGCGGCTGGTCGAGATCGGCCGGGACATCGCGGCATTTCTCTCCACCGAGGGGATCCACCTCTCCATCCCCGGCGTGGACTGAGGGCGCGCCGGTGGATCGAACCGCCGTCGTCGCCATCGGCGGCAACGCCCTGTCGCCGGCCGGAGAGGCGGCCACGGTCGCCAATCAGTTTCGCCATACGCGGGAGAGCCTGGCTCCCATCGTCGAGTTCGCCTGTCAGGGCTGGAACATCGCGGTGGTGCACGGGAACGGGCCCCAGGTCGGAGACGAGCTGGTTCGCAACGAGAAGGCTCGAGACGCGTTGCCGGAGCTTCCCCTCGGCGTCCTGGTGGCTTCCACGGCCGGCTGGATCGGGTACATGATTCAGCAGTCCCTCCAGAACGCGCTGGTCCGGGCCGGCGCTCGTCGAAACGTCGTGACCCTGATGACGCAGGTGCTGGTGGAGCCGACACACGCGTCCGTTCTGGAGCCCCGCAAGTTCATCGGGCGGGCGATCGACGAGGAGTTGGCGCGTTCGCTCCGCCGCCAGGGGATGCGGGTGGAGCGGGATGGACATGGCAACCTGAGGAGGAAGGTGGCGAGTCCGGAGCCGCTCGAGATCGTGGAGGCCCCCGTGATCGCGCACCTGGTAGCCCGGGGCGACATCGTGATCGCCGCCGGTGGGGGTGGGTCACCCGTCTCTTGGGCGAAGGGGGGTCTGGAGGGGATCGACGCGGTGGTGGACAAGGATCTGGCTGCGTCCATCCTGGCGCAGGCCATCGGCGCCTCCTGTCTCATGATCCTTACCGATGTGGATGGCGTGTATCGAGACTACGGAGGGCCGGCGGCCCGGCGGATCGAGCGACTGAACGCGGCGGAGGCCAGACAACTGTTGGCAGGCGAGGAGCTGGGAATCGGCTCGATGCGACCCAAGCTGGAGGCGGCCGCCGATTTCGTGGAGAGCGGGGGAGAGCGGGCCGTGATCGCGGCGCTGGCGGATGCGGCGGCCGCCGCCAAGGGAAGAGCGGGAACCCTGATCGTCTCCTGAGCCTCCGCTTGCCGTGCGAGAGTGCGGGATCGGGCGGACGCTCGCAGCGGGCGAACCGAGAACGAACAAGGAAGCGGTGCGAATGAATATCCATGAGTATCAGGCGAGGGTTCTGCTGCGGAGTCAGGGTGTGCCGGTCCCGGCCGATGAGGTGGTCACGAGCCCGGAAGCTGCGGGTGCGGCCGCCCGCCGTATCGGAGGGCCCGTGGTGATCAAAGCTCAGGTGCACGCGGGGGGACGGGGCAAGGCGGGTGGAGTCAAGCTTGCCCCGGATCCTGAGCGGGCGGCGGCCGCGGCGGCGGCCATCCTCGGGATGGAGATCAAGGGCCTGGCCGTGAGCCGGGTTCTGGTGGCCCCGGCCGCGGAGATCGCATCGGAGGCGTACGCCGGCATCGTCATGGATCGATCCAGCCAGGCTGACGTGATGATGGTCTCTCCGGAGGGTGGGGTGGACATCGAGGAGGTGGCGGCATCGCGCCCCGAGGCGATCTACCGGGAGCGGATCGACCCCCGCTACGGGCTGTTCCCGCACCAGGCGGCCCGGCTTGCCTACCGGCTGTACCCGGAGTCGCCCGAAGTGGCGCGGCAGGCCGCGGGCGTTCTGGCCGGCCTGTACCGCGCGTATCGGGCGGCGGGAGCGACGTTGGCGGAGGTGAATCCCCTGATCGTCACGCCGGCGGGCGAGGTGGTGGCGATCGATGCCAAGATGAACATCGACGACAACGTGCTGTTTCGCCTCCCGGAGATCGCGGCGCTGCGGGATCCCGAAGCCGAAGCCGGTTCCGAGCGTCGGGCACGTGAAGCCGGGTTGAGCTACATCAAACTGGATGGTGAGGTGGGATGCTGCGTAAACGGCGCGGGCCTCGCCATGGCGACGATGGACCTGGTCAAGTTCTATGGTGGAAATCCGGCCAACTTCCTGGACATCGGCGGCTCTTCGAACCCCGACAAGGTCGTCGAAGCTCTGAAGATCATTACGGAGGATTCCAACGTTCGCTCCATCCTGTTCAACATCTTCGGTGGGATCACACGCTGTGATGACGTGGCGAACGGGATCGTGGAGGCGACGCGCCGACTGGACATCGACTTGCCCATCACCATCCGGTTGACCGGAACCAACGAGGAGGAAGCGATCCGAATCCTCGAGCGGAACGGGTTCGGAGCGATGGTGGATATGGATGCCGCCGTCCAGGCGGCGGTGGAGAAGGCCGGGTGAGAGCGTGACCCGGGAGATCGAGCCCTCGGAAAAGGCATAGAAAGCGGATGGTCAGATAGAAATGAGCGTCTTCATCGGAAGCGACACCCGGCTTGTCGTACAGGGGATCACGGGACGGGATGGCTCTTTCCATGCTCGCCAGATGATCGAGTACGGGACGAACGTGGTGGCCGGAGTGACGCCGGGGAAGGGTGGTCGCCGATTCGATGACCGGATTCCGATCTTCCACACGGTGGCGGAAAGCGTGGAGAAGGCCGGTGCCAACACCAGCGTCATCTACGTGCCGGCCCGCTTTGCGGCGGATGCGATGTTCGAAGCGGCGGACTCCGGAATCGACTTGATCGTGTGCATCACGGAAGGCGTCCCCGTGGCGGACATGCTGCGCGTGCTGCCGTACGTGCGGGAGAGAGGGGCGCGCCTCGTGGGCCCCAATTGTCCGGGTCTGATCGTGCCGGAGATGACGAAGGTGGGCATCCTTCCGGGGCAGATCGTGCGCAGGGGGCCGGTCGGAATCGTCAGCCGTTCCGGAACGCTGACCTACGAGGTCATCTTTCAGCTGACCCGCGCCGGCATCGGCCAGTCCACTTGCATCGGAATCGGCGGAGACCCGCTGATCGGGACCAGCTTCGTCGATTGCCTGCGAGCCTTCGAGGTGGACGAGGAGACGAAGGCGGTCGCCCTGATCGGTGAGATCGGAGGTACGGACGAACAGGTGGCCGCGGCGTTCGCGGGAGAGCACATGTCGAAGCCGGTGGTCGGCTTCGTGGCGGGGCGGACGGCTCCGCCGGGCCGGCGCATGGGCCACGCCGGCGCGATCATCTCCGGTGCCGAGGGGACGGCGGAGGAGAAGGTTCGCGCCTTCGCCGAGCAGGGCATCCCGGTGGCCGATCGGCCGATCGACATGGTGACGCTGCTCAACGAGCGGCTTTGACTCGGGCGGCGAGGCGTGCCGTGAACTCGCCCACACAACACGGAGTGGATGCGACCCGATGAACGACTGCAAGACGGAGCAGACTCTGGCCATCGTGAAGCCGGACGCCTACGAGGCCGGCCACACCGGCGACATCATAGCCCATCTGGAGGCCGAACGGTTTCGAATCGTCGCCGCACGGGTCGTGCGGCTTGACACCCGGTCTGCCGAGCGCTTCTACGGCGTCCACGTGGAGAAGCCCTTCTTCCGTGCCCTGGTGGACTTCATGACCTCCGGGCCGTGTGTTCCACTCGGTCTTCGCAGGGAGAATGCGGTGGCCCACCTGCGGAAGGTGATCGGGGCGACGGATCCGGCGGAGGCGGAGGCGGGTACCGTCCGGGCGCTCTACGCCGAGAGCAAGCAGAGAAACGCGATCCACGCCTCCGACTCGAGGCAGAACGCCCGCATGGAGTTGGCTTTCTTCTTCAGCCAGCTGGAGTTGGGAGCCTGATCCGGCACCGGATCGACGAGGACGGCGCTCGGCGGTCCGGGCGAAAGTTTCACGGCGGCAGGATTGACAAGGACCGGGTGCCCGATTACGGATAGCTGCCGACTCATGCTGCGAATCGATCTGGCCGCCCTGAAGCGGGGACCCTTGAGGTGGAGCGAGACGGTCGACGATCCTGGCCGGATGTGGCCGGAACTGTCGGGCCGGCTCGTCGGCCCGATGACGCTGACAGCGGCGGCCGAGACGACGGCCGGTGGCGAGATCCGCCTCACGGGGCGCCTGGCTGCGCGGCTCTCGTATGAATGCCGGAGGTGCCTGGCCGACGTCGAATTGGATTGGGCGTTGCCGTTGGCTCTCTGGTTCAGGAAGGGCGCACAGGAGGCGGAAGGTGAGAGCCTCTATCCGCTGAACCCGGAGGGCGGAACGCTGGATCTGGTTCCCGCGTTGCGGCAGGAGCTGCTGCTGGGCGTTCCGGAGGATGCGCTGTGCCGCGCGGATTGCCCGGGTCTGTGCCCGGAGTGCGGAGCTCCGAGGGAGGAAGAGAGTTGCCGCTGCGGGGAAACGCAGCCCGATCCGCGTTGGGACGCTCTGCGGTCGCTGCTGAAGACCCGAGCTCGGTGACACCGGGACAACTCGAGACCGAGGATAGATCCATGGCTGTGCCAAGAAGACGAACCTCCAAGCAGCGCAAGCGGAAGCGCCGGACACATTACAAGGCGGACGTGGCGGCCGTCCAGGCCTGTCCGCGCTGCGGCGACCCCAAGCGCCCGCACCGGGTGTGCCCTACCTGCGGGCACTACGGGGATCGCGAAGTCGTCGAGGTCGAGGAGTTCTAGGGAGGCGCCTCCTGCCGGGCGAGCCAGGACGGCGAGTCTGACCGGCGTGCTGACGATCGCGCTGGATGCGATGGGGGGAGACGGTGCGCCGGCCACCCCGGTCGAGGGGGCCAGAGCGGCCCTCGCGGAGGCCTCCGAGGATGTCCGGATCGTGCTGGTGGGCGATCCTCAGGCGATCGATCTCGCTGTTTCCGGTGGACTCCCCGTTCGGGCTCTGACCGTGTTGCCCGCCCGGGAGACGATCGGTCCGGATGAGCCGCCTGCCCTGGCCGTGCGGCGTAAGCGAGAGAGCTCGATCGTGGTCGGCCTCGAAGCGCTCCGCCGGGGTGAGGTGGATGCGTTCATCTCGGCGGGCTCGACGGGCGCGATCATGGCCGCCTCGCTGCTCGTCCTGGGCCCCCTTCCGGGAGTGGAGCGGCCTTCTGTCGGCGCCATGTTTCCAACCTCCGAAGGCTCGGCGCTCGTCCTCGATGCGGGGGCCAACGTCAACTGCCGGCCGGATCAGCTGCGTCAGTTCGCCCATCTGGGCTCGATCTACGTTCGGGATCTGCTTCGCATCGAGCGCCCGCGGGTCGGGCTGCTCAACGTGGGAGAGGAGGAGGAGAAGGGAGACGATCTCGCCATCGCGACCTATCGTCTCCTCGCAGCCGACCCGGCGCTCAACTTCATCGGCAACGTGGAAGGACACCAGATCATCCTGGGCGCGTGCGACGTGCTGGTGTGCGATGGCTTCGTGGGAAACGCCCTACTGAAGTTCTACGAGTCCATGGCGGGCTTCGTGCTGGGGATTCTCCGGCAGCGCCTCGAGGACGCGCCCGGCGATCTCGAGGACGTGTTCAAGTTTCTCGATTATACCGAGTACGGCGGAGCTCCGTTGCTGGGAGTCAACGGTGTCTCCATCATCTGCCATGGCTCCTCTCCCCCCCGGGCCATCAAGAACGCGATCGAGGTGGCGGTGAGGTCACTTCGGTCGGGCATGGTCGAGGACATGGCCAGGGATCTGGAGCAGCTACCGGACCTGTCGGCTTGAGGGGCGCGACCGCGGTCCTGTTCCCGGGGCAGGGCTCCCAATTCCTCGGCATGGGGCAGGACCTCGCGGAGCGGTTCGAGGAGGTTCGGGAGCTCTACGAGCAGGCGGACGAAATCCTCTCCTTCCAGCTCAGTCAGGTGAGTTGGAAAGGGCCGGAGGAGCGTCTCGTCTCGACGGAGAACGCGCAGCCTTCGATCCTGCTGCACAGTTACGCCATCTGGAGCCTGCTCGAGAAGCGTCTGTCGGGCTCGGTCTGCGTGGGAGCCGGGCACTCCCTGGGCGAGATCAGCGCACACCTCGCGGCGGGCACGTTCAGTTTTCCCGACGCGCTTCGTCTCGTTCGGCGCCGCGGCGAATTGATGGCCCGGTCAGGACGGGAACGGCCCGGAGCCATGACGGCGATTCTCGGCCTGGCCCTCGACGTGGTGGAGGCCATCTGTGCCGAAGAGTCGGAGGGGACGGTGGTCCCGGCCAACCTGAACGCGCCGGGCCAGATCGTGATCAGCGGGGACGCCGCGGCGGTCGAGCGTGCCGGAGAGCGGGCCCGAGCGGCAGGAGCGCGCCGGGTGGTGCCGCTCCCGGTGAGCGGAGCTTTCCACTCACCCCTCATGGGCGAGGCCCGGAGGGGGTTGGAGGAGATTCTCCAGGATACTCCCATGCGGGATCCCCGATTTCCGGTGGCCTCGAATGCGACGGCCAGGCTGGTCCGAACGGCCGCGGAAGCCCGCCGCACTCTCGTCCTCCAGTTGACCTCTCCCGTACGGTGGGTGGAGGATGTCGGAGTCATGAAGGGAGAAGCGCCGGTGAACTGGCTGGAGCTGGGACCCGGCAAGGTATTGGCAGGACTGGTTCGCCGGATTGATCGGAGGATTCGGGTGATCTCCATCACCAACGTCGCTTCGATCTTGCGGGCGCTGGACTGACCCCATGCGCCCGAACGGCAGGGCCGCCGTGTGGCCGGCTCGCTGGCCGTTACCGGTTTGAAGGAGCGTTGAACATGGGAGAGCTGGACGGAGCGGTGGCGGTCGTCACGGGAGGATCGCGGGGCATCGGGCGGGCGATTGTCCGGGAACTGGGTGCCGCCGGGGCCCGTGTGGCGGTGGTGGCTCGACATGAGAACGGAGCCGTCGCGGCCGCAGGTGAGGTCCCGGGTGCCCTGGGTTTCTCCTGCGACGTGAGTTCGGCGGGTGAATGCGCCGGGTTGATCGACCGGGTACAGGAAGAGCTCGGACCGGTGGCCATTCTCGTGAACAACGCAGGGATCACGCGCGACAGTGTACTGCTTCGCATGAAGGACGAGGAGTGGGACGCCGTTCTGAAGACCAACCTGTCGGGAGCTTTCTACATGATTCGGGCCGTGTGCCGCGGGATGATGAAGCGCCGCGAGGGCAGGATCATCAACGTCTCCAGCGTGGTGGCCTTGACGGGCAACCGGGGCCAGGCCAACTATGCGGCGTCGAAAGCCGGGCTCATCGCGCTGACCAAGTCGGTGGCGCAGGAATTGGCGAGTCGAGGAGTGCTGGCCAACGTCGTGGTTCCGGGTTTTATCGACACGGACATGACGGCGGGACTTCCGGAACAGACTCGAGCGGCTCTGCTCGAGCGGGTTCCACTTGGACGTCTGGGAACCCCGCTGGAGGTGGCGAAGCTGGTCCGGTTTCTGGCTGGACCCGACGCCTCGTACATCACGGGGCAGTCGTTCGTGCTCGATGGGGGCATGGTGATGTAGCGTACCCTCCGGTTGCCGGCCGCGTCGCGCCGGCAGATGGGGCGGTGGACGGCCTCGCTTCTCCGAGGTCCGTTTTCATAGGTGGTGTCACTTCACGCGAATGTACTCGAACAGGCAGAAGGGAGCGGGCATGTCCGACACGGCTGCGAGGGTCAAGGAGATCATCGCCCACGAACTGGGCGTCGAACAGGAAAAGGTCACGGACGAGGCCTCCTTCGTCGAGGATCTCGGCGCCGATTCTCTGGACACGGTTGAGCTCGTGATGGCGTTCGAGGAAGAGTTCGGGATCGAGATTCCCGACGAGGATGCCGAGCAGATGCAGACGGTGGGCGACGCCATCGCGTATCTGGCGAAAAAGCAGTAGGGGAGTTCCGACTGAGAGTATCCATGACTAGACGCCGCGTGGTCATCACGGGCGTCGGGCTGGTGACTCCCATCGGCCTCGATACCGAATCCACGTGGACGGCGTTGCTCCAGGGTGTGAGCGGAGCCGCCCCCATCGCGCTGTTCGACGCGGCGGACCAATCCGTACGTTTCGCCTGCGAGGTCAAGGATTTCGATCCGGATCCCTATCTGGATCGTAAGGAGGCTCGGCGCGCGGACCGGTTTGTTCAGTTCGCCCTCGCCACGGCCCAGCAGGCCGTGAAGCAGGCGAACCTGGAGGAGGCGTTCTCGACCCTGGACCCGTCCAGGGTCGGCGTCATCGTGGGCTCGGGAATCGGCGGCCTCGCCACGCTCGAACATCAGCACATCCGGATGCTGGAGCGCGGTCCTGATCGGGTGTCCCCCTTCTTCATCCCCATGTTCATCGCCGACATGGCGGCGGGCCTCATCTCCATGCGATACGGTGCCAGAGGTCCGAACTACTGTACGGTGTCCGCCTGCTCGTCGAGCGCGCACGCCCTCGGACTGTCGTACCGTTCGATTCAGCGGGGCGAGGCCGATGTGATGATCGCGGGAGGCACCGAGGCCACGGTGACGCCGCTCTGCGTGGCCGGCTTCGCCTCCATGAAGGCCCTCTCGCGGCGCAACGACGACCCGAAGCGGGCCTCCCGCCCTTTCGACCTGCACCGGGACGGTTTCGTTCTGGGGGAGGGCGCGGGCATGTTGATTCTGGAGAGCCTGGAGCACGCGCGCGATCGGGGCGCCCCGATCCTTGCGGAGTTGGCCGGCTTCGGGCAGAGCGCGGACGCCCACCACATCACCGCTCCAGCGCCACAGGGCGCCGGGGCCCAGGTGGCGATGCGCCAGGCTCTCGCCGATGCCGGTGTGAAACCCAAACAAGTGGGCTACATCAACGCCCATGGCACATCGACCCCGGCCAACGACGCCACGGAGACCGCGGCGGTGAAGGCCGTGTTCGGGGAGCATGCCCGCCGTCTGGTGATCAGCTCCACGAAATCCATGACGGGCCACACTCTCGGTGCCTCGGGGGCGATCGAATCGGTGGTTTCGGCGCTCGTGTGTCGGCGAGGGCTCATCCCTCCCACGATCAACCTCGAAGAGCCCGATCCGGAGTGCGACCTGGACTACGCGCAGGATGGGGTCCGAGAACGCGAGGTAGAGGTGGCCATCTCCAATTCGTTCGGTTTCGGCGGTCATAACGTTTGCCTGGTGTTGCGGAAGTGGCACGAGGACTGAGCGGACGCTGGAAGCGCCGAAGGCTCCGGGAAGCAGGCGCGAGCGCCGTGCGGAACCCGTGAAATCGGGAGCGCGCGTGCTGGTGCTGATGGGATCCGAGTCGGATCGTTCGGTCATGGCGTCCGGTGTCGAGGTGTTGAAGCAGCATGGAGTGGACGTCGAAGTGGTGGTCAGCAGTGCCCACAGGGAGCCGGAGAAGACAGTGCGCCTGGCGCGCGGGGCCCGGGAAGCGGGCTTCAGCGCCGTCATCTGCGGCGCGGGACTGTCGGCGGCCCTGCCGGGCGTGGTCGCCGCGAATACCGATCTGCCCGTGGTCGGTGTTCCGATCTCCGCCGGTACTCTGGGAGGGATGGATGCTCTGTTGGCGATGGCCCAGATGCCGCCTGGCGTACCGGTGGCCACGGTGGGAATCGACGGGGCCCGCAACGCCGCTCACCTCGTATTGCGGATGCTGGAAATCGGGCGATCTCACCTGCCGTCGGACACCTGCTAGAAGACCGGTGGTGAACCGGGATGGACTCCCCCGGTGGCAGCAGCACCGGCGAGATCCCTTCGCCGGCCTTCCGTCCCTCCATTCGATGGCGGCATGAGGGTCGGGATCGGATTCCGGGCGGGCGGGCTTTTTCCGGATGCGTCGGCGACGATCGGAGAAGACCCGGCATCGGGCTTCTCCGGTGTGGACAGGACCGGAGCGGCAGACGTGGTGATCCTCGCGATTCGGGATGCCCTGATGGGGGCGACCGGCCTGGCCCTGGAGGGTCCGTCGGAGGCGGCTCCGCAGGACGCTTCGGGCTCGAGGGCGCTCGAGCGTCTGGAGTGGAGCGTCCGACGCGTTGAAGAGGAGAACTATCAGGTCGTCAACGTCGATGTGAGCCTGGGAACCGCACGCCAATGCAGCGGTGCCACGCAGCCGGGCGAAGGGATTCTGATGGAGATGAGGAGGCTCCTGGCGGGGGTGCTGCACACTTCCCCCGCGGCTGTGTCGCTGAAGACCACGGAGAGCATCGGAAGCGTCGGGGAGCGAGCAGATCTGGCCGCGAGCTCGGGCGCGGCTGGTGAAAACCGGAGGGAGGCTGAGGGGCGGTTCGCCATGGCAGTGGTCCTGATCGACCAGATCCGGGATATCGATGCGCTTCACGCCAGCATGCGCGCAGGAGCGTGATCCGGAATGCTCTCGCAGCTGGAGCAGTTGCTGGGCCTGGTGGCCTCGCTTCCGATCGCCACTCTGTACGTTCTCCTGGGTCTGGGCGCGGCGTTCGAGAACATCTTTCCCCCGGTTCCATCGGACAGCTTCGTTCTGGTGGGCGGAATTCTGGTGGACCGGGGTGTGTTGCGCCTTCAGACCGTACTCGCCGTGGTGTGGGGGGCCAACGTCGCGGGGGCGTTGCTCGTATATGCGATGGGACGCCGGTTCGGCCGAGGGATCTTCGCCACCCGCTGGGGACGCTGGCTCCTGCGGCCACACCAGCTCGAGCGCCTGTCCGTGTTCTACGGCCGGTACGGCACCATCGCGATCCTCGGAAGCCGGTTTCTGCCGGTTTTTCGAGTGATCGTACCCGCCTTCGCCGGAATCAGCGGACTGGGGTTCTGGGTCACGGCGATTCCGCTGGGTGTGGCGTCCGCCGTGTGGTACGGCTTGATGATCTATGCCGGCATGTTCGCCTCGCGGCACCTCCCGCCTCTGGTTGAGCTGCTGCGAACGGTCAATGGGTGGCTGTTGGCCGCGGCGACGCTGGCGGCCCTGGGCGTGGGAATCTGGTGGTGGCGCACGCGGCGCCACCGACCGACACTGCCGAAAGAGTCGTCCGAGCCATGATGGACCCCGAGGAGGAGACCGCCCGCAGCTTTCGGCTCGAGCCGTTTCGGGACTATCTGGGGCTGGAGCGAGGGCTGTCCCGGCGTACGGTCCATGCCTACCTGCGCGACTGTCGCCGCTTGAGCGATTATGCGCGCGAGCGAGGAGTCGCGGGGCCCGAGGGTGTGGATTACGGTTTGCTCCGCGGTTACGTGGCGACGCTGACGGATCGAGGGCTGGCGCCGGCCACTGTGGCTCGAAACCTGTCGGCCATGCGCAGCTATTTCACCTTCCTGCTCGAGGAGGGGCTCATCGAGCAGGATCCCACCGATCGTCTTCAGCCGCCCCGCCGCGTGCGGAAGCTTCCAGATGTACTCTCCTACCGGGAGATCGAACGTTTGCTGGCCGCGGTGGAGATCGAGGGAAAGCTGGCATTTCGGGATCGGGCCATGTTGGAAACCCTGTATGGCTCGGGCCTGCGCGTTTCCGAGCTGACCGGGCTCCTGGTCCGAAATCTCCTGTTGGAAGACGGGCTTCTCCAGGTTCTGGGAAAGGGCTCCAAACAGCGTTGGGTGCCGGTCGGGGAGGATGCGAGCCGCGCGCTGGAGCGATACCTTCGGGAGTTGAGGCCGCGATTGGACCGGGGGCAGAGCAGGGGACGGGTATTCCTCAATCATCACGGAAAACCGCTGAGCCGCATGGGAGTGTGGCAGATCCTGCGGCGCCACGTACGGCGCGCTGCAATCGAGAAACGAGTCACACCCCATACCCTGAGGCACAGCTTCGCGACACATCTTCTGGAAGGGGGAGCGGACCTGGCGTCCGTTCAGGAGATGCTCGGCCACGCGGACATCTCCACCACCGAGATCTACACCCATGTCGATCGGAGCTACCTGCGAGAGGTACACCGGACGTGCCATCCCCGCGGGTGATTGGAACTGTGCGCCAGGCGGCCTCCGGACTCCTCGGGGCCTCGCGGTGAGCCGGGCTTCCAGGGTGCTCAGCCTGGTTCGGAACCGCCGCCCGGTACGACGGTTCGAGGAGCGGCCGATTCCGAGCGAAATCGTCGACTACGTGCTGGACAGCGCCCGGTATGCCCCCTCGGCCAAAGAAGCCCAGCCCTGGAGGTTCGTCGTGGTGCGCGACGCCCTGACCCGCCACGAGATCGCCACCGCCGCATTCAACCATCCCCACGTGAAATCGGCCCCCCTCGTGATCCTGTGTTGTGCTCGAGTGCACTCACACGTGAGCGGTTCCGGCAGGCCCAGCCATCCCGTGGATGTGGCGGCCGCCACACAGACCATGCTTCTGGCGGCCGCGGACCAAGGGCTGGCGGCGAGTTGGATTCCAGGGTATCGGGAGCCAGGGGTGAGAGCAGCCGTGGGGATTCCAAATGACGTCCCGATCGTCGCGATCCTGGCGTTGGGATACCCGGACGGCTTCGGGTCTCTCCCGGAACGGTTGCCGCGAGATCGGGTGATCTCGTGGGATCGGTGGCCTGGCGCGCCGGAAGGGAGAGGCTCCCGGTGAGCGCTACCGCCCGCGGCGCGATTCGCGGCCGGACCGCGCTGCTCCTTACCCTGGGTGCCGCGTGCTACGGACCCGGGATGCTCGGGGCCCAGGAAATTCGCTTTTCGCCTGATCGCAAGAGTCCGACCCAGCTGAGATTGGCGGAGTTCCTGAGCGGCTCGTCCTACCGGCTGTGGACTCGTGACACCGTACTGACCCGCTCCGATCGGGTTTCCGGCGACGTGCTCGTTCTGGAGGGCTCCGTGCGCATCGCCGGACGGGTCGACGGGAGCATCTATGTGGTGGACGGGGATCTCTTCCTGCGCCCCGGTGCGCGAATCGCCGGGGACATCGTCATCCTGGGCGGTGGGTACTACACCTCCGGACTGGCCAGGGTGGAGGGGGACGTCGCCTATAGACCCAACGAGATCATGCGGGTGCTGCCGGAGAGAGGTGGCTACCGGATTCTTTCGGTACGTCCGTCGATGCCGGTGCTGGAGCTCGGACCCATGTACGGTCTGCGGTACCCCTCCTACCAGCGTGCGGACGGCTGGACCGTTCGCACACGCGGACGGTTCCGCCCTCGCGGCGTTCCGGGGCACCCCGAGTTCGTGCTGGGGGGCCGGCTGAAGACCGATCGAGGTGATGTGGAGGGCACCTTCCGCAACCTGTGGCATCCCGACGAGCGTCTGGAGTTCGAGGTGTGGGTCGATCGGGCCACCCGCTCCAACGATCGGTGGATCCGGAGCGACTTCAGTAATACGAACTC
Source organism: Gemmatimonadota bacterium (assembly GCA_046757845.1). Lineage (GTDB taxonomy): Bacteria > Gemmatimonadota > Gemmatimonadetes > Palauibacterales > Palauibacteraceae > JBHHYZ01. Next base: position 139,587 of record JBHHYZ010000001.1, read on the forward strand.
GTTTCTGTTTTTCGGCGATGATTATCGGGATTACTACCGAGCCGACCGAGCTGGGCTCGGCGCGGCGTTCATCACCCACACCGGCTGGAGGGCCTCGCTGCGCGCTCGCTGGGAATACGCCCGGAGCCTGCGAGGTCGGGACCGCACGGTCCTTTTCTCGGACGACTCCGTCCGCCCCAATCCGCCGATAGACCCGGGGGATACGTACAGCCTTCTCCTGGGCCTCGAGTTCGAGCAGACGAAGGGGAACTCCCGAACGCTCCTCCATTTCCTGATGGAAGGGGCGACGGCGGACGTGGTCGGGGACTTCTCGTTTCTGCTCGGCGAGGCGCAGGTCGAGCTGCGCAGACCCGTAGTGGCGGGCCAGGCGATCGAGCTGTTCGCAAGAGCCCGTGGCGACCTGTCGGGCCATCTGCCACGACAGCGTTACTCCGCCCTGGGTGGGGTGGGAACGCTGCCGACGTTCGACATCCTCAGCCTGCGCGGAGAACGAATGGCGTTCGGGGAAGCGACATACCTCGTGTCGCTGCCGTTCCTGGATTTCCCACAGGTCGGGCCGACGGAGCTGTTCCTCCGGGCAGCGATCGGTTCGGCGTGGAGCGAAGGGGAGGGCGCACGTTTCGAGCAGAATCTCTCGGTGGGTGCCCGGGTGCTGTTCTTCGAAGCCGGCGTGGCGGGAGACCCGGGCGTCGGCGATGGCGATCTGACGGTCTTCGTGAAGACGCGCTTTCCCAAGCGTCCTCGAGGTTCCTGAGGAACGCCGCGACGCTTCTTTTGACTTCGCTGGGCCGGCGGCCTAGCTTGTCTAGATGCAGACCTATGCACGCCTTCGCACCGACGGGTGATGTCCGTTCTGTGTGTGCTGCCCGCGCGGGTTTCGAGCGAGCGCATTCCCCAAAAGCCTCTCCAAATCCTGGCCGGCCACCCGCTTATCGAGTGGAGCTGGCGGGCGGCACGGCGGGTGCCCTCGTTCGATCACGTCTGGGTGGCAACGGATTCAGAGGAGGTCGCGGCGACGGTGGAAAGTTTTGGAGGGAAAGCCGTGCTCACGGATCCGGAGCGGCCCTCCGGGACCGACCGGGTGGCGGAGGCGGCTCGCCGGATCGGAGTGCGGGAGGGAGACATCGTCGTCAACTTCCAGGCGGATGAACCGTTCGCAGATCCCTCGACGGTGGCACGCGCGGTGGAGGTGGTGAGGCAGGGGGCGCCGGCCTGCACCGTGGCCGCGCCGATCCTCTCCACCCGGGAGTGGGAATCCCCGTCGGTGGTGAAGGTAGTGGTGGCCGGCGATGGTCGCGCGCTGTACTTCAGCCGGGCAGGAGTACCGAGGCCGAGAGACGGCGGGGGCCCGGGTTCCGGAGAGCCATCGCGGTTCCTCCGGCATGTGGGCATCTATGCCTTCGGGAGCGCCACGTTGGATCGATGGATCGGACTGGGTCCTTCGCGTCTGGAGCGGATCGAGGGCCTCGAACAGCTCCGCGTGCTGGAGGCGGGAGTGGAGATGAGAGTGGTGGTGGGACCCGCCACGGAGCCAGGCGTGGACGAGCCGCCGGATCTGGAACGTGCGAGAAAGTATCTTCACCTGGAAAAGGGGAAGAACGGGAGCGAGCGTGATGTCTGAACAGAAGACTCTACCCACCAAGTATATCTTCGTGACCGGAGGGGTGGTCTCGTCGCTCGGGAAGGGGATCACGGCGGCTTCTATCGGCCGCCTTCTGGTGGAGCGCGGGCTGGACGTCACGATCCAGAAGTTCGATCCCTATCTCAACCTGGATCCGGGAACGATGTCGCCCTTCCAGCACGGGGAGGTGTTCGTCACGGACGACGGGGCAGAGACCGACCTGGATCTGGGCCACTACGAACGCTTCATCGACCAGTCGCTCTCGCAGGCGAATAATGTCACCACCGGCCGGATCTATCAGGACATCATCACGAAAGAGCGGCGCGGCGACTTCCTGGGCGCGACCGTCCAGGTCATCCCTCACGTGACCGAGGAGATAAAGTCGCACGTGCGCCGGCTGGCGCCCAATCATCAGGTCGTGATCACGGAGATCGGAGGAACCGTCGGCGATATCGAGTCACAACCGTTCCTGGAAGCCATCCGGCAGTTCCGGCAGGACGTGGGTCGGGAGAACACCCTGTTCGTGCACCTCACGCTGGTCCCGTACATCACCGCCTCCGGGGAGCTGAAGACCAAGCCGACCCAGCATTCCGTCCGGGAGCTCATGGAGAGCGGAATCCAGCCGGACATACTGGTGTGCAGGACGGAAAAGCCCCTCGGAGACGAAATCCGGCGGAAGATCGCCCGCTTCTGTAACGTGCCGGTGGACAACGTGATCGAGTCTCGGGATGTGCGAACGATCTACGAAGTTCCCCTGTGCTATCGAGACCAACAGCTGGATGACCGGGTTCTGGAAGAGCTCGGAATCGAGGCGCCGAAGCCCGATCTGACCGACTGGGAGGCGCTCGTGGAGCGAATCAAGCAACCCAAGAACGGCTCGGTTCGAATCTGCGTGGTCGGCAAGTACACGGCTCTCGTCGACGCGTACAAGTCGATTCAGGAAGCGCTCATCCACGGGGGAATCGCCAACGACGTGGGCGTGCGGATCGAGTGGATCTCCTCGGAGGAGATCGAGGAGCACGGAGTGGAGACTCTTGAGCGGTTTGACGGCGTTCTGATCCCGGGAGGCTTCGGGGTGCGCGGGATTCCGGGGATGGTGGAGACGGTCCGGCACATTCGGGAGACGCAGATCCCGTATTTCGGCATCTGCCTGGGTCTGCAGTGCGCGATCATCGAGTTCGCACGCACGGTATGCGGCCTGGATGACTCTCACTCGTACGAGTTCAATCGGGATACGGACAACCCGGTGATCTCCCTGTTGGATTCGCAGCGCAAGGTCACCGACATGGGGGGGACCATGCGGCTGGGTGCGTATCCGTGCCGGCTGGGGCAGGGCACGCTGGCGCGAGCCCTGTACGGTGCGGATGAGATCTCGGAGCGTCACCGGCATCGCTATGAAGTCAATCCGGCCTACCGGCAGAGCCTGGAGCAGGGAGGACTGGTGTTCAGCGGACTGTCCCCGGACGGGCAGCTGGTCGAGATCATCGAACTCCCGGATCTCCCCTTCTTCATCGCCACCCAATTCCATCCGGAGCTGCGTTCGCGGCCCACACGCCCGCATCCGCTATTCGCGGCGTTCGTAAAGGCGGCCATGAGGCGGCGAGCCGCCCACACGGAGTCCGTGAGATCAGGGGTGTCGGAGGTGGATGGGGTGCCGGTCGGCAGTTAGTTGAGCGGCGAGGCGGAGGGCTCTCCGTTCACGCTCGACGGCCCCTTCTTCCTGATCGCGGGGCCCTGCGTCCTGGAGGACTCTTCCCTGAACCTGCGGGTCGCTCGGCGTCTGCGAAGAGCGTCGGAGCGTCTCGGACTTCCCGTCTACTTCAAGGCCTCCTTCGACAAGGCGAATCGCAGCAGTCTGGAGGCCGCCCGGGGGCCGGGTCTCGCGGCCGGCATCGAGCTCTTGAAGGCTGTTCGGGAGGAGAGCGGACTGCCGGTGCTCACCGACGTGCATCTTCCCGCTCAGGTGGAATCCCTCGCTGGAATCGTAGATGCCCTGCAGGTTCCCGCCTTCCTCTCGCGGCAGACCGACCTTCTGGTCGCCGTCGGAGGCTCCGGGCTTCCCGTGAACATCAAGAAGGGCCAGTGGATGGCACCCGAGCAGATCGTGCACTCGGTGGAAAAGGTCAGGTCGGCCGGCGCGCAGGCTGTGTCGGTGACCGAGCGTGGCGTCGCGTTCGGATACGGGAGATGGGTCGTCGATATGCGGAGTTTCTCGATCATGCGTGATGTAGCGGGCTGCCCGGCCGTGTTCGACGCCACGCACTCCGTGCAGCTTCCGGGAGCGCAGGGCCGGCACAGCGGGGGCGAGCCGCAGTTCATTCCGGCCCTGGCGGGCGCCGCCGTGGCCGCCGGCGCGGATGGATTATTCCTCGAAGTGCATCCCGTTCCGGAACAGGCTCCGTCGGATTCGGCGAGCATGCTGCCGCTGGATCTTCTGGAGCCGCTTCTCGAACGGATCCTGGCGATTCGGCAGGCCCTGGGCCACCTGGACGAAAGAGGGCGGGGAGCCCGGTGAGGGGGGCGGGAGAACAGGGCCAGAGCGGTTCGGAGCCGCGGTCCGGCGACCCCGTCACGGATGCCGCGATCCTGAGGGCGGGCCAGCGGGCGGTGAGGATCGAAGGGGAGAGTGTGCTGGCGCTTTCGAACCGGCTGGACGGCTCCTTCGTCCGAGCCGCACGACTGATCTTCGGAGCCACGGGCCGCGTGGTGACCTCGGGCGTGGGCAAGTCGGGCTTGGTGGCTCGAAAGATCGCGTCGACGCTGTCGTCGACGGGCACTCCGGCCCTGTTTCTTCATCCCGTGGAAGCGGAGCATGGAGATGTCGGAGTGCTGGTGGCGGGAGATCTCCTGATCCTGGTCAGCCGCAGCGGGGAATCTGTTGAGCTCCGGGCGTTATGCGCGGTCGCCGGCCGGCTGGAGCTATCGATGCTCATCCTCACGGCCGCGACCGAGTCGAGCCTGGCCCGGCGCGCCGAGCTCGTTCTGGATGTCAGCGTGAAGGAAGAAGCCTGCCCGCACGGTCTGGCCCCCACCTCCAGCAGCACGGCCGCTCTGGCCATGGGCGATGCCCTGGCTATGGCGGTACTCGAGTTGCGGGGATTCGCCACGGATGACTTCGCTCGCCTCCACCCTGCCGGAGAGTTGGGACGTCGCCTGCTCACCCGGGTAGAGGACGTCATGCTGACCAGCCCGACGGAAGTACCGCGACTGGCGCCCGGTGACAACCTGGCCCTGGCCATGCGTGAGATCGCACACCGGCGAGGCACCGTTCCGGTCACCGATGGCGAGGATCGAGTCGTGGGCGTGATAACGGCTGGGGATCTGACCCGGTTTGCGGAGGTCCACCCGGACTTTCTGAGCCGACAGGTGCGGGAATGCATGACGCGGACTCCGAAGACGGCCGACCCCCGCCTTCGGGCGAGCCTCGCGGTTCGGGAAATGGAGTCGCATGGGGTGATGGCCCTTCCGGTGGTGGATGGTGGCGGCCGGCTGATTGGAATCGTGCACCTGCACGATCTGTTACGGGCGGGCGTCCGATGAGGTTGCACGGGTTCGTGTTGGCGGTGGCCTGGCTGGCGGCATGCGGTCCGCCGGACCGCATGGAGACGGCCGGTCCGCCGCTGTTGACCCTCGATGCAGATCAGGTGATCGTGGGCATGGACCACTTCATGACCCGGGAAGGTCTGCGCCGAGCCCATCTTCTTGCTGACACCGCCTACTTTCTGAGCGACTCTCCTCTGATCCGACTCCGCCCGGTCGATGTTACCTTCTTTGATGCGGATGGGCAGGAGATCTCTCGTCTCACGGCGGCCGAAGGACGGTACGATACGCGCAGTAACGATATGCAGGCATCGGGCCACGTGGTCGTGGTGGACCGCAGGCAGAATCGGCGTCTCGAGACGGAGCGACTGAACTACGTCGCGGCCGAGGACCGATTGCGCAGCGACGTGGCCTTCACTTTCTACACGGGGAAGCAGATCCTTCGCGGTCGGGGGTTCGTGTCGGACCCCAATCTGGATACCGTCCGCGTCGTACAGCCTTCGGGCGTCGCGGACACCGTGCTTTCCCCTCGATAGTCGAATGAAGCGCGTAGGACGGATTCGTGCGGGCCGGGTGGCGTTGGGGTGGATCGTCCTGGGAGCCTCGCTCCCGGTCTCCGGTCTTCGAGCGCAGGAGGAGCAGCCCAAGTCGCCGACGGGCAATTCGAAGGCGAAGACGATCCCGGCGAGCGTGGCGGATTCGACGGCGTCGAGGGATACGGTGCCTCAGGCTCCGGCGAAGTGTGTCCTGGTATTCGAGCCGACCTCCGCGAAGACCCGAAGCCTCAGCCTGAGAGACGTCCTGGGCCTACACGTGACGCACGTCGGCGGCGGGATGCAGTGGACCTGCGGAACGGCCACCATGGAGGCCGACAGCGCGATCAAGTACGATCGCGAGCGCAGGGTGGATCTGTTCGGCAACGTGCGCTATCGCGACTCCATCCGAACCCTCGAGGCGGATTCTCTCACCTATGACGAAATCGGGGACCTCATCGTCGCGGACGGTGACGTGCATCTAACGCGTCTCGAATCCGGGTCCACCCTGAGCGGGCCCAGGGTCGAGTTCCTGCGGGCGGTCTCGGGAAAGGACGAGCGTACCATCGCTAGGCAGCGGCCCCACATGACGCTGTACGACAAGGAACACAAGGATCATCCCCCGTTCGAAGTGGACGCGGACAAGGCCGTGTTCGCCGGAGAGGAAGCGGCGCATGCGTGGGGCGAGGTGGAAATCCATCGGCCGGACTTGGAAGCCGTTGCCGACAGCGCCTTCTTCGATCTAAAGGGAGGAACCGGCCTGCTATTCGGCTCTCCCAGGGTGAAGGGGGAGTCTTTCGAGCTGTCCGGCGACACGATTCGGATCCGATTCGAGGAGGGTGCCCTTCGCCAGGTATATGCGCTGGGTCATGGAGAGGCGCTCGGAGAATCGTACGAGGTTAGGGCCGAGAACATCTCCGTGGAGGTGAAAGAGGAGGTCGTCGATGGAGTCTGGGCGTACGGTCCGGGCCGCTCTCTGGCCATCTCAGACCCCTACCGGCTGTATGGAGACTCCCTGCGCTTCGTGATGCGAGAAGGTCAGATCGACACCGTGATCGCGGTGGGAGGGGCGTCGGCGGTCGAGGACAGCACCGGACTGAATGCGCTCGAGGCCGCGGTCGCGGAAGCGGGCGAACCGGTGCCGGAAGTGACCTCTCCGGCGGACACGGCGGTCGCGGAAGCGGGCGAACCGGTG
>JBHHYZ010000002.1:0-145998 GCA_046757845.1 Gemmatimonadota bacterium
CGCGGACTCAGAATGCCCCGATCGAGAAGCCCACCGAGAGGACGGGATAGAAGCGGAACAGGCGGAGATCATCCTCCACAGCCCGCCGCTCGGCCTCCAGGTTGGCCTGGAACTCCGGCAGCGAGGCGACGGGACCGCTCGCCGCCAGGTCCACGCGCGGACGGCCCTGAAGGGCCACGCCGAGGTCCAGCAGGAAGCCCACTCGCGAACGAGCCACGTTCCCGAGACCGATCCCGAAGTACGGGGCCACATCATCGTTGGCGACGACCCCGGTCAAGGTGCCCACGTCGGCCGCATCGTACACCTGGTTGCCGATCGACACGGAATTCGGCAGCCGGCCGGTCAACACGACATCCTGGCCCGAGATCAGAACACCGCCGCTGAGGCGAAACGCGCCGCCCAGGAAGACATCCAGGACCGCCATGGACTGCCCCGAGGGAAGATCCAACCGAAACTTCGTATCGGAGGCGCGCACGTCCACCGTGAACGGGAAGTAGTTGCTTCCGCCACGCAGCGCCACCTTCGGACCGACCGCGAACGCGATATCCGCTCCCACTCCGAGCGTTCCGGCGTGGGCGGCGATTCCCATGCCCTGCCCCACGGCCTGCGCCGGGAAGGCGGAGGTCACGAGCCATGCCGCCGCACCGATCCACGCTCCCGCGGGCAACACCGCCGGGCGACCCTGCCGGCGGGCTCCACGACCGCGTCCCCTCCAACTATCGGAATCCGTCCTACGCCGTGCTGTAGATCTCATCCTACCCTCCCGTCTGCCAATCATCGGACCGCCCCGGGCTGGAGCGGGCGGAGACCGAGACCGATGAAGTAGAAATCTCCATGCCCGGGAACCGGGACCGGCGGCGCGCGGCATCGCCGGAGCCGCAGTGCCCGCAGCGGCACCGCCTTACGGTCGCTCTCGAGCCCGGACCCAGCCGGCCGATCGTGCCCGCCCGAGGAGCCGGATCGGGGCGGATTCGGGCAGACTGCCGTGGCACGTGCAATTGACACGATCGGTCGGCCTCGGCCAGTTTGGGTAGATGAGAACGATGCCCAACGGAGGGGCGCGGTGATGCGCAGACCTCTCCGACCTCTCGCCCCGGACCGGGCGGCGGAAGAGCTCTACGGTCGCTGGCTGGGCCGGATCAAGGAGCGCCTGGCCGATCCCGCGTGCGACCGTAACGTGCTATGCAGAGAGATCTTACGGGAGATCTACTTCCCCGGTCTTCCCGAGGCGGCGGAGGCCGGGGACCTCCCCCTGGGAGGCCGTGTGGCGCTGGCCAACCTGGATCCGCGCAACATCACGCTGGAGCCCGAATACTACCACGAGATCGATGAGGCCCTGTACTACCCGCGCAAGCCGTTGATCTGGCTGTGGCAGATGTTCGATCGCTCCCCTCTGGGAGGCAACATCCACCTCGGCGTACGTTTCCGGAGGATCCTGGCACCGTACGTGTTCAAGCGCGTCGGCCGGAACTTCAAGTGCTTCCACTTCGTGGAGGTCTCGTTCGGCTACAATCTGGAAGTGGGCGATGACGTCGTGGTGCACCGCAACGTCCTGCTCGACGACCGCGGCGGAATCGTGCTGGGCGACCGTGTCTCCGTCTCGGATTACGCCAGCATCTTCAGCCACACCCACTCGATCGACGACATCGTGGACGTCTCGAACCACCCGACCGTGCTCGAAGACGAGGTTCGGGTGACGGTGGGCGCGACCATTCTGGCCGGCGTACATATCGGAAAACAGGGGATGGTCGGAGCGAAGGCCGTGGCCACCCGGGACGTGAAACCGTACCACGTGAACGTCGGGATCCCCGCCAAATCGGTGCGAATCAAGTCGATCGCCCCACCGGAGGTCCGGTCGAAGGGTTGAGAGGCGCCCCGCGTCCGATGTCGGGACGGAAGGGGACGGGGAGTCCGGCGAAGCCGATTTCGGCCGCATGCTACCCCCCAAAGAGGCTCTCGCGCGCCGCCCGCAGCCTGTGCAGAACCTCGCGCAGGTCCGCCGGATCCCGGCTTCCCTCGGCCTGGGACCCCAACTCGCCTTCGAGCTCCGCGACGAGCCGGTCCAGGCCCTGCCGGAAGTCGCGCACCGCCTCTCGGACGTGCGGCCAGTTGGTGGCCAGGATCCCGGCCATCAGGGATGGGTCGCTGGCCGCCAGCCGGGTCATGTCGCGAAGTCCCGGCCCGACCAGCGCCGCCACCGCCGTATCTTCGGAGGCGGCCGCCTGCAGGGCCAGCGCCGCCGAGAGCACGTAGGGAAGATGACTGGTCACCGCCGTGGCGCGATCGTGGGCTTCGGCATCGAGGAACAGGGGCCTCGCTCCCACCGCCTCCACGATGGCGGTCGCCACCTCGCGGGCGCGTTCGGCCGTTCTCGCGGTCTCCACCAGCGCCCAGGTGGAACCTTCGAACAGGTCGGGGCGCGCCGCGCCCATCCCGCTCAGCTCCGAACCGGCCATCGGGTGCGCGCCGATCGCCTCCACGCCCTCCGGAAGGCCCTCCATGGCGGCCACGATGGTCTCCTTTGTGCTGCCCACATCCAGCACGACCGTTCCCGGACGCAAGGCACCGCCCCAGCGCCCCAGCCACGACACGATCCGCTCCACCGGCATGGCGAGCAGAACGATGGACGCCCGATCCAGATAGGCGCCCGGACGCCGGTCGCCGTCCGCGATGGCGCCGGCCGCCCGGGCGACCTCGAGGGCCCGCGGATCCGGATCCTGTCCCAGGATGGGGAGAAACGCGCGACCCCGCTCCAGCGCCAGGGCCACCGATCCCCCGATGAGCCCGAGACCGGCGATGAGGATCGGGCCGGTGCCAGCTCGAGAGCCGGCACTGTGTGGGACCACGGCCACGTCACCCGGTTCCTCCGCGTCACCCGGCTCCAGCGCGTCGGCCCGGCCCGAGACCGCCGCCGGCCCGGCGTCTCCTTCGTCGGCCAGATCGGGACGCATGGAGGCGGCCTCGCCCAGATACACGTGTCGGGCCGGGCCCTCGACATCCACGTGCAGGAGGACCCGAAGCATCCGGTCCAGCGCGCCGGGGACGGCGCTCTCCTGGGCTCCCAGCATCGGCACCTGGATCCAGCCCATCGAGCGCGCCGCGTAGGCCGGGAAATCGGCGTTCAGGTCCGGTGTCATGGTGAACAGCGCCGATACGATCCGATCCGGCGTGAAGCCGTTGCGCCGCTCCATCTCCCGCAGGAGACGCTGCGTCTCATGATAGATGGAGTCGCGGTCGTTCCGCTGGATACGAATCGCCCCCCTGATGGCGATCATTCCCGAGTTCCCTCCGTGCCGTGATGGTCGATCGCGCCGCTGGCGGCCCCTCCGAGGCCGACGCCACGCCGTACCCGACTCCCGCTCCGCGGCGGCCCCGAATCCTGACAACCGTAGCCCGACGCGGTGGGCCAGGCTAGACTGAGGTCATGGAGAAGGGGGGGGTGGCACCGGGCCGGGCGGGCCTCACATGGTAACGGTACCGCCGCGCGCGCTCGTCACGGGCGGCGGCGTGCGGGTGGGCCGCGCCATCGCGCTCGCGCTGGGTGCGGCGGGCTTCGATGTGGCGGTGCACTACCACGGCTCCGGGGATGCGGCTTCCTCGACAGTGGCTCAGTTGCGATCTTCCGGTCGCCGGACCCTCCGCCTGCGGGCCGATCTCTCGGATCCCGATCAGATCGAAGCCCTGTTCCAACAGCTTTCAAGCCAGTGGCCACACCTGGATCTGCTGGTCAACAGCGCCGCCATCTTTCCGCGAGCGCGGCCCGAAGAGGTGAGGATCCGGGAGTGGGACCGGCTGTTCGCGCTCAACGTCAGGGCTCCCTTCCTGTGCGCGCGCGCGGCGGTGCAACTCATGGGAGAGCGGGGCGGATGCGTGGTCAACATCGCCGACGTCGCGGCCTTCGAAGCCTGGCCCGCCCACGCCGGGTACGCCGCGACAAAGGCGGCCCTGGTCAGTTTGACGAGAAGCCTGGCGCTGGCGTGGGCCCCCCGTATTCGGGTCAACGCCGTGGCCCCGGGCGCGGTGCTGCTCCCGGAGGGAACCTCCCGGGAGGAAGCCGCGCGAGCCGCCGCGCGGGCCGCGCTCGGACGCGTGGGATCGGCAGCCGATGTCGCCGAGGCGGTGGTCTACCTCAGCCGGGCACAGTATGTGACGGGCGAAGTGCTGCGGGTGGATGGGGGTGGCCATCTGCGATGACGCGGCCCGCCTCCCGCGACACGGCCGCGACACGGCCGCGCTGAGGTCGGTTCAGCTGCCCCGGACTCGCGGAAACGGAAGATCCACCACGAAGCAAGCCCCCTGCCCGACACAGCTATCCACCTCGATGGATCCCCCGGCCGTCCGAACCAGCCGGGAGCTGATCTTCAGGCCCAGTCCATGGGTCCAACTCTTCTTCTGCCGGACCAGGCCTTCCCGCCCACATCCACTCTGAATCAATTCCCGCAGGTGTTCCACGTCCTCCCCGGAGCCGTCGTCGTGAACTTCCAAGCGCAGCCAGCCACTGCGGGGCTCCGTGACCCGGATCTCCACTCTACCCTCCGGGTCGGTCGCCTGCAGCGCATTGCTCACCAGGTTGATCAGGACCCGCGCCAGAAGCTGACGGTCACCGCAGCGGGGCCCCACCGTCTCCAGGTGGTAGAGAAGTTTGACGCCCCGGTGCTTCGCCAGGGGCCCGAGGAGGCTCTCGACATCGTTCAGAGCCGCCTCGACCGAGAACGAGACGTCCGAGATCGAGATCTCGCGTCCCTGGCCCAGGCGCGCGGCGTCGATCAGATCGTTCACGAGGCCGACCAGGGTCACCGCCGCGGTGTAGAGGACCCCCACCTGCCGTTTCTGCACCGCGTTGAGCGTCCCGCTGTGCTCGTTGAACAGGGTATCGGCCAGGAACAGAATCGAGTGGAGCGGGGAGCGAAGATCGTGGGACACATCCTGGAGGAGCTGCCGGTTTTCCTCGATCGCGCCCTGGACGGCCGCCCGGCTCAAGGCCGCCGCCTCCTCGTCCAGCCGCTCGTGGAGCGAGCGCAGCACCTGGGGCGGGGCACCCCTCACGTCGGCCCGGTGGATCGCCGTCCGCAGGACCTCGACGACCCGCCACGCGTCTTCCAGCCCAACGCCCTCGGGCAGCCTCGGCGCTTCCACCCCGGCCTCGCCCGGATCCCTGAACAGGCGGGCCAGCATTCCGGCGGCGAGCGGACGCAACTCCGCGGGAATCCCCTCGATCTGGGGCTCCAGGGTCCACCACACCGCGTGACTCGCCACGGGAGGCTTCGCTTCGGCGCGGTCCAGACGCCGGGGCCGACTCCGAAGCGATCCCGGTTTGTCCGCCATCATCACCTCGACGCGTCAGGGCTATTGGACAAACGCTTCCTTCGAGAGCTCGTGCTTGTCCATCAGCCGATACAGCGTGGTCCGGTCGATTCCCGCCTGTCTCGCGGCCTCCGACATGTTGCCGCCCGTCCTGGCGATCATCTGGGCCAGGTACTCGCACTCGAATCGTCCGATCAGGGATTCCTTGGCTTCGTGGAACGGCGCCTGGAGGTCGATCGCCGAGGAGAAGGATTGGCCTCTTCCGTCCTCCCGCCCCGCGCCCGCGCCTCCCTGATCCAGGATAGCCAGCCGTTCGGGTCCGATGAGGTCGTTCGGATCGGACAGAACCACCAGATTCTCGATCACGTTCTGGAGCTCTCTCACGTTTCCCGGCCAGGGGTAACGGAGCAACGCGTCCATGGCCTCCGGCGAGAGTCTTGGAGGCATGGCGCCGGGGAGCTGGTGGCGGCGCCAGAAGTGATCGACAAAGTGCTTGATCAGCACCGGGATGTCCTCGGCCCGCTCCTTGAGCGGCGGCAGGTGGATGGGGACCACGCGCAACCGATAGTACAGATCGCTGCGCAGCACACCATTCTCGAGGGCTTCCTCCGGATCCCAGTTGGTCGCGGAGACGAAGCGGACGTCCACCACCGCATCATCCTTCTCGCTCCCGACCCGCCGGAGCACTCCGTCCTGTACCACACGGAGCAGCTTGGCCTGAAGCGGAAGCGGCATCTCGGCCAGTTCGTCGAGGAAGAACGTTCCCTGGTCGGCCACCTCCAGCAGGCCCGGCTTATCCCGCACCGCACCGGTGAACGCGCCGCGCCGGTGGCCGAACAGCTCCGATTCCAGCAACTCGCTCGGCAGGGCGGCGCAGTTCACGGCCACGAAGGACTTTCGCGAACGCCGGCTCTCACCGTGGATGTAATGCGCGATCAGCTCCTTGCCCGTCCCGCTGGCCCCCGTGATGAACACCGAGGCATCGGTCTTCGCGACCTTGAGAGCCGTCTGAACGGCCTGGCGCATGGCCTGGGAGACTCCCAGGATCCTCACCTTGCCATCCACCAGGACGCCCTCCCGGCGGGGGCCGCCGGACAGAGTCCGCATGCGAAGCAACGTGTAGGCCGCTCGGCCGATGACGACCAGCAGCTGGGTCGCGGTGAACGGTTTGGGCAGGTACTCCCACGCGCCCGCCTGCACGGCACGAATGCTCGCCTCCGTGGTCGCGTGTCCCGTCATCATGATGCAGATGGTATCGGCGGAGCGCTGCCGCACCTCGGCGAGTATGTCGAGGCCGTGGATCTGCGGCATGCTCTGATCGATGAGCACGATGTCGAAGCGTTGGCCTTTCAGCCGCTGCAGCGCTTCGTCCGCCTTCCTCTCCACCTGGCATTCGTATCCGTCGGCGCTCAGGACCGACTCGCAGCTGTCCAGGATGCTCGGCTCATCATCGATGACCAGGATCCGCACCGAAGCGCGCTCTTCCGGTCCCAGGAGAACCGTGCCGGCTTCTTCCAGGTCCGCCAGAGCCAGGTCCCCGCCTCCCAAATCCTCGGCGATCTCAGGCAGTTCGATCCGCACGTCTACGCTCCCGTTGCCAGAGTACGTTGTTCGGTGGCGCCTGCCGCACACCTCCCGTTGCCGGTCGGGGCCGCTTCGCGGCTGCTTCGTCCGGCGTCCTCACGCGGCCAGGGCGAATTCCATCGACTCGCCCCGGCAGCTCGCCCGTCCCACCGTGCATCCTGCGCGAGTGGTTGCAGTCTTCGGGCATCATGGCGGCCATGCCACACTCGGTTCCACGGCTCGATGGGTGTTGCGGCTCCGAGGCACCCCTCGCGTCGAAACGGCGATGAAACGTGATCTTTGCAGCGCCGCACCGGGCTATCCGAGCGATTGAGGACTCCGCTTTGAAGGGGCCCTCATCATAATCGCCGAGCGCTCGAAGTTCAAGATGTGCGCCGAGAAGGGGGGAGAGACCGGGGAGAGGTCACGGCGGGAGGCGGGAGCGCGACTACGCCTGTCGCGCTTTCACCACGCTGGAAGGGAGGAGGGTGCGTCAGGATCTGGCTGCGGCGGTCCGCTCCCGCCCGGTCCCGACCCGCCCGTCATCCCCGCTCTCCCGGACCAGGACCGCCGCGATCCGATCCGCCGCGCGACCGTCCCACAGCGGTGGGCGGAAGGGCCGGCGCTCCGCGTCCAGGGCCGAGGCGACCTGGGCGGCGAGACACTCCAACGCGTCATCCACGAGCTGATTCGTTCCCCGCTCCACCGTGACCGGCCGGTCGGTGACCGGACGAAGCGTGAGGCAGGGAACGCCCAGCACCGTCGTTTCCTCCTGGACCCCGCTCGAATCCGTGAGGACGGCCCCGGCATGATCCATCAGGCTGAGAAACTCCAGATACCCCAGCGGGGCCAGCGGGACGAGCGCCCTCAACCGCGAATCGAGACCGAAGCGGCGGATGTTGCGGGCGGTCCGCGGATGCAGCGGCAACAGGACCGGTGCGCCGCACTCGAACCCCGCCTCGGCGAGGGCGACCAGCAGGGAATCCAGACGCCTGGGATCATCGATGTTCTCCGGCCGGTGCAGCGTCGCCACCAGATACTCCCGTTCCCGCAGATCCAGCGAGTCGTGCACCGCGAGAGCGGCGACCCGGGACCGGTAACGGTCCAGAGTGTCGATCATGACGTTTCCCACGAAGTGAATCCGGCCGGGATCGATCCCTTCGGCGCGCAGATTATCGCACGCCGCGCGCTCGCTGGCGAACAGGGCATCGCCCATCCGATCCGTGAGAATCCGGTTCACCTCCCCGGACGCGGTCCGGTCGTGGCTGCGGTGGCCCGCCTCGACATGAGCCACCCGCACCCCCAGCTTCGCCGCCACGAGAGCCGCCGCCAGCGTAGAGTTCACATCGCCCACGGTGACCACCCAATCGGGGTTCATACGCTGGATGATGGGCTCCAGAGCGATCATCGTCCGCCCGGTCTGCCTGCCGTCCGGCCCCGGGCCTATTCCCAGATCCAGGTCCGGCGCCGGCAGGTCGAGCGCCGCCAGAGGCTGGTCGAGAAACGAGCCATCGTAGTGGGGGCCCGTGTGCACCAGCGTCTGTTCGCCGTCCGCGGAGTGGGCCAGCGATCGCATGATGGGGGCGATCCTGAGGATGCTGGACCCCGTCCCGACTATGTGAAGAATCTTGATCGGCATCGTCCCATCACTCCACGGTGACGCTCTTGGCCAGGTTTCGCGGCTTGTCCACATCGCAGCCCCGCAGCACCCCGATGTGGTAGGCCAGGAGCTGAAGGGGAACGCTGGTGAGCACCGGAAGCAGCGGGTCGATCGTCGACGGCACCAGGAGGCACTCATCGGCCAGCTCGGCGAGGCCGTTGGGCCGGGTGGTCACCGCGACCAGCCGCCCACCCCTGGCCTTCACTTCCTGCAGATTCGCGAACACTTTCGGATAGGCACGGTCATGCGGAGCCACGGCGACCACGGGCATGTCCCGTTCGATCAGAGCGATCGGCCCATGCTTCATCTCGGCCGCGGACAGCCCCTCCGCGTGCACATAGCTGATCTCTTTGAGCTTCAGAGCACCCTCCAGCGCCACCGGATAGCTGTGGCCGCGGCCCAGGTAAAGGTAGTTACGGTGGTGGCCGAGCCGCCGCGCCAGGGCCTCGATCTCATCGGCCCCATCCAGCACCCGGCGAACCTGGTCGGGCAGCGCCTTCAGTGCCCGCACCAGAACCCGGGCCGGCCCGTCCTGGAGGCCGCGAGATCGGCCCAGGTGGAGGGCGAGGAGGGCCAGAGCGACCACCTGTGAAGTGAACGCCTTCGTGGACGCGACTCCGATCTCCGGACCCGCGTGCAGATAGATTCCCGCATCGGTGAGGCGGGCGAGCGAGCTCCCCACGACGTTGACGATGCCGAGGGTCGGGAGCCCCATCTCGCGGGCCAGCGACAGGGCGGCCAGGGTGTCGGCCGTTTCACCGGATTGCGAGATGCCGACCACCAACGCATCCGGCTCGAGCAGCGGGTTCCGGTATCGCCACTCCGAGGCGTACTCCACCTGCGTGGGGATGCGGGCGAACTCCTCGATCAGGAATTTCCCGAGGAGAGCGGAGTGCCACGAAGTCCCGCAGGCCGTGATCAGCACGCGACGGACGCCCGACAGCGCCGGCTTCAACGCATCCAGGCCACCCAGCCGGGCCGAGGCCGGATCATCGACCAGACGACCACGCATCGTCGCCTCCAGGGAGGCGGGCTGGTCGTGGATCTCTTTGAGCATGAAGTGCGGATAGCCGTCCCGCTCCGCCACGGGCAGGTCCCACTCCAGCTCGGAGACGGCCTTCTCCACCCTCGTCATCCGGCCGAGCTCCACGATGTCGCAGCCTTCTTCATCCAGGACGGCCAGCTCGTCATCGTCCAGATACAGCACCTGCCGGGTGTGCTCCAGCAGCGCCGCCGGATCGGACGCCACGAGTGTCTCGCCATCGCCGAGCCCGATCAGCAGCGCGGATCCGCGCCGCGCACACACCAGTCGTCCCGGCTCGCGCGAGCTCATCACCGCGATGCCGAAGGTCCCCTCGACCAGAGCCAGAGCCCGTCCCACGGTCAGCTGCAGCGGGGGCACCCAGCACGCTTCGATCAGGTGCGCCAGAACTTCGGAGTCGGTCTCGGAACGAAACGTGTGGCCCTCGCACTCCAGGCGGGCCCGAAGCGCTCCGGCGTTCTCGATGATGCCGTTGTGGACGACGGAGATCTCGCCCGTGCAGTCCACGTGGGGATGCGCATTGGCGAGACTCGGAACCCCGTGCGTGGCCCACCGCGTGTGCCCGATCCCAGAGTTCCCCGCGGCCGGCTCCTGTTCCAGCAGCTCCGAGAGCTCCCGGATCCGCCCCACGGCGCGCTTCGTCACCAGGCCCGACCCGTTCTGGACCGTCAGTCCGGCTGAATCATAGCCCCGGTACTCGAGGCGCTCGAGGCCTCTCAGCAGGATTGGACCCGCCTGCCTCCAACCCACGTACGCGATGATTCCGCACATCCTGTCCCCACCTTCTGGTCCCCGCGTTGCCCCGGCCGGCGGACCCGCCCGGTGGACGGAGCCCGCGGTCCGCGGTTGCCCGGGAGTCCCGCTTCGCCGATAGTTCGTGAACCGGCCGGCGAAGCTCGATCCGGTGGCTGGCGAAGATTCAAGTCGTGCGCCACCCGCGCAGACGGGGTGTGGCGAGCTGCGAGAAGTCGCCGAATTCCGCCTCATGGCGTGGGTTGGGTGGGTTGGACGCCCGGTCTTGTGCGGCCGGGACGGAGCCCGCCCACCGGTGCCGGCTGTGGCTCCCCATCCACAGCCGGGCTCGTGTGGCAGGCGGGCGACACTTGGCCGCGGTCCGGCCGCGCGAGTCGCGAGAGCCCGGCTACGGCACGGGTTCGAGGCTTGACCCCCGCGGCACCAGTCTTGCCTCAGAGGCGTTCGTGGTGTTCATTTTCCTCAGCTTCGGGTGTGCACGCTCCGCGGGAACGGCCCGATCGAAAGCTGGGAGGCAAACGATCGCACGCCGTGTCCAGACCGGCGGACGACACCCAGGACGGAGACTCCACAGTGAGCGATACGCACGATCGATCGCAGAACGTGCCGGCGCCATACGCGGCCGACGCTCAGCTCATCCCCGGCGAACCCTACCAGTACCCGGACTATTCTTTCGCCGCCGACGCACCGGAGGGCACGGACTGGGGACGCATCGGAGCGCTGCTGTGGCAGCGGAAGTGGTGGATCCTGGCCGCCGTCGTCCTGGGGACCGGGATCGGGTACGGCGCCACCCGATTCCTGGTACCGACCTATCAGGCCGACACCACCGTGTGGATCGAGCAGCCCGACAGCCGGTCGGGTCCCATCCGCCCGGATGAGCTGCTGCAGGGTGAGGGCTGGGCCGACGTGTTCAACAGCCGCGCGGTCCTCGAACCCGTGGTCAGGGAGCGCAAGCTCTACCTCAAGCTCCAGCAGCCGGTGGGCCTCGATCGGTCGATCTTCCAGTTCTTCGAGCTGGAGCCGGAATTCATGCCGGGTACCTACACGCTCTCCACCCGGGGGGACGGCTCCTGGATGCTGACGCGTGAGGGCACCGGAGTGATCGAGAAGGGCGAAGGCGGACAGCCGGTGGGGCAGGCGGCCGGCTTCAGGTGGGACCCGCCCCAGGAGGCCCTGCGGCCCGGCGTCGACATCCGCTTTCGCGCGATCACTCCCCAGCAGGCCGTGGTGGGCCTGTTCGGAGCGTTGACCGTGAAGTACAACCCGAACTCGTACCTGATCCGGGCCACCCTGACTTCGCCGGATCCGGTGGAGGCGGCCGCCGTGCTGAACGCGCTGGCCGACCATTTCGTGCGCACGGCCACCGAGCTGAAGAAGCAGAAGATCCACCAGGAAGTGGAGATGCTGGAGGAACAGACGCGGTTCACCGCTACCCGGCTGGCCAGCGCGGAGATGGCTCTGGAGAATCACAAGATCCAGACCATCACGCAGCCCACGGAGCCCCTGGCGTCGCCGCCCATCGCCACGACGTTCGGGCAGACCCCGGCCAGCGGATCGACCGTTCGCGACCCGGTGTTCGATGCGTACTTCCAGAAGAAGCTCGCGGCGGACCAGCTCGCCTCGGACCTCCAGCAGCTGGAGGAGATCCGGTCGACGATCGTCGGCGGAGGAGAGCCCAACCTCATGGCTCTCGAGCTGATTCCGTCCACCAAGAGCTCGCCGGATCTCCAGGCGGCGATCCAGCAGGTGCGCCAGGCCGAGATCCAGAGGCGAACGCTGCTGTACACCTATACGGAGAACTACCCACAGGTTCGCCAGCTGACCGGACAGATCGAGGATCTGAAGACGCGCGTGATCCCGTCGGCGATCGCCGCGGTCGCTTCGCAGGTGCGAAACCAGCTGGACGTGGTGAGCCGTAGGATCGACGCGCAGGGCGCCGAGCTCAAGCGGATCCCGACCCGCACGATCGAGGGGGCCCGTTTGCAGCGGGAGATGGCGATGGCGGAGCAGCTGCACAATCTCCTGCTGGTTCGGCTGAAGGAGGCCCAGCTGGCCGAGGCGACCAGCGGCCCCGGCATCTCGGTCCTGGACCGGGCCTGGCCCCCCTCGTCCCCCATCGGGAACAGCGGCCCCCGAATCATCGCCCTGTGCGCCATGGCGAGCTTTGGCCTCGGAATCGGGGGAGTTCTCCTGGTGGACAAGCTGGACAAGCGAATTCGACGGCCCGATCAGGTGACCAGCCTCCTGGGCCTGCCGGTGCTCGGCGTGGTTCCGCGGCTCGAGGCGGCACCGTCGCCAACCAGCCCGCAGGCGGCAATCGCGATCGAGTCCTTCCGCGGCCTCCGCACCCAGATCGCGCACGCCAACGGCAGCGCGGGCGGCGTCACGCTGGTGACCAGCCCGGCGCCCCGTGAAGGCAAGTCCATGGTGGCGGCCAATCTGGCCATCTCCAACGCGACGGCCGGCTACCGGACCATCCTGGTGGACGTGGACACGCGGCGAGGCCGGGCGCAGGAGATGTTCGGGCTCGAACGCTCTCCGGGGCTGACGGAGTACCTGCGGGGGACGGTGGAGTTCGACGGCCTATGTCAGAAGACGGAAGTGGAGAATCTCGCGCTCCTGGCGCGAGGCTCCGCTGCCGGCTTCAACGCGGACCTGCTGGACAGCGCGAGGATGGACGAGCTGCTGTCGCACCTGGTCGAGGACTACGAGGTGATCGTGCTCGACGGGCCGCCGCTGGCCGCGGGCGCCGACGCCCTGATGCTGGGCGAGCGAAGCGACAAGGTGCTGGTGGTCCTGCGCGCCGGTGCGACGAAGCAGGATCTGGCGCGCGCCAAGCTCGAGATGCTGGGCAACGTGCAGCTCCCGATCGTCGGCGCAGTGCTCAATGCCATGCCGAAGTCGACGCCGTACTACGAGTACTACGTGAACTACTACTACGCGGAGGCCGAGCTGGCCTCGTGATCCTGGACGTGCGATCCACCGCACTGCGGTCGGCGAGACGGGCCTAGCGGCTCGCTGACGGGCGAATGTCCATCAGCGTCGTCATCCCCACGTACAACTACGGCCGCTTCCTTCCGGAGGCGATTCGCAGCGTGCGGCAACAGACGGTGGCCGACCGCGAGATCGTGGAGATCATCGTGGTCGACGATTGCTCGACCGACGAGACCCCGGACCTCCTCGCCGCCATCGATGACCCCCGCCTCACGGTGATCCGATTCGAAGAGAACCGGGGGATCGCCGACGCCCGAAACGCGGGGCTGGAGCGGGCGCGCGGCGAGTTCGTGGCCTACCTGGACGCCGACGACCGCTGGAAGCCGGACAAGCTGGAGCGCCAGCTGGAGGTGATGCGGGCGGAACCGTCGGTCGGACTCCTGTTCACGGACCTGGAGCGGTTCGACGAGAACGGTAGGTTCGACAAGACCCACTTCTCCTACGTGCCGGAATTGGCCCGGATGCCGGGGCGGCCTTCCGAAGCGGGGGACGCCCGCATCTTCACCTCCGATCCCTTCTGCACGCTCCTGGGGCTGCCCATCTTCCCGATCATGCCGCAGACGACCATGGTCAGGGCCGAGGCCGGCCGAGGCCTTCACTGGCCCGATCGGGTTCGGCTCGCCGAGGGGATCCGGTATTTCCTCGGCCTGGCCATGCGGGCCGATGTCGGCTATCTGCCCAGTCCCCTCACCGAGGTGCGCCGGCACGGCCGTAATACGTTCTCCCCGGGCCTCGAGATCAGCCACCACGTGGTCCGGCAGTTGTCGAAGCTGGAGGACACGGAGCTGACCACCGCCCGTCGCGCCGCCCTTCTCCACGGTCTCGGGCGACGGTGGGCGGGAATCGGTTACCTCCATTTCTGGAACAGGAGGCCGGCCGCCGCGGCGGCCGCCTACTTCCGCTGCCTCACGTATCCGGGGTCACGCTGGAATGCGGTCAAGCACCTCGCCCTGTTGCTCACGCTCCCGTTCCTGAGGCGGCAGGCTCAAGCCTGATCCCCGCTCACCTCGACGCGACGAGTGGGTTCCCAGACTGCGCTCCGCTCGCGGCGAAACGCCTTCAGCCACGCGACCAAGCCGGCCCAGACCGAGGCCGTGACGAACGCGCAGGTGCGGACGATCCGGGGGAGTGGACGATCTTCCGGCCAGACCAGCCCCACCAGCCCGAGCGCCAGAAAAGCCAGCGCAGCGACGAGGAGGACCCCGAAGAAGAGCGACCGAGGACTCAACAACACGAGCCCCAGCAGGCCCAGCGGGAGGGTAAGAGGCACCAGCCAGCGGCACAGCTTGTGGCTGAACAGCTGCCACGCGAAGCTGCCGGCCCGCACCGGATTCAGCAATCGCCGCTTGAACCAGAGCGTATCCAGGCCGCGCGCCATGGTCCGCGCCTTCCTCCGCAGCTCGGCTTTCAAGGAGCCCGTGCGGGGAACCAGGCATACCGCCGGGTCCACCGAGACGGCCCGGTAACCGCGCTCCCTGGCGATGAGCGCGCTGGCGAAGTCCCGGCTGAGGGCCTCGGGGAGGAGTGCGCGGTGCAGGTCGCTCCGAATCGCGTAGAAGCAACCGCTCGCACCCACGATGGAGCCGAAGCGGGTTTCGAGGGACCGCACCCACATCTCATACCCCACGTAGCCGGTCTCTCCCTGGTTGCTCTCCGTCGAGGCGTCCCCGACGCTGCGATCGCGGCCGGAGGCCACGCCCACCGAGGGGTCGTCGAAGGCCGCGACCAGCGGCTTGACCGACTCCGGCAGGATCCGGATCGAGGCGTCCGTGTTGATCACGATCGACCCGCGCAGGTAAGGTGCGGCGGCGTTCTCCGCCGCCGTCTTCCCTCCCCGTTCTTCCAGTCTGAGCAACTCCACCCCGCGGTCGGCGAATTCCCGGACGATCTCATCCGTTCGGTCCGTCGACGCGTCGGACACGACCACGATCTGCCGCCGATCGGACGGGTAATCGATGGCGAGCAGCGCCTCCAGCGCCCCACGAATCCTCGCCTCCTCGTTGTGCGCCGGGAGGGAGAAGCTGACCTGGGGCCATTCGGAGCGCGCGCGGCCTCGGCCGGGAGCGTCCCTCCGGCGAGCCGTCAGCAGGAGGAGCGACGCGGGATACAGCAGGTAGGCGTACAGGAAGAAGAACGCGGGCAGGCCGAGGAGCACCAGACCGACCGTCGTCATGGGCTCCTCCCCGCGTCGACTCCGGCTCCAGTTCCGCCCGCCGGGTGAGGAAGCGCGGCCGAGCGGGCGGCCGCTTCATAGACATGCTCGTACTGCCGGATCCATCGCTCGGGGGAGCGATCGCGCTTCAGCCGCAGGCAGGCGGCCTCAGCCCGTCTTCGAGCCGGCCCAGGCCGCTCCAGGATACGCCGGACCGCGGATGCGAGCGCCTTCGGGTCCGGTGCTCCGACCAGGGCGGCCTCGCCCTCCGAGACGACGTCCGGCACGCCCCCCACGGCGGTCGCCACGATCGGCACCCCGGCGGCCATGGCCTCGAACAGGACGATCGGTGTGCCTTCGGTCCGTGAGCTGAGGACGAACACATCGAAGGCGGCGAACAGCCGGCCCGCGGCAGGGACAGTCCCGCACCAGCGTATCCTTTCCCCGAGGCCCTGAGATTCGGCCCGACGCTCGAGCGAGCCGCGTTGCGGGCCATCTCCGATCATCGTGGCCAACAGGGGCAGGTCCCGCAGGTGGGCCAGCGCGTCGACCAGCACGTCCGCCCCCTTCTCTCGACTCAGACGCCCGACCCACCCGATCACAGGACCGTTCTCCGGAAGTCCCAATCGCGCGCGGGCCTCCTGTCGGGAGGCCGGCGCGCACGAGGCCCGCCAGGCGTTGGGCACGAGGTGGACCCGGCTCGCCTCGAGGCCGCGCACTCCGCTCAGGAAGCCGGCCAGCGGTCTGGAAACGGCCACCACGGCCGCGCAACGCCGGTAGGCGCGGGTCTGCATCCACTCGTAGAACCGATTCCTGGGGCCGCCGCCGGTGAACCCGTGCACGGTGGTGACGGCGGGGATTCGGTGACGCCGGGCCACGGCGCCGCCCACCACGTCGGACCGATACCCGTGGGTGTGAACCACATCCGGCCGTTGCCGGTCCAGGAGACGTCCCAAGGCGCGGGCCTCCGAGAGATAGCGACGCGGAGGGACGAGGATGCGGTCCACCCGAACGCCGGCGGCCTCGAGAGGTTCGAAGGAGGGCGGGAGCGGCTGCGAAGGCGCCAAGCTGAGCGCGACTCCGACGGAGCTTCCCGCCTCGGCCTGGCCCATCGCCAGCATGGCGACGACGCTCTCGATCCCGCCCACCGGACCGGGCGCCAGCAGGTGCAGCACCGAGCGAGGCATCAGAGCACCTCGTAGCCGAAGTGCCGGAGCATCGGCTCCGCCTCCCGGTTCACCGCCTGGAGGTCCTCCGGCGTGAGGCGGGCGAGGCTCTCGGGGTTGAGATTCCGAATCGGGCCGTTTCGCTCGTGGACCGCCCAGGCACCCGAGACGTCGATCCCGCGCCCCTCCGGCGACAGTCCGAGAAAGCGCAGGATCTCATCGACACCGCTCTGCGGTTCCCGGGTCAACTCCTCGTAGCGGACCCAGTGGATGCGCTCCAGGTACGCGGCGTCGTCCAGCAGCACCCGGTTCGAACGCGCCCACTGCCGGGCGCACAGACCCAGCGGCCAGCCCTTCCTTCGGTGCTTCGGCTCGGCTTTCCGGTGGATCCCCTCGGCGACCGCATACCCGTTGCGCACGATCGCGATGAAATGCGCGTTGGAAAAGTGGCGCTGCAACCACCGGGTACGCGCCGTATTGGGCGGCGACTTCTCCAGAAAGATGGGCCGACTTCGATCCAACCGCATGCCCCATTCCTTCTTGATCCTGTCCGGATCGGGGCCCTCGTCCCGTTCCGTCAGCCGGAACAGGTCCTCTCTCAGAACCCACATGCGGGGAAGGCCAAGCTCGAAATCGGTCGGAAACTGGTCTGTGAGGAAATGGCCTTCGGTGGGAAGCGCGGCGATCTCGGGATGCGAGGAAAGAATCTCCGCCAGCAGCTCGGTACCGGAATTATAGCAGCCGACCACGAAGGCCCAGATGTCGGGTCGTGGGATGCGCGTCACCGTGATCCGGGCTTCCCGATGGATGCGGCCCAGGCACTCCCTCAGGGTGGCCCTCCACGCCGTGGCGGCCATGCCGGCCTACGAACGCCCGTCGGATGAGAGCCGGCGCACTACCCGGTGAAGCGCCGAAGCCAGCCTGTCACGGGCGGGTCGAACCGTCTCACGAGCGGCCAGGGAGAGAGGCTTGCCGCGGGTCCTCTCCAGGGCGGGCTCATAGCCCAACTCGGCCATGAGGGCTCGCGTCACGTATTCGACGGCCCGGAGATCCTTCCGGCTCAACTCCTCCCGCCAGCTCTCGGCCTCTCCCTTCCGATAGAAGCCGCCGGGCTCCCGGGCCAGCTTCCAGGGTGAGGCCACCCGCTCGGACGCCGCCTGGAGATTCCCGATGGCGCAGGCCTCCAGCGCGGCCCGGTAGAACTCCGGATCCGCCTCGATTCCCAGGAACCCGAACAGTTCCGCCAGGCAGCGCTCCCCGTCGGCCAGGAGCGACTCGTATCGGAGTTCGTGATAGCATGGCGCCTCTGCGGCGATCCGCCGGCCTTCCTCGACCGCCTCCCTCCATCGTCGCGCACAGCCGTATGCGTTGGTCGGCGCCCAGCGACTGCCCCAGGAGCGGCCGGCGTTCTGCATCGAGGCGACGACGCCGCGGGGGTCCCGCACGATGTGCACGAAATGAGCGTCCGGGAACAGCCGGAGGATCAACTTCCAGTACCGGACGTGGCCCGGAGATTTCTCGACCACGACCCGTGCCCCCCGCTTCGAGGCGAGAATATTGTCCAGCACCCGTGTTGCGAACGTCCTACACAGCGCGTAAAACTCGTCCTCGGATAGTGCGTTGCACAGCCCGACCCTTCTCGGCGTGGGATTGGAGAGCTCTCCCCTCCAGGCCCGCTCGAGGGGCCCGAGGTAACGGTCGAACAGGTGCGTCTCCTGGGCGGTGGCCACCGCGGGGTGTTGGGCCAGCAGGAGCTGGAGCCAGGTGGTGCCGCTCCTCGGCGACGCGACGATGAAGGCGCGCTCGATCTGGGTATCTGCGATGCTGTGGCTCACTGAATCCCCTCGGAAACGGCACAATCTCGGCCCGTTTCGGGCAACCCGCCTGTCCGTGCGGCGGTCGGAACCCCGCGCTCCGTGGAGGCGGCAAGAACCGTGCGTCCATGCCCGACCCGGCCAAGGCTCCTCCTCGGCCGTATCGAGTCGCCCGTGAAAAGTCGCTCGGCCGAACGCATGCCGCAAACCCTGCTGTGCGCGGCCAACTTCCCGAGCAACACGGGATTCGCATGGAACTTCATCGAGGGCCTGTACGCGAGGCTGGCCGACCGCCTGGCGGAACAGGGAGTCCGGACGCTCGTAGCCTACCCGTCGCTGGAGTCGCCACCCGGCACATTGCGCGGAAGCGCCGCCCGGGCGATCGAGCTCGAGGTGGACCTGGAGGATCGGAAATCCGTCCACTCGCTCGCGGATTTCGTTCGCAGGGAAGGAGTACGCGTCCTGTACCTGGCAGATCGGCCCGCCTGGAGCCTCGCGTTCCCGACGCTCAGGCGGGCCGGGGTTCGACACATCATCGTACACGATCATACGTCGGGAGATCGTGCTCCGGCGAAGGGCTTCCGGCGTACCCTCAAGCGGTGGAGCCGTCGAATCCCCGGCACGGTGGCGGACCAGGTCATCGCGGTCAGCCGCTACGTGGCACGCCGAAAGGAAACGGTCGACCTGATCCCTCGGGAAAGGCTGCGGGTGATCTGGAACTCCGTGGAGATCCGACCCCTGGATACGGGCGCCCGGGCCCGGCTGCACGCGCTATTCGGAATCGATGAAAGTCGGCGGATCGTGGCGTGCGCATGCCGAGCGGCACCCCAGAAGGGGCTGGACCATCTGCTGCGGGCCTTCGACCGCCTTCTCGGTTCGATGGGTGACGAAGATCCCGCTCCCCTCCTCCTTTACTTCGGGGATGGGCCGCTGCTGGCGGACCTCGAGGCGCTACGAGCGAGTCTGCCGGCGGCCGAATCGATCCTGTTCGCCGGGTACCGGAACGATGCGGCCCGGCTGGTGGAGGGTGCGGACCTCTGCGTCGTCCCTTCGACCTGGGAGGAAGCTTTCGGACTCGCCGCGCTGGAGCCGATGGAGCGCGGCGTACCCGTCGTGGCATCCAACGTGGGAGGGCTTCCCGAAGTGGTGGTCGACGGTGAGACCGGCCTGCTGGTCCCTCCGGGAGACGAGGCGGAGCTGGCGCGGGCCATGCGGGAGTTGCTCACCGGTGAGGAACGGCGAAGACGGCTGGCCCGCGCCGCACGGAGGCGAGCCGAGGAGCTCTTCTCTCTGGACCGTCAGCTCGAGGACCTGTACGCGGCGGTCCGCGTCGGCTTCAACCAGCTGGGAGACTCGGTCGACCGGAGGGATGCGGGTTGAGCGCGGGCCGCGGCAGGGCCGGTCTCGCGCGTGCGGCTACCGACGCTCGGCATCCAAAGCGAACGCGCGTTCCAGCAGGATCAGGACGGACCTCGGAAGCCCGCTCGCTTCGCCGAGCGCCGCGGAGAGCTCCCGGGGCTTCAGCCTTTCGGGAAGCCATCGCATCCCCAGGAGCAGGGCCAGCGCGCAGGCGCCGACGATCGCGATGAGGATGGTGATGTCCGGAGCGCCCGCTGCTTCCAGACCGAACCGCACGGCCAGGGCAGCGCCGGCCACGTACAGACTCAGCAGCAGCCCGGAGGCTTGAGCCCCGAAGAAATCCCTCCAGCCCAGCGAGACGATGCTCAGGGCCAGCCGCGCGAGCATCAGGTAGGCGGCGAGGATGGCCGCTCCCACGCCGAGGGCGATCCCCGGCAAACCGAAAGGTGTCGCCAGGTAGGTCAGCCCCACGACCAGCCCCGCGTACAGCCATGTCCTCCAGGCCAGCGCGTACACGTCGCCCGAGGCCCGGGCGACCGCCGCACCGAGCGGAAAGATGCTGCGACCCAGGCCGAAGGCGCACAGGATCTGAAGCGGCAGGATGGCTCCGCTCCAGTTCTCGCCGTACAGGCCCCGGATGAGATGCGGCGCCGCCACCAGGATCCCCGCCATCAGCGGCGCGGAGCCCAGGCTGGTGAGTTGCACGGCGAACAGGTAGGCCCGGCCCAGCCGTCTCCTGTCGTGCTGGATCTCCGAAAACGCGGGAAACAGGACGGAGAGGGCGATGTGACCCACGAAATCCTGGGTCAGCATCATGAGCCCGTAGGCGCGGGTGTAGAGCCCCAGGCGCTCGCTCCCCAGCCAGCGGCCGGTCACGAAATTGTCGCCGATCTGCGCCAGATAACTTCCGACACCGTGCATGCTGGTGCCGACTCCATAGCCGAGCAGCTCCCGAACCTCCACGCGGTCGAACAGCGGCCGGCAGGGATGCGGGCTCAACAGGAGATTCATGATGGCGCCGAGGGCCGCCCGGGTCAGGGCTCCCAGGACGAGAGCCCACACGCCGAAGCCCAGGAGGGCCAGGGTCACCGCCACTCCGGCGTAGCCCACCCCGTAGCTCACCGCGGCGACCACGAAGATGCGCCGGAAGTCGAGCTTCCGCCGCAGGAGAGCGCCCGCGGTGTTCCCCACGCCACCGACCGCGAACGTCCAGGCTACGACCCGGAGGATGGCGGGCACCTGGGAGTTGTGGAACAGCCAGGCGGAGAGCGGAGCGAGCGCCACCAGAGTAACTGCGGTCGCCAGACCGAGCAGCACGGAGAGGGTGAACGCGGCGCGAAGGTGGCGATCGGTGAGCGGCCGGCGCTGGATCACCGCCGGGGCGATGCCCAGTTGCGACACGACCCGGGCGAACCCCGTCACGATCAGGGCCAGGGCGACGAGGCCGAAGTCCCTGGGGGGAAGCAGCCGCGACAGGAGCACGGTCACGCCGAACTGGAGGACCGACTGGACCGCGATGGAGGCGAACCTCCATTGCGCGGCGGTCAGCGTGCGGCTGGCGAGCGAGGGCTCGAAGCCGTGACCGGACGGGTTCTTCATCTCCGTGTGCGCCCCAGGCTCGTGGTCCGACTGACCACCCTCACTCGTAGCCGAGCCTGGCGAGATGAGGCTGCAGCGCTTCGTTGAGAATCCGTTGCTGGAGCGCGCTCAGATCCGACCTCCACTTGTCGTTTCGGCTGCGCAACCCGGCCGCCCGAACGCGGCGCTCGAGCGCCCGGGGCCACCGCAGATCGCAGAACTCGGCCACGCTCTCGAACACGGCGACCGGATCCCCACACAGGTCCTCGTACCGGATCGTCATGTGCAAGGCCGGATCGATGCGGGCGCTCGCGGCCCCGGCGGCTTCCAGGAGGAGCTTCCACTCGATCGCGGCCAGGGCGACGAACGAGCGGTCGTACCGCTCCCATTCCTCGCGGTACACTTCCCCGAGCTCCCCGAACCGCCAGTTGGCGGGGCCGCGCCACCCCCACCACCAGCCCACCTTGAGCATGGAGTTGACCACGGCCCGGCCATCGCGGACCACGTGGATGAATCGGGCTCGCGGGAAGATCTCCGAGAGGAAGCCCATCCGGGGCCAGCCGGTGATCTTCACCAGCAGCCGGTATCTCCGACCTGTGGTGAGCCTTCCGAGGGAACAGAGCACCGCCCTCCGCTGGGCCTCGGTGACATCATCCGCCACGAGATCCCGGCAGGGGGTGCTGAACCCCGGGCAATGGTGGTCCCAGAAGCGGTAGCATTCGTCCGGGTGGAACCGTCTCCTCAGCCCGGCGCCCAGGAGCGGCGCATCGACCAGCCTCAGCAACCCCCGGTGGAGGCGGAAGCGCTGAGGCCAGCGGTCACACAGCGGAGACAGCCACGCCACATCGGGGTGGCGGGTGAAGATCTCATGGAACACCGTGGAGCCGCTCCGTCCCACGCTGTACACGAAGATCGGATCGGCACTTCCCGTGTCGGCGGACACCGTCAGCCTCCTTGCGGACGGCTGGAGGAGGAGGCCGCTCCCACGAGCAGCTCCCGGACGGCAGGCTCGATGGCGCGCTCGGCGACCTCGTGGCCGGCTCGGGTGAGGTGCTTGTCGACCTCACCGTACAGCTTCTCGCCACGTCGGCTCGCGTCCTGAAAGGCCGGGAGGAGATCGACGAAGCGAAGCCGCCGCACCGTGAGCTCCTCTCCCAGACGGCGGTCGGGTTGATCCAGATCCACCGTCGCTGGGTCAATGTCGAACCCTCTGGCGTACTCGTCGAACGCCGTCCGATCGATCTGTATGGGGGCCGGGATGAGGACGAACAGAAGCGGCACCTCGCGCGCGCGGGCCGACGCCGCGATCTCCTCGCACAGCTGCGCCGTCAAAGTCCACCTTGGCGACGCGGCCTCGCTCCTGAGCAGGGCAGTGGGAAAATACGCCGCCGTCATTCCGAGCTTCATCCTCAACCCGCTCGCCCGGTTCTTGAGCAGGACGAACAGATGCGAACGGACTTCCAGGAAGTCGTTGACAGGATACAGGAGGGCGCGAACCAGTTCTCTCCTCGCGAGCGAACGCGGGAATCGCAGGTGGTGGACTTCCTTCGGCGCGCGCGGCGGCAGAGGACCCGTTCGTCTCGAAACGATGTCGTTGCCCAGATAGAGGAACACCAGAGCCAGATCGAAGTCCTCCTCCACCATGGATTCACGAGCCTGATAGGCGTACTGCTCGGGACTCCAGCCGCCCACGGCGGTGTTCCGGACCGACACGGGCTCCCCGCTCCACTCGGACAATCTGCGCTCCAGCAGGCCCGCGATGCTCTCCTCGTACTCGACCTGAAGCGCCTCCAGAAACGAGTCGCCCAGCACCAGGATGCGGGTGCCACCATTCACACGACCGGCCGCTCCCGTGCGGTAGCCGTCACGGTCGGTATAGAGATGGACGGTGCCCTCTCCCGTGTTGATCAGCGTCCGCACGCCGGAGCGGTGGGTCCAACCCAACCCCTGAACGGGACGCCAGATGTCGGGACGTTTGAGGATGAGCTGCTGGGGGCGAAGGGCGCGGACCAGCGCTTCTCCCAGGCCGAGAGAGACCAGGAGCGAGATCGTGAGCACACCCACGTTCAGGAGAGCGCCAGGTTTACGCCGCCTCTGGCCCGTCCCCACCGGGACCCCGTCCCTCGATTCCGCCGTGCCCATTCCCTCTCCGAGTGGATCCCCGGTCAACTCAAGCCCCTCACTCCGCCTCCTCTTCTCACCCCGTCTGTCCGCCTCTCACCACCCCTCCCTCCACCTCACCGCCTCACCCGGCAAATCAAGAAGAGATCCAGAAGCCCCGAACCGATATCGATGCGTGCAATGTGTTGACACAATTCATCCTACACACCGCCATCGAACCGCGCACCCACCAGCGGCCGGGGCGACTGCTGCGGCAGGCCCACACCCGAGCGCGACCGGACCCACCTGTGCCATATCCACTCGCTTCCCGACCTTCAGCCCGGCCCGCCCGCATACAACTCTTCATAACGCCGCGCCATCACGTCAGCGCGAAACTCCTCCCGCAGCAACCGCTTTCCGCCCGCCGCAAAGCGAAGGCGCAGATCCTCATCTTCCAGAAGCCGGAGGATAGCGGCCGCCAGGGCCTCCGGGTTGGCCGGCTGGGCGAGCAGGCCATTGTGACCCGGCCGCACCGCTTCGCTCACGCCTCCCACATCCGTTGCGACGATGGGGCAACCGGCCGCCATCGCCTCGAGCAGCACCAGAGGAAAACCCTCCCACAGCGACGGAAGCACATAGACATCGAAGACGTGGAGGAGCTCCTCCATGTCCAGTCTGGGGCCGAGGAAGCGGGTGCAGCCGGCCACGCCGAGCCGCCCGGCCAGAGCCTCCAGATCCCCGGCCAAGGGACCGTACCCGGCGATCAGCAGCACGACCTCGGGGATCCGCCGCCGAACCGTCACCATCGCCCGGAGCAGGTGCTCGATTCCCTTTTGCTCCGTCAGCCGGACGCCCAGTCCGAGCACCGGAGTCGAGGGAGACAGACCCAGTGAGCGGCGTTTCGCGACCGCATCCACTTCGCGCTCGTACGGAACGCTGTCGATCCCGTTGTGGATGGTGACCACCCGGGCGGGATCGATTCCTTCGTAGCGCACCAGGTCGGAGGACGTGTGCCGGGACACTCCGACCACACGATCCGCAAAGCGGGATAGAACCCGTTCGGCCAGCATATAGCGCCGCTTGTCCGGGAAGTCGCGCGCGTGGTCCGTGTGGATGTGCCTGGGCACACGCGCCAGGATGCCGGCGATGCCCCCGTCGATGAACGGCTGCGTATTGTGCGTGTGCAGGACGTCGATCCCGCGCTCCCTCAGCACCCTGGCCACTCTGTGAAAAGCGAAGTAGTCCGGCCGCGCGCCGGATGGCTTCGGAAGCTGCAACACCGCGATCCCCCTCTGCTCCAGCTCCGCTGCCAGGGGGCCGGTCTCGTTGAGACACAGCACCGAGGGCTCGAAGCGCGACCGGTCCAGGGCCCCCGCCAGGGTGGCGACCACCCGGGGCAATCCACCGATCCCGAGATCGTGGGTGACCTGCATGACCTTGAGTCTACGCACCGAGGCCTCGCCACCAGTCGACGGACTCTCGAACAAACGGCTTCGGATCCGACAGGCGCAGTACTTCGGTCTTCTCCGCCGGGCGGCACGGTCTGACGAAGTCCAGCAGGAGTCGGCCGCGCGATGGCAGATCCTCCCGTTCAGGCCGCTGGGTGTCCGACCGAAACAGGCGAGCCAGCAGGTGATCGACGTCGCCCCACAGCCAGCGGCTGCGCACCGGCACACGGTAGTCCAGGACCGGAGCCGGAGCAGCTCCCGACGCCGCCTCGGCCAGGAGGCGGGGAAAGTCGACTCCGGCGTCGATCGCAAGCTGGAGCGATCCCCAGAAGCGTCCGTTGACCTCCATCAGGAAGGGAGTGCCCGTCCGGGTGCAGACCTTGTACTCGACCATCGCCACGCCCTGCCACCCGAACGCCTCGAGCAACCCCCGGGAGCTGGCGAGGAGCTCGGGATCCAACGGCACGCTCTCCCGGTATACGCTCACGCCTCCCGAAGGAGGCTTCTCCCGGAGCCTTCTGTGCGAGAACGCCGCCACCAGCCGCCCCTCCCAGAGGAGCAGGAACACTCCCACTCCGGGCCCGCCGATCCGGCGCTGGAGGAGCACGGGGAACGCCGCGGCCGGCAGCTCGCTCAGCTTGTCGAGCAGCTCCCTCTCGGAGCGGCCGTAGTGGACGCCGAGTTTGATCCTGCGTTCGCCGCCGCTCATCTCGTGAACCGATCGAGCCGGCTTGATGACGATAGGGTACTCGAGTCCCTCCGCCACCACCGTGGAGACCGCGTCTGAACTCGCGACCTCGTGCTGCCGGGGCACGGCGATTCCCAGCTCCGCGGCGCGGCGGAGTACCTCGGCCTTGTCGGACACACGGCGAAAGGCGTCGAGTGTGGGCCCGGGAAGAATCGCCTGGGAGCAACCTGCGAGAGCCGGCAGAAGCGCCAGATGGGACGCATCGGTGACAGGGAGGATGAGGCGGACGCCCCAGCGTCGGACCAGCGCTCCCACGGCGGAGGCGTACGCGCGTGGATCCGACAGCGGATCGGGCACGAGCGCCGACTCCCGCACGTAGCGGGAGACCGCGGCCAGGGAGTGCGCGCGGGAGGCGCACACGTGGAGACGGTAACCGGCGCGCCCCAACGACCGGACCACCGCGAGAGCGGAGCGCTGCTCTCCGTCCGTGACCAGGACAGACGGATTCAATGGTAGAACAGGCCGGCGGCCCGCAGGTGAAACCCGTCCGGGGAAAGGCCGGCGGGGATGTTGAGGCGCGGGAGGGCGTGGCGATCGATGGGCCGGCGCCTCATCCAGCCCCCCTCCACGCGCACCGCCGCCTCGTAGCCGACCGCTCGCGCCGCTTCCCGTACGGGCGGCGATTCGAGGCCGTACGGGTAGGAGAGCCACGGAATCGCGCTCTCGAAGCCGTCGCTCAACCACCCGAGGGACCGTTCGAGCTCCTCCCGAATCTCCGATTCGGTCAGCGCGTTCAGATTGGGATGACTCCAGGTATGGGATCCGACCGTGATTCCCGGTCTCGCCGCGGCCGCCCGCACCTGGGCCAGGCTGGCCGACCTTCGGGCGGCCACGACTGCCGCGTCCGCGACTGCCAGGCCCTCGCGGCTCGCCTCCTCCCGGATCCTGGCGTCCACACCCCGCCACTCGTGGAGCGCTCTGGCGCGAAGGCTGGCGGGCAGCCCCGGCACCTCCGGGGAAGCGACAACGTCCCACCAGAAGGCTTTTCCACCCAGCAGCGCGGGGGCCACGAAGAGAGTGGCCGGCAAGCCGCGCCGCACCACCTCCTGCACGCCCAACGTGACCGCCCCAGCGTACGCATCGTCGAAGGTGATGGCGGCCCGCGGCCCCACCCCCCCGTCCTCCGCCAGGAGATCACGCAGCGGGACCACCCGGTGAGTTCGGCGCAGGGAATCCAGCTGCCGGGCGAACGATTCTCTGGGCAGGTGGAGCGAGACGTCGCCGCCGGACGCCGCATCCGCGACTACGTTGTGGTAGGCGAGGATCACGGCTTGCTTCCGCCGCAGGTACCGGCCCGCCGCGGGTAGGCCCGCGAGCACGAGGAAGCGCTCGATGGCCTGTTTAGAGCGGACTCGCACGGGGTCCCGGGTTACCGGTATGCCCTCACGGGCCGGGCATGCGCCGAAGCGCGAAGCCGGGGCGCGGGACCCTGGGGCCGAGGCCCGACCGGACGCGGTTCCCGATACAACAGGTTCTCCGCGGACACATAGACGCCGGTGAGGAACGCCGCCAGGATGTAGATCACATCCACGTAGGCGAAGGAGACGAAGAAGGCCGTGACCGCGAATCCGACCAACGACACCGGAAGATAGATCGTCATGTAGTAGACGAAGCGTTGATCCGGGTCCCCCTTCTCCCACCGGCCCGGCAAACGGTGCCTCAGCCTCCGCATCCCGAAGAAGCCGACCACGATCAGGGAGGTCCACAGGAGCAGGCCCGGCACTCCCATCTCGGAGCCCACCTGCACGAAGGAGTTGTGCGCGGGGCGCCAGCGAATTCGCACACCAGGCCGATCGATGAAGTTCTGGGCCCGCTCGGAGATAGTCCCCTCCGCCCGGGCGAAGTTGTTCACGCCCAGGCCGAACACCGGGTAACGAATCATGTAGCCGAGTCCGCGCTGCGCAAGCTGCTTGCGCCCGTAATAGGCGCTCCAGTTGTAATCCTCTTTCGGCTGGCCGATCGTCGCCATCTGCTCCCAATATCCCGGCGGAGTGAACAGGAGCAGGCCCATCGCGACGGCGAACATGAAACCGAACCTCTTGATCACGGACACCCGCGGAAGGAAGAAGAGCAGCAGAGCGGCCACGACAACGAGCCCGACGAAACCTCCTCGCGAGCCGCTTCGCGCCACCGTCGCTCCGATCCCCACGAGAACCAGACTCGCCAGGATCTTACCCTTCATGCGGCTGCTCTGATAGCACAGGATGGTGAGCGGCAGGCCCGACATGAGAATGCAGTTGATGTCATTCGCGTCGAACGTATACAGGTCGTTCAGGCGCGCGAAGGTATCCGTTTCCACTTTGAGGCCGAATACGAACATGGCGAAATACGCGAGCACGCCGCAGCTCACGACGTATGCCCAGGTAAAGAAGCGCAGATCCCTGGGACCCCGGATGGCCGCGATCAGGAGAAACGCCAGGATGAAAACCTTGGAGTATGATTGCAGGATGAATTTCGCGGATCCACCCAGCGAGAGGCCGAACGCGGCCGAGAGGCAGGCGAGCACGGCCAGTGACACCAGGACCCGCGTCGGCCAGTGGCGAATCAGACGGCCCGTGTTCACGAGGCGTGGATTCAGGAACGCGTACGCCATCGCGGTGACGGCCAGCAGGAGCGCGGGTCGGAGGCGGCCCAGGCCGAGATACATGTGGACGCGACTCAGCGACAGTAGGATCAGAGCGAAGATCGAGAGGCGCAGCAGGTCCAGATGCCATGTATCGCCCGGCAAAGCGCCGGGGCGTGGCGATCGGCCGCCGAGTCGCGGCCGCTGAGATCCCTTCACCTCGGCGTTGGCGGTGGAGCGCCACCGTGCAGTCGCCGCGTTGGTTCGCTGTATCATTCCCGGGCTTGCTCCACGACCTGGCCGCTTCGTCGGATGGCGCCAACTCCCAGTCCCAACCTCGACGGTGCAAGATCGGGACCCCCGCCCTCGCCGCGGCACTCACCACGCTACGGCGGGATTCCGGAGGCCATGTTCATGAGTCGGCCACCCGCGCCGGCAGGTGTCGCGTCGGCACCACAACCGCACCTCCGGCGCGCGCTCGGGGCTCCGGCCAGAGCCTACATGCGAACCTACCTCCTACGTCCCTTCCGGCCCAGCAGCAGGTTCGCCAGAGCCAGGAGTCGGGCGGCGAAATACAGATGGTACAGGAGAAACGGCCGCAGCGGCTCGCTCCACTTTTTCCGAGCCGCCAGGCGGTATAGCACGGCAGCACCGGGTACGGCGGAGCCCACAGCCACCAGCAGCATCACACGCAGCCCGAGACGCACCCCGTGAAGGTACATCAGGCAAACCAGACCCGCGAGCAGGAACAGACCGTGCAACACGGTCGTTGCCAGCGGCTTGTCTATCAGCGAGTCGCGCGCCGTTCCCAAAGCGCCGAGCCCGTGCCAGGCCTGTTGCCGAAAGAAAGCGCGAAGTGTCCTCGGATTTCCCAGGTGCTGAACGCGCAGACGCCGGCACTCGTAGATTCCATGTCCCTCCCTGCGAACACGCTGGCAGAACTCGGCATCTTCACCCGTGGCCAGGCCCTCATCGAACCCGCCGGTGGAATGGAACAGGTCCGCACCGACCACGAGATTGCCGGCCGGCAGGTAATTGACCCAACCATCCTCAGAGCGCGCGTGAAGAGAATTCCATGTCCGCTCAATCCACCCGGCGGTTTCCGGCAGCGAGTAGCCGGAACCGGTCACGGCAGGTCGGATCTCGCGAATGATACGATCGGCCGCCTGGAAGTAGTCCGGACACACCACACAGTCGGCATCAATGAAGCTCAGATACGCACCGCGGGCTCGACAGGCACCGTAGTTCCGGACGGCCGAGACCGTATTGCCGGCATGTTGGAGGAGGCGACTCCCCTCGCCGGTTCGTCGGCGAAGGAACTCATGGGATCCGTCCGATGAACCGTTGTCCACAAACAGGATCTCGACTCCGCCGTGGCACTCGGCGGCCCGGGCGAGCGCGTCAGCGCAGGCTTCGAGGTGAGGCAGCGCGTTCAAGACCGGAACGACCACGGAGAACCGCGGGCGTTGGTCTCCCGAATCCCTCGAGATCTCTTGGGACAGTCGCATCGGTCCGCTTTCCCCGACTGGCGGGCCGCCCCCGGACGGTCCCACACCCTCGCTCTCGACCATCCCGAATCCCGTTCTGTTGAACGGCGCCCCGTGAGAGGATCCCGGGGCCTCCGATCACCGGGGGACGCGATCGATTCCCCGGCGGGGAGCACCAGCCAACGTATTCGATGCGCCACGGCCCCTCCGGTAGTTCCGCAGGGGCCGTAGGGGACCGTCAGGTACACCTTCTCCTGGCGGCCACGCGGCCGCCAAACCCGCATAGTACGCTAGCGACCCGACAGATAGAAGTGATCCAGCAACCGGTACATATCCTGCGCCACCCGGTCTCCTCCGCCCCCCCAGATCGGATCGATATTGACGAAACCGAACCGCCAATCACTAGGCGACACCGCGTTCTTCCCACTTTCATTCAGTAGCCGGACGTCATGATAGTCGACCACGAGAACGCCGTCCAGCCAGAGTTGGACCACGCCGTCACAGGTTGGCCTGTTCGGATCGTACGTGTTCAGTTTGGCGTAGAGCTCATACTGATGCCACTGGCCCTTCACGATTTGCTTCTGCAGGTTCCGGTTCTGGGGAAGGCGCCGCGTGGCATTATAGCCGCACGGAGTGTTGTCCTGCCCCTGAAGCCATACCGACGGCTCGAGAGTGGGGCCTACGCCGCTCCCGTGGGCGTTGATGTAGAACGGGGAGGCCGTCCGGGAGCCATCCGCCACATAGAGGATCTTGTTCACCCCCGACTTATGGCCTTGCCAGTTGGCCGAATGCAGGAGCCAGAAGTTCAGATAGAGCTCCGTATAGTTGCCGCTGAAGTGTCGGCCGATCCGGTTCACATCGCCGCCACCACCCGACGTGCCCGCCGGGAAGAACATGCGGTACGCGGCCGGAGGGCTGATGGGCCCGCTAGCTTGGACAATGCGTCCATACACGTTTTTCGGGTGCACGCCCCACCCGTCTTCCACCAACGCGTCGAACGCCCGCTCCGAGATCTTCACGAAGCCTGCCGGCTCGTGCACGTTGCCGCCCGCAGACGGCACTGCGCCTCCCGATCCTCCACCACCCGTGCCTCCGCCAGCGCTTCCGCCCGAGCCGCTGCTTCCGGCGTCCGATCCACCCGAGTCGTTCCCGCCCGAGCCACCACCGGACGTCTCCGTCGCCGCCACCGTGACGTCCGAAGAGCCGCTCACGCCGCGCGCGGTCGCCCGGATCGTAGCCTGCCCCACCCCGTTGGCGGTCACCAGGCCCTCCGCCGAAACGGACGCCACCGACGAGCGGCTGCTGGCCCACGCCACGGCCTCATCCAGCTCGTTCCCGTACGCGTCGGTGACCTTGGCGCTCAGCTGACGGGTCTGTCCCACCTCGAGCGTGAACGCGCTCGGCACCACATCCACCACCAGGGGCGGATCCGACGTCCGGGCCGTGGCCACGTTCGAGAGTGGGCCGAACACCGCATCCTGGTTCAGGTCGCCTCGAAACGCGACGAGCCGGAACTCATAGTCGGTGGAAGGTTGCAGGCCCTCGACCGAGCAGGTGAGCTTGGAGCCCACCGCGGTTCCGGCGAGCGGCGCGGCACAGCTGCCCTTCTTCACGTCCAGGGCTTCGCTCCAGTCCGCCTGCGCCGCCTCCTCCGAAACCCGAATCTCATACCGGGCCGGAGACCCCGTTCCGTCGTCCACCTGAGTGAACGCCAGGTTCACGTGGTTCTCGCCCTGGGCCACCGCGGACAGATCCTGCACGGCAGCAGGAAGAGGAGTCGCCGCGGACGAGGAGCCGCCTCCATTGGAGCCGCCCGAACCGGCGGGATCCACCACCGAGACGTCCACGGTCCCGCTGACGCCTTCGCTGGTCGCCGTGATCGTGGCCGGTCCCGCGCTCTGGCCCGTGACGACCCCGGTCGAATCGACCTGCGCTACGCCGGGGGCCGAGCTGGTCCACGACACCACCCGCATGAGACGGTTGCCCGCGGCATCCTGAACGGTGGCCCAGAACTCGACGGACTCACCCACATCCAAGCTGAGCTTTGGATAGTTCACTCTCACGGACGCGACCGGCTCCGCCTGCACGGTGACCTGCTCCGCCTTCTTCTTGCCCCGTCCCTGGGCCCAGATCAGAGTCTCACCCGAGCGCCGGGCGATGACCAGGCCATCCGCGTCCACGCTCGCCACCATGGGATCGGCCGCGGTCCACCGGAGGCGTCCCGCGGGGCGCACGGCCCCGTTGCTGTAGACGTAGTTGGCGGAGAGCTGACCTGCCTGCCCTTCCATCAGGGTGGGCGAGTTCTGGAATCGGATCTCCACCACGTCGCCACGGACGTCGATCGTACCGGTCCCCGTGACGCCCTCGACCTCGGCAAAGATCTTGGCGGTCCCCTCGTTTCCCGCCACGATGTTGCCGTCCGCATCCACGCTGGCCACGGAGGGATCGGAGCTGCGCCATTGGACGGAGCGTCCGCTGACCGTCTGGCCGCGCGCGCCACGCACCACCGCCGAGAGGCGCACCAGGCCGTCGGGCTCCACCAGAGCGTCGGAGGGAGTGACCCTGACGGCGGCCACGAGCCGGTTCTGCGGCGGCCCGGCCGGCGCCGTGGGGATGGCATCGGTGGAGCATGCCGTCATCGCCAGGAGAAAGCACCAAGGGGCCATACGCGCACGGTTCCCGATTCGAAGTTGGCTGAGAGATCCCGCGCTCCTTCTACTCCCTACCCGAACCCGAGTTGCACCGCGAGCCAGGCGAACGGAGGGCGAGCGAGAAGAGCGACGGGCCACCACGTGGAGGGAACGGACGAGTGGGTGATCCTGCAAACGTGAAGCATACAGCATGACCATTGTGCCTCCGATGAACCGGGCTGACGTCTATTCGCAACTCCCGTGTCCACCGGGCCTCCAGGTCGGGCCGCACGCTGCTCGTTACAAACGCGCGCGATATCCACCTGGCTCCGCCACTGGCAGGCCGACGGGCATGGCGGTCGTCGAACGACCGCGGTAGCCTCGCACCTTTGCGTCTCCGGCTTTCGCCGGATTTGCCCTGAGACAGTGGACAGAACGGGCTTCCTGGCATGCCTGCACTACCAGTTCCGTGCCCGCCAGGCCGCCCCCGGCTAACTGTTTGAGACGAGTTCAGATGTGCCGCGGGACCGTCCCATCCACAGCGCCCCGCCGAAGCCGGCGGGTTGCAGCCTGCCCGGATGTGTCGCAGA
This sequence comes from Gemmatimonadota bacterium, assembly GCA_046757845.1. Lineage (GTDB taxonomy): Bacteria > Gemmatimonadota > Gemmatimonadetes > Palauibacterales > Palauibacteraceae > JBHHYZ01. The sequence goes on from JBHHYZ010000002.1 coordinate 32,952, forward strand.
AATCGGGCGACGGAGCGCTCGGCCGCCCGCGGCGATCAGCGGAGGGTTCGAATCCAGGCCTCGAGAGCCCGCAGATCCCGCTCGCGGAGGAGACCGTGAGTGGGGAGGGTGAACAGCCCCCGAGCCAGCCGGTCGGCGCCCGGAAACCGGGCCGACGCGTTCCGGCATCGGGATGCCAGCTGCGGTATGCCGTACAGGGGAGCGGGATAGCCCGGCCGTACGCCCAGACGGGACGCGGCCGAGCCCCGCGCCGTGGTCGAGCCCGCTCCGTCCAGAAGAACGGGAAGCCTCAGATAGCCCGAGCGGGATCCCTCGGGCGGCGAATAGGTGCGAAGCCCCGGCCGTTCGCTGAGGAGCTCGAGCAGGCGCGCGGCGTTCTCCCGTCGCCGCCGCTCCTCTTCCGGAGCCAACTCCAGTGTGCGGAGCAGAATCCCCGCCGCCGCGGCGGTGAGCGGGCCGGGGGGCCGGGGCGCTCGGTAGACGGTCTCCCCCAGCCGCAGTCCGGGCACCCGGCGCGGGAGGCCGAACAGGGCCGGCCGCCCCATCGACCACTGGGCTCCGGCCACGACGAGCTCGCGAGCTCCGCGCCGCCCCGACGATTCGCGGGCCGTGCCGTATATCAGCTCCTCCCCGGCGGCGTCGTTGGCCAGCAGGGCGCCTCCCCCTCCTCCGGTCGTCCCCTTCCCTCGCCCGAAGCTGAGAACGCCGAGGGACCCCAGAGTGCCCAGGGGTTTTTCCCGGTACGTCGCACCGGCCCCCTGAGCCGCGTCCTCCAGGAGGATCGCGCCTTCGTCCGATGCGATCGCGCGGACTTCCTCGAACCGGACCGGCAGCCCGTAGAGCGGCGCCAGGACGACCGCGACGGCGCCCTGCCTGACCGTCCAGCGCAGCGAATCCCCATCGGGACCGAGGGTGTGGGGATCCAGGTCGTAGAGCACCACGGGAACGTCCGCCCCCACGGCCGCCGTGGCCACGTCGTAGCAGGAGTAGGCCGGCAGCGCGACGGGGCCGGGGCGCCGGTGCCGGATGGCGTCCAGGGCCATGCACAGGGCGCTGGTGCCGCTGTCCGTCAGCAGGAGACGACGGGGACCCAGTAGCGCGGTCAGCCGCTCACGCACCCGGCCTTCCGCCCGCTTCCCGCCCGACAGGAAGCTCGCCGCCCCGGACCGGAGAGCGGCGAGCGACAGCGGCGAATGGGCCGGGAGCTGAGCGCGGAACCACATGGCGTGGGGAGCCCTCAGGCGCGGCGGGCGAGCCGGAGGTCCGCCGGCGGCGAGCGCATCACCCGGCTTCGTATCCGAACTCGCGAGGGACGGGGCCGAGCGCGCGGCGCAGGGCACGCATCTCCGGGCCGGGAACCGGATCCTGGCTGCTCCTGTACGGCCCCTGGACCCGATCGCGCAGCACATCTTCCCGGATCTCGACGCCCAGGTGCGTGGAGAGCTCCTCCAGGCTCCGTCCGCCCGCGCACAGATCCTCGTAGCGCACCAGGCGCGCCCCGATCCCCTCCACATCACGGAGGAAGCTCGTCGCCAGCTCCCTCCATACCCGGCCGAAGCGGCGCGGAGTGAACACGGGATCATCGGGCCAGTGGTAATACCAGTTCCGAAACGACCGGTACGACCGATACGAATGATAGGGGTTCCGCACCAGAAACACGAAACGCGCATCCGGAAACAGGAACTTCAGATAGACGGCGTACCGGGTGTCCAGCCGCACCGTCTTGAATCCCCACCGCCCGAAGCCTTCCGCGCGGGCCGGCCGCGAGTAGAGAGAGAGGAAGAACTCCCGGTGCGCTCCCACCAGCCAGGAGACATCCGGATACAGGTTGGCGATCCACTGTCCCTCCAACCGGCCTTTCGCCGCCCGGCGCCTGTGGCGGAGGAAGAACAGGTCCGGAGGCCAGTCCGGGGTGAAGATCCGCAGCGACTCCGCCAGCTGGAGGGGGTAGTGGCAGTGGGCGTACGGCTCCCCCCAGACCATGACCCCTCCACCCGACATCACGAGGCGCTGCAGCAGCGTCGAGCCCGACCGCCAACCCGCCGAGAGCAGGAAGATCGGGCTCTCGGCCGGCGGCGGTGGCGGATCCACGAGGCGATCGGCGAGGTGATCGAGCGCCTCGACGACGGATGGGATCGACGCCTTTCTCCGCCGATGGCGCAGACGGTGGCGAATCGGCCCCGTCACCGATTCGATCGGCACCTTGATCCATCTGCGGACCAGGTCAAGCAACGCTCCGGTCATCCCCCCTCCGCTTTCCCCATCCTCCTCCCGGCCGGCACTGCCTCCCGTCCTCCCCGGACTCATGGAATATACCGCACGATGCGCGGGCCCAGGATGTTAGCCACGGGGAGGGGGAGCCTCCTCCAGAGCCGGGGGCCCCAGGCGTACGCCGCCTCATCCGGGGACGGGGTCGAGGCACGCCGGCCACTCGCCCGGTAGTACCACCATAGTGGCTCATCCCGGGAACCCCACTGCCGTTTGAAGCGGTGTGTGCCTCCACCCGGAGTGCAACGGCCGAAGTTGAACAGCCTCAGCCCCCGCTGGGCCGCCCGCTCCATGAAGCGCCAGTACAGCAGCATATTGGGCGCCACGCGGCTGTACGCGCGCAGCGCGGAGGCCCACGTCATCTCGAACTCTCCGTCCCACACGAAACCGCAACCCGCCGCCACGGGCCGCGAGCCATCGTACGCGCAGCCGAACCACACGTCGTCCGGGAACGTCTCCTGAATCAGCTCGAACAGAGCCAGTCCCTGCGCCGGCGTGCCCAGATCCCGCATGTGCCGGCGGTAGACGGAACAGAAAGGGGCCACCTGATCCGGACCGAAGCGTACCTCGATTCCCTCCTTGCGCGGACGACGGACCTGGCTGCGGACCTTGGCCCGCAGCTCCTTCCACAGCTGCTCCGGGTCTCCGGGCGGCAGATCCCGCACCACGGTGACCTTGCGATGCGAGACCTGCAGCGGAACCTCGAGCGTCCTCCGGCTGCGCAGCTCGAGGAGCCGCACGCCCTCCCGGTCGGCTCGCCGCACGGCCGCCTGAACGAGTGCCTGGACCGCTGCGGAACAGCCCAGGGGACCTCCGTAGTTGACGAACGGCATCGAGACGAGGTAATGGCCGAACAGCCGGCTCTTCACCCGGACCAGCGGCAGCACGCCGGCCAGGCCCGCATCGTCGGCGGCGGACAGATAGAGGCACTCGTGGCCGAAAGCGGCCTCGATGATGCGTTTCCAGCCGAACAGATGGAACTGCGTCCATCCCTCGGAGCGCCGGACCAGCGCATCCCATTCGGGGCCTTCGCAGGCGTCTTCGCCGACTCGCAATCGGCTACCCGAGCGGCGCCGACACCCGGGCGGCGGCGCCGACCTCTCCCAGGCCGAAGCGCCGCTCCACCGAGGTGAACCGAAACCGGCCCAGCAACAGATGGAGACGCCTCAGCGTGCCGGCGAGGCCCAGATAGTGGCGTCCCCGGGCCAGGGGCGAAACTCGCAGGCGCGGCTGATCCGGATCCAGCTCCCAGGGGTGCAGGTAGAACACGCCGCAACGCCCCTCGCGCGTATGTTCGGCGAAGGCGCGACGGGTCAGCCCGAACGGGAGAACTCGAAAATACGCGCCACCCGCCGCGGGCAGCCGGAGACCCGCCCACCGGGTAGTGGCGAGAGGGAGCTCCAGAAGCCGGCCGCCGGGACGCGTGACCACGTGAGGCCCCGGCTCGGCTCCCGGATAACCGTACCCGAGCCGCCGAATCGGAAACACGCTGGAATCATACCGGTAGCCTTCCTCGAGCAGGATGTCGAACGCCCACTCGGTCCCCGGAACGACCGAGAAGCTGGGAGCCCGGTGCCCGTAGACGGGGCGCCCCGCAAGCCCCTCGAGAATCTGCTTGGTGCGCCGGATCTCCAGGCGGAATTCCTCGCTCTCCATGCCGGTCAGCCGCCGGTGCCACCACCCGTGCGAGGCGACCTCGTGCCCCGCCGCGGCGATCCGGCGAACCACCGTGGGATGCTTCTCGGCGATCCAGCCCAACGTGAAGAAGGTGGCATGGACCCCGTACTCGGCCAGCACTCCAAGCAGGAGCTCCACGTTGGCCTCGACGCGGCTGGGGAGGCCGTCCCACTCGCGGCGCGAGACGGCCCCCTCGAAGGCACTCACCTGGAAGTACTCCTCGACATCCACCGTGAACACGTGACCCTCCCGGGCCGACGGAAGGCCGTTCATCGGGCGTCCCCGTCCTCCGGCTCCCGCGTGGAACTCCGCACCCGGTAACGCCGGCCGGAGGAGGCGTGGAGATGCACGATGATCTCGCCGATGAGCCCGAGCGCGAAGGCCTGCACCCCCAGAGTCAGCAGCAGTACGCCGAGGAGCAGAAGCGGTCGATTGGCGAGCCCCTGCCCTCCCAGCCGCTGCACGAGGACGACCCCGAGAATCCCCGCGCCGGCCACAGACAGCGAGCTCCCCACCAGGCCGAAGAACCGCAACGGCTTGTAGGTGAAACGGGTGAGGAAGAACAGGCCCAGGAGGTCGATCAGGCGCCGCACGTACACGCCGGGACTGTAGATGCGGGTCTTCCGGTCCTCCGGGTGCTGCGGGCACTCGACCTCCGTCACCCGGAATCCTTCCCGGATGGCCAGAATCGGCAGGAAGCGGGAGAAATCCCCATACATCGGCACACGATCCAGCACCTCCCGCCGCATCGCCCTCACCCCGCACGCCACGTCGTGAATCCCCGCGCCGGAGATACCGCCGAGCAGAGCGTGAAACGCGCGGTTCTGCAGCCTGTTCACCCATGAATCCGTACGCGGCCAGCGGCGAGCGAGGGCCAGATCGTACCCGGCCTCCACGGCGTCCAGGAGAGAGGGGAGCGCCGCGGCCTGGATCCGGCGATACGCCGGAAGGGTCACGACCACCCGACCCCCGCTCCGTTCCGCGCCCATCCGGACCAGGGTCGCCTCACCCACCGAACGCGGCGCGTACAAAAGACGCACGGGCTCGCCCGCCCGCTCCAGCTCACGCAGCTCCCGGCCGAACTCTCTGGCCCAGGGCTCGAGCACGAACAGGAACTCGAAGCGGCATCCCGAGGACCGAAGGACTTCCGCGTACTCTTCGTAGAGAACCTTCAGCGGGCCGGGGCGCTCGGTCACGGGTACCACGACCGACACCTCGATCTCCAGCTCCGCGCCCGGCGAGCCCCTCCCGGGGGCGGCGGCCGTCTCCGGAGCGTCACCCCGTTCGGCCGCATCCCGCGTGGTTTCGGCTTCGACTCTTTCGATCATCTCCGCTTCCCTACCGGGTCGAATCCACGCGCGGTTCCGGATCGGCGCCGCTCACCGCCACTTCTCCGATCAGACCCAGCATCATCAGGTAGAAGGCCAGCCCGAAGAACAGCAGTGCCGAGCCGGGCAGCACCAGCGCGTCGGCCTTGCTCGCCCCGCACGTGGTCAGCGAGATCAGCGCGGCTGCGCTGAACGCCAGGCCGGCGACCGCGGCTCCGAGCGCACCGAAGGCGAACATCATCAGCGGCCGGTCCCGAAACCACCGGATCATGGTGATCGTCAGGAGGTCCACCAGGACCTTCCAGACGCGGGACAGGCCGTACTTGCTCTCTCCCAACCGCCGCGGATGGTGACGAACCGGGATCTCGGTGATCCGTGCCCCCATGGTTCCGGCCGCCACGGCGGGGATGAACCGGTGCATATCGGAGTACAGGTCCAGCCCGGCCAGCACGGCGCGACGGTACGCCTTCAGCGAGCAGCCGTTGTCCCGTATCGGTACCCCCGTGATCGCGCGGATCATGCGGTTGGCGATCCAGGACGGGACCTTGCGAGTCCATAGCCTGTCCTGGCGGGCCACGCGGTACCCGGCGACCAGGTCGAAGCCTTCCTCCAGCTTTTCGATCAGGCGAGGGATGTCCGCGGGATCGTTCTGAAGATCCCCGTCCATGCTGATGACGACCTCGCCTCTCGCCTCATCGAAGCCCGCCTGCATCGCCGTCGTCTGCCCATAGTTTCGGGCCAGGGGGACCAATCGCACCCGGGTATCCCGGACGGCCTGCTCGCGGGCGGCGGCCACCGTCCGATCTCCGCTCCCGTCGTCGACCAGCACCAGCTCCCAATCGGATCCGGGGCCCATGGTCTCGACCACCGCTCGAACCAGAGGAACGACGTTTCCCTCCTCGTTGTAGAGGGGGACGACTATGGACACGCTCGGAGAATCGGACATGTGCCTCCAGTAGGGCAATGCTCGTGCCGCCGAAGCCGGCGAAGCGGCCCGTGGAAGCGCGCCGGCGGGCGCAATGTCGCGTTTCTGGCGGCTTCCACTCTACACCCGGCCCGCTGAAATGTAGCTTCACCGCGACACCCTGTGGATGGCCGCTCCGTCCTCGGGTCTCCGGGGCGTTTGCGGTCCCCGCTTCCGCCGGAAGCGCCCGATGGCCTATTGTGTGCGAGGACCTCGTGGCCACGCGGCTGGGAACCGGGAGGCGGGGAAAGGAGGGCCCGAGAGTGCCAGAGGGGGGAAAGAACCGGAGACGCTACGCTTCGGAGCGCCTGTCGGACCGGGAGTCGAGCTCACCGGCCCGACGTGCGCTCCTCGCGACTGCCAAGGCACTCATCTCCGCCGCGCTGATCTACTGGCTGCTGCGGGACACCAGCCTGGCGGAAGTCGCCACCGCCCTCCGCTCGGCCAGACCGGGCCTGCTGGTGGCGGCCCTGGCCATCTACACGCTCCGCTACGCCGTGGGCGCCATCCGCTGGCGGGTGATGCTCGGACCGGCGGGCACCCGGGCCTCCCTCCCCTTCCTCTTCCGCTCCAATCTGGTGGCGGTCTTCTTCAGCAATTTCCTCCCGTCGATCATCGGCGGCGAGGCGGTTCGCATCTACGACACGTGGCGACTGGGGACGACGAAGGGCACCGCGGTGGCCGTGATCGCGCTGGACCGTTTCATCGGCCTCGCGGCCCTGGTGCTGTTCGTGCTGGCGGGGCTCGGCCTGTCGGGCGGACTCGTCTCCGCGATCGCGATCGCGCATCTGAACTGGTGGCTCGGACTCGGATCGGCGGCGATGCTGGGCGTGCTGTGGGCGGTGTTCAAACCGCCTACCTCGCCTCGGGCCCGGGCGCTGTTCCGCCTGCCGCTGCTGAACCGCATCGCCGACCGGCTTCGGGAGCCCGCGGGCATATACCGGGGAAGAAGCGGCGCGTTGCTCAAGGCCCTGGCGCTCTCGGTCCTCATCCAGGGAATCGTCATCCTGCACTACGTCGTGCTCGGAGCCGCACTGGGCCTGCCGGTCCCACCGGGGGCCTATTTTCTCATCGTGCCTGTGGCCGTGTTCCTGATGATGCTCCCGATCTCGATCAACGGAATCGGGATTCGTGAGAACGCGTTCGTGTTCTTCTTCGGCTTCTACGGAGTGTCGCGCGCTGACGCCGTCGCCTTCGCCTGGCTGGCGTATGGGGTCGTCGTGCTGCTCGGCCTGGCGGGTGGCACGATTCTGGGCTTTCGCAGGGAACAGCGGATGCGAAGCGACGGAGGAAGCCGCGGTGGCGACTGATCCCGGCGCCGGGCCCGTTCGGCGCTTCGCCGGGCCGCGGCCGTGGCTGACGCTGCTGGCGCTGACGGCGCTGGCCGGCGCGCCCAGACTGGCCAACCTGGGCGAGCTCAGCTTCTACTCGGATGAGGAGACGACCGCGTTCCCCGCCCGTTCGCTCGCCGAGGGGGAAGGCGCCCGGATGCCGACGGGCATGGAGTACCGGCGCGCCCTGCCGCTCACCTGGCTGAACGCGGCATCCGCTTCCGTGTTGGGAGAGGACCGCGAGCTCTCCTACCGGCTGCCCACCGCGGTGATCGGCACGCTCACGGTACCGCTGCTCTTCCTGGTGGGACGGGCCCTGGTGGGTGGCCCGGCCGGCGCCGTGGCCGCATCCATGCTCGCCCTCTCGGAGTGGCACCTGGCCATCTCGCGTCAGGCACGCATGTACGCGGCGCTGAGCTTCTTCTTCCTGCTCGCCGCGTGGGCCACGTGGCGCTGGGCCAGGCGCGGCGGCACGTTTCCGTTTCTGTGCGCGGCGGCTGCGTTCGCCGCGGCGCTCTCCATGCACTCGCTCGCGTTCCTCGGCGCCGTGCTGCCTCTGGTGCCGCTGGCCCTGCCGGGCTGGTCGAAGGTGAAGACGTGGAAGCTCGTAGCCTTCGCGGCGGGTGCGGCGACGGTGGGCCTCCTGTATGGCCAGTACTTCGTGGACGCGCCGTACGGCCGGTGGGCCGAGGTGCAGGGGACCATCGCCACCGCCGGGACCGGCCGAAAGTTCCTGCGGCTCGGGCCCCTCGATTTCACCACCGGCCTCACGCTGGTCCTGGCCGCATCGAGCCTGGCGATCGGAACGTACGTCTGGATCAGGTCCCGCGCCGAGGGGCGGGACGCGGGACGCTGGCTCCGGAACCTGGCGGTTCTGGCCCTGGCCGTGGTCGGAGCGTTCCTCGCGCTGGCCGGGCAGGTGTACGGCGCGCTGGTGGCCACGTTCCTGCTCCTCATGCTCCGCCCGCAACCGCGATCCCGCCTGTGGAGACAGCTCCGCCCGGTGGCCGTTCCGCTGGCGGTCGCCGCGCTCGCCTGGATCTCCGCATCGATCGGACGATTCGGAGTCTCGGGCGGCCTCAAGGCCGTGATGGCGTTCCCGTTCCCCTACCCGGTGTATCTGGCCCGCCAGTCACCGGGAGGGATGTTCCTGTTCGTGGCGGTCTGCGCATGGCTGGCCCTGCGCCGACCGCGCCCGGGGGAGGAGGGGGTTCGCGCTTGCGCCCTCACGGCGGTGCTGCTGATGACCGCGATCGGAGTCGCCTCGCGCTGGGGGCCGACCCGCTTTCTCAGCCCGGCGGAGCCGTTCCTCCTTCTGGTCGCCGGCTGGGGCCTGGCCCGAGGCCTGGCCGCGGGGGTCGAACGCTGGGCGAAGGGCCGTCGCCTCTCCATCGCCCCTACCTGGATCGCGGCCGGACTCGGATTGGCCCTCGTCGCGTCCGGCCTCCTGGGAGGAGAGGGCGTTCGGCAGGTGATCCGCGGGGCCACCCTGCGGCCGGGCGAACCGGTCAACGAGCTCATCTACACCTACCCGTTCCGGCCGGACCACCGGGGCCCGGGGCGCTACGTGCGGGATCGCCTGCGGGCCGATGACGTGGTGATCGCCGAGGATCCCCTGGAGCAGCGCTGGTACGCCGGGAGGGCAGACTTCTGGTTTCGGGCTTTCAACGATGCCCGGCGCTACCTCTACCCGGCCGCGGATGGCGGGCTCAGGGACATCTACGTGGACAGCCGCCTGCTGCGCGGTGCGGCGGAGCTGGACTCGCTGATCGCGGCCGTGCGGGGACGGGCGTGGCTCATCACTTCGGGCGAGACGCTCCCACGCCGCGATCGTTACCTGGACGAGTGGCAGCGGCGCTGGCTCGACTCGCTCGAGGCGGTGGCGGCGCCCGTGTTCCAGGGACTGGATGGCGTGAGCCGAGTCTACTGCCTCAACTGCCCGGCAGGATCGAGCGCGGCAGCAGGATCACTACCGCCGCAGCCACTCGGGCAGGCCGCTCGTCCGGTTGAACTCCCGATAGGTCCTCAGGGCCGCGCAGGCCGCCCCGGACCCGGGCACCGGCCCAGCGCTGATCCGGAACAGGTACGCCCGCGGCGGGGAGGTCGCCACGAGCTCGAGCTTCCGACAGTTGGCCTCCAGCGCCGGGGCCAGACGCCAGATCTCGGCGCGCCGCAACCGGGAGAGCAGCACGTGGGTGGCCCGGGTACGCCGAAATCCTTCGGGGTTGGCGCCGTAGACGAGAAACGGACCCAGCGGAACGCCGCGTAATCCGGTGTACAGGTAGGCGGGCTGCGGAAGCGTGGTCAACAGTGTCGCGTCGGGAGGAAGCAGCCGTTTCGACTGGGCCAGGACATCGAAGAACGCCGCCTGGTCGGCCGTCATGCAGTCCCTCGGGCCCTCGAGGGAAAAGCTCGGGCATCCCGCGTTGCGCGCCAGCGCTCGCCCCGTCCCCACAAGCCCGCTCCCCAGCAGAATCATCCCGGCCGCGACCACCGCGCCATCCCGCCAGCGGCCGCTCAATCGCCGGGTCCACGAATGGACCCCCAGGAGAACGGCCGGCACCAGGAAGAAGAGAAGCGGCTCCAGGTACCGGTCCCGATGGTACGGCCAGACCAGCAACGCGGCGCCGTAGAACAAGAGGTACAGCGCGGCCGCGCGCCAGCGCCGCACCAGCAGCACCAGGCCCGGCAGGAGCCCGGCGAGCAGGACGCCCAGCCCGATCAGGTTGTCCGCATAGGTGTGAGCCATGCCCGGAAGCGGGATTGCAAGGTACTCCGGCAGCGCCCGGCCATAGGAGGTAGCCAGCCGGAAGGTACGGGCCAGGCGGCTCATCTCCGCGCTCGGCGCGGCCAGCGCTTCCACCAGGTAGGTATCGCTCGGTCCCCTGCCGGTGTGGAGCGCCCACAGGAGCCACGCGCCCAGGAACAGGCCGGCCGCCACCGCCAGGCCGGCCACGGCCCGATAGCGGCGCTGGAGCAGCCAGTGCGCTCCCAGGGCGGCCACGACCGCCACCCCGATCGAACGGGTCAGCGCGGCGGCGATCGCCGCGCACCCTCCCGCGATCAGCACGGACCGGGTAGGGCGGATCGGGCTCGCGGCCCACAGGGCCGTCAGGGCAAGGGTCAGGTAGAGCGGCTCCGACACCAGGTAGCCCGATCTTCGGACCAGATAGGGATTCACGGCCAGGACGCCCAGGCAGAGCAATCCGAACCCGGGGGTCCAGGCGCGCCGGAGCCCGGCATACAGCAATCCAAGCGCGAGGGCGGAGAGAGCCAGATTCGGGAGCAGCAGCCACCGGTACCCTTCGCCTCCGACCGCCCCCCACGCCGCCAGCAGGGCCGGGTACCCGGGAGGATACTTCGCATGCAGCGGCGTGCCCACCAGATAGAGGTTGCGATAGGAGAAGTGGCGAAGCGAGCGGCCCAGGAGGACGTACACCGAGTCATCCGGCAGCGTCGTGATCCCGATGGGCCGGCGGAACCAGACGAGCGCCACATGAAGGGCCAGGAGCAGGGCCAGCAGGATCCACGCCAGGCGCCCATCCAGGCGTCCACCCAGAGGGAGCGACGGTTGGTGGGCAGAGTTCTCGGACATCACCTTTCTCGATGGAGTGCTCTGTGGCTCCCTCCCCGGAGACGCCCCGAAACCGTCCGGGGCCTCCGCCCGGTTGCTTTCCGCGCGAGCCTTCCAGCAAGATCCCTACCAGAGCCCGGATCCCGGGACAAGACCGACGCGAAGCGAAGGAGCGAAACGGACTCGTGAAGATCGCCATCATGATGCGGGCCCTGGACCAGGACACCGGGTTTCGAGCCTTCGTGGAGCGGCTGGTGGACACGCTCCTGCGCATAGACACGACGAACCAGTACATCCTGATGTATCGCACCCCGAAATGGGTGGGGCGCTTCGCCGGATACCCGCAGGCCCGGGAGGTCCTCATGGGGCCCATGCACAAGCTGGTATGGGATCAGGCCGCGGTTCCGTATCTGGCGTGGAGAACGCGGCCGGACGTCATCTTCAACCCGAAGTTCAGCGTTCCCCTGCTCTGCCGCGTGCCGGTGGCCATGGGACTCCAGGAGCCGTCGTGGTGGGCGTGGCCCGAGCACCACTCGCGAGCGGACGTGGCGTACACGCGCGTCGCCCTGCCCCTGTATTGCCGCAAGGCGGCCCACCTGTTCCCATGGACCCGCTTCGTCCTCGAGGAGACGCGCAAGTACGTCCGTCTGCCTCTGTCCAACGCCACGGTCACCTACGCGGCGCCGAACGCCCACTTTCAGCGCGTCGAAGATCCCGGAGCCCTGCGGGCGTTTCGCGAGCGCTTCGGCCTGCCCGAGCGCTTCCTCCTCAGCGTGACCCGGGTCGAGAACCTGGGCAACCGACGCGCGGTGTACACATCCGCCAAGAACATCGAGACGGCTCTGCGCGCCTACCTCGCGTGCCGGGACGACATAGGCGCCGACTTCGTGGTCGCGGGCCGGCGAGTGCGGGAATACCTCGACCATCTGGGTTGGCCCGAATCCGATCTGGCGGGCGTGCATTTCCTGGACTTCGTGGCGCACGAGGACATGGCCATGCTCTACAGCCTGGCCGATCTGTTCGTGCTACCTTCGTTCTACGAGGGCTTCGCGTTCACGCTGGTGGAGGCCATGGCTTGCGGGTGCCCCATTGTCGCGTCCCGCACCGGAGCCTGTCCGGAGACGACGGGTGGCGCGGCGCTGTTCGCCGATCCGCAGGACCCGGCGGACTTCGCCCGCCAGATCCGCCGAGCGCTGAACGAGCCCGAATTGCGCGAGTCTCTGCGGAGGCAGGGCCTGGAAAGGGCGGCCTGGTTCAGCTGGGAGAGGACGGCCCGACGCGTCCTGGAAGGGTTGACGGGCGTGGTGGAGACGCGGCGGCCGGGGCCCGTGCCCGAGGCCTGAGCGGCGAGACCGCCGCCGCGGGGTGAACGGGAACCGGTCCGGTCGTCGCACCCGCGTTCCGGCTCACCGGCGCGAGCCGGGACCGGTCACCGCCCCGGCAAGGGGGACGAAGAAGTGCCTTCGGAGCGCGGTCCCGAAGCCCTCTCCCGGGGAGGAAAGCATCTCTCCCTGCCGGACGGCCACCAGATCGAGGCTCGGGACGACGAGCAGGACCTGGTGGCCGCCTCCGATCGCCGCGAACGCATCGGGTGGCAGCGACGGCCACGCGCCGTCCAGGTTGAGCCACCACCCCCCTCCGGGAGCGCCCGGCGGCGGCTCGGGACACCCCGCACTCCGCCCGCAGATCTCCGTGGCGACGTAGGGAGCCGCCCCATCCCTGGTCAACAGGGCGTCCACCCAACGGCGCTCCAGGAGCCGCCGGCCCTCCCACTCGCCGCGGTCCAGCAGGAGCTGCCCCACCCGGGCCTCCGCCCGAGCCGTGTACGAGCCGCCGCTGCCCAGGGCGTACAGCCTCATCCCGTCGATCTGGTATGATTCGCCGTAGCTCAGCCGCCAGTCTTCGTCGGGCACCCCCAGCGGCCGCATCACCCGCTCGGCCAGCAGCGCCCTCACATCGGTCTGCTCCGTACCTCGCAGGGCGGCGGTGAGGGCGTACGCCAGCGCGTAGTAGCCGACGCCGCTGTACGCGTACCGGGTGCCGGGCGCGAATTCGATCGGCGCCGTCCCGATGGCCAGGCGAAAGCGTTCCGCCGGGTTCCGGTAGTAGCGTGCCCTCCAGCCGGACAACCGGCCCGCCGCCCCGGCGACGAAGTCGACGTCCGTGACGCCCGACGAGTGGAAAAGCAGGTCCCGGATCCTGATTCGGGCGCGGAGAGAGTCCTTCCGCCAGGACGGGATGTAGGCCGACGCGGGGTCGTCCAGCCCGAGCCGCGAATCGCCCAGAGCCACCAGCAGCGCCAGGCTCGCCGCCACGCCCTTGGCGAGGGACGCCGTGTAGTGCGGAGCGTTGGGGCCCCGGGCCAGCGGGTACCATTCGTAGACGAGCCGGTTTCCCCTCACGACCAGGAAAGCCCGCGTACGGCGGCTCTCGAGTTCACGCCGCAGGGCGTCCAGGGCCCCGCCATCCAGTCCCTCCGCTTCCGGAGAGGCGGTCTCCCACTCCGTATGGGCGGGCTCGAAATGGTGTGCCACGCGCTTGCCCTCGCTCACCACGCGCAGAAGGCGGCTTCGCGTTCCCGGCAGCGCCCACAAGCCGAGGAGGAGAAGCAGGAGCAGCAGCGGCAGTCCGGCGTAGAGTCGAGTCCGTCCCGGAGGGGAAAATAGACGAGATCTCATCCGAAACCGCCTCACCGGTCGAGGTCCCCCGACCTCCCGGAACCCGCGTCGGAAGCCTCCTCCAGAACGGGATACGCCCGCAGCGCCGGGGCCAGATGCCGCCACAGGAAGACCCCGGGAAGCGCGACCACCAGGATGTCCATGAGACGTCCCAGGATGGCCAGGGCCGCCGCTTCGGTCACCGGTACGCCGAACAGGCTCAGGATGTAGACCAGCGCGCCTTCCGCTACTCCGAGGCCCGCAACGGAGATGGGCAAGCGGCCCGCGAACAAGGCCGGCGGCATCGCCACCACGAGCATCGGAAGCGTCACATGGCTTCCCAGCCCGATCGCCAGGAGCCACATCGTGAGGATGGGAAACGCCTGCTCGAGGAGAGACAGGAGCCCGCTCCACAGGAGAATCCTTCGATGGCGCGAGTACGCCAGGTAGGCGGTCCCCAGACGCCCCACAAACGTGCCTCGGAGACGACTCACCCGGCTCTCCGCCCACCGCGAAAAGGCGGCGCCCGCCCGACCGCTCAACGGAAGCACGAGGACCCCCAGGCTGAGGAGGATGACCAGGAGGGCCCACGGAAGGAGCGCGTGAAGGCTTTCGGAAGTCCGCGTGGCGACGACCAGGGAGAGAGCGCAGGCGACGCCCAGCGCACCCAGGCCCAGCACGCGCTCCACCACCACTGAGGCTGTCACCCGCGCGGTTTCTCCGCGCTCTCGCCCCAGCGCGGCCGCCCGGAGGATGTCGGCCCCCACGGAGATCGGAAGAAAATAATACGCGAGCCCGGCCGCCACGTAGACCCTGATCGCGCTACGCAGCGGAACGGCCGGGAGCTGGGCCCTGAGGAGCGGATACCACTTGCCGATCATCACGACCCGGTCCGCCACGGAGAACGCGACGGCGGCCAGGAGCGGAAGGACCTGCGCCGAGAGGATGAGCCGTCCGACCGCCCGGGCGTTCATCAAGCGGCCCAGGAGCAGAACCAGAACGAGCGTCACGCCCACCCGGACGAGCCAGCCCGACCGGAGTCGGCTTCCGCGACGCAATGCCCTGCTCGGTTCCCGTCCCCGCATCCCTTCCATCCCTTGCCCGCCCGGAGAGAGGGGCGACGTCATCCGAAGCATCCGGCCGGCGAGCCCGGAGCGTTGCCGGACGGGTGCCGGGGCGACCCGCGTCTCCAGGCTCCCTTCCCCGATCATCGCGCCATCCAAAAGGTCACCGCCCATGGGCTAGACCGCCAGTGCGGCGCTCGGCGAACCGGCGCCGCCCGCCCGATCAGAGGGGCCGAGCAGCTCGGACACTCTCGCCTCCAGCTCCTCGATCGACCTCTGTTCGATGTGCAGCCGGTGCCACAATTCGGCATTCAGGAGCAGCCACAAGCGATTGCCGTGGTCGGCCCGGCCCGCCAGATGCCCGTCCAGCATGGCCTGGATCGGCGGCCGCCGAAGCCACCCATCCCGCACCAGATGCGAGTCCGGGAGGAAGCCCCCGAACAGGGCTTCGAACTGCCGCTTCATGAGGTATGGAAGCGCCGAGGAAAACCCCTGCTTCGGCCGCCTGAGGATCTCGCGAGGCAGATACTTCCGGGCCAGGAGCATCTCCACTCGACGGCGGCTGCGCCCCCGCACTTTGAGGTCCGGCGGAAGCGAGGCCGCGAACTCCGCCAGCCGGTGATCCAGGAAGGGGGATCGGGCCTCCAGACCATGCGCCATGGTCATCCGGTCCAGAATCATCACCGAGTGGTTGGGAAGCCTCACCATCGCATCCGCCAGCAGCATGCGATCCAGCGCCTCTTCGAGCCCCGAGTCATCGTGCCAGGCGATCAGCGAGGCTTCCGGGTCGAACCCGGCCACCAACCTCTGAAAGCGCTCGCTGTACACTTCCGCGCGCCGCCGCGGTGTGAAATAGAAGTAACCCAGGCTGCGGGCGTACCGCCGGCCACCTTCCACCGTCGCCAGCTCGTGGGCCCAGCGGAGGCGATGGGCCAGACTCTTGTACCACCGGCCCTCGGGCATCAGCCGGAGCAGGCGATCCAGGACCGAGCGGCGGAAGGCTTCCGGCAGGGCCGCGTAATGCCGAACCCAGGGGACCCCGTAGTACCGGTCGTACCCCCCGAACAGCTCGTCGCCGCCATCCCCTCCCACGGCCACCTTCACGTGCTCTCTCGCCACCCGTGCCAGGTGATAGGAGCAGGCGCTCAGAGGATCCGACGGCTCATCGGCATGGAACACCAGCCGGGGCAGACAGGCCGCCAGGCTTCCGTCGATGGTGGATTCATGGTGACGAGTGCCGAAGCGCCGGGCCACGGCCCTCGCGGCCGGGGTCTCGTCGTAGTTCCCATACGGCACGCCGACCGAGAACGTATCCAGGGGGCCGGACGCCTCCCCTGCCATCATCGCGGTGATCAGGCCCGAATCCACTCCTCCGCTCAGGAAGGCGCCGACCGGAACGTCGCTCACGAGATGGAGCCGCACGGTCTCGGTCAGGAGCTCGTCCAGGCGCTCCACCGCCTCGTTTTCCGGGAGCCGACGCTTGGGTTGGAACCGCAGTCGCCAGTAGCGACGTGTCCTGGGGGCTTCGCCCGCATCCAGCTCCAGCAGGTGGGCGGCGCCCAGCTTGTGAACTCCCTCGAACATGGAGCGTGGCTCCGAGATGACCCTCAGAGAGAGGTACTCGTCCAGGGCCGCCGCGTGGACGGCTCGAAACTCGGGTGCCACAGCGAGGATCGCCTTGATCTCCGACGCGAAGTAGAAGCGCGGGCCCGTTCGGGCCCAGAACAGGGGCTTCTGGCCCAGGTGGTCGCGCCCCAGCAGCAGCCGGCGGGCCGGGCGGTCCCAGATGGCGAAAGCGAACATGCCCCGAAGCTGCTCCACCAACCCGGCACCGCGTTCCTCGTACAGGTGCACGAGGACCTCCGTATCGGACCGACTGCGGAACCGGTGCCCCGCCTCCAGGAGGCGGTCCCGAAGCTCCATGTAGTTGTAGATCTCTCCGTTGCACACCACCCGGATGGAGCCGTCCTCGTTCGCCAGGGGCTGCGCGCCCGTCTCCAGATCGATCACGGAAAGCCTCCGGAAACCCACCCCGAAGCCCGGTTCCAAGTGGACGGTCGCGTCATCGGGACCCCGGTGGGCGAGGGCTTCGGCCATCCGAGCCACCGCGGCCCCGTCCACCCCCCTCGGATCCACGATCCCGGCAAGCCCGCACATCAGCGTTCCTCCGCCGGCTCGGACGCCGCACCGCGCATCCCCACCGGCTTCCGGAACACATAATAAGGCCAGGGATCCGCCAACCGGGTCAACGCGTCCGTTCGCACCCAACGCTGGAGAAAGGCCAGCAGAGCGCTGTTGGGATGGATCCCCCGCAACTCGAAGCCGGCCCGCCGCATATCGGCGATCACCCGACCCGGCCACCCGAAGTACGTGCAGACGACCGCCGCCGCTCCGTCGTGGCACCAGATGAAGCACTCGGGGAGGAAGACTCGCCCCCGAACGATCTGCCTGGCTCGAAACCACAACTTCCTCGGCCGCATGGAGTTGTACCAGCCGAAGACGAGAGCCCCGAGGTTATGGTGTGAGAACACGAAGTAGCCGCCGGGCCGCGTGACCCGCTTCACTTCCTCCACCGCTGCCAGCCGGCGCCGCTTGGGATGCAGATAATCCAGGACGTTGAAACCGCAGATCACCAGGTCGAACGCCCCATCCGCGAAGCCGAGGGAGGCGGCGTCGCCCCCGCACAGGTCCAGGGAGGGAAACCGGCGGTGTCCCGCCCGCAGCATCGCGTGACTCACATCGAGGCCGACCGGGTCGGCGCCCCTGTCCCGAAGAATCGACAGTACTCGGCCCGCGCCGCATCCCAGATCCAGCACCCGTCGATTCCTGAGTCCCTCCCGGAAGCAGGCGGCCAACGCCGAGCGCTCTCCTCGCAGGAGCCACGGCTGGTCCGAATGCTCCTCCACCACCTCGGGACGATCCCAGTACTCCGCCGGTGACGATGGGGACGCCGCCATTCCAATCAGCGGGCGGGCTTGCGGCGGGCCCTGGCCGGCACCTCCGCGATACCCGCCGAGAGGTCCCGCGTAGCCCGCAGCGGCGCCGGATGCCGGGCCAGGAAGGGCCCCATGGCAAGGTAGTCCAGATGCCCGCGCCGGAACGCCCGCAGGGCATCGCGAGGCGAACAGACGATCGGTTCCTCGTGCAGGTTGAAGCTCGTGTTGATCAGCACCGGCACGCCGGTCAGCCGCTCGTATTCCGCCAGGATCGCGTAGAGGCCGGGATTGTCCTCCGCCCGAATGGTTTGCGGGCGGGCGGTCCCATCCACGTGCACGACCCCCGGGCAGTGTTCCTTCATCCAGGGAGTGCAATCGAACGTCATCGTCATGAACCGGGCGCTGCGCTCCGCTCCCTCTATCCCGTCGAAGCAACGCGCGGCCGCTTCCTCGAGAACAACCGGCGCGAACGGCATGAACTCGGTTCGATGCAGCGCCTGATTCAGCCATGTGTTCGCGCTGGGGTCATCCGCCCGGTAGAGGATGGACCGGTTCCCCAGAGCCCGCGGCCCGTACTCCATGCGTCCATCGAAGCGCGCCACCACGGCCCCGCCGGCCAGCAGAGCGGCCACCTCACAGGCCAGCCGCTCCGGCCGCTCGTACGGGACCCCGGTCTCTCTCAGCGCCGTCTCCATCTCCTCCTCTCCATACGCCGGGCCCAGATAGACGGTCTCGAGACAGCGGGTGTCGACCTCGGTTTCCGATCCCCGCTCGTAGTGCGCCGCCAAGGCGGCACCCACTCCGATGCCGGCGTCGGACATCCCCGGATGCACGAAGCAACGGCGCACGCCCGGCAGCTGGTGGATCGTTTGGTTCACCCGGACGTTGGCGAACAACCCGCCCGCCAGCGCCACATCGGCCGGACCCGTGCGTTCGAGCCAGTACTCGACGAACGCTGCGACCAGCCGTTCCGTGTGACGCTGCACGCTGGCCGCCAGATCCGCCCGGTCGAAGTCGGGGGGCAGCCGCCGGCGCAACTGTTCCACCGCCGAATGGAAGAATACCCGTCCCACGTTCACGAATCGGCCGTCGCGGAACGTGAGCAAGGAGTCCAGGAGATCCTGGTAGATCGGCTTTCCGTGCGCGGCGAGCCCGGTGATCTTGCCCTCGTGGCGTCCCGCCTTGAAGCCGCAGATCTGCGTAACGTAGGAGTAGAAGGCGCCCAACGAATCGAAGCTGGGTACCCGGTCCAACTCCCGGATACGGCCGTCCCGAACCTGGAACGCCTTGGCGGACACGCCATCCCCTCCCCCATCGATCGAGAACACCGTGGCTTCCGGACCGAAGCCGCTCGAGTAGTAGGCCGCCGCCCCGTGACAGTAGTGATGGTCGACGAAGCGTACGGGCGCGCCGATCCCGAACTCCTCACGGATGATCCCGGCCAACTCGCGGCGGCGCTTCCGGAACGCCGGCCTGCGAATCAAATAGTAGGCTTCCTGGAGCCCGGGCACGACGTCGTGATAGCGGGCCAGCCGCGAGCCCACGTCGAACAGGATCTGCTTGTAGCGGCCCCGTTGGAGACCGAACCACCCGTCCCGGAAATCCACGTACTCGGGTATGAGATGCTGATTGCGGGTGCCCACGGCCACGACGTCCACATCGGTCGCGCGTGCGCCGGCCAGCTCCAGGACGACGTTCACGGATCGGCGCGGGACGCCGAATACCATCTTCTCGCGCACCAACCTCTCGTCGTTCACGGCCGCCACCAGATTGCCGTCGGCGAGCAGAGCGCTGCCGCAATCGATGTGGTCTCCCAGACCGAGGACGAGCATGAGGAGGCGGCCTAGCGCGACTCGAGGGCCGGCTTGCGGGCCCGGACGCAGAACATGTAGCCGGGACGGAACGGTATCATCCTGTCCAGCAACGAGAGGCCGCGGAGCACGGGATAGGCCGCCGTGTACGCCCGAAACTTCCAGCCCACGGCCTCGAAGTCCCCGTGAGAGGTGGGGGAGGTCTCTCCATGGAAGGTTCCGGCCAGACCGCCGGAGCCGGAGGCCATCGCTTCGCCGCCGGCCCCCGGTTGCTGCGCCGCGCCGCCCGAGTCGTTGCCCGACCCGGAGGCGGCACTCGCGCGCTCGGCCGCGGACCTGTGGTAGGCGAGATTCAAGGTGTTCTCCACCAGCTCGGTGAAGATGCGGGAGTAGCTGATCAGTCGTTCCATCTCCAGCCCCGCGAGCCGGAGCAGCCGCTCCAGCTCGGTCCGCTGATACCCGTCCCTAACGTGGCCGAAGCCGCCTGTGTCCGCCGTGAAGCCGTACAGCCTCTTCAGGCGGTATCCGAGGCGCCGCGATACCCCATCCGGGCAGGTGAGCAGGAAGTGCCCGCCGGGCTTCAGCACCCGGCGCATCTCCCTCACGAATCCGACATCGTCCTCCAGGTGCTCGAGAAAGTTGATGGCCACCACCACGTCGAACCGGTCATCCGGGAACGGAAGCGCCCCTTCGCTCAGCAGATGCACTTCATCTCCCAGAAGCTCTCCGGCGGATTCCACCTGTTCGGGGTCGAAGTCGGCGCTCGTCCAGGTTCCTCCGCGTTGACGCAGAAGCCAGCTGGAGGTACCCGTCGCGCACCCGATCTCGAGGCATTCCTTCCCGTCCACCGGCGGCAGCAGACGGAGCACCGCCCGCATCGTCTCCTTCTTCTTGATGGACCGTCTGTAGAGCTGCAGCTGCCAGGGCTCCGTCATGCCAGAAGTCCCTTCTCCCTGTAGTCTCGTATGGTCCGCCTCACTCCCTCCACCATATCCACGCGCGGGTCGTATCCGAGCACCAACCGTGCCCGGGACGTGTCGAAGGCGTAGTCGTGCGCGTAGAACTCGATTCTGCGCGGATAGATGGGAGGCGAGATGCGAAACGGCCGGCACGCGGCCTCCACGACGCCCGACAGCAGCCACACCGGCCGGTACGGCAGGCGCCGCCGTGGCGGGGCGACATCCAGCTCGCGCGCTATCAGCTCCACCAGATCGCAAAGGCGAACGGGAGACGGGCCGGCCAGGAGAAAGACCTCACCCACCGCTTCCGGGACTTCCTGAGCCCGGATCATCCCATCCAGCAGGTCCTCGATGAACACCATGTGACGTCGGCCCCGGCCCGCTCCCAGATAGAAGAAGCGTCCTTCTCGCACCAGGCGAAATAGCTTGAGCAGTCTCCGATCTCCGGGCCCGTACACGTCGGCCGGCCGCACCACGACGGCGGGGAAACCGGTCGCGCGGGCCTGCTCGAGAATCCACTTCTCCGCCGCCGCCTTGGTACGCGTGTAGATGTCCTTGGGACGGTACGGTGCGCTCTCATCCACGACCTGGCCCTTGAGCCCTCCCGTGACGCCCATGGTGCTGCAGTAGACGAAGCGCGCCACGCCCCGCGCCCGGCTCTCCTCCACCAGGTCCCGGGTGGCGGCCACGTTGGTATCCCAGAACGCCGAGCGGCGCACTCCAGCCTCCCGCATGGCCGCCGCCACGTGATGCACGATTTCCACGCCCTCCAGAGCCACCGAGTGGAGAGAACGATCCGCCACGTCCCCTTCCACGACCTCGATCCCCGAGTCGCGGAGCCGGCGCGCCGTCTCTTTCTCCACCGGATCTCTCAGGAGTGACAGGACCCGGACGTCATGGCCACACTCGCATAATCGTCGCGCCAGCGCCGAGCCGATGAAGCCGGTGCCTCCGGTGATCAGAACGCGCATTTCCCTCCCTGGCAGGTCGTTCTCCCTCCGCACGCGCCCCAACCCGGACGGCCGGTCCTCCGGCGCACCCGCCCCCATGCAATTCGGATACCCGGCCACCGCCCACCATCCGCGCCAGTCACAGGCACTTGGACCACTCGGAAGCCGGTCCCGCGAACCGCTTGTGGCGCCCCGACCACAATCGGCACACTATTGTGATGCCCGGGCGCTCCTCTCCGGGCAGATCGCCCGTGTTGCCGGGACAACGCAAGGCGGCGAGAGGACACGCGGGCTTGCGGACGCCCGGTCGCGGCGGCGGCGAGTTGCCGCCGCCCGGGCGCCGGAGCGCGAGTCGCCCCCGGTTCGACCCTCGCCGCGCCGGTGCCCGCATTCGCCGCGAGGCTCCGTGGTCCCGGAACCGGGTGTCCGACAGGGAGATGGCTGGCCCGGCTCTTGCCCGTTGCCGGACCGTTCTCCCCGGCGTGCGTCCCGGCGCGGGCAGGGTGCTGCGCGCACACCGGACGCCGTTCACGAATCCGTTCTTGCGAGGCGACATTCACGTAGATGAAACGCGATCTTGAGGCCCTCGCCGACCGGGAGCACGACGTCCTCGTCATCGGAGGCGGTATCGCGGGCGCCTGCGCGGCCTGGGAAGCCAGCCGGCGGGGACTGGCCGTGGCCCTCATCGATCAGGGCGATTTCGGCCATGCGACCTCGGCGCACTCGCTGAAGGTCGTTCACGGCGGCATCCGATACCTTCAGCACGGCGATCTGCCTCGTCTTCGCGAGTCCGTCCGTGAACGGCGGGCTTTCCTTCGGCTCGCGCCTCATCTTGTCCATCCGCTTCCGTTCGCCCTCCCGACCTATGGCCACGGAGTGAACGGCAAAGCGCTCCTGAGCGCCGGCCTCAGGCTCTACGACGCGCTGGCCATCGACCGGAACCGCGGGATCGCGGACCCCGACCGGAGGGTGCCCCGCGGCCACACGCTGTCGGCCGCCGAGTGCGCTTCGCGGTTCCCCGCTCTGCCCCGCGAAGGCCTCACCGGGGCCGGAGTGTTCTTCGACGCTCAGATGTACAACCCGCCGCGACTGGTCCTCGCCTTCCTGAGGAGCGCGTCGGAGTCCGGAGCGGTGCTGGCAAACTACGTAGCTGCCACGGACCTGCTGCTCAGGCACGACCGGGTGATCGGAATCCGCGCGGCCGACCGGCTGGGCGCGCGGAGGTTCGAGGTGCGCGGCCGGGTCGTGATCAACGCGGCGGGACCCTGGGCTCCGCGCCTGCTTCGCTCCGCGGGGATCGTGCTGCGTCCGGAGCCGACGTTCTCGCGGGATGCGTGCTTCGTCACCCCGCGCCGGCTCACCGACGGCCGGCACGCCCTGGGAGTCTTCGCTCAGACCCGCGATCCCGACGCGCTCCTGAGCCGAAAGGCCCGTCATCTGTTTCTCGTGCCGTGGCGAAAGTATACGGTGGTCGGCGTGTGGCACGCCGTGCACCCGGACCGCCCGGACGACTGCGCCCTGACCGAAGAAGATCTGGTCGGGTTCACCCGGGAAGTCAACGCCGCCGCGCCATCGCTGAGCATCGAACCCTGCGAGATCTCGCGTGTGTCATCCGGCTTGGTCCTGTTCGCCGAGAACAGGCCCGGAGCTCGGGACCTCAGCTACGGGAAGCGTCCGCGGATCGTGGATCATGCCGTCACCCACGGAGTGGAGGGCCTGATCACTTCCATGACGGTTCGGTTCACGGGGGGCCGGTGGGTCGGGGAGCGCACGGCGGAGATGGTCTGCCGAAAGCTTCGGGGAGGAGCATCCTCCCTCCGTCCGTCCGCGACGCCGCTGCACGGGGGGGCGATCGAACGCTTTGCGGCGCTGGAGAGGGAAGCCGTCTCCCGCTGTCCCCGGGGCACGGCCCCCTCGGCGATGCGGGCCGTGGCGCGCAACTATGGGACCGACTACCGCCGGATCCTGGAGTACTGTGAGCGTGATCCTTCGCTGGCCGGGACGATCGGGGACTCCGACGTCCTGCGGGCCGAAGTCGTTCACGCGGCGGAGCGGGAGATGGCGGTGCGACTGGCCGATGTGGTGCTGAGGCGCACGGAGCTGGGGACGGGCGAGCGGCCGCCGGTGACCGCGCTGGCCGAAGCGGCCCGGCTCATGGGTGGTTGCCTGGGCTGGGACGAAGCCCGGCGGCATGAGGAGATCGCGACCGTGGAACGGGAGTATGCCCATGCCGTGCGGTGAGCGCCGGGGAAGCGGGCGGCGGGCGCCGGGGACCGAGGGCCGCCGGTCGTGAAGATCCTCATGTTCGACTACGAGTATCCGCCTCTGGGCGGCGGAGGCGGCGTGGTCAACGCCCACGTGGCGCGGGAGCTGGCACGCCGGCACGAGGTGTGGGTCATCACTTCGCGATTTCGCGGACTTCCGGCCCGTGAGGAGGTCGAAGGGGTGAGCGTGGTGCGAGTGCCCGTCTGGGGACGTTCCGAGCGTTCGGTCGCCTCCCTTCGGTCCATGCTCACCTACCCACCCGGCGCCTGGGTGGCCGGCACGCGCCTCCTCCGCCGGAAGCGGTTCGATGTCGTGAACGGACACTTCGCCGTGCCGACCGGCCCCGGCTCTCTTCCGGCGGCCCGCCTGGCGGGTGTCCCCCACATCATCACGCTCCACGGGGGCGACATCTACAACCCCGCCTACTGGCTGTCTCCGCACCGCGTTCCCGGAGTCCGCGCCACGGTGGGGTGGATCCTGCGCCATTCGGACGTGGTGG
This sequence comes from Gemmatimonadota bacterium, assembly GCA_046757845.1. Lineage (GTDB taxonomy): Bacteria > Gemmatimonadota > Gemmatimonadetes > Palauibacterales > Palauibacteraceae > JBHHYZ01. Next base: position 57,235 of record JBHHYZ010000002.1, read on the forward strand.
TCGCGGACTCCCGGGACACCCGGGAGAGGGTGTACCGCTACCATTCCTACCGCGGGCCGGTGGAGATCATTCCCCACGGCATTCCACTCCCGCAGATCGAACGGACGAGCCGGGCGGAGCTCGGTCTGCCCGAGGCAGCCTTCGTGGCGGTGACAGTGGGCCGGCTCCTGCACCGCAAGGCGGTGGATCGCCTCCTGAAGGCGTTGGCTCGCCCCGAGTGCGCCGAGATCCACCTGGTGGTGGTGGGGCCCGGGCCGGAACGCTCGGGGCTCGAATCGCTCGCGCGGACACTAGGCCTCGACTCCCGGGTCCGGTTCGAGGGGCGCGTGGAGGAATCCCGTAAGTGGCAGATCCTCGCCGCGGCCGATATCTACGTGTCGGCGAGCCTCCATGAAGGCTTCGGCCTCGTATTCCTGGAGGCGATGGCAGCCGGTCTGCCGGTGGTCTGCACCACCTCGGGAGGCCAGATGGACTTCCTCGCGGACGGGGAGACGGGGTATCTGGTCGCGCCCGGAGATGAGAACGGGCTGGCGGCGGCGATCGTTCGGCTACGGGAGCGGCCCGCGGATGCCCACCGGATCGGAGAGCACAACCTGCACGAGGTCCAGCGCTTCTCGGTGGAACGCTGCGCGGCCGCGTACGAGGACGTGTTCGAGCGCACCGTGCGATCGCGCGCGGCCCGACGCGGCTGAACGGGCCCGTGGCGGAGGGAGAGGCGTTGGGGCCGGTTCCGGTGGCGACGGAGCTCGAGTCGGCATGACCCCGGGCCGCCGCGTCGCGTGGTTCACGCTGGGGGTGTGGCTGGCGGCCACACTCGTGCTGACCCTGTCGCCGGACGCCCGCGTGGTCACGAACTCCGAGCTGTGCCTGGTGTGCGGGGACCGGGGCCTGGCGGACGTTCTGCTCAACATAGTGCTCTTCCTGCCGCTCGGGATCTGCGCGAGCGCGCTGCTTGGTTCGTCCCGCCTGCGCTACCTGGCCGGCCTGGTCGTCTCCCTGGCCATCGAGACCGCCCAGGTGTTCATACCCGGACGAGACGGCAGCCTCGGCGACATCGTGTTCAACGCGGCGGGCGCCGCGCTCGGGGTGCTCATCGCGACGGCCTGGGCGCGGGCGCCCGGCCTGGGACCCCGGGCCGCGCTGGCGCGCGCATCGGCCGCCGGCGCCGCGGTGGCCGCCGTGCTGGGCCTGACCGCCTTCTTTCTGCAGCCCTCGCTCCCCGACTCCCGCTACTTCGCCCAGTGGACACCCGATCTCCCCCATCTCGCCCCCTACGACGGGCGCGTTCTGGCCGCGGCGGTCCCGGGCGTGGCTCTGCCCAACGGGAGACTCAGCGCAGAGGCTCGAGATCGCCTTCGCGCCCGGCTGGATGACGGGGTGGACCTGCGGGTCGTGTCCCTCGCCGGGCACCCCACGGACCGCATCGGCGCGATCTTCGCCGTGCACGACAGCCTGGAGCGCGAGATCCTGCTGCTCGGCCCCGACCGCACAGACCTCGTATTCCGGATCCGCCGCCGGGTCAAGGATCTCCGATTGGACCGACCGGAGATCCGAATGGCCGGAGGCCTCGCCGGCGTCTCACCGGGCGATACGCTGATCGTCGACGTCCGCCGGCGTGGAGCCCGCTACTGCCTTTCCGTCGCGGGCCGGGCCTCGCGCTGTGACCTGGGATACACGCTGGGCCGAGGATGGGCCCTGCTGGCGCAGGCGGCCCGCTTGCCGCCGTGGGCGCGGAGGATCCTGGATGGGGGCTGGCTCGCCACCTGGTTCCTGCCCATCGGCTTCTGGCTGCGCCGCGGGCGAGCGTGGCCGATCCCGGTCATGGCCGGATTCGCTCCCCTCGGCCTCGTTCCGCTCTCCGGCGCGGTGCTCCCCACCCCTCCCGCTCAGTACGCGGCCGCGCTCATCGGACTGGGCGCCGGTCTGCTTCTCTCGGCGCTCGCTTCGCGAGCACGGTAGAGATCCGGTGGCCTTCCCGACTCCCACGGTCGCGGGGGTCCCGGAAACGGAGCTCAACCACCCGTGGATGTCAGGACGCGCACCACCTCTTCCAGGCACCGGTCGATGCGGGTGAACGCCTGCTCGAAGGCCTCGCGTCCCTTCTCGATCGGGTCTCGGATGACCCGGGTGTCGATGGGCTCCGGATCGAAATCGCCCAGCACGAGTAGCTTGCCGGAGGGTTGTCCGAACTTGCCGCGAAGCGCACGGCGCTGGGCTGGACTCATCACGAGAATGAGATCCGCCTCCTCCAGCCGCGTGGTGGTCACAAGCGCGGAGAGGTGCCCGCCAAGGTCCAGCCCCCGCTCGCGGGCCACGGCGCGGGCGAGGGGGGGCGATCGGCGATCGGGCCCGATGAACCCCGCGGAGTCCACGACCGGGGCTCGACGGCCCGCCTCGGCGAGGAGGGCGCGCAGGCGCGCGGCCGCGTAGGGGCTTCGACAGATGTTGCCATGGCACAGGATCAGAAGGCGATCCCACGAGCCCCGCCGGAACAGCCGGCGGCCGGCCGCCCGGCGCCGGCGCGGGTGAAGAGCGCGATCCGGCAGCCGCCGGAGCACCCGAACCACTCTCCGGAGACCGCTCGCGAGTCCGGTCAGGACGGAAGATAGGCCTGGAGAAGTCTCGCCACCTGGCCCGCCGTCCGGAGGGCGGGCGAGGACTCCGGGTCTTCGCCCGGCTTCAGCGGGAACACCAGTCTCACCAGCGCTTCATCGGAGCGACGCCGCAGGATGGCGTCACGAAGAAGATTCCACTTCACCCGGTACTCGCTGGCGGCCACCCGGCCCCGTCCCTGGTACCAGTAGAACACGAGGGCGCGGGCCCCCGACTTGTGCTCCACGATGTATCGATTGACCTCCGCCTCGCCGCCGGCCGCCGGCAGACCGACGCGTCGGTGGCTCACGGGCTCCCAGCCGGAACCGGGCAGACAGTTGCGCGGTGAATGAATGGTGGAGCCGCTGTGCTGCCGGCCGTAAAAGGCGACGAACAGCGTGAGATCCCGTCCGTCGGTTTCCCGGTACGTCCGCAGCAGATACTCGTCGGCATGCAGAACCCGGCTCACTCCGGAGGAAAGCTGCTCCTCTCCGGTGACCCGATAGTCTCCGACCCGATCCGGAAACTCCGCCAGCGGCGCCTTCAAGGACAGGGCGCGCTCCGGGCTCACCGCCCAACGCCCCACCACCCCCAACAACAGGACCAGGGCCGGCGCCGCCGCCGCGTACCAGCTCCCGCGGGGAGGGGCGAGCCTCATGATTCGACCCTGCGCAGCAGGAGCATCACGAGCGCCACCAGGCCCAGGGCCAGGAGGAACACGGCCATTCCCGCCACTTCGTGGAGCGCGCCTTCGGCCACGTCCGGCCCGATGTAGTACGCGGCATAGCCGGTCGCGAACACCCGGAACACGTTGGCCAGGAGAGCCGCGGGCACGGCCAGGGCGACGAGCAGGCCCCGAAACAGGGGCGTCGTCAGACCGGTCCCCGCCATCAGCAGTGTGAGCCCGAGCAGCGCGGAGACGGACCGGAGCCCGCTGCACGCCTCGGCCACGAACAGCTGCTGCCCGGGCAGAAAGATGATGTTGCCGGCCAATGCCGCCGGCACGTGGCGAAACTTCAGCGTCGCCACCGCGACCCTCGAGGCGAACAGCTGCAGGGGAAGTGTGATCGAGTTGAGAACGACCTCGGGCAGCGGGATCGTGAACAGGAGCAGGAAGAATGGGAGCCACCAAGCCTTCAGCTGGCGAGCTCCCGCGTAATAGAGGCACAGGCCGGCCAGCGCCAGCCACACCGCCAGCCGGCGGGTGAAGAACTCCGCCGCCACGGTGCCGAGCATGAACAACAGGACGGCTCCGAACAGGACCGCAAGGCCCATGCGACGGGTCGGCTCCCGGGCCGCCAGCCGCCGCTTCCACGCCAGATAGGCGCTCACCGGAAGCAGCAGGAAGCCGTGCCCGTATTCGCCGCTTCGAGCCCAGTCGGCGAACAGCCCGGCGACCGTGCCTCCGAACAGGATCACGAAGGTGGCCGCGACCAGCAGCCAGGCATGCCAGCTCTCCCAGCCGGTGAGTCCGCGGGCCGGCCGGGCCCACGAGGTGTTCATCGTTCGCGCGGTCGCGCCGCCCTCCACAGGACCGCACTGATCACGGCGAAGACGGCCGGATACGTCACGGCCTGCACGGCGTGTCGAATGGTCGCCCGGCGCGCGCCCTCGATCGCTTCGGACGGAGTGCTCTTGAGCACGGCCGGAGCCGAGGTGGCGAACAGGACGGCCAGGCCGACCAGCAGCAGCGCCAGGACCAGGAAGCCCAGGGAGGGCACGAGCGAGCGCAGGGTGTTCTCCGCATGCCACCAGCCTCCACCGTACGCCAGCAGTCCCGCACCTAGCGCCACCATGGGCAGGCCGTCCAGTGAACGTCCCACCGTCGCGAATTCCCACGCCACGCTCTCGAAGTGAACGGGAATCCACAACAGCAGCAGGTCCGTCAGGCCGACGATGAGAAACGCGGCACCCAGCCACGCGAGCACGGAGCTGAGCAGCGCCTGGTCGTCCGACGGACGGCGCCGCGAAGAACGCTCGGGCTGGGAAATCAGGACGTGCCGCGCTCTCTTTTCCGTCATACGACCTCCGCGATACGGATGCCGCCCCCGGTCTCCCGGGCCTGCTGAAGCGCGTGCTGCGCCGCCGCGAAGCGTGAAAGGCTCGCGATCTGGTTGGCGAGTCCGCCCTCGCCGGCCGATTCCCCTTCACCACCCACACCCTCTACACCCTCGCGTGAAGGCACGAAATGGGCCGGCGACAGCTCCACGATCCCGGCGCTGAGCGGCACGGAGTCGGCCGGCGATTCTTCGAACTCCGGAGCCTTGTCGGCCAGGCGCCGCACGATCGCCCTCGTATCCGCCACGTTCGCCCCGTACACCACCAGAACGACATCCGAATCCCCCATCCACGCGCAGACGTCCGACGTACGCGTGTGCCGCAGGCAAACCTCCGCCGTCCTACGACGCCGGCGCTCGCGCTCGGGGCCCGGCGGCGCCTGGGCCGTCGGGCCGAGGACGGCGCAACACAACGCGGCGTCCGCCCGCGCCGCCAGAGAGCCCAGAATCGGCAGAGTCCGCATCAGGTCCGCCAGATTGAACACTCCCGCCTGGGTGCCCGCCAGACCGCCCGTCTCCGCCGTCTCGATCAGACGCTTGATCTGCAGCAGCCGATCCAGCTTCGCGACCAGGAGAGTGGACCGGATCGGTTCGCGGATGATATCCCAGGCGCCCGCCGCCATGGCTTCGGCCTGCTGACTCTCATGCCAGAAGTTGGGAGAGTAGACGAGAATCGGGACGCTCCGGCCGAGCGCGCTCCCCGCCAGCCGGCGACACAGCTCCGCCGCGCTCGCATCGGGCAATCCTTCGTCGATGATGACCAGCTCGGGACCCACCAGCGAGGCATCCCGAACCGCGATCTCGCCCGAGCGGACGTGAGTGAACGTGAAGCCTTCCGGTTCGAGCACGGCGCGCAGGGCCGATACGAACCAGTCTCTGGCACTCGCCAGCAGGACGTGAATCGTCGCGCGTTCCGCGCCCTCCGCGCCGGGCTCGAGCATGGGTGCGCGGCGGCTACGGAGCGTGGTCGGTTGGTTCGCCCTCGAGCATCACCGGCAACGTCTTCAGCATGATGCGGAGATCGAACGCCAGCGAACGACGATTGAGGTATTCAAGGTCATAGCGCAGCTTCTGGCGAACGTCGTCGAGACTCTGATCGGACGGCTGATTCACCTGGGCCCAGCCGGTAATCCCCGGCCGCACCCGCTGCCGCAGGCAATAGTCCAGGAATTCGCGGCGGAGGTGGCTGACAAACGACGGTCGCTCCGGTCGCGGACCCACCACGGACATCTCCCCGCGAAGCACGTTGAGAAACTGAGGGATCTCGTCCAGGCGGTAGCGCCGCAGCACGCGGCCCACCCGCGTCGTGCGCTCGTCCCGGCGCGCGGCCCATACCGGGCCGGTGCGAGCCTCCGCGTCGAGGTGCATCGTACGGAACTTGTAGATCACGAACGGCTGGCCGCCCAGATCCGCCGTGCGCAGTCCGTTGCCGCTCTCGTCGCCCAGCACGGCCCGGCGGTCCAATCCGATGCGGAGCTGTCGATAGAAGACCGGCCCCCGGCTGTCCAGCTTGATCGCGATCGCGATGAGGATCAGGAGCGGAAGGGCGAGAATCAGGGCCAGCGACGCCACCAGGAAGTTCACGATGCGGATGGCGCGATCGCGCGGCCCCTGAGGTCCGGCCGCCGCGAGCGCGTACACCCCATCCGGGCTCGCCGCGTAACCGGCCGTCGGGCTGAAGGCCTCCCGCCCGGAGTGCCGGCGGCGCGGCCTACGAGGGATCGCGTGCAGGGCGTTGCCATCGGTCGGCGTCATGCTCGAGCTCGACCCGCTCCGGTTTCCAATCGCCTGGTCCTTCCGTCGAGTCCGTCGAATCGCTTCGGCCGCTCGGTCCGGCCATCGCCTCGGTCGCGCCGGCCCGTCGTCGCACCGGCTTCGCCGCCTGTGCGAGCACTCGGCGTGCCATGCGGGTGACACTTTCCAACCTCCGTTCCAGCAACGAATTACGAAACGAGTCGCCTTCCGAGCCCTGCCCGCTATGGCAGGCGCTCCACACACCCGTCCCCCACCTGTGGCCGCCGCGCCTCCCGCCCGCTCAGCGACTCAGGCGCGTGATCACGATGGTCAGCGACACCGCGACTCCGAGGAGGCCGAGCAGGATCTTTCCGACGTTGGTGTTGCTGGCGGTCGGGACGTAGAGCTCGTCTCCGGACATCACGCCCAGCTGGTCCAGCGACAGGTTCTGGAACGCGATCCGAGGCCGTCCCCTGGCGATCTGCTTGCCGAACCGCCGGAACTTCACCTTCTCCACCTTGGCGTTCGAACTCGGGCCGCCCGCCAGCATCAGGGCCTCGGACACGAGAGCGGAACCCGGGACGTTGTAGAACCCCGGGTTACTGACCTGCCCGAGGATTCCGATCCGCTTCAGCACCTGGACCCGTACGCGGGGCTCGCGGAGATAGGCGGCCAGCTGGCGCGCGATGGATTCTTCCAGTTCGGAGTACAGGACGCCCCGGAGTCCGATCGGATCGATGTCGGGGAGCTCGAGCTGCCGCCCGGGAGTGACCGTGAACTGGCCCGTCCATTTGGTCTCACCCTGCACGGTGAGATCCACCACATCGCCGGGCCACACGTCGCCCTCCCGCATTCGATACGCCAGCCCGCTGACCTGGTTGGTAAGCTCGCGCAGCTTCTCGTCGTCGCGCGTGCCAGCGGCCACCCGCTGGAGAGAGTCCAGCATGGCCTGGAGTTGAGGCCTGCCCGCCTCTCGAGGCCCCACCATCTGGCTCCACCCGACCGACGGCGACATGAACGGCGAGATGCCTGCCACCACAACGACCCACTTCGTCAACCCTCGACTCTTGCCCCTCATGCCACTCCTCTCGGTTGTTCTCGGATGCGCCGTCCTGCAAGCCTTCCGGGCAGTTCACCATACGCGGCGGACCGATGCGGTCCGCACCACTCTCCGGGAAGGTGTGGCAGCCACACCACATCCGGGCGGTGCGACTGACACAGCCTGACGCCCACGCTGCCTGATCCGGCGCCCGGTCCACCGCCGACCAAGCCGGCGCGACCGGGAGCAAGAGATTGGCGCACTTGAAGTTCAGCCTCGCCCACGCGTGCAGGCGGGCCCACTGGATCCTGTTGGGGGGGACCTGTGCATTTTTCGCACCAGCCGGCGGGGGCGCGGCTCGCCCGCCGCTCAGGCGAGGCCGTAATCGCGGATCTTGTAGAGGAGAGCCCGATAGCTCAACTCCAGGAGTTCCGAGGCGCGGGTGCGATTGCCTCCGGTGACCTCGAGCGCCCGGGCGATGAGCTGGCGCTCGAGCTCGGCCGTCCGCTTCTTGACCGACAATTCATCGGCCGGAAGCGCCGCGAGCGAACGGGACGAGGTCGACCCGGATTCCAGCAGGTTGTCCGGCAGCTGTTCCGGAGAGATGGTGGGCTGTTCCGCCAGCACCATGGCGCGTTCGATCACGTTCTCCAGCTCCCGGACATTGCCGGGCCACGGATACGAGAGCAGGTGCCGCATGGCGGCCGCGTCCAGGCCTTCGATCGCCGTGCCCAGCACTTCATTGTAGCGCTCCACGAAATGCCGTACGAGGAGGGGGATGTCCTCGGACCGATGCCGCAGGGGCGGCAGGTGGATGTTCACGACATTGAGGCGGTAGAAGAGATCGGTACGGAAGTTTCCCTCTTCCACCTCCGAGGCCAGATCCCGCGCCGTCGCCGCCACGATCCTCACATCCACCCGCCGCGAGACGGATTCCCCCACCCGGCGAACCTCTCGATCCTGAAGGGCCCGGAGAAGCTTCACCTGGACACTCGAGGGCAGCTCGCCGATCTCATCGAGAAACAGCGTTCCACCTGCCGCTTCCTCGAACAGGCCGATCCGGTCCACCTCCGCCCCGGTGAAGGCGCCCCTCACATGCCCGAACAGCTCGGACTCCAGAAGGCTCTCGGGGATGGCCCCGCAGTTCACCGGAACGAACGGTCCGTCGCTGCGTGGCGAGGCGGTGTGTATCAGGCGCGCGATCAATTCCTTCCCCGTGCCGCTCTCGCCCGTGACCAGAACCGTGGACGGGTGCACAGCCACCTTCTCGGCCAGCTCGATGGCGCGCGACATGGAGGGCCCTTTGGTCACGATTTCCGGGTGACGGCGCTCCGCCTTCACCTGGCGCCGCAGACGGGCGACTTCGTTCCTGAGCTTCTCGCGCTCTTCGGCCTTATGGATGGTGAGCAGCACGCTGTCGGCGGAGAACGGCTTGGTCAGGTAATCGTACGCGCCGCGCCGCATCGCCTCCAGGGCCACCTCCATGCTCCCGTAGGCGGTCATGGTGATGACGAGGCCCGTCCCGCCCTGCTCCTTGTACTCGCGTAGGAACTCGAGGCCATCCAGATCCGGCATCCGAACGTCGCACAGGATGAGATCCGGGTCGTTCTCCCGGGCGATCTCGAGACCTCTGCGCCCGCCGGAGGCCATGGCGACGTCGTAACCCTCGTCCTTGAGGATCATCGATACCGTGCGCCGCACGCCCGCTTCATCGTCGATCACCAGTACTTTCATGACCTCTCCTCGTCAGCGGCACCGGTCTCGGAGCTCGGCGCGCAGGGCAGCAGCACGCAGAAGCGCGCGCCACCTCCGGCCAGCGTCTCCGCGGTGATCGTCCCACCCATGCCGTCGACCAGCCTCGCACAGACGGCCAGCCCCAAGCCCGTACCGCGCCCCGGCTCCTTCCTGGTGAAGAACGGCTCGAAGATGCGTTCCACATCCTCGTCGGCCATGCCGGTTCCGTTGTCGATGAGCTCCAGGCGGCCCACGAGCGTTCCGGGCTCGAAACCGCGATGCGGCGGAGGCACGGCATTCCCGCGCCGGTGCGAGAAATCGGCGCCCTCGGGATCGTCTCGCCGCGAAGCCCGTCGTATTCGGGCGGGACCCGTGAACAGCTCCGTCCGGGTTCGCACCGCGATCCGGCCGCTCCGGCCCGCTGCCTCGATGGCATCGGCGGCGTTGAGGAGCAGGTTGACCACCACTTCCTCCAGCTGCGTCGAGTCTCCGATCACGATCGGGGCCTCCTCTGCCAGATCCCAATGCAGTTCGACGCGCTTCAGTCGACCTTGCATCTCGACGAGCCGGACGCTGGATCGAACCGTCTCGTTCAGTGAGACCGGACCGGAGCCGGCGGCTTTGGGCCGGGCGAAATCCAGCAGTCCGCGCACGATCCGGTCGATTCTCCCCACCTCCTGCTCGATCTCCTCCAGCCATTCCTCTCCCTCGCTGCCCCGGCGGCGCGCGATCTCCACGTAGCCCAGGATCGCTCCGAGAGGATTCCCGACCTCATGCGCGATGCCGGCCGCGAGCCGGCCGACCGTGGCCAGCTTTTCAGACCGTACCAGCTCGGTCCGCGTTTCGTTCAGCGTCCGATTGGTCTCCTCGAGCGATCGGATGTTGGCCGCCAACAGGAGCTGGTTGCTGATCAGGGAATCGGCCAGGCGGTTGACGCTGTGCGCCAGCCGTCGGACCTCGCTCGGCCCCGCCGCCTGGAGGCGCCGATCGATGTCGCCTCCGGCGATCGCCTCGGCCTCCCGGACCATCCTGTCCAACGGCTGCAGCAGAGTCCTGCGCAGCAGATAGTCCCCGAACACGAGAATGGCGATCACGTCGGCCACCACCAGGATCACCAGGCCCAGCAACAGCCGGCCGGGCGACGGGGCGGCGGGCAGCCACACCAGGAGCACGTTGGCGATCGCCAGGAGTGCCAGGAATACCAGAATCGCCAGACGGCTCAGGAGCTGGGCCCGCAGGGAGTCCGCGCGGATGAGCGAACGCAGCCAAAACGGTCGCTCGGAGTCCGGGCTCCCGTGGGCGGCGCGCCCGGTCGGCGCGACTCCACCCCCGGGCCCGCGCCCCTCCGCGAGATCGCCCGCCGGCCTCCGGGAGGTCAATTCTTCACCGTGTGAGTCACGTCCCCCCTCTCCGCAGCCGTCCTTCGAACCTTCCAACCGTCCGCCCGCGGGTTGCCGGAAGACCCGAGTGGCCGGTGCCTCCGGCGGGCTCCTGCGCATGGCCCGCCGCACTCCTTCGACCGCGTTTGAAAGGTAGAGGCAGGCCTGCGGTCCGCGCCACCGGAGCGGGCCCGCCTCCCGGGGTGTTGCGCGGGAGCCCCGCCTCGGGCGCTCTCCTCGTTCGCCCGATGCCCTCCGCGAGTCGGCCATCGCCCGGAGCGAGGGATGGGAATCATGCATATGCACGTGAATATATCTAACTATTAGTCCGATTATCCATAAAACGCAGGATCATCGTATTAATCACCAGTTCACCGGCATTCGACTTGACGTACGCACGAGAATTGCACACACTGGCACTCGTTCGAAGCGCCAGGTCGGTCAACCGGACCGGTCGCGTTGGGTCGCGGGGTCGGATCGTCCCGGAGGACGCGGACCCCGGAAAGAGGAAAGGAGCGCAGATGTCCCCGGATACCCTGTTCGCCGCACCGGCCGAACACGATGCGGAAGCCCGGTTCGAAGAGTACGGCAAGAGGCTGGGTTCCGATCCCGAGCGGGACGGAATCCTCGAACTGTGCCGGGCTCTCAATGTCCGCTTCCTGCGACTGGTGTTCACCGACATCCTCGGTCACAGCAAGAACGTCGAGGTCCCGACAAGCCAGTTCGCGAAGGCGTTGGATGGCGAGATCATGTTCGACGGCTCCTCTATCGAAGGATTCGTGAGGATCGAGGAGAGCGACATGCTGCTCAAGCCGGACCTGACGACCTTCCGAATCTCGCCCTGGGGGGGGAGCGAGGCGCGGGTGGCCCGCCTGATCTGCGACGTGCACAACCCGGATGAGACCCCTTTCGAGGGTGACCCGAGGCTGGCGCTCAAGCGCGTGGCCGCTCGAGCGGCCGAATTGGGCTTTCACATGAACGCGGGCGTCGAAGCGGAGTTCTTCCTGTTCCATCGCACGGGGGAGGGCGAGCCCACCACGCTCACCCATGACCACGGAGGATACTTCGATCTCACGCCGGTCGATCTGGGAGAGAAGGCCCGGCGAATGATCGTCAACGACCTCGAGGCCATGGGCTTCGAGATCGAGGCCGCGCACCACGAGGTGGCGCCCGGGCAACATGAGATCGATTTCCGATACGCCGAGGTGCTCACGACGGCGGACAATCTGACCACGTTCCGTTTCGTGGTGCGCAACGCCGCGCTGGCTCACGACCTTCATGCGACGTTCATGCCGAAGCCCATCTTCGGGCAGAACGGCTCGGGGATGCACACCCATCAGTCGCTGTTTCGGGAGAACCAGAACGCCTTCTACGATCCGCAGGCGCCTTACGAGATCTCCGACGTGATGCGTCACTACATCGGAGGCCTCAAGAAGCACGCCCGGGCGATCGCCGCCATCACCAACCCGCTGGTCAACAGCTACAAGCGGCTCGTCCCGGGCTATGAAGCGCCGGTGAACATCGCGTGGTCTCGCCGCAACCGGTCGCCGTTGATCCGGGTGCCGGAGCGACGCGGAGTCGGAACCCGGTGCGAGTTTCGCATGCCCGATCCCTCATGCAACCCTTATCTGGCTCTCACGGTACAGCTCGCGGCCGGGCTCGACGGGATTCGCAACACCATCGATCCGGGGCCACCGGTCGACACCAACGTATGGAGACTCAGCGAGCAAGAGCGAAGCGAGTTCCAGATGGACACGTTACCCGCCAATCTGGCGGAGGCCATCCAGGAGCTGGAGACGGACGAGGTGCTATGCGAGGCGTTGGGGGACCACATCGTAACCCATTTTCTGGAGGCAAAGAAGGCGGAGTGGTCCGACTACATCGCCCAGGTGAGCTCCTGGGAGCTGGAGCGTTATCTGCCCACCTACTGAGAAATCGGCGGCACGCCGGCCCGGCGGCCGGCGCGCCCCCAACCGGCCGGGTAGCGGCTCATTCCTCCTCCCCGCCGAATCCGTCCAGCTCGAGGGACGATACGGCGACCACGAGAGCCCCCAACTCCACCGGACTCGCCGCGCGCACCTCCTCCACCGCCCGGCGGATCTTGCCCAGCGGGGCCGCGTGGCGCCGGCGGAAGGCACCGAGCGTAGCGCGGCCCCCGGCATTCCGGGCCAGATAATCCACGATCGCCTCGGCGAGGCGCGCCCGCGATCCCTGAAGCTTCCGCAGCAACGCCTTCGAGGCACGGCGACTCCACGAGTCGGCTCGCGGGAGCTCCTCCAGTTGACCCCGGATCCACGAGAGGCCCAGCTCCTCGGCGATCTCGAAGTAGATCTCACCCGCCCGCAGCGCATCCACGCCCCGGTCGCCGGCCAGCTTCGCGATCGGGAGAAGCTCCTCCAGATACTCCAGCGACGCGAACCGGATAGCCGTCTCCTCGCTCAGCCCGGCCGACTGGAGGGCGCTCGAGCGCTCACGTAAGCGGGCCCGCCTCGCGCCGGGGAGAAGACGCCCCAGCTGGTGGGACAGCTCCCGAATCGGCTCCCGAAACCGCCCCACCGTCTCGAAGATGGAGGCTTCCTTCTCCTCGTTGGCCAGGAGCCATCCCACGGCGCGTTCCAGGTACCTGGAAACCTCCACGTAGAGCCCGTACAGAGTTTCGGGCGGGCCTTCCGGCTCCAGCGCGTCGAGCTCCGCGTAGACCGCCTCCACCTCGCCCACCTGCAGCAGGGCATACCACATGCGCGAAACGTCGGCGGCCGTGCGACCGGTCTCGGTCACCAACCGCATGTGGCTGGTCGAGCCCATGCGATCGACGAAGCGATTCGTCAGCTGTGTGGCGGTGATGTGGCGCCGCAGATGGTGGTGGGCCAGGTTCCCCTCGCCCGCGGCGGCCAGCACCCGACCCGGAAAGTACTCCTTCAACAGCGGCTCCATGGCCGGGTCGTCCGGCAGATCGGCGGCCTCGATGGCCCGTTTCAGGTGCAGCTTGGAATAGGCCAGGGCCACCGCCAGCTCCGGCCGCGTCAGAGGCCGCCCTTCCTCCTCCCGTACCTGCAACTCCTCGGTCGAGGGCAGGGCTTCGAGCTGCCGATCCAGCGACCCTTCGCGTTCCAGCCGGGTCAGCGTCTCCTGAAACTCCTCCGCCGCCCCTCGGGCCCGGCGCATATCCAGGCTGACCGCCCGGCTCTGGGAGCGGTTGTTGGCCAGCACAGCCTTCACCACGGCCTCGGTGGCGTCGCTCAACAGGCGGTTCCGGGTCTCCGGATCCATCTCTCCCCGCCGGCACGCGTCGTTCAGCAGGATCTTCAGGTTCACCTCGTGGTCCGACATGTCGACGCCCGCCGAGTTGTCCAGCGCATCCGTGTTCAGGCGTCCGCCGTTCAGGGCATACTCCACACGGGCGAGCTGGGTGAGACCCAGATTGCCCCCTTCCCCGATGACCTTCGCTCGCAGCCGGTTCGCATCGATGCGCACACTGTCGTTGCCGGGATCCGTGACGTCTCCAGGCGTCTCCACGCTCCCCTTCATGTACGTCCCGATCCCTCCGTTCCACAGCAGATCGACGGGAGCCTGCAGAATCGCCCGGATCAAGGCTTCCCCGTTGAGCTCCTCGTCGCCCTCGATCCCCAACCGTTCACGAGCCCGCCGGGACAGCGGGATGGCCTTGGCGGCGCGCTCGTACACGCCGCCGCCCTCGCTCAGGACCGCGGCATCGTAGTCCGCCCAGGACGAGGAGGGGAGGCGGGACAGCCGGAGGCGCTCGCTCCAGCTCGTGTCGGGGTCCGGATCGGGATCCACGAAGATGTGGCGATGGTCGAATGCGGCCAACAGACGGGCCTTGCGGGCCAGCAACATCCCGTTTCCAAACACGTCGCCGGCCATGTCACCGATTCCGACCACCGTGAACTCGTCGGCGTCCGGATCCTTGCCCATCTCCCGGAAATGCCGCCGCACGCACTCCCACGTGCCCAACGCGGTGATCCCCAACGCCTTGTGGTCGTATCCATGCGACCCGCCGGAGGCGAACGCATCGCCAAGCCAGAAATCCCGCTCCGCCGCCAGATCGTTGGCCATATCGGAGAACTTGGCCGTCCCCTTGTCGGCGGCCACGACCAGGTACGGGTCGGGACCGTCCCACGTGACCGTATGTTCGGGATGGCGGAGCTCTCCGTCACACACGTTGTCCGTGACATCGAGCAGGCTGCGGATGAACTCCTCGTAGCTCTCGCGCCCGGCTTGCAGGAGCGCCTGCCTGTCCGCCGGAGGCCGCTTGATGATGAACGCGCCCTTGGCGCCCGCGGGCACGATGACCGCGTTCTTCACCTGCTGAGTCTTGACCAGTCCCAGCACCTCGACCCGGAAGTCCTCACTCCGATCGCTCCAGCGGATCCCTCCGCGGGCTACATCCCCCATCCGCAGGTGGGCGGCCTCCGTCCTGGGCCCGTTCAGGTAGACTTCGTACTTGGGCCGTGGACTGGGCATGACCTCGATCGCCTTGCAGTCGAACTTCAGAGCCAGCAGCCGCCCGCCTCCCCGAAACGCGGACTGGAAGTAATTCGTGCGCAGCGTGGCCTGAACCAGACCCAGGAAGCGCCGATACGTGCGATCGTCCTCGATCCCTTTCACGGCCCGGAGACCGTCGTGAAACTCGTCCACCAACCGCCGAATGGCGCCCGTCCGACCGTCTTCACGGGCGGGATCGAGTCGGGCTTCGAATAGCTCCCAAAGCTTGCGGGCCAGGGCCGGATACTCCGCCAGCGGCCGCTCCGCGCCCAGGCGGCTGGCCACTCCGCCGATTCGAAACGCGTACGCCGCGTACGCGCGCAGGACGCTCACCTCTCGCCAGTCCAGCCGGGCCGAGAGCAACAGCGCGTTCAGCCGATCGTCCTCGGCCTCTCCCGCCTGAAGCGCCCGCAGCAGGGCCGCCACGCGCGTCTCCGCGTCGGCGCGTTCCACCGCCCAACCCGGCGGGCTCTCCACGTCGAACAGGTGGATGGTGCTCGTCGCCGAGCCGTCGCGCGTCCTCATCTCATAGCGATCCGCCTCCAGGACCCGGAAGCCGAGGTTCTCCAGCGTCGGCACCGTGTCGCTCAGCACCAGGGCCCCGCTTGGGGCGAAGATCCTCAATCGCCACTCATGGGAGCGGCCGGAGGCCGCCTCTTCCAACACCACCTGCGGAAGTCCCGTGGATTCAAGTGACTCCAGGCGCTCGACGTCCCGAACCGCGATCTCGATGGGCACGGCCGCCATGTATTCGGGCGAGAAGCGGCCCAGATGCCGACTCTTCAGCCGGTGCGCGCGCTCGGGCGGGTGGGCGCTGTCCAAGACGTCGGAAAGCCTCTCCTCCCACGTGCGAACCGAGGAGCGGACGAGAGCTTCCAGTTCGGCCGTGTCCACCGCACCTACATCCTCCAGCTCGGACGCGAGGTAGAAATGCAGGCGCGCCTGGTCCCCTTCGCCGAGGGACAGGTGGTAGTTGAGCAGGCTGCCTCGGTACGCCTCGATCAGCTCTGCCTGGATCCTCTCCCGCACTTCCCCCGAGAAGCGTTCCTTGGGGAGAATCACCATGACGTTGACGCCCCTGGCCAGTGGATCCGGGCGGGCGGTGACTCTTACGTCGTCGAGACCTTCGCTCTCGATGACCGCGTTGACGATGGCCGACAGCTGACCCACGGAGGCCAGGAACAGCTCCTCCTTGGGCATGCTGTTGAAGGTCTGGACGATCAGGTCGTAGTCGTGCGAACCCCGGGGCGCCCCCTCGGACTCCAGGATCTCCCGCAGCTTCCGCCGCAGGATGGGAATCGTGGAAGCGTCCTGGGAGAAGGCCTTGGCGGTGAACAGGCCCAGGAACCGGTGCTCGCCCCGCACGGTCCCGTCGACGTTCAGTTTCTTGATGCCCACATAGTCCATGCGGGCCCGCCGCTGCACCGGGGACTCCGCGTTGGTCTTGGACACGATGAGCAGCGGCCCCCCCAGGACCCGGGCCTTGAGATCCTCGGAGAGCTCATCCACCGGCTTGGGCTCGTAGTAGACCGACCCCTCCTCACGGCGCAGGATTCCCAGGCCCGAGCCCCTCTCCACGCGGATCCATTCACGCCCCGTCTCGTCGGCCTCGAACGCGTATCCGCGGTAACCCAGGAACACGAACCCGCCGTCCTCCAGCCAGCGGAGGAGTTCCTGGAGTTCCTCGAACTCGCCCGCCCGCCACGGCACGTCCGCCTTGCGCTCCTCCAGCTCCGCGACGATGGAGTGCGCGCGCTCGATCATCGCGGAGAAATCCGACGTGACCCTCCGGGTCTCGTCCAGGCGGTGGCGGACCTCGCGCTCCACCGCATGCCGGTCCTCTTCGTCCAGATTCCCCGCGATGACGATGTAGGTGACCGAGGTTCGAGGTCCCTCGGCTCTCCGGTTCTTCACCGCCGTGATCCGGCCGTCCGGCCCACGCTCGAGCACGAGCACGGGATGCAGCAGCCGCCGGATGTCCAGGCCTCTGGAGTGCAGGTACTCCCGAACGGTGTTGACGATGAAAGGACAGTCGGGCATCACCGTCTCGAGCACCGCCCGGTCGGGACGAGCCGGAAGCGGACGGACCCGCACCGCGATCTCCGACGGACCGGCCTGTTCGACGAAGCGGTACAGAGTCTGGATGTCCTGCACCGCGGCGGCAAACCGTTCCGGCTCCAGAAAATCCGCCGAGCCCCGCGCCAGCAGGAGCCGGGCGAAAGCCGCGAGCGCCTCCGGCGGAGCATCCAGGCCGGCCGGGTCCAGGGCCTGGAGAGCTCGGTCGAGCCTCTTCTTGCTGACGGTCGCGTGTTCCATCCGCTGCGCGTCGAATCTCCGGATCGAGTCGTGAGCGCGGGAGCATAGAGCGCCGGCCCCGCCACGGCAACGACGCACCCGCTGCGCGGGAGGTTCGCCTTTCCCGGCCCGCTGCCGCACTTTGCGCGCCCGTGCCGTACCTTCCAAACTCGGAGAGTATGATATCGAATCGGGCGATGGCGTGCGCTCGTACCGCAGCCACGGGATGATGCCGTGAGTCGATCGACTGACAGGCCTGCCGGGCATCGGCCTCCCAGGGCGCGAGGGCTGCGAGTCCGGGCTCGCTGGCGCGCGGTCAGGCGGCCGTGGGGCGCGGTCACCCGCTACGTCGTCGAGCACGACATCGAAGGCGGATGGGTGATCCTGCTGTTCGCGTCGCTGGTCGGGGCGGGAGCGGGATTCGCCATCGTCCTGTTCTACTCGCTCGTGGGCTGGACGCACTCGCTGGGAAGCTGGTTGGGCGGGCACATCGGCGTGGATCATGGTGGCCGGCTCCTCCCGTTCGTGCTCGTCCCCGCAGGCCTGGCCCTGGCCCGATGGCTTCGCCTCCGTCTGGCTCCGGACTCCAGCGGAGAGATGGTCCCCCGTCTGATCCATTGCGCCGTCCTGCGCGGGGGCGAGGTCGCTCCCAGGTGGACCCTGGCCGGCGTCACGGCCTCCGTGATCACGCTGGGCACGGGAGGCTCTCTCGGTGCGGAAGGCCCGGTCGCGGTGGGAGGCGGCACGATCGGCTCCGGGTTGGGCCAGTTGTTCTGTTTTCGCCCGAATCGGGTCCGGGTTCTCTTGGCCTGCGGCACCGCCGCGGGGATCTCCGCCGCGTTCAACGCCCCGATCGCCGGCGTGCTGTTCGCGCTCGAGATCGTTCTGGGCACCTTCGCCGTGGCGGCGCTGAGCCCGGTGGTGGTGGCCAGCGTGGTCGGAGCCGTGGTCAGCCGCACCATGCTGGGCCAACACCCCTCGTTCCAGGTTCCCACCCAGCTGGCGCTGGCCAGCCACTACGAGCTGGCCTTCTACACGGTGCTGGGACTGGCCTGCGGCCTGCTGTCGGTCCTGTTCGTTCGCGTCTTCTACCTGGCCCAGGACACGCTCGCGCGGCTGCCGTGGCCGGCCGTGGCCCAGCCCCTGCTGGGCGGCCTGCTCGTCGCCGCCATCGGCCTGGTGCATCCGGCCCTTCTCGGACCCGGCCACGAGGGCATCCAGTTGGCGCTGTTCGGCCAGATCGCGGGACTCACCGCCCTGTCGTTCAGCCTCCTGAAGATCGTGGCGTCCGGCATCACCATGGGGGCGGGAGGCGCGGGTGGCGTCCTAACCCCATCGCTGTTCATCGGGGCGGGGTTCGGCAGCTTCTTCGGCCTCACTCTCCAACACCTGTTCCCGGCTCTCGGCATCACGCCCGCCGCATATGCCCTGGTGGGTATGGCGGCTCTGCTGGCGGGAGCCACGTTCGCGCCGCTCACCGCCATCCTCATGGTGTTCGAGATCACGGACGACTACGCCCTCATCCTTCCGCTCATGCTGGTATGCGTGATCAGCTACCTGGTGGCCCGCAGGGTGCTTGGAACCTCGGTGTATCAGGAAGCCCTGGAGCGCCAGGGGGAACACATCAGCCACGGCGTCGACCGCTCCGTCCTCGAGACCCTGCGTGTGTCGGATTGCTACGACCCGAATCCTCACGTGGTGGCCGAGCATGCGTCGCTCAGCTCGGTGATCCAGGAGGTCAAGGGTTCGCGCCAGACGGAGTTTCCCGTCGTGCGGGATGGGCGGGAGCTGGTCGGAGTGCTCAGCTACCAGGGGCTCTCTCGGGCGATGGCGGAGGAGGGACTGATGAACTGGCTCGTGGCCGCCGACATCACGCTGGCCGAGATCGAGACGGTGACGCCATCCGACTCGCTCCTGACCGCGATGCGCAAGATGGGACTTCGGGACCTGGACTACCTGCCCGTGGTGCGCGCCGAAGGGTCCTGCGAGCTGGTCGGCATGGTCAGCCGGGCGGGCATCATGGATACGTACCGAACCCACGTCCTGCTCAACCCATGATCCGGGGCATCGGTGTAGACTACGTGGCGGTAGCCCGCGTGGCCCGGATGCTGGAGCGCCACGGAGAACGCGCTCGAATGCGGCTGTTCACCCCGGCCGAACGGGCCGCCTGCCTCCCGAAGCGATGCGAGGCGGAGTGTCTGGCCGTTCGGTTCGCGGCAAAGGAGGCGTTTCTCAAGGCGTTGGGCACGGGCCTCGCGGACGGAATCCGCTGGAGGGAGATGGAGGTCGTTCCGGACGCGAGGGGGCGGCCGACCCTGTCGCTCTCCGGTCACGCGCTCCGGAGCCTCCGGACGGCGGGAGGGGATCGAGTGCACCTCAGCCTCACGCACGACGGCGCCGCGGCCATCGCCTTCGTGGTCATCGAGGGGACCGAAGCTTAGTGTGGTGTCTCAGAAGTCCTGTGGCATTCGATCCCCGATCCACATTGTCTGGACTGCGTGGCTCGTCCTTGACGTAGCGCTGCTACGCACACGAACTCGCGCCTTGTCAGACAACCGCCTCGGGGCTCTCGGTGTGTACAGGACTTCTGAGACACCACACCTAGGAAGCGTGCCCCCGGGGAAATCTCCGAGGCGCCCCGTCAGACGAGGCGCGTGCGGGCCACCAGGGAATCGCGCAGGTGCTTCGCGCGCGCCCCGGTCTCCCACGGAGCCTCCACGAGCACGACGCCATTCGACGCGGCGGCGTGGAGGATCCGGCCGGCGCCCGCCGAGATGGCCACATGCGTGATCCCCCGTCCTTCGGGTGCGAAGAACAGCAGTTCGCCCGGACCGAAACCTTCGTCCGCCTCCGGCCGCAGGGGCAAATCCTCGCCGCATTCGCGCTGCATGCAGCTATCGCGCGGAAGCTCCACCCCGTGGACCGAGAACACCGCCTGGACGAAACCCGAACAATCCACACCCCATTCCGTCCGCCCTCCCCAGACGTACGGCACGTTCAGCCACCGGGCCGCCGTCGACACCACGCTCGGCCCCGAGGCCGGAAACAGACGGGCCCGCTCGCCCGGACCCACCAGTCGCCCTGGGGCGTCCGGGAGGGCGTGCGAGCCGTCGGCCAGGCGGAATCCGACCCCTTCCGGCTGGAGCCGCGCTCCCCATGGGAGTCGGACCGAGAGGTCGGGACCTCCGCGCCCGGGGCCTTCGTCGCCCTCTACGGGACGCGTGGACCGAATCCCGCGGACCTGGCCGGAGATGCGCAGCCGCGCGCCGAGAGAGCGCACGCAGGCTCGTTCGTTCCACTCGTCGGCCTCCCACCGGTGGACACGGCGCAGTCCGCCGGCCGACGACCAGCCCACATATCCGTCCGGACCGCGGCAGCGAAGCCAGTCTCCCTCGCTCTCTTCCAGCACATCCAGGGTCTCGCCACTCAGCCACTGGGTGACCAGTTCGGCCCGGTGGGAAGGCCCGCTGCGGGACGGGACCCAGCCCGCCTGGACCAGGGCCGCGGGCCCCTCACCCGACCCGGCCGGCAGCGAACTCCCCACCGAGCTCACCGCGCCTCCGGGCACCACGCGTTCCTCCGTCCCTTGATCCAACGGAGATGGGCCCCCAAACTTGTTGGCGCGGGAGGACCGCCGGGACGGTCGGAGCCAGGACTCATATGCTGGGGAGGCGCATGCGCGTCACGATCGAGTACTGCGGCGTCTGAAAGTACCGGCCTATGGCCGTCAGTCTGGCGGACGCACTCAAGGCACGGTATGACGATGTGGAAGTGGAGTTTCTCGAATCCAGCGGAGGGGTGTTCGAGGTAACGGTCGACGGGCGCCTGGTGTATTCCAAGCGTGCGACGGGACGGCACGCGACCCACGAGGAAGTGTTCGAGGCCATCGACGGTTGATCGCACGGCCACCCGAGTCCGGACGTCGTCAGCGACCCGATCCCGAACGCTGGAAGCTCGAAGGCCGGTGGCGCGCGTACAGGTAGGCGAACAGCAACATTCCCACGGCGGCGGGAACCCGGTCGCCCGTGACCAGATAGTCCGCCAGCCCGAGCAGAGCCTGTCCCTCCGCCACCGCCCAGACCACGATGGCCGTCTTGCGCGTCCGCACCTCATCCGCTCCCCGCGGGAGACGGCCGGCGACCACGGCGGCGCCGAAGATCGCGAACAACGCGACGCCGAGCCAGACCCAGCGAAGCAGGGTCGCGCCCCGAACCTCGGCGACCGGACCCAACGCCCACGCGAGGGCCGCAAAGGCGATGACGCCCCCGGCCAGGGCCCCGTAGACGACGGTCAGCGGAGGACTCCCGCCCCACGCCCGGCCGTTCAAGCGGTCGTCCTCATATCGCGTTCCAGCAGCCACTGCACATCCCGCGCGGAAAGCGGCTCCCACATCATGCCGATGTATCCGTGCACCGAGTCGGCGGCCGTGAAACCGAACACCGCGGGCCGGCGACCATAGAAGTACAGCCCGATCTCGGCCGACGTGGCCGGCGTGAGACGGCTCCCGAGCGCGAGGGCCAGGTGGCGGAAAGGCCGCCCCCGGTGGATCGTCCTGGACTCATCGTGCTCCACACAGTACGCCACGGTGGGACCGAAGGAGAGCTGGTGACGCTGCCGCCCGGAAAGCCGGGGAAGGGGACTCTTCGGGCCCAGCTTCAGCCAGCGTTCCCGCTGCTCGCCGAACGCCCTGAGAGATCGCGCCACTTGCCGCAATTCGATCGCCCCGGGCGAGAGGTCCACGATCTCGTGTCCGACCAGCTTCGGTTCGCGCCGTGCCACGTCCACCAGAATCCATGTCTGCGGGTAGGATCGCCCGCTCAGATCCACAAGCTCCTGCATCAGCGGCGCCCGTAGCGATCCTCGAGTCGGATCACGTCATCCAGCTCCGGCGTGCTCACCTCGAGGATCACGCTATCCTCCATCGCTTCCATCCGGTGTACCGTTCCCGGCGAGACTTCGACCGTTTCACCCGGATTCCACTCGAACACTTCGTCGCCCAGCGTGAAGCGCATCCGCCCCCGCTGGAGATAGAGTGTCTCGTGCTTCACCGCATGCTTCTGGAGTGAGAGCAGGTGTCCGCTCGTGACCTCCAGCACCTTGCCCGCATACCGGTCCGTATGCGCATACCAAATCTCGCGGCCCCAGGGCTTCTCGACCACCCGGGGCATTCCGCCTTGTCTGTCGTTCGCGTCGGACATGGGTTGATTCTCGAGATTCGGGCGAGCGTGGCCGGGATTGGAAGAACGAGCCTGTTCACGGTGTGCGCCCGCGGCTCCGGCCGCAAGCCTGTCACCGGAAATCGCGGGACGGCAGAAGCGAGCCGGGAAGGCCCGGAGCAAGCGATTGGACCTCGCTCGTCCGCACGTTCACGACGCCCGGATCCCGCTCCACGATGCCCTTCAACAGTAATACCGAGGCGCCCAGAAGCATGGGATGGTACCTCTCCTGGACCTCGGGCAGAACGATGAAATTCGCCAATCCGGTCTCGTCCTCCAGGGTGACGAACATGACGCCTTTCGCGGTTCCGGGGCGTTGGCGGCAGATCGGGATTCCGGCCACCGCGGCCGTGCTCCCGGCCGGACAACGGCGGAGCTCCGACGCCCGGAGCACCCCCCGCCTTTCCAGCTGCTCGCGCAGGAATTCCATCGGATGGCCCTGAGCGGACAATCCCAGGGCTCGATAGTCGGCCAGGACCCGCTCCGGCCTGTTCATGCGCGGGAGAGCACGTCGCGAAACGACCGGACGGGGCGCGAGGGGGCCCGCATCCCCACGCAGATGGTGCAGCAGCTCCCACAGGGCTTCGCGCCGTCCGGGCCACAGGCTCTCGAACGCTCCCGCCTCGGCCAGCCTCCGCAGTTCCGCCCGCCCGAGACCGCTGCGGCACACCACATCCTGCACCGAGGTGAAGGGTCCCGCCTCCCGGGCGCTTCGGAGCTTCTCGCGCGCGCGCCTTCCCAGCCCACGGACCAGACGAAGGCCGAGACGAAGGGCGGGGCCGGCCTGTCCGCCGGAGACGATGCCCGCACCCGCTTCCAGAGTGCAGTCCCAGTCGGAGCGCGCCAGGTCCACCGGCCGAACTTCCACCCCGTGCCGCTGCGCATCTCGAACGAGTGTGGAGGGGGCGTAGAAGCCCATCGGCTGAGCGTTCAACATGGCGCAGAAGAACTCCGGAGCGTAGTAGCGCTTCAGATAGGCCGAAGCGTACACGAGCAGCGCGAAGCTGGCGGCGTGGCTCTCCGGAAAACCGTAGTTGGCGAACGCCGTGAGCTGGCGAAAGATGCGCTCGGCGATCTCCGGAGGCACGCCATGGTCCTTCAGGCCACGGTCGAGCTCCCGGCCCACCTCCTCCATCGCCCGGCCGGACCGCTTGAATCCCATGGCCTGGCGCAGCCGGTCGGCCTGGGCGGCCGTATAACCGGCCAGCGTGATGGCCACTTTCATCCCCTGCTCCTGAAACAGCGGCACTCCCAGGGTACGTCTCAGAACCGGCTCCAGACGCGGATCCAGATATGTGACCGGCTCCTCGCCACGCCGGCGCCGGAGATAGGGGTGCACCATGTCGCCCTGGATGGGCCCCGGCCGGATGAGCGCCACCTCGATCACCAGATCGTAGAAGCAACGCGGCTTCACCCGGGGCAGCGTGTTCATCTGGGCCCGGGACTCGATCTGGAACACGCCGACCGTGTCGGCCTCGCAGATCATGTCGTAGACGGCCGGGTCGTCCGGCGGGAGTCGCGCCAGATCCAGCGCCACGCCTCGCGTTCGACGTACGGAGCGAAACGCCTCGCCCAGGACGGTCAGCATCCCGAGGCCCAGAAGATCGAACTTGATGAGCCCCGGAAGATCCAGGTCGTCCTTGTCCCACTGGATGACGGTGCGACCCGGCATGGAGGCCGCTTCCACGGGTACGACCTCGCCGATCGGGCAGGCGGTGAGCACGAACCCGCCCACGTGGATCGACCGGTGGCGGGGAAGCTCGTGGAGTCCGGCGACCGCCCGCACGAGCGCCTTCGCGCGCGGATCCCGCGGATCCAGGCCGGCGTGCGACAAGCCCCCGGCCGCGAGCCGTCGCGCCGCATCGAGCGCCTCCCCCCGATCCACCTCCAGGGAAAGACGCTCTCCCAGCTGAGGGGGAAGCCCGAGCACTCGCGCGGCGTCGCGCACCGCCATCCGACCGCGGTAGGTGATCGTCTCGCACACCATGGCCGCGTGGTCACGCCCGTACCTCTCGTACACGTACTGCAGAACTTCTTCGCGGTCCCGGTGCGCGATGTCGAGATCGATGTCCGGGGCTCCCTCCCGCTCCTCCGACAGGAAGCGTTCGAACAGGAGATCCAGGCCGATCGGATCCACCGCCGTGATGCCGAGGCAGTAGCAAACCGCCGAGTTCGCCGCGGACCCGCGTCCCTGGAGAAGGATGCCTCTCCGGCGCGCGAACCGGACGATGTCCCACACGATGAGGAAGTAGTCGGCCAGGCCGAGACGATCGATGATCCGAAGTTCGTGCGCGATCTGCCGGCGATGCTTCGGGCCGTAGCGCGCCCCGTACCGGTCCCGGGCGCCCTCTTCGACCAGCCCGCGCAGAAACTCATCGGAGCTTCGGCCACCCGGAATCGGGAAACACGGCAAACCGGGTTCCAGGTCCGAAAGCCGGAAACGGCAGAGCCGCGAGACTTCGACGGTACGCCGCAGACCCCGGCAACCCCCGCAATCACAGTCCACTCCGCCCGGACCCGCCGTCCCGGGTTTTCCCGTCGGATCCGCGGCCGCCGAAGCCTCCCCGGCAAGGGACCGCTTCAGGCACCATCTCGCCGCCATCTGCTCGGCCGACTTCAGATACCACTCCCCGTTGGGCAACAACCGGTCTCCGGCCTCCTCCAGAGTGGTGCCGAACCGCAGACAGGTGAGCACGTCCTGTGCGATTCGATCGGCGGGGCGGGCGTAACGGGGCGCGTTGGAGGGAACCCACGGAATTCCCTCTTCTTCGGCATACCGGATCCACTCGCGGCAACGCCGGCCATCTTCCGGCAGGCCATGGTGCTCCAGGAGCAGGAAGAACCGCTCCCCGAACAGGGAGCGCAGCGTGCCCCGAATCCACTTCCGGTCCCGCTGTTCCAGTCCGTTCGATCCTCCCTCCTCGGGCCTCCGGAGCGTGGCCACCCGAAGCAGGCACACCAGCCCCATCCCGCATCCTCCCAGGCCGTGGACCAGATCGCGCAGCGAAAGCGACGGCTCTCCGCGCGGGCACGACAGACGAGCTCGAGTGATCAGGCGGGAGAGTCTATGATAGCTGCTTCGGTCTCCGCACAGGAGCACGAGCCGGAGCGCGCGGGAGCCCGGCCCTGAGCCCCGGAGCGCGACGCGCACCTCCGCGCCCAGGATCGGACGAACGCCCAGGCGCTCGCAGGCACGAGTGAAGCGAACGGCTCCACCCAGATCGAACAGGTCCGCGAGGGCGAGAGCCGGCAATCCCACCTCGGCCGCGCGCTCGGCGAGCGTTTCCGGCGTGGAGGCTCCGTCCAACAGGGAGAAGGCGGAGCGAGCGGCCAGCTCCACGTAGGCCCCGCTCAGTCCCACCAGCCGTGCAGCCACCAACGGTACTCTCCGTCGCCCGCCGGCTCCCGGAACACCCAGAGTAATTCTCCCCGCTCCGTACACAGGCGGTAGTATTCACGTCGATAGGGGTTTCCCCACCAATCTCCGGAGAGCCGCTCCGGTCCTTCGGCCGCCGTCACTTCCTGCCGTCCTCCTTCGTCCCACAGCACGCAGGGGCGGTTGGCCAGACTCCGGATCCGGACGGCCATGGGACTCGGCAGGAGGCGGAGCACGGGACGAAGAGCCCCTCCGGCTTCTCCGGAAGATTCGGGCGGGTCGATTCCCGCGGCCCCGGCGGCACGAGCTCCGTCTTCCTTCCAACCCGGATCCTCGCGCGACTCCCGCGCAGCCACGGGCGTCCACGCGTTTCGAGCCTCCGGCCGGTGGCCGGCTCGGCGCGCGGGATGAACCACCGCAGCTTCGCCCAAACGAGCACGGATACGGGCGAGCGCGACGGCCGTCGACAGCGGATCCCTCCATCTCCTTGCGAAGAGATCTCCCTGGCGCACTCCAGCCTTGACCTCGTGGTCGACCCGAAGCGTGAGGCTCGTGACGGAAGCCGCGGGCGTTCCCGGCCCGTTGTTCCCGAACTCCCGTTCCAGGGCGGCCCGACCCAGCTCGAACAGGAGATCTTCGCGCGCCGTGGGGCGGGCCGGCGAGATGGACACTCTTCGATGCGAGCCGTCTTCCACTCCGCACTCCAGCGTCAACCCCGCGGCGCTCTTCCCGAACGTCATCAGGTCCGAGCACACACGCGCCAGCAGGTGGCGAAGTACGAACAGGAGCGGTTCCAGCACTCTGGCGGGAGCCTCCAGCTCGAACGAGGCTTCCGGCGGCTGTTTGGCGGTGAGATACGGATGGGAGCCGTCGTCTTCCCCACAGGCCCACCGATGGATCCGCACCCCTTCCGGACCGAGACGCGATTCCCACTCGCTTCGCTCGCGTCGGGCGATCTGTCCGATGCGCCGAAACCCGAGGGCCCGGAGCATCGCTCGCAGATCTTCGGAGATCGGGAGGTACGACGGGGGAAGAGGGGAAAGAAAGGCGCGGGAACCCCGCGGCGGCACGGTCAGACAGCCGGAAACCGTCAGACGGGCCGCGGCATCGGCCGCCACGCCCGTATCCGCGATTCCCACTCGCACGGCGGGGAAGCCCGCTTCATGCGCTACGGCCCGAATCGTCTCGGCGAGCTCTGTTTCTCCGCCCAATCGTCTCCAGCCTCGAGCATCGAGCCGACAGATTCCGGACCGAACGAGCGAGACGCGCGGAGAAACGGACAGCAGCGCGAGGCCCAGCGGCTGGGCGCACATCTCCGGCGCGGGGTCGCCTTCCCCGGCGAGGATCGATGCGATTCGAATCTCCCCGCGACCCACGGATCACCTCGGCCCCTTCCGGTCCCGGATGAAGCGCGGACACCCCCGCTCCGGGAGGGGGGGGCAGAGGATCGGAATCTCGCCTCCTCCCACCTTTCCCACCTCCACCCATACCGGACGCACCGGTGGCAGAAACGGACCGAATGCGACTCCGAGCACCGGCTCCAGATGCGCGGGACGGAACCGAAGACGAAGCGCTGCCAGCGGCAGCTCACCCACCACGATGAGCACGGCCCCGGCTTCCTCCGCCAGATGCTGCAACCGTACCGCCACGCCGTGGGGCACGGGATCTCCGCGGTCGGCGAATTCGGAAACTCGGCCCGAGCTCGCAGGAGAGTCGGCCCACGTCTCCAACGCCACCGCCCCGAAAGCCCCACTCCTGAGCAGGAGATCCGCACACCACAGCGCCTCCCCCCTCCCGGGAGGGCGCACGACCCAGAAGGGCGCATCACCCTTCAGGTTCGTCCAGTCGGGAGCGTACAGAGATCGAGTCGTATCGATGATCGCCACGGGCTCTCCCTCGCCCCGAAGTCGCTCGAAGGTCGCGCGCAGCAGGGCGGTCTTACCGCATGAGCGAGGTCCGAACCACTCGATCGGTTGCCCGCGCGGCAGCCCGCCTCCGGGCAGGAGCGCATCCAGCTCGGGAACGCCCGTCGAGACCGTGATCCGCCGTTGCGGGCGAAGGGCCCCGGCTCCGGTCCCGCGCGCCAGAGCTCGTTCCAGATCGCGTAAAACCACCGAGCGCATCGCGCTGCCAGGGCTCCTTCCCATCCTCACGATACCGAAGAAAAACCGAAAGTGGAAGACCAAAATATACGCCCCACGAAGGGGCGCAAGAGCTCTGCGTGCGCCCGTCGGACTTCTTCAACTGCTGTTCAGGTTCCCAGCTCCCTCGCCTTACGAAAGGCCTTGCGCGCCTCGTCCGCCTGCCCCGCGGCCGCCAGCGCCCGTCCCAGTCCCATCCACGCCTCGGCATCCTTGGGAGCGAGATCCGTCGCCGAGCGGAACCATTGTACGGCCTCGTCCGGCCTCCCCAGCAACAGGTTCACCGAGCCCAGGGCCTTGCGCACATCGATCCTGGCCGGCTCCAGCATCCGAGCCCGCTCCAACATCTCCCTGGCCCGCTCCCCATCGCCCACCCGCTCGAGGTGATGACCGTATTCCAGCAGCACGTCCACATCGTTCGGGCTCCGCTCGAGCAGCGTCGAGAACATTGCGTTCGCGCTGCCGTACCGACCCGAGATGGAGAGATCCCGCGCCCGCTCCAGCGACACGGAGATCTCGTTCCCCGGAGTCTCTTCTTCCGCGCCGGCGCCTCCTCGCGACGGGATCGAGTCTCTCTCCGCGCCGGCCGCCGCGGCCGAGACCCTCCCGCTCTCCCGGCCCCCCCTCGTCGCACGGCCCTCCGTTTCGTCAGCCGTTCTCATCTCCAGCACGTTCGCCCCGTAGATCGAGCGTCCCACCGCAACCACCGAAAAACGCCGGATTCCCGGAACGGAGTCCGCTGCGAGCTCGAAGGTGGCTCTTCCCTCTCCGTCCGTGCTGGCCGAAGCCACTACCGGCCCGCTCGAGCCGGAGTCGCCGGCCCGAAGTTGAAGGGTGAGGTTCGCGGCCGCCAGCGAGCCCGAAGTCACTTCGGCCGTGACCGTCACGCGCTCTCCGGGCGACACCGTCACCCGACGTGGCGAGAGAAACAGCGTGAGCTCGGGCGGAGTGGTCCGGCTCTCCAGCGAGCGAGCCGGCCCGGATGGTTTTGCCGGGGCCGCAACCGCGGTTGCCGTATCGGAGGATGGAACGGGACGGACCACGCGCCCTCCCCTCACGCATGCGCCAACCGCGCTCATCACCGCGACTTCGGCGCCGAGCGCGCGAAAGGTGGACAGGTCACGCTCCGTGGGGTGGAAGCTCAGACAGCTGCGGCGGATGATGGCGACGATCTCCGCCTGTGTATACGTGCCACCGGCCAGGAGACGGATCACATCGCTCTTCTGGAGCGGTGACGCCTCCTGGCCCAACGCCGGGCCGAGCGGCAGGACCGAACAGCTCGCCACCGCGGCGAGAATCAGGACGCTTTGCCAGTGTCGCCTGTTCATGCCATCTCCAGCAGCGGGTCGCGAGCGCCCCTATTCGGGTCTCGGACACCCGGAAGCGTCGAAGTCCCGATCGACCTTCTTCATCTCTTCTCCAGCCGCTTCATACGTCGCCGTTGGTGCCACCCCGGAACCCGATCGCAACTCGGAGAAGATGCCCGACAGTTCGAGAAACGCCTCGTCCACGGCCAGATACCCCGTCTTCAGGCCTTCGCAGTCGATTCGCTTCAGATCGAAATCCGCCTGCCGCTCATCGTACCGCTCCACCGCACGGCGAAAGGCGCGCAATGACCGGTCGAAACGCGCGTTGCCGGCTCCCATGCGCCCGGATGCGCCGGCGGTGACCGGTAGGCTCACCTGAACGGGCGGCCCGCCTCTGGTACGATCCAGCAGCAACCAGCCTCCCAACGCCAGCACGACTACCAGAAGCAATGCCCGGATAAGCGGCCAACCGTGGCGCAGGACACGAACCACACCCCCTTCGGGATCGCCGGGGAGCACCAGGGGCGTGGCCGCGATGCTCTCTCCATCCCCTCCCGCCGTCCCATCCGCCGGGCTCGACCGGCCGCCGGGGCCCGACGCTTCCTCCCGCGCCCGCGACACGTTCCCGAACCCCGACCCGTCCTCATTCGGCGCCGGCCGGCCGGGAGCCTCCCCGCCATCTCCTCCGGCTTCCCTCGAGGCCACGGGCTCCGCCTCCCGGTAATTGCGCCAATCGATCACAGTCCGCAGGGACCCCTCATCCCCGGGATTCGATCGGTCCGACCCTTCGTAGAACGGGGACCACGGATATCGAAGAGCGATGTGGCCACGACCGTGGTCCCACCGGCATACCTGCTGCATACCGTCGCCGGACCGGCAAGATCCCGCCGGCGCCGTTCAACCGACTTCATGCACAGCGCGCAAGTCCAGTATGGGGACGCCCATCAGGGCCGAGCGACCCGTTCGGACTCGGGCCAGCACCCGGATCGACTCCAGAGGCTCCAGCGCCTCCACCTCGGGGAGGAGCGCGGGAGGGACCGCGAGGTAAACGAAACCCTGCGAAGGATCGGGCGCGCGGGCCAGGATGAACGGCTCCCCTTCGTAGAAATCGGTCCGCACGGACTCGGCCCTCTCCAGCGAGATGAACTGCACAGTCCAGAGAACGTCGCGTCCCCGGAATCGATCCGGATTGGCCCGCAGCGCCTCCACATCGAGATTCTCGGCGACCGAAGTCGAATCGATCTCCGTCAATTCCGAGGCCGGGACCCATCCTTCCAGCCGCACCCGCACCCAGCCCCCGCGCCGGCCCACCCTCTCCACCTGGGTCCCGGGCCGTACCTGGGCCACCGTGTCCCCGCGGGGTGAGATCCGCAGCGCGGTGGGACTCGAACCGACGAGAACGCGGTTGCCTGCCAGCGGCGGCCGCGCCGCGCCGGAATCACGCGCCGCGGCGGCCGGACCCGCTTCCCCCGGCCCCGCACGCGACGGCGGGGGCTGGGCGGGAGGCGCCGGGGCCGGCGCCTCCCGCAACGAAGGGGCCCATATCCAGCCTGTCCGGCGAACCTGGATCCAACGCTTCCTCCGGCTCACCCTCCTCAGCAGAAAGCCCTGGAGGAGCCGGGCCCAGATCGTCCCGTTCGGCGTCGCCCGAAGATTCTCCCCCCCCACCGCGGAGACCACAAGATCGAAGCCGTCCCGGTCCGTCGCGGCCACCGACGGAGCCCACACCCAGCCCTCCAGGGATACGTGCACCCAGCGTCCCTGACGCCCCAGGACGCTCAGGGTGGCCCCACGCATGACGGTGGCCAACAGCTTCCCGTTGGGCGTCTGCCGAAACGCCTCCTGCGGCACGCTGACACGAACGGTCTGCGCGAGCCCCGGCGTCGGGAGAGACAGGCAGAGAATCAGGAGCCCCAGACTGCGCGACATGGTATTCAACCGAGATCTCGAAGTCGTCTCAGAACTGGAAAGGGTGGAGCAGCCGACCTACATTCCGCCTGGGCTACCCCGACCGGAAGTTCAAGGTCGTTGTCGAAATCGAGTATAGAAGCCGCTCGGAAGCGGTGTCAAACCGGGATAACGTATGATCACTGGACGCCGGCTGGGTCCGGTGCCGCTCAGAGCGACCGGGCTCGTGGCGGCGCTGGTATTCGCCTCATCTCACTCCGCGGCTGGGCAGCAGGAGCAGATCGACTCCCCCTACCGCTGGATCGAACGCGGTTTTCGGGTGGGAGTGTACGGCGGCTACGTCGCGGCCAACCGGGGAAAGTTGGACTTCGGACCCGGGTCCGCCGCCACGATCGGAGCGCGCTTGCGGACGCGCGTGAGCAGCCCTCTGTCCCTGGAGATCGGACTCGCGGCCGGCAGCGCGAATCGCCACGTGATCGACCCCCGCCTGGTGACGGGTCCGGCGCCGGTCGAGACCGTGGCCTCCGACTGGGCGATGATCGAAGCCGCTCTTCAGATGGCGCTCACGGGCGCACGCACCTGGCACGGGGTCCAACCCTATCTCATCTTCGGCACTGGCCTGCTGATCGGCGTGAACCAGGGTGAGAGCCAGACGTTCGCCGACAGCACGCTGTCGGATTTTCGGTACAGGCTGGGAACGGCACCCATGTTTCAGGCGGGTTTCGGCGCCGAGACGTTCCTTTCGGAGCGCCTCGGCCTCGGAGTCGAGCTGCGGGACAAGTTCACCCGCCTGAAGCCTCCCAGCGGATTCTTTCGCACCGAGGTGCTGCAGATCATTCAGGACCTCGGCGTGGAAGCCCCCCAGAATACAGAGTGGACCAACAACTTCGAGTTCAGCGTCGCGCTCTGGTACTACTTCTGACGCGGACGATCGGCGTGCGGCGGAGGCGCATTCGCGGTCCCGGCCCGCTCGTCGCGGTCGTCTGCCTGGCTTGCGGCTGGATCGCCCGCCCGCTCGGGGCGCAGGACGTCCCGTCCCCCCCTCGCACCGCGGGATCCGTGGACGACGCGGAACTTCGAACCCGACTCGAGAGGCTGCTCGCAGACCCCGCCCTGCTTCGCGCGCACGTCGGCCTGATGGTCCAGGTGGCCGGGAGCGGTCGAATCCTGTTCGAAAGGAACGCGGAGAAACGGTTCACCGCGGCCAGCACGACCAAGCTGGTGACCGGCGCCGTGGCGCTCCACCGCCTGGGGGCCGCCTACCGCTGGCACACACGGCTCCTGTCCAGCGGACCGATCCTCGGGGACACTCTGCTCGGCGATCTCTGGGTGGTGGGCGGAGGAGATCCGACGATCGGGCCGGCCACCCTCCGCCGCTGGGCGGGTGCGGTGAAGAGAGCCGGCATCCGCCGGATCGCGGGTCGCGTCATCGGTGATGATCGCGCCTTCGACCCGCTGCCGTGGGGCCGTGGGTGGATGTGGGATGACCTCTACGCGAGCTGGTCCGGCGGCGTCAGCGCACTCGAGCTCACACCGAGCGTGATCTCGGCGGAGCTCGAACCGGGGAGTCGGGTGGGAGATGCCGCGAGGTTCCGGGTCGCGGATCCGGGCGCGATTCCACCGATCGCGAACCGAGTTCGGACCGGACCTCCCGGCTCTGAGCGCCGACTGCGGTTTCGCCCTCGCCCGGGCCAGGACAGCGTTCGGCTGGAAGGCTGGGTTCCGTCGGATGGGGGACCCGTACCCCTTCGCCTGGCGCCGCGGCACCCGACGCTCCACCTGCTCGAGCGGCTTCTCTCGGTCTTCGCGGACTCCGACATCATCGTGCAAGGAGGGTATCTCAGAGTAGAGGAGGAGGAGCCGCCGGCGCAGCCGGCCTGGAGCGTGGACTTTACCTCCGACTCCCTCGGCGTCGCGCTGCGGCGGATGCTGAAGAACAGCGACAACCAGATCGCCGAATCCCTGCTACGCACGCTGGGGCGGGAAGCCGGAGCAGTCGGCTCGGCACGCGCGGGACTGCAAGCCGTCGAGGAGACGCTGGCCGGTTGGGGCATCGAGCCGGGAGCGGCGTCGCTGGCGGACGGGTCGGGCCTTTCCCGCTACAGCGCCCTGTCTCCGAACGCGCTCAATCGGCTGCTACGCCGCATGTCCCAGCTCCCCGAGTTTTCGGTGTTTCGCGATGCCCTTCCGGTGGCGGCGAAAGATGGCACGCTGGTGCGGCGTTTCCTCTCCACCGCCGCCGCCCGCAACGTGCTGGCCAAGACCGGCTCGCTGGCCGGCGTCCGGGCCCTGGCCGGCTACGTGACCGATGGCGATGGGGAGAGCCTGGTGTTCTCGCTGCTCCTCAACGAGTACGACGCCCCGGGGGAGGTGGCGGCCGCGCTCGAAGATCTCCTGGTCGAACAGCTCGCCCTCTACCACGGCCCCACCTACCCGCAGGCACGCGAGCACAGATGGCCATGAGCGCGAAGAACGGTGGCGCCGCGGCGGATTGGGTCTCGTACGCTCGGGCCTACGAGATCGTACTCGAGCACTGCCGGCGGCTGGGCAGCGAGATCGTTCCCATCGACCGGCTCCTGGGGCGAGCGCTGGCCCAGGAGATCCGCTCTCGCGTGAGCCACCCTCCCTGGAACAGCAGTGCGATGGACGGATTCGCCGTGCGGGCCGAAGACCTGGGGAACGCGACTCCGCAAGCTCCGGTCTCCCTCCCCTTGTCGGGCGAATCGCCGGCCGGCGCCGAGCCTCCGGGTCCGCTACGGCACGGCTCCGCGGTCAAGGTGATGACGGGGGCGCCCGTGCCCGAGGGTGCCAGCGGAGTGGTTCGGATCGAGCACACGGATGGCGGCCGCCGCGGCCGGGTCACGTTTTTCCGCACCGATGATGCGAATCGGAACATTCGCCGGGCCGGGGAGGACATTCGGCGAGGGGACCTGCTGCTCGGCCTCGGTGACACGCTCACGCCGGCCGCCATCGGCGCGCTGGCGCTGACCGGCCAGGCGGAGGCACGCGTGGGGCGAGTTCCGCAAGTCGGAGTGCTCGCCAGCGGCGACGAGCTGGTCGATATGGATGCCCGCGACGCCGTCCTGGCCGGACGCAAGATCATGAACACCAACAGCGTGTCCCTGGCCGCGCAGGTGCGTTCCGCCGGCGCGGATCCGCTGCTGTTGGGGATCGCGCGGGATGAGCCCTCCGACCTGCGCGACCGGCTGCGCCGGCTGGACGAATGCGACGCCCTGATCACCGCCGGGGGAGTGAGCGTGGGCGAGAGAGATTACGTGAAGCCCGTGCTCGAAGAGATGGGAATGCGACGCCTGTTCTGGCGGGTCAGGATTCGACCCGGAAGCGCTCTGCTGTTCGGCGTCGCGAACGGACGGCCCATATGGGGAGTGCCCGGCAATCCGGTCTCCGCCATGGTCACGTTCGAGCTGTTCGTCCGCCCCGCCTTGAGGAAGCTGGCCGGCCATGCACGGTTCGAGCGATCCCGGAGCTTCGTCCGGTCGCTCGTGGAGCTGAATACGCCGACCGAGGTTCGGTGCTTCTACCGCGCCATCCTGCGGGAGTCGACCGACGATCTCCCGGGAGCCGAGCTCACCGGACCCCAGGGCTCGGGGAACCTGATGTCGATGGTGGACGCGGATGGCCTGTTGGTGGTGCCGGAGGGCATCGGGCGCGTGGAGCCCGGGATGATCCTGCCGTTCATACGGCTCCGCTCGTGGCGTGCGGCGGGAAGCGGCGAGGCCGAGTGAGTGGTGGAGCGGCCGGATCGGGCCTGGAGACCCTCCTGCTCGCCGGAACCCGAAAGGGCCTGTTCCGGGCGCTCTCGAGTGGGGGCGGAGCCGCCTGGACAGTCCGGCCGCCCACCCTGGACGGATATGAGATATTCCACCTGGCCACGGACGGGCTGGACACCGTCTACGCGGCGGTGAACCATCCCGTCTGGGGGAGCCGGGTGTTCCGAAGCCGGGATCGGGGCGCCAGCTGGGCGCCGGCTCCCGGCCGCCTCGCTTTCCCGGCGGAAGCGGAACGGCGGGTCGAAGCCATCTGGCACCTGGCGAGCGGAGGACCCGAACGTCCGGAATACCTCTACGCGGGAGTTCAGCCGGCGGCCCTGTTCCTGAGTCGGGACGCCGGCGCCAGCTGGGAATGGCTTCCCGCGCTGGAGGAGCATCCGAGCCATCGGCAGTGGCAGCCCGCCAAGGGAGGACTCTTCGTACACTCCATCCAGCTGGACCCGCGAGAGCACAGACGGCTCTATGTGGCGGTGTCGGCGGGCGGCTGCTACCGGAGCGAGGATGGGGGCGAGTCCTGGCGGACCATCAACCGGGGCGTCCGCGCCGGATACCTCGCCGATCCGAGGGCGGAATCGGGACACAACCCGCACTCGCTGCGGCTTCATCCGGCCGCCCCGGATCGGTTGTATCGCCAGGACCATCACGGCGTGTACCGAAGCGACGATCGTGGCGAGCGGTGGACGGAGATCACCCACGGCCTTCCGGGCGAGTTCGGCTACGTGGTGGGGCTGGATCCGCTCAACCCGGACCGATGCTGGGTAGTCCCGGAAGAGAGCAGTCATCTGCGGTGCACGTGTGGGGGCAGGTTGCGAGTGTACGAGACCCGGGATGCCGGTGAGACCTGGGTAGCTCGGACCGAGGGATTACCCCAGCAACACGCCTACGTCTCGGTGCTGCGCGAAGGGCTGTGCACCGGCGGCGGGTCCCCGTGCGGGGTACACTTCGGAACCTCCACGGGCCATCTCTTCAGCAGCCCGGACGGAACCGGCTGGACCATGATCGCGGGCTTCCTTCCCGCGGTTCTCAGCCTCCTGGCGCTCCCCGAAGCGGCCCCATAGCCACCGCTCTGGCGAACGACGGACGGGGACCGGTCCCGCGAGACCGGTCAACCGGTCGGAGCGGACGTGCCCGTCCACTCGAGGACGGCCGCCGCGGTGGTGTATCCTCCTCCGATCGCGGTCAACACGATCAGCGCCGGATCGGGGAGCACGCCGTGCCGTCCCCGAAGCGCCTCATCCAGCGTGACCGCCACGGTCGACGCGGACATGTTCCCGTAGCTTTCGATCGTGTGCAGCACCCGTCCCTTCCGCATGCGCAGGTGCCGCTCCAGTCCTCGGGTGATTCGGAGGTTGGCCTGGTGCGGGATCACCAGATCCACATCGTCCCAACCCCTTCCCGCGGCGGCCAGAGCCTGGCTGGACGCCTCGGCCATCGCGACGATGGCCTGCCGCAGGATCTGTGGGCCTCCCCCCATCCGCAGCTTCGGCGACGCCTCGGCGTCGGTCTCCCACCCCTGCCCGACCAGATACAGGGGCTCACGCGCGTAGGCCCCTTGAAGGCAGGGTGGCCCGAGGATTCCGCTGCCGTCGCGCGAGGGAACCAGGACGACCGCCCCCGCGCCATCGCCGAACAGCACCGCCGTCTTGGGGTCCGTGTAGTCCGTCACCCGCGACAGGACATCGCCCGAGACCGCCAGCACATGACGCGCCGTCCCGCCACGGATCGCCGCGTACCCCGCGGCGATGGCATAGACGAAACCCGCGCACGCCGCATTGAGCGTGTATCCGCCCAGGTGCGGAGCTCCCAGGCGAGCCGCGACCGTGCACGCCATGTTCGGCACCTGGTCCGAAGGCGACACGGAGGCGACGATCACCAGATCGAGATCGCTCGCCTCCAGTCCCGCCATCTCCAGAGCCTTGCCTCCCGCTTCCGCACACAGGTCTTCGGTCGTCAGGCCGGTCTCCGGCCTCAGGATGCGCCGTTCCCGGATCCCCGTGACCTGGCGGGCCCAGCGATCGAACACCTCAGCCGGTTCAAGCCGGTCCGCGTCCTCCACTCCGCGCAGGGAAGCCCGGGCCCGCTCCACGTCGAACGCCGCCCGAATGCTCTGGCGGCCGAACAGCTCGAAATTGTCGAGCGTACTCGACGGCAGGCAGCTACCCGATCCCGCCACGCACGCCGTGAGTTGGCCTTTCAATGGACGGCCTCGCCGGAGGAGGTGAACTTCGCGCCCAGGAGCGGCACGAGTATACCGCCCCGCGGCACGCCTCTCAATGCTCCGGCGCGGGCTTCGGCTGGATCCGCCCGTGATGGACCGGCACTCAGTTCAGGGGCCGTTCGCCGGACAGCTGCTCGAGAACCGCGCTCGCCGCCTCATCGGGCTTCGCACCCTGACGGATTCGGCGCCGGACGGCCGCGCTCACCGACAGCAGCCGGTCCCCCTTGTAGCCACGAGCGGCCGCGGCTCGCACCAGGTCCTGAGCCCGCTTCTCCGACACCTTGGCCGACCTCAGGTCGCCGAACACGATCAGGCGGATGGAAAGATCCCCGGAGCCGCCCTTCGCCAGGGTTCTGATCGCACCGCCGGACACTCCGCGATCCAGCGCATCGGCGGCCGCTGTCAGACCGTTGGGCCCGACGCGGGAGCCCACCAGTCCACGCGCCTTGCGGAGACGGCCGGCGTAGGACGACAGAGTGGAGACCACGCGCCCGGGCGCCACACCTTTGGCGGCTCCCTCCAGTGCCTTGTCCACGAGAAGCGACGGCGGCACTCCCGCCTTTTCCGCCTCCTTCACGATCTGCTCGATACGATTCAGGATCCCGGGCGGAAAGGCGGAACGAAGCCGGTCCAGATGGGGAATCTGGCCGGCGGCCTCCGCCGGGAGTCCCGCGGCACACAGCGCCAGCGCACCCAACAGAGCCACCAGATGCAGGCGGCGCCCTCCACCACCACCCGGCCACGGCGCAGGTCGCGACACGGCTCGGCTACAGACCCTGCTGGGTCGCCGGCGTGATCGCGAGCACCGCGTTTCGGTTGCCGAAACCATCCTCCGCGTACCGTTTCGCATTCGGGTCGGTCACCCATCGCTTGCCGTCGATGACGAACATGTACTCATGCACGCCCGGTTCCAGCGCAATCCGGCCGGACCAGACACCGTCGCCATCGGGATCCTCCAGCACCGCCTCGGGCGTCCAGCCGCTGAAGTCCCCGGCCACCGCCACCGAGGACGCGCCCGGAGCGCGGAACATGAACTGGACGTATATCCTCTCGGCGGAAGGAGTGCCAATCCCGCCCGCCGCTTCGCGTACGTCCCGCTGTCCGGGGAGCCCCCCCAACAGTCCGACCCGCAGGACCCAAACCAGACCGACCGCGGCGATCAGCCCCGCGGCCGGCGGCACCGGAATGAGCCGCGGCCGGAGCCACCAGCTCGCGAAGCGAACCCACACCGAAGACGACGCCGGCTCCTCGAGAGAGCGCAGGATCTTGGATTCGAGCCACTTCGGGGCCCGGGCTGCCGTCGTGGCGCGCACGTCCGCCAGGAGCGCATCCCACGCCCGCGCCTCCGATCTGAGCTCCTCCGGCAGATCCTCGACGGCGAGCTCACCATCCAGATAGCTGTGAAGTTCCTGTTTCATCGGTACCGCCTCAACAACTCCTTCAGTTCCTCCCGTGCCCGGTGAACGCGCATCTTCAGCGCGGAGACGGAGACGCCCAGCGCCTCCGACATGTCTTCGTAAGACCAGCCTTCCACATGCTTGAGCACGAAGGCCTCCCGCTGCTCCGGTCCCAGCTCCTGCAGCGCGCGCTCGATCTCTCCCCGGATCTCGGACCGCCGGGCACTCTCCTCCGGATCCCCACGCTCGCTCCTCACTTCGCTCACGGCCTCCAGACGCACATCTCGGCGGTGGCGGCTCTTGGCGTGGTCCTTACACAGATTGACCACGATGCGGAACAGCCAGCCCCCCACCCGTTCCGGTTCGCGGCACCGACGGAGACCGCGGAAACCCCGGACGAACGCCACCTGCACGATGTCCGCCGCGTCATCCGCCGTCCCCGTCATGCGCTCGGCATAGCGAAAGAACCCGTCCTGGTACCGGCGCACCAGGATCCCGTAGGCATCCCTACGACCGGCGAGCGCGGCGGCGACGAGTTCGGCATCGCCCGGCTCCGGCCCCGAGCGCCCACCCGATGCCGCCGCCCCCGAGCGATCGGGCTCCCTGTCTCGAAGGATAGACGACTTCGCCATACTCCCGGTCACCCGAACAGGACACGAAGAGAGGAATGCGAAACAATAACCGGATTCCGCCCGCCCGACCATGAATGGGGCGGGCAGGACGCCGAGGTCCGGTCCCCTGGCCCGGCTCTTGCCAAAACTCAGCCCGGATCGAGGCTCGCAGCGGGCGTGGCCCGCATCGGCGAGCCGCGCTCGCGCTTCGCGTTCCGAACAGGAGGCGGAAGGCCAGGAATGGTACGCATCAGCCACTACTTACCGCTGTTCGCGGTGACCGCGGCCGTCGCCGGGATCGTGATGGCCGCCGGACCGTCGAGCGCGGCTTCGACCCTGGCGGTGGGCGGAGGCTTCGTGCTCCTCCACCTGCACGGCGCGATCCGGGCGGATCGCCTG
This sequence comes from Gemmatimonadota bacterium, assembly GCA_046757845.1. Taxonomy (GTDB): domain Bacteria; phylum Gemmatimonadota; class Gemmatimonadetes; order Palauibacterales; family Palauibacteraceae; genus JBHHYZ01. The sequence goes on from JBHHYZ010000002.1 coordinate 96,932, forward strand.
GAGCGGCGGCTCGAGCGGGAACGCTCGGCTGGCCAACCGGGAAGGAAGCGTCTCGGTGCCGTGCCGGGACGGGTGATCGACGGCACGGCATCCGTCCACGGCGCTCAGGGACCGGTGATCGACGGGGACACGGATGCGGAAGCCGGTCACGGATCCGGGCCGCGGCTCGCCGTGGTGGCGCCCGGCGATGCGGAAGCGGTGGCGGAGCCGATGCGTGAGGGCAGCGAGGAGTTGGCGCAGTACCTGGAGACGCACAGCCAGCTGCTGGGCCAGGACGAAGAAATCTCCTTCCTGCCGACCTTCGCGAGCGAAGCCGTCCCCGGAACCGAGCCGTCCGAGGACGCGTTCCCGTCCGCTCCGGCAGCGCCCTCCCACGTCTCCCGGCCGCCCGAGGACCGGGCCGGCGACGCCCACGCCCCGGCCTCGGGAAATGTGCCAATCCCCCGGCATTTTGCCCTGGGCACCGTGGCCATCATTCGGAAACTGCTCGAGCCCTCGGAAGTGGCGCACATCATGCTCGAGCAGCGAAAACAGCCCCGCAAGCGCTTCGGAGAGCTGGCCATCGAGATGGGCCTGCTGACCCACTCGGAAGTGGAGAGCCTGCTCCTGGCCCAGCAGGAAGGCCTGTTCACCGATGGAGAGATCCACGAGGCCCGGGTGCGCCTGCAGTCGTTCAAGACGCTCGAAGCCTCCCCCGCGTAGGAGCCTGTCCGGGTAAGGGGGTGCGGTTGCGCGCAGGGGTCTTGCCGCCTCAGACAAGGAACGAGGAGGAGTCGATGCCGTGCGCATCGTCGACGACGAGAGACGTGGTATGAGGCCGCCCCCCCCTACGCCCTCCGGGTTACGGCAGCGAGGGGCCATCCTCTTCGTTGGCACTCGTAACGCGGCTCGCCCCCTTACCCGGACAGGCTCCTAACCCTCTCTCCCGGCTCCATCATCGCCCGTCCCCGGGGACGGGGCAGTCCCCGGCTCACCGGCCGCCATCGCCCGATAGTCGTCCGCCGTATCCACATCGATCGGCGCCGAGAACGGCAGGCGCGACTCCTTCACATCCAGGCAGCCGAGATCCAGAACGGCCCGCGCGCCGCGGTCTCCGCTCAGGGTCTCGAGTGCGGGAAACGCGGCTCGGGCGAACAGCACGGGATGGCCGGGCCGGTCCGCGTAGACCGTGCGCACGGCTTCGGCGCCGGTCTCACGCCACACTCGAACGGCGGCGGAGATGGCCTCGGCGCGAATCCCCGGCTCGTCGCCCAGCAGCACGGCCACCGCTTCGACGCCCGGTTCCTCCGCGGCGGCGGCGATCCCGGCCGCAAGCGAGGAGGCCACACCCGAGGCATAGTCTCGATTCTCCACCACCCGTGCAGGGAAGCCACTCAGGGCGGTTCGGAGCTCGGCGGCCCGATGGCCGGCCACCACGATCACGGGCCCCAGCCCGGCGCGCCGAGCCGCCGCCACCACGCAGCCGACCAGCGGGACCCCCTCATGGAGCAGGAGCGGCTTGAACACCTCCTCCATACGGGAGGACCGCCCCGCGGCCAGCACGACGCAGGCGGCGGCGCCGGGTTCGTTCACTCTCCGGAGGCCACCGGTCCGGGCGGGGACGAGGTCCGTCGGGGCTTCCGCCCACGCCGCACCGCGATCCATTCCGCGAGGACGGCCAGCGCGATCTCCTCCGGAGTTTCCGCCCCGATGTCGAGACCGACCGGGCCATGGATCCGAGTCAGCTCCGCATCGTCGAAGCCCAGCTCCGCGAGCGCCTCGCGCCGCAGCCGCTGAGTGCGGCGACCGCCGATCTGCCCCACGTAAAGGCAGCCGGCGCGCAACGCCGCCGCCAGCGCGGGCACATCCAGCTTGCGGTCGTGCGCCAGCGCCACCACGCCGAGGTAGCGATCCGCCCCCAGCTCGGAGAGGCCCTCCTCCGGCCACGCGTGCAAGACCCGATCGGCGGCGGGGAACTTCTCGGGATCCGCCAGAGCCGGGCGCGGATCGATGATCGTGACGGAGACGCCGGCGTACGCGGCTATGTGGCAGAGCGCGGCGGCCACCGGGGTGGCACCGATGATGGCCAGCCGAGGTGGGGGCAGATAGACCTCGGCGAACGCGCGTACCAGCGGAACGGCCTCGTCCGCGGGACGCGAACTCCGACGACCGGGATCTTCCAGCGGCCACTCGAGAATCGTCGTACCCTCGGCATCGAACAACCCGCGGGCCATCCTGCGAGCCGCCTCGTCCAGCCCGGGGGAACCCAAGCTCCCAACCACGACGCCATCTTCGGTCAACAGCAATCGGCGCGCCCGAACCTCCTCGGAAAGTCCCGTCAGCAGCACGGCGGGACGGACCCGGTCCAACGCGTCCCCGAGCGCCGGCCACACCGGGTCGTCGGGCTCGTGAAGCGCCACCAGTACATCGATCTCGCCGCCGCAGGCCAGCCCCACCTCGGCCGCCAGTTCATCCGTGATCCCGTAATGGAGGATGGCGGGGGGAGCGCCTGCGAGAATGCCGAGCAGGTGCTCGTGAAGGTCGCCCTCCACGCAACCGCTGGAGACCGATCCGGCCAGCTCGCCGGATTCGTTGACCGCGAATCGGGCGCCCGGAGGGCGCGGCGCGCTGCGCTTCACCGCCACGAGCGTGGCCACGGCCGCCCTGCTGCCCTCTCGGGTCCAACGCTCCAGCGGCTCGCGCACTTCCCGGAGGCTCATAGCCGCTCTCCTGACATCTCATCCATGGAGACCGAACGGCACCGCACGACAGCCCGGCCGCTCTCTACCCGGTCGAGCGTACCTTTCGAATCTCCTCGGCGAGCCGCGGGACCACCGCGAACAGGTCGCCGACGATCCCGTAGTCCGCCACGCCGAAGATCGGCGCGTCCGGATCCTTGTTCACCGCCACGATGACCTTGGCGGTCCTCATTCCCGCCAGGTGCTGGATGGCTCCGCTGATCCCGATCGCGAAATAGAGGTTGGGCGCGACGGTCTTGCCGGTCTGGCCCACCTGCTCGGCGTGGGGCCGCCAACCCGCGTCGACGACGGCCCGGCTGGCTCCCAGCGCGGCCTCGTCCCCCAGGGCATCCACCAACTCCTCCAACAGCTTCCAGTTATCGGCATCCTGCATGCCGCGCCCGCCCGAGACCACGATAGCGGCCTCCCCCACGTCGAGCGCATCCCTCTCCCCGCTCTCGATCCCACGCACGCGCTGCCGGGCGGGCTCGGCCGCCACCTCGATCGTCTCCAACTCCCCGGCGCCCGCCGTCTCGACGACGGGGAACACGTTGGGACGCAGGCTCGCCAGCGCCGGCGCGGCGGGGAATCCGACCTTCGCGAACGCCTTGCCAGCGTACATGGGCCGGGCGACGATCAACCGCCCATCCTCGATCTCCCAGTCGGTCACATCGGTGGCCAGGCCCCGGTCCAGCCGGGTCGCCACCCGAGGGCTGAGGTCCTTGCCCTGCGCGGAAGCGGGGAAGAGCACGGCCGCGTAGCCCCCACGCGCCTCCAGCTCGTGGACCGCACGGACGGCCGCGTCCGGGTGGTAGCGCGCGAACGCATCCTCCTCGGCCACGAAGATCCGGTCGGCCCCGCAGGAGGCCAGCTCGCCTCCCGATTCCGCGACGCCGGGAGGGCCCAGAAGCAGGGCGTGCACCGATCCACCCCACCGATCCGCCATCTGCCGGGCCGTCGAGACCACTTCCTTCGAGACGGTTCTCAGAACCCCGTCCCGCACCTCCGCGACCGCCAGGACATCCGCCATCACAGCACCTTCGCTTCCTCACGCAGCTTCCGAACCAGCTCCGGCACCGCGTCCGGACCCTCGCCGATGATCTCTCCCGCCTTCTTCCGCGGAGGTTCCTGGAGCGACACGAGGGTGAGGCACGGTTCGGGCGCCGGCATCTCGCGAATCTCGAGCGGTTTGCGCTTGGCCGCCATGATTCCCTTGAGGCTGGGGTAGCGAGGCTCGTTCAGACCCTTCTGAGCGGAAATCACCCCCGGCAAGTCGAACTCCACGATCTCGTGCCCTCCCTCGACCTCACGCGTCGCGATGGCGGTCCGGCCCTCCAGTTCCAGCTTCACCACCACCGTCGCGCACGGAAGATCGAGCAGCTCGGCCACCATCACGGGCACCTGCATGCTGTCGTCATCGATCGCCTGCTTTCCGAACAGCAGCAGATCGAACTCGCGCCCGCGAGCTTCCTGGGCCAGGACCCTGGCCACCGCCAGGCCGTCGGCACGGCCCTCGCACTCGAGCAGCATCGCCTCATCGGCGCCCATGGCCAGGGCGGTCCGCAGCGTCTCCCGGGCTTCGGAGGACCCCAGGCTGATCACGGTGACGTGGCCGGATCCGGCCGCTTCCTTCCGCGCGATCGCCTCCTCGAGAGCGAACTCATCATAGGGATTCAACACGTACTTGACCCCGGCCGAGTCGATATCGCGACCGGCCGGCCGGATCCGAATGCGCGTGGCGGAGTCGGGCACACGCTTGACGAAAACGATCGAATTCAACGCCTCTTCTTCCTGTGGAAGCCGTCCGTCGCAGACCAGGTTTGGGGCGCCGAATGTAGGGATGCCGACGGCGACTGTCCAGCGCCGGCCGGCGCTCGGAACCGCACCGGGGCGGAACCTGGAAACGGGAGAGTGGACGAAGCTCGAGCCACCCCCGCAGCCCGGGAAGGCTATCGGATCTGGAGCCGCTCGATCTCCTCGTCCGAGAGAGAGTAGAGGCGGAACGCCACCAGGTCGATCAGCTCATCGGTCACCGCGGCCTGTCTGCGTAGCCGGATGCGATCGCCGTTCTCCTCCGGCCGGCTGTTCCGCAGCTCCACGAGCCGGGCGGCGAGCCACAGGAGGAAGTCGTGAGCCACATCGCGATGCTCGCGATCCCGGTCCGGCTCCCCGTTGGGAGCCCTCGGCAACAGGGCATCCAACAGTGTGAGAAGGCCAGGAAACACCATTTCGGTCAGTTGGACGTCTCCGACGCGCTCCTCATCGCTGGCCTCCTCCCAGCTCAACTCGTTCCAGTACAACTCGCAGGCCTCTTCGAACAGATGCTTGCGCACCTCCGGAGTGGCCGGCTTCAGCACGATGTCGACGGGAGCGAGGCGGCGCGCAACCGCCTTGCGGAGACTGCGCAGACGCTCCTCGATGAGCGTCTTGGCGGCGAGTTCGAACGCCCCCTCCGGCAGAGCGGAGGTTGGAGACCTGAGCTTCGGCTCCTCGGACACTTCGTCGTCCTCGTTCAAAGGAAGCGCCGTTCGTGCGAGCCCGCGGCGCCAGCCACGGGAGCGGAGTGATTCCGCTACCTCCAAACATGCGCTTCCCGAGCCGCGCGAACAAGATGCGCGCGGCTCACCGGCCGGGTTACAGAGGACCGTTCGGACCGCCGCCGGGGTCCGGCGGCGGCGAATCTCGCTCCGGCTGCCGAGAATCTCGTCGTTGCTGAAGGGCCTGCTGAGCCAGCCGCTCCTTCAGGTAGAGCACGCGGGCTCGCTGCAGAGGGGTGAGGAATGCCGCCAGCCTGCGTTGCTCCTCGACATCGATCTCCGCCTCCCGGACCCGCAGCTTCAGCAACTCATCCACGAGATGGCCGACTCGGGGGTCATCCGCCGAGCCGGTCCGAACCAGCTGGGCCAGCTCGCGACGAATCTTCCGGCGCCGGTCCATCAGCTGGGCGCGCTGCCGGCGCGAGAACTGTAACGCCTCGGTCAGCCGGCCGGCATGCCGCGAATCGAGGTGGAGAGACTGGGCCGCCCGGCGCGAGAACCGATCCACCAGGCGCCTTGCCTGGTCCGCCCCGGCCGCCCGCCGCCGATTCGGCAGCCGACGCTGCTGAGGGCGCATCTGCCGTTGCTGCGGTCTGACCTGCCGCGGGCGCGGGCGCTTCTCGGCCTGGGGGCGCGGACGGTCCTGGGAGAACCCGGGGCCGGACACCACGAAGATCAACGCCAGGGCGAACGCCAGCCCGACCCGTATGCGCCTGGCAAGCGTCCGCTTCATGCGGATGAAGTGCATGGCGTGCCCTCCCACCTCATCGGGCGTCCTCCCATGGAACCACGAGCGTCTCCGGACTCAGCATCCCTTCCGCCCAGCTCAGGTCCCGAGACTCGTCATCATACCCCAGGGCCACGCGAACGTCACCCGCCTCCGGTCTCAAGTCCGACAGGTCCGCCTCCCAACCTTCCAGCGCCACGTTGGGGCTCCACTTGCCATCCCCGCTCACCCGCTCCATCCGCCAGATCGTGCCTCCGGCCAGCAGAAGAGCGAGAACGGCCGCGGCCTTGAGAAGGCCGGGCCACCACGATCTCCGTGGAGCCCGTCGCCCCCAGAACTCGTCGAACACCCGCACCTTCTCCTGTTCCGACATGGAGGGTACGGGATCCGCGAACAGCGCTCTCAACACCTCGACCTCCGCCCGGCAGCGCGCGCAGGCGGCAAGGTGAGCCCGGACCCTCCCCTCATCCTCCACCCGGCCACGCACGTATGCCGGCAGGTGATCCGTGGGATGTTCCTCGATCCTCATGCGATCGCTCAAGTCTCAGCTCGCTCCCAATTGTCGGGTGCCACCGGGCCCACCGGCATCTCCACCCGAGGCGTCCTCCCGTTCATCGGCCTCTGGCTCCTTCCCGCTCGCCGCCGCTTCGGACATATAGGCCCGAAGCTTGGATATTCCGTGATGGTAGCTCACCCGGGCCGATCCCTCGCTCGTGCCGAGCAGCTCGCCGATCTCCCGATACGAGTACCCCTCGGTGATCCGCAGGAGCACCGCGTCCCGCTGCTGCTCCGGTAGCCTGCGCACGAAGGCGAACGCTCGAGCCGCGGTTTCCCGCCTCGCCAGCTTCGCGTCGATCGGACGTTCCTCGTCGACCGGCGGAGAGGCCGCATCGAGCGAGATCTCCGAACGCTGGGCCCTCCTTCGAAGCCACGTGTGCGTCTCGTTCATGGCGATGCGGGCCAGCCAACTCCGAAAGCTGGCCTCTCCACGGAAGCCGGCCAGCGCCCGCGACGCCCGGATGAACGTCTCCTGCACGACGTCCAGCGCCGCGTCCCTCTCGGCGACCACCCGCATCGCCAGAGCGAAAACCAAATCCACATGACGCTCGTATAGAATGCGCCAGGCGGCCTCGTCGCCCCGGCGTGCGCGTTCGACGATCGGTCCGTCGTCTAGCATTTGCGATGATCGCGACCATCTTTCATCGACGCACGACCGTTCGAAACTCGAGCCTGCCCGGAACATGGGTTCCGCCAGGGATCCGAGTGTAAGACGATACCAAGCGGCGGAATGTTAAGCGTTCAACGCCCGGCAGCGGCAGCGTGTTATTCGAATGCATGGAAGGCAATGTCTCTCGGTCAAGACGACGCGGCAACCGTGATGGCGCGCGAACCCACGCCGGTGAACGCGAAGCCCGCTTCGAGCGGGCGCGCGCGTGCGGCCTACGCGGACGAGCCCGGGCTTGTCAAGCGGGTGCAGGCCGGCGACGAGTCGGCGTTCACGGCCCTGGTGGAGCGATACATGCCGCCCGCCTACGCGGTAGCCCTGTCGCTCCTGCGGAGCGAGGCCGACGCGGAAGACGGAGTCCAGGAGTCATTCATACGGGCGTTGGAGAGGATCGGCCAGCTCCGGCCCGGCAGCCCTTTCGGCCCCTGGTTCTATCGCGTGCTGCGGAGCACGTGCCTGAACCTTCGGCGAAGAGAGACGCTACGGTCGCACGAGGCGCTTCCCGCGGGCGTCTCGAGCCCCGCGAGCCCGGAGCGGGACCTGGACCGGAATCGGGCGCGGACGCGGGTGCTGTCGGCACTGGAGAAGCTGCCGGAGATGCAGCGACTGGCCGTATTGCTGTATGATCTCGAAGGCTACGACCACCGTGAGATCGCGGCCATCCTCGAGATCGCGGAGGGTACCTCGCGTGCCAATCTCCACCATGGACGCAGGAGTCTGAGGCAACTGCTGAAGGGAGACGAAGATGTACGATGACGACGCACGGCGAGCCGAGACTCTCCGGGAGGGCTGGATGGCGCCATTGGAGCCCAACCTGTTGTCGCGGTCGCGCATGCGGCGGGCGATCCTCGAACGGGCACGGCCGCTCCTTCTGCGCCGACGAGTCGGCTCCTGGCAGGATGTGGCCGCCGGTTGGGCCGCACTGCTGGCGCCGGCGGCGGCGTTGCTCGCCCTCGCCTTCGCGGGCGTCGCCTACGTCGCCTCCGCGGAGGGGGGCGACGACACGGCGCAGACAGCCACCGTCGAAGAGTTGATCGGACCGGACGAGCCCGAAGGTCCCCCGAGCCTCCTGACGGCCACCCAGGAACCGAATGCGGACATGATCCTGACCGAGGTCATGTACCCGGGGAATCGATAGAGCCATGGCCGGATCGAAGGGACGGGCCGGCGGACTTCTGCTCCTCACATTCATCGCGGGAGCGGCCGCCGGGGTCGCCGCCGAGCGACTCGGCGCGCTGCCGGGCGGCGTGGCCTCCGGAGCGGCGCGAGCCGTGGAGGGAAACCGCGGAGGCGGGAGACGCGAAGGCCGTCAGACGACGATCGAACGCTTCGCGGACGAACTGGAGCTCACCGGCGACCAGCGGCAGGAGATCGAGGACATCCTCGAGCATTACCGGGCGGCGATGCACGGCCTGTGGACGGACGTGCGCCCGCGGTATCGCGCGCTCGTCGACTCGGTTCGAGGAAGAATCGAGGAGGTGCTCACGCCGGAGCAGGTCACGGAGTATCGGGCGCTGCTGGAGCAGCGCTACAGGGACGAGGAGCGGAGGCGCCCGGAGAAGGGCTCGCGCTGATGAGCGAGGGCGCGCTGTCGGCTAGGGGAGCGGCCGCCGGGCTCCGGCGGCCGCGGTCGGTTCCGCCGGAGAAACGGACCGTCGATGTCAGTCATACAGGACAGAAAGAGAGCGTGAACAACGTGTGGACGAACGGATTGGGCTTCCCTCGCCTGCGGGCGGGACTCGTGATCGCGACCTGCGTACTGGCGAACGCGCTGGTCGCCCGGCCCCTGACCGCCCAGCAGGTGCTGGAGGAGGGGCAGGAGACCGAGGGCGTGCGGACGGTCTCGCTCGACGAGGCGCTGAAGATCGCGCTCCGGCGCAACCCCTCGCTCGACCAGGCGCGCAGCAGCGTCGAGCTCACGGAGTTCGATCGACTCAACGCGTATGGGAGCTTCCTGCCCAACATCAACCTCACTTATGGCTACTCGAACGCCAGCACGGGGCGCCTGGATCCCACGGGACAGTCGATCACCCGGACCAGCTACTCCTCCACGCTCGGAGCCTCCTACGACCTGTTCACCGGCTTGAGACGCCAGAGCACGTTGAAGAGCGCCCGCCTGGGCGTGGCGGCCGAGAACGCGCGCTTGCGGCAGAGCGAGTACCAGATCATCCACGACGTCAAACAGGCGTATTTCAACGCGATCGCCAGCCGGGAACTGGTGAACGTGCAGCGGGAGACCGTCCAGCGTCAGATCGACCAGCTGAACTTCGTCCAGCAGCAGGTGGACCTGGGACGGGCTACACGATCCGACCTGTTGCGCTCCCAGGTGGACCTCAACAACGCGAAGCTCGACCTGCTGAACGCGGAGAACGCGGCACGCGCCAGCACCTTTCAGCTCGGAGAGGTCCTCGGCATAGAGGAGCGCGTGGCGCCGGTCGCCGAGGCGACCCTGGAGACGGAACCGTTCAACCTGAGCCGCGAGCAGCTGCTGCGGCGGGCCCTGGCCGGCGCACCGTCGGTCACGAGCGCGGTCGCTTCCGCGCGGGCCGCGAACGCCTCCGTGGGGAGCGCCCGTTCCGCGTACCTCCCCTCGCTCACGTTCAACGGGGGCTGGGCATGGCAGGACGCCGGCTTCCCGCCCTCGAACCGCAGCTGGAGCCTCTCCCTGAGGGGCTCGTACCCGCTGTTCAACGGATTCCAGCGTGAGAGCGCCATCTACCGCGCGCAGGCCCAGGCCAACCAGGCGCATGCCCAGGAGCGGGCCGCGCGGCTCGCCGTACGCAAGGACGTGGACGCGGCGTACAGCCAGATCCGATCGGCCGAGGCGGCTATCTCCCTTGCCGAACAGAGCGTGGAGTTGAGCCAGGAGAGCCTCAGGGTGATTCAGGAAAGGTATCGGTTGGGCCTGGCCACCATCCTGGATCTGGAACAGGCTCAGATCACTCTATCCCAGTCGCAGGTGGACCTGATCAACCGGCGCTTCGACTACCAGATCGGCCTCGCCCAGCTTGAATCCCTGCTGGGCCAGGACCTGAAGGGCCGCGGGGGCCGCTGAGAGCCCTACCCCCTCCGGTCCCGGCAGAAACTTCCGCACCACCGTTCAACGTTCCACGCCGGCCGCGTGTCTGCTAGTACGACAAGCTCGGAGCGGGCGCGGCGCGCTTTCAACTCGGGCGCCCGGAACCGTGGCTGGCGGCCTGCCGGTCCTGACGGATCCAGGATCCGCCGGCGACCGGGCGGGTACGCGGACGGCATGGAGCGACAGAGCAGGCGCGGATCCGGCGAAGCGAGCAGCCCGAGCGGATCCGCGCCCTTCCACGACTGAGAGACAGAATCGCGCATGAACACGACCCACTTGACCGAAACCCTTGGTGAACGCCGCGGCCGCGCCCACCCGGTTCGGAGAGCCGGATGGCCCGGATGGTCCGTGCTGCTGATCGCCGCACTGGCCGCGTGCAATCCGGGCGAGGCGAACGAGGCCACCGCCTCCCTCCAGACGGCCACGGTGGAGCGTCGGAGCATCGTTTCCAGCGTGGAGGCGACCGGCACTGTCGAGCCCATCAAGATCATTGACATCAAGTCCCAGGCCTCGGGCGAGATCCTCGAGCTCCCCGTCGAGCTCGGGGATTACGTCAAGCGCGGTGACCTGCTGGTTCGCATCGATCCGCGCGACGTGCGCAACGCGCTGGAACAGGCGCGGGCGGATCTCGATGTCGCCCAGGCCCGCTACGACGTGAGTCAGCGCCAACTGAGGCGCACCCAGACCCTGCGAGACTCGGCGGTCGTGACTCAGGACGAGCTGGAGAACGCCATCCTGGATTTCGCCAACGCCAAGGCCGCGCTCGTCAAGGCCAAGACGAACCTCGAGCTGGCCGAAGATCGCATGCAGGACGTGACGCTCAGGGCGCCCCTCTCCGGAACCATCGTGGAGCGGAGCGTGGAGGAGGGCCAGATCATCACCGGGGCCCGCGAGGTCACCGGCGGAACCGTGCTCATGCGCATGGCCGACCTCACGAACGTACAGGTCCGCACGATGGTGGATGAGACCGACATCGGCAACGTGGAGCCCGGTCTGGAGGCGACGATCACGGTCGAGGCCTATCCCGACCGCGAGTTTCACGGAACGGTCCTGAAGATCGAGCCGCAGGCCGTAGTGGAGCAGAACGTCACCATGTTCGCCGTTCTCACGCGGATCGCGAACGAGGGCGATCTGCTCAGACCGGGTATGAACGCCGATGTGGTGATCGTGGTGGGGAGGGAGGATGACGTCCTATCGTTGCCCAACGCGGCGGTGAAACTGCCGGCCGAGGCACGCCAGCTCGCCCAGGCCCTGGGGCTGGACAGCCAGCCTCTGGAAGCGGCGCGGGCCTCTGGTGGGAGGCCTGAAGCGGGAGAACGCGGGCCGGGGGGCGCCGGTCCCGACGTCGCCGCCGGTCCGGGGAGACGCGGACGCCCGGATGCACCGCGCCCGGCCGGGGGAGCCGGCGCGAGCGAGGTCAAGGTGGGAGGCGTTTCGGTGCAGCGCGTACGGTCCATGTCGCAGGAGGAGCGCCGCAAGTGGTTCCAGAAGCTCTCGCCCGCGGACCGGCAGAAGATGTTCGCCCAGTTCCGGGCCCAGCGGGCTCAGGCGGAGCAGGCGGACCGCGCCCGGCCCGGGCGGCCGAAACCCGCCTTCGTGTTCGTGTACGACGAGACGGGTGTCATCCGTCTGAAGCCGGTGACGATCGGACTCGGCAATTGGGACTACACCCAGATCCTCGCTGGTCTGCAAGAAGGGGATGAAGTCGTCGAGGTGCCGCTGTCGATCGTCCAGCAGCAGGAGCTGCTGACCCGAATCCGTAATCGCACGGGGGTTCCCGGGGTCCGGCGCAATTAAGCGGCGGGGTCGCCCCCAGGGCGACGCGCCTGCCGCGAGGAGATGGAGCGATGCTGTTTTTCGAGATCCTGCGAGTGGCCATGGACGCGATCCGGGCCAACAAGCTTCGAGCGCTTCTCACCATGCTCGGCATCGTGATCGGCGTCGGGGCCGTGATCACCATGGTGGCCATCGGAGAAGGGGCTCAGGCCGCCGTCGCGGCCCAGATCTCGAAGCTCGGCACCAACGTGCTGACGGTGAGGCCGGGCCAGGGATACTTTCACGGCGTCCGCTCCGGAGATGCAAAGTTGACGGTAGACGATGTGGAGGCCGTCAAGCGAGGGGCACCGGCCGTGGTGGATCTGGCGCCGGAGCTGCGCGGCTCGCTCCAGGTGGAATTCGACCGCACCAACGCCAACGTCCGGATCCTCGGAACGACGCCCAACTTCCCGTCCGTCAATAACTACAAGGTGGCGATCGGACGGTTCTTCACGGAGTCCGAGAACAACGGTCGGCGACGCATGGCCGTGCTCGGGGGAGCGGTCCCGGACGTGCTGGGCACGAGCGCGCCGGAGATCGTCGGCAGGCGGATCTCGATCCGCAACATCACCTTCGAGGTGGTGGGCGTGCTGGAGGAGAAAGGTGGCTCCGGGTGGTTCAATGAAGACGAACAGATCTTCGTTCCGCTGGAGACGGCCCGTTTCCGTCTGATGGGGACCGATCGCGTCGGCCAGTTCAAGGTGGTCGTGGCCGATCAGGCCTCGATGTCGGCGGCCATGCTGCAGATCGAACAGGTGCTCCGGCGCGCGCACCGCCTCGCGTTGGGTAAAGCGAACGACTTCTGGATCTCGGACAGCGCCGAGCTTCTCGGCACCCAGCAGGAGACGACCCGGACCTTCACGGTCCTGCTGGCCAGCATCGCGGCGGTCAGCCTGTTGGTGGGCGGCATCGGGATCATGAACATCATGCTCGTATCGGTCACCGAGCGGACCAGGGAGATCGGTGTCCGAAAGGCGCTCGGCGCCACCCGCAGGGCGGTTCTGCTGCAGTTTCTCCTCGAGGCCACGACGCTGTGCCTGGTGGGGGGCCTCCTGGGGATCGGCTTCGGCTTCGGAGCGTCCAAGCTGATGTCCAACCTGGCGAACTGGAATACGGCGATCTCGCCGCAGGCCGTGGCTCTGGCCGTCCTGTTCTCTATCGGCGTCGGGTTGTTCTTCGGGATCTGGCCGGCCCGCCGCGCGGCGCGTCTGGATCCCATCGTCGCCCTGCGATACGACTGACCATCTCCAGCTCCGGGCACCGGGTCCACGACCCGGCCGCCCGGGCACGCTGGACACCCGACCCACTACTTCCTATCCTGCCCGGCAGTCATCGTTGAACCGGGCGTCACGCTCCTCTCAACTCCGTAGCCGTTCTCATGAGAATCTCGCAATTCGACAACATGCCGGACAGCGCGCGGGTGTGGATCTTCGGGGCCGACCGGCAGCTGCGGCCGGATGACGTCGCCCGGACCCGGACGCACTTCGAGACGTTTCTGGCCGAATGGGCGGCTCACGGGCAGGCGCTGACCGCGGCCTGGTCCATCGTCCATGGCCGATTCCTGGCGGTGGCGGTCGACGAGAGCCGGACAGCCGCTTCGGGTTGTTCGATCGACCGCCTTACGGAGGAGATTCGGCGCCTGGAGTCCCTCCTTGACGTCCGGCTGCTCGAAACGGGGGCCGTCTGGTACCGTGACGCACAGGGGCACATCCAGTGGGCCGCCAGGGACGAGTTTCGCCGCCTGGCCGAGGAGGGAGCGGTGAACGGCGAAACGATCGTCTTCGACCTCACGGTGCCGAGTCTGGCCGAGTACCGATCGGGACGCTGGGAACTGCCGGCCTCACGTTCGTGGCACAACCGCCTGCTCGCAGCCCGGCCCGGACGTCGACATGCAGCGGATGGCCGTGACCCGGCCGGGGGCGGAAACAGAGCAAGCGGTGGCGAGGAGGCGACCACCGTTCATCCGGCCAGCCCCCCCAACCAACCGACCCCTCTCTAGCGTACCCCACGGCACCGGTGATCACACAACAGGGCGAACCGCAAGGCGCGCAGTCGCTGCCGCAGGCTGGGGGCGACCGGGGCGACCGGACCCGAACCGCCCTCATGCTGGGAGGGGGAGGGGCCCGATCCGCATACCAGGCGGGGGTTCTCGCATATGTGGGGAGGCGCCTGCCCGACATTCGAATCCCCATCCTCACCGGAGTGTCCGCCGGAGCGATCAACGTGGGCTTCATCGCTTCGGATACGTCCGGCTTCGCCCACGCCACCGAAACTCTGAAGCGCAAGTGGTGCACGCTCACCACCGAAGAGGTGTTCAAGTCCGACCCGGCCTCACTCTTCTGGATCGGCATCCGCTGGCTCCTTCGGCTCTCCTCGGGCGGAGCGGGTTTCGGGCCCGGGGTCCCGGCCCTGGTCGATACACGACCGCTCCACAAACTGCTCAGGCGCTGGGTGGACACCGAGGGAATCCGGCAGAACATCCAGCGCGGCCGGCTGGATGCCGTCGCCCTGTCGGCTCTGTCCTACCAGACCGGCCGCACCGTCACGTTCGTGGACGGAAGCGTGAGCGCCGCCAAGCTGTCGCACGGCGTGCACCACAGGGGTGTCCGCGCCCACCTGACGGTCGACCACATCATGGCGTCCTCGGCCATCCCCCTGCTGTTCCCCGCCATCAAGCTGGGCCAGCAGTACTACGGGGACGGGAGCTTCCGGCACGTGGCTCCACTGTCTCCCGCCATCCACCTGGGCGCCAACCGGATTCTGGCCATATCCGGCCGCTATCAACGCTCGGGGCTCGAGGCCCGGCGCCCTGAGATGCTCGGTTATCCGATGCCCGCACGGATTCTGGGCGTCCTGTTCAACTCGGTGTTTCTGGACACGCTGGAGTGGGATGCCGCGCGTCTGGAACGGATCAACCAGCTGTTGGCCAAGATCCCGGAACCGGACCGGAATCAGGAGTCGCTGCGACACATCGACCTGCTGGTCCTGCACCCATCGGAGGACCTTGGGAGGGTAGCCGCCGCGTACGAGGAGCGCCTGCCCCGGACCTTGCGTTTCTTCGTCCGCGGTCTCGGAAGCTCGGCCACGCGAACCTCCGACTTCATCAGCTACCTTCTGTTCGAGAGCGCCTACATCGAGCGCCTGATTCGGCTGGGTGAGCATGATGCGGAGCGAAACTGGCCTCGGCTCTCCCGCTTCCTCTCTCCCGTGGATCACCCCGCCTAGCCTCCCGTCGCCTAGCAGCCTCCCGTGCGCAAGGCCGGATCGTCAGCCCTCCGAGAGGTACGGGCTGGGTCCGGTCGGGGGCATTCGCAGCGCATTGTTCACGCTGTTGAAGTAGTTGAACAGCCCTGCCACCATGCAGATCTCGACGATCTCACCGTCCTCGTACAGCCGGTGCAGGCGATCCAGCAGCTCATCCGGCACCTGATCGGGATCACGGGCCATCCATTCAGCCAAATCGATGGCCGCCAGCTCTCGCTCCGAGTAGAGAGACCGATCGATCTCGGGACGTAGCAGATCCCGGATCTGGGTCTCCGGCACGTCGAACGCAGCTGCCAGCTGCGTGTGGGAGGCGAGTCAGTAGACACAATCGTTGAGGGCCGACACTCGGACCGAGATCATCTCCTTGAGCCCCGGCGGCACGCTGCCCCGCCTCATGACCGTTATGAAGTGCTCGATCATGGTGCTCAGATGGCGCCCGCGATGTCCGATCACGCGGAACATGTTGGGAACGTTTCCGCGCTCCGCCCGGAATTTGTCGAACACCTCCTGGACGGCGGCTTCGTTGCCTTCCAGCGGAAGCCGCGAGACCACGGGTCCGCCCGTCCTCCCATCACCTGCTGCATCGCTCATGTCGCCTACCTCACCGCGCTGGAGTCGAACAGGGAAGCCGGCGGCTCGCGCCGCCCGCGAGATTCAGAGAGCACCAGGTCCGGCTCCACCGCCAGGTGCTCGAGGAGAAGGCGATCCTGAGTCGCCACAATCACCTGCCGCTGCTCGGCAATGCGGCGGAGCACCTCCCACAGCCCCGCCGAGCTGCGCTCGTCCAGGTGCACGAACGGGTCGTCCACCAGGAGCGGCACCCCCACACCGAGACCTGCGAGGAAGTCGACCGCACCAAGTCGGATCGCGAAGAAGACGGAATGCAGCTGGCCGTAGCTGAGAGGCGGAGAATCGAGCGGAAGCGCCCGGCTCCGGAAGCGGACGCTCGCCGTTTCCAGGCCGCCGTCCGCGGCTACAGGCCCCAGCGCACCGGCGGTGGTCTCCCGCAGCCGCTCCGACACGGCCCGCAGCAGCCGCTCCTGGTCCGTCCGCCTGAATTCCTCGTATGCGTCGGCTACGAGGTGGTAAGCATGCCTGTAAGCCGCCGCCCTCGCCTTGCGCTCGTTCAGCCGGGCCCGAGCCCGTTCCACCCGCTCTTCGAGCGAGGCCGGGCTCTCCCGGGGCTGACCTTCCGCGGCGAGCTTCTCGAGAATCGCTCGAAGTCTCTCCTCGAGCCGGTCGGCCTCGCACCGCAGATCCTCCAGCGAACGCTGAACGTCCGTGCTGTCGAGCGGCTCGTCCCGCGCCAGCTCCGGATCGGGGGCGAGCTGCTCCCGCAGCTCCAGGTCCAGAGCGGCGAGCCTCGCGCGCTCCCGTCCGATCGCGGCAGTCAGCTCGGCGCTCAGACGCTCGGCCCGCCGCAGCCACGCCTCGGCGTCCGACGTCGCGCCGTCCGAGCTCGGGGCTTCCGTAGGGACGGCATCCGAAGCGGCGGATCCCTGGGGCGTGGCGGCCTCCCGGGCACCCTCGGTCCGCTGTTCAAGCACCCGACTGGCCTCCCCCACCACTCTCTCCAGGGCGGCGAGCCCGCGCGCTCGCTCCTCGCGTTCCGCGCGGCGTTCGCGGAATCGCCGCTCACGATCCGGCAACGTGGCGGGAGACAGCGTGGCGGAATCCGGAACGCCCGCCCGGCGCTCCCGGATGCGTTGCCTGACCTCCTCCAGCTCCACCCTCGTCCCGCCCTCCTCCGGTCCGGCTCTCACGCGTCCGCCGGGCGCGCCGCGCAGCGAGTGCGCCACCACGGCCAGGCCACTCGCGAGCGTGATCAGCCCGAGTGCCATGTGCACGGACACCGCCAGGAAGGCACCTAGCAGAACCAGGGCGGCCCCGACGAGTCTCTGAGCGAACTGGCGCCCTCGGCCGGGTCCGGCCCCCCATCTCCACCCTCTCCGTGCGGATCGCTCCTCCGCTTCGATCCGTTCCTCGAGACGTCGCTCCAGCCGCCACAACTCATTCAAAGCGGCTGCCCTTTCCGCGAAGTCATCGGGATACCGGTCATACGGATCTTCCGGGCGTTTGGACCAAATCCGCACCGAGGCGATTCCCAGCCGAACATCCTCGATCAACGCTTCCAACCGGTCCAGCCGCCTCACGCAGGAACCGCGCTTCGCTTCGATCGCCTCGCGAAGCGCCACCCGATCGCGGAGCGCCTCCAGTCGCCGGATCCGGGCGCGGATCTCCGCCGCCTTCGCTTCCACCGCCATCCGCTCGGCGATCAGGGGGCGACGGCGCGCCGCCGCCGCACTCGCCGCCTCGCAACGCCGCTCCAGCTCGGCCAGCTCGGCAGCCGCCGCCTCCACCGCACCGGGCTTCCGGCGCCGCGTGTCCCCGGCCTCTATGGGCTCGAGCGTTTGAGCCGCATAGTCCGCCCGCAACCGGGCGCGGGCGGATCGCACGTCCGCGAGACCGCCGGCGCCGATCTTGAGCAGCTCGTCGTCCAGCCTCGTCCGGGACAAATCCCCCTGGCCGACGCACGCGGTCGCCTCGTACACCTCCAGCTCGTCGAGCCCCAGCCACGTTCCGAGCAGATCTCGGTAGGCATCCCGGGCTCGTCTTCCCCCCGCCAGGTTCGCCTCGCCCTCGAACAGGGGTTTCCGTTCCCCGGCCAGACGCACGATCACCTGATCCGTGGCGAAGTCCCGCTCGATCGAGAGCAGGCCGCGCGCGTGCTCGATCTCGACGGCACCGCGGTACGGTTCGGCCGCCCACGGCCGCCGCTCGGAGGCGCGGCGTCGGTCGTCTTCCAGACGCCGATTGAACCCGAACAGAGTGCGCACCAGTCCTTCCAAAAGCGTCGTCTTCCCCGCGCCGTTCGGACCCAGGATGACGAACGGAGCCGGGGCGTCGGGGAACTCGAACCGGCTGGAGTGACGTCCGTAGGACAGTCGCAGAGAGGCGAACCGGGGAGGCCGCTCCATCCTACTCCACCCCTATGGCGCGGAGGGCCACACGCAGGCCCCGATCGGCGATCGAACGCTGCTCGGCGTCGGGAGCCGCCTCGATCCGCTCCAGACCCAGCCGCACGATGTGTCCGACGACCGTGGGCCGCTCCGCCAGCTCTCGAAGCTGCCGCGACCCGTAGTAGCGAGTCTCGTCCTGCAGGGAGATCCAGTCGAACTTCCCTTCGAGCCGGGTGAGAACCCGGTCGGCCTCCAGGGGAAAGGAAGGCTCACCCGTCAGGCGGACGATCGGAAGAGAGCCGGCGGGAAGTCGCTTCGAAACCGCATCCGCCACGGCCTGCTCGTCTCCGAACGGCGTGACATCGACCTCTTCCGGCCCCACGATCGTGGGCAGCCCCGAGGGGACGAGCTGCACCTCGGGAGGGCCGCCCGGGGCGAGCCGGGCGATCACCACGCCGCGCGGGCCGGTCTCGGTGACGCTCACGGCCGCAAAGGAGCCGCTGTAGCACGCGGAGAGGGGCGGCGGACCGAACTTCCCGGGCGGCCGAAAGCGGTGATAGTCTCCCAGGGCGATGTAGTCGACTTCGAGAGCGGCCAGCTCGTCCACCGGCAGGCGCAGGGCTTCTCCCCGGCCCCAGTGGGGCGCATCCGGCACCGACCCGTGCAGCACGACCAGATGGATCCCGCTCGCTTCCGACTTGCGGAACGTGGACAGAGGATCCGGTTCCTCCGCCTCGTCGTGGGCCACCCCATACACGTGAAGCGGCCCGCCCGCCAACTCCACGCTGACTGGCGGCCCGAACCGGGGCTGATCGAACACGGTGGCGCCCGCCAGCGCCTCGGCGTAGAGCGAGCGGGCCAGAAAGGCGGCATCGTGATTCCCGGGCACCGCAAACACGGGAATACCCGCATTCACCAGCCGACGCACGGTCTCCTGGACCGCAACCACGGTCCGATCCGAGGGATTCGGATGGTCGAACAGATCGCCCGCCATGACGACCGCCTGAACCTCATGGGCAGCCGCCAGGCCGGGCAGTCCTCGAAAGGCTTCGACGATCTGGGCCCGCCGCCTGTCCGCCAGCGTCCCGAAGGCACGAAGAGGGGCATCCAGATGAACGTCGGCCAGATGGAGGATTCGAATCACACGGCCGCCACCTCCTTCGCCTACTTTCCTCTGAACGCCGCCGCGCTCGTGGAGTGGCCAGGATCGACCTTCGCGCTCGGATCGATGAAGTGGACGGCGTTGTTGACGGCGATCGCCGCCTCGCCGAAGCCGGTGGAGATCAGGTCCAGCTTGCCGTCATAGCTCACGATGTCGCCCGCGGCGAACACGCCGGGAAGATTGGTGCGCATTCGCGTATCGACTCGGATCGTGTTGCCGTCCAGGTCGAGTCCCCAGTCGGCGATGGGACCGATGTTGGGCACGAACCCGATCAGCGCGAGGACATCCTCCACCTCGAGCCGGTGCCGTTCCTGCGTCTTGTTGTGAAAGATCGTCACCCCATCCAACCGGTCCGTCCCGTGGATCTCCTGCACCTCGTGGAACGGCAGCAGACGGAGTTCCTCTCTCTCGTGGGCCTGCTCGACCAGCGCCACCGTGCGGGCGTGAGCTCGATACCGGTTGGTGCGATGGATCTGCGTCAGCTCGGATGCGATGTCCTTCAAGCCCCAACTCCAGTCGAACGCCGAGTCCCCACCGCCCACGATCAGGACCCGGCGATCGCGGAAGCGTTCCGGGTCGTCGACGTGCGACCAGATTCCCCGGTGATAGAAACGCTCCCAGCCGGGAACGCTCAACGTTCTGGGCTTGAACGCGCCCTTCCCCGCCGCTATGACGACGGTCCGGGTGGGCCGCAGGCCGGCATCCGTCTCCAACGCGAAATGCCCGTCGGTGGGGCCGAGCTCGAGCACGCGCTCGTCCAGACGCACCTCGGGCCCGAACTGGAGGCCTTGAGTCACCAGATCCCGGGCCAGATCCTTGGCCAGAATCTTGGGGAATCCGGCCACATCGAACACATCCTTCTCCGGGTACAGCGCGCTGAGCTGCCCGCCCAGTTCCGGGAGCGCGTCGATGACGCGCGCGCTCATCCCCCGCATCCCCGCGTAGAAGAGACCGTACAGACCGGTGGGGCCCCCACCGATGATCGTGATGTCGACAAGTTCCGATTCCACACCCACCTCGGCAGCGCCTATGCGTCGTCAGGCGGACAGGGCCCGCCTCTGTTCTTCGCGAATGGCCGACATGCCGTAGTCCACGATCGAGTACACGGCGACGATGCCGACCAGGAGCACAAGCAGCGGAACATAGGTAGGCCGGAAGATGAGGGCGAGGAACGTGAGCAACTGGAGGGCCGTGGCGGTCTTCCCGGCCAGCCGGGGCCGGAACGGAATCACTTTCCCGAACAAGCGTCCGAGCAGGTAGGAGCCCGCCGTGAAGATGTCCCGGAGGACCAGTATGAGGAAGGCCGCCCACTGGAGGCGGTTCCCGGACAGGAAGGAGATCAGGCCCAGCAGGACGAAGAGCTTGTCGCAGAACGGGTCCAACAGCAAGCCAACCTGGGACACCGTTCGGCTGAGGCGCGCGATCAGGCCGTCCAGTCCGTCCGTGATCGCGGCGGCCGCCACGATGACACCGAGCCACACACGATCATCCAGGACCAGGAAGGAGACTCCGAGAGGGATCCGGCTCAGCGAAAGCAGATTGGAGACAGTCAAGAAGCCCGGATCGTGGCTCTCCTCCCCGGTCGACAGTGGTTCCACGCCAGCGTGCGATCCGCTCTCCGATCCGCTACGCGCCACGGACGGCTCGACCCCCTTCTCCCCTCGCTTCGACGAAGGCGGAGGGACTCCTACGCTTCATCGACCACCTCGGGCTCGCCGACTCCCCGAAGGTAGACCCGGGAAGCCCGATAGCGCCTCAGGCCCACCTGAATCAACAGCTTGAGGAGAACGGCCGCCGGTACGGCGATCAGCAACCCTACGAAACCCAGGAAGAAGCTGAACAGGGCAAGCGCCAGGATCACCCAGACCGGGTGCAGACCCACGGACTCACCCACGATGAGCGGGCCGAGGATGCCCTCCATGACCTGCTCGACAGCGAAGACGATCGCCACCTTGGCCAAGGAGGTGAGGATCGCACCGCTGAACACCGCCACCAGGATGGCCGAGAGCAGGCCCAGCGCGAAACCGAGATACGGCACCAGGTTGAACACTCCCGCGATCAGCCCCAGCAGCAGCGCATACGGCAGCTGGGCGATCGTGAACCCCAGGGCGACGAACGTGCCGACGATCGTGGCCATGAGGAGTTGACCCCTCAGGTAGCGGCTGAGCAGCGCGTCGTACTCCGCCGCGAACCCTACCACCCGATCACGCTGGGCGGGCGGGATGAGCTCGATCACGCGCTCGCGGACTCGGTCCCAGTCACGCAGCAGGTAGTACGTGAGCACCGGCAGGAGCACCAGGTAGGCCAGGACCGTGAGCGCGGCCCCCACGCCCCGACCCAAGCCCAGCACGGCCTGAAAGCCCTGTGAGGCGACCTCGGACTGGCGCACCTGCAGGTAGGAGACGATTCGCTCCGCGTCGATGTCCCGGACCCGCGGGATGGTCTTCTCGTCGAGGCCGGGGATTCCCACGGAGATGATCCACTCCCGCGCCCCCTCCAGCCAGCGTTCCACCGCGCTCAGGTGCGACGGCACTTGAGCGATGAACTCCGAGACCTGTCTCGCCACGCTGGGGACGATCACGAAGGCGAACAGCGCCAGGATGGCCAGCAGCGGCAACGCCAGCAGGATCACGGAGAGCCAGCGTGGAACTCGTCGCGCCTCCAACAGATCGACCAGGGGGTCCAGGATGTAGGCGAAGATGAACGCCAGGATGAACGGAGCCAGCAGCAGTCCGGTCGTGTGCACGACCCACAGCGCCAGCAGCGCCACCGAGCCGAGGGCCAGTCGCCGGTAGGCGGGCTGGCCGATCAGAGGCCATACGGCGAAGAGGAGCAGCAGGAACAGGATGAACGGCGACAGGATGCTGTGGATGCTGAACAGGAACCAGCCCAGGAAACCGAGCACGGCCGCGGCGTAGAGCCACGGTCCGACCGCCATGCGAGACCCCGCCTCCACGGCCGGGGGTCGAGCGGGACCCGAGCCGGACCTCCCCTTCTCGCCCGGGCGACCGTTCACGGGGAAGCTCCAAGGTAGTCCACCACGGCGACCTGGAACGGAAGCGGCTCGATATGGAACACGGTCCGCAGTGAATTGTCCTCCCGCCGCAGCGTTCCCCGGTCTCGAAACAGCTCCATCTGGTCGGAGATGATGGGTATGGAAAGTCCACACCGCCCGGCCAGCCACAGAGTCGGCCCGGCCAGCCACCGCGGCACCTGCACGACCGGACGTCGCAGATCCAGCGCCCGAGCCACGATGCGCACGATCTTCGTGAACTTCAGCCGCTCGGGCCCCGCCAGCTCGAACACGGAATCGCGCACGTCGGACCGTTCCACCGCCTGCATCAGGACATCACTCACATCCTCGACCGACACCGGCTGCAGCCGCAGGGAGCCCGACCCGAGTACCGGGAACACCGGCAAGCGACGAAGCAGGCCGGCGAGCCGGGTCGTGAAGTGGTCGCCCGGCCCGTAGATGACGGACGGGCGCAGTATCACATGCTCGAGCGCGGAGTCTCGCACCAATCGCTCCGCCTCGTACTTCGTCCGAAGGAACGCGGGACCGCCCGGATTCGCACCCAGCGCGCTCACGTAGACGAAACGACTCACCTCCCACCGCGATGCCTCGTTCAGCAGGTTTTCCGTACCCCGGACGTGGACGGCCTCCAACCGTTCCACGTCCGCACTTTCCCATGCCCCGGCCAGGTGAACCACTACATCGCAATCTCGGGCAACGTCGCGCAGCGTCTCCGCGCGGGCGACATCGCCACGCCGCCATCGAACCCCAGCCGCCGCGGGCCCCGCGGCGGGCGCCCGGGACAGTCCCGTCACCCGGTGACCCCGGGCCAGGAGACGGTCCACCAGGTGCCGGCCCACGAAGCCCGTGGTTCCGGTCACCAGCACCCGCCTCGGCTCCGAGAGAGCCGCGAGCATAGGCTCAACGGCCGGTTCCACCACGCTGCCCGGGGCGGAAGAAGCGAATCCGGATGAGCTGTGAAACGGTGAGCCGTCGTGCATGCCCGCTCTCCACGTCCAGGGCACGAAAGCGCAAGATGTCCTGCCCGAAGAGGATCGCGCAACGCCTGCCCGGTCACGACGTGGTCATACGTCCGGATCCCGTGGCGAGAAGCACGTCGCTCCCCGACCGCCGTCCGAGGACATGACCCGCCGCGCCGTGGCGCCGCAGCACCCGTTACCGGGCGTTCGGAGCACGCCGCGACCGCCGTCAATCCGATACGGCGTTCACCGGCTCCACGGACTCCTCTTCCGGGCGCTGTTCCCACCCATCCAGCATCACGAACTCGTCAACGACCACATCGACGGTGGGAATCGAAACGCCATCCCGCTCGAAGGAGCCATACTCGATCCTGCCCTCGACGTACAGCTTCGCGCCCTTGCGCACGTACCTTTCCACGGTCTCGGCGGCACGGCCCCAAAAGGTGAGGCGATGCCAGTCGGTGCGATGCTGAGACTCCCCGTTGCGCCGGAACAGTCGATTCGTGGCCAGCGACAGATGGGCCACACGGGTTCCGGTGGAAGTTTCGCGAACATCCGGATCAGAGCCCGTGTTGCCGATGAGCGTGACTTTGTTGACGGAGCGTGACATGCGATCCTCCCGCGTCAGAAGCGATAGGTGGCGGATCCCCGCGGCTGCTCACCGCCCCGCCATCGCCGTTTCGGAGACCCGGGAGCGAGGTCGCGGAGAACCGGACGCGTCTCAGGTTGGGCATGCGGGAGCCGGACCGGGAGGGGAGTTGTGACGGTCGCACGGGTGTCACAAGCAGTCTCGACTCGGATCGGCATCCGATCGCGGGCGACGCGGGCTGGACAGCCGACGCCCCGGAGCGGACTATTGAGACATGCGCAACCGGCAGTCTCCCGTTTCGTGGCGCGAGGCGCGGATCGGCCTCGGCCTCATGGGCCTCGCCGTACTCCTGTCGCTCGCCGCATTCTTCCTGGATCAGATTCGCCGGAGCCTGGCGGATGGGCCGCGAGTGGTCGTCACCGCGCCCGAAGCCCGCGAGATCGAGCCGGGCTCGGAAGTGCGGGTGGCGGGGCAGCCCGCCGGGCGGGTCGTGGCGGTCCACTTCAGTGCGCCCAGGGGAAGCGAGCCGGGCCACGTGATCGTGGAAGCCGTGCTGCGGCGCGCGGCTGCCGGATTCGTGCGGGCCGATGCCTCGGCCAGGGTACAGCGTACGGGAATGCTCGCGCCGATGGTGCTGGAGATCGACCCCGGCCACGGAGACCGGCCCCCGTTCGATTTCTCCGACACGCTCCGAACCACCCAGGCCACGATCATTCCGGAGAAGATCCTCGCCAAGGCGGACAGCCTCCGAGCTCTGATGTCGGACGTGGAGCCTCAGGCTCGGAAGCTGCAGGTGGCGCTCCTGCAGGGCTCGGGGACTCTCGCGGCTCTGAGTCGGGACAGTCTGCTTCTGCAGGACCTCGCCGATCACCTCGCCAGACTCGACGACTTCCTGACCCGGCATCGCGATGGAGGCTCCGTGGGTAAGATCCTCCGGGATACGCTGATTCGGACCGCGGTCGACAGCACCCGCGCGAAGCTCGAGGGGCTGGCCAGGATGCGCGCCTCCGCGCTGGAGCGAAGGGCGGGCGTGGCCGATCTGGAAGCCACGCTCGAGGACCTGTCCGCGCGGCTGGATTCGTTGGGCCGGGGCCTCGAGGCGGGACGCGGCACAGGCGGACGTCTCCTGTACGACCCGGAACTCTCCCGGCAGATGGAGCTGCTGGTGGCCCGGCGGGACAGCCTGGTCCGGGAACTGTTCGGAAATCCCTTCCGCTGGCTTCGGTTCCGGATCTTTTGAGCCGAGTGCGACCGCCGGATCATGGGCCGCACCGCCGCCTTGTGTACCGCATCGCCTATCGGGCGGGGGGCGTCATTCCTCCCTGGATCACGAACCGAACCGGCTCCGATTGCCGGCCCCGTTTCCTGGTCATCTCCACGATGATCCTCTCGACCACGTGGTCCCGATCTTCCAGCGACAGCTGAATCTCCATGGAACCGTCCGCCGCCGAGATCCTGGTCCGCACCGCGCGTCCCGGGTTCTTCTGCGCCCGGCGCGCGGGATTTCGGAACAGCGTCAGGCTGGACCTCCTCCGATTGCCGGGGAGTTTCCTCGAGATCTTCACCTGTTTCAACCAGTCCGGCTGGTAGCTGATCAACCACAGCTCACCGCGCTGGTCGACCCCCTTTCCCTCCTGATTGTGTCGGGCCATGGGTCCTCCCTGAAGATGGCCTCACCGCGCGGGGGGAGCGACGCGGGCCGTCCTCCCGTCCCCCCCTGGAGCGCGCCGGTATCCTTGACCCCGGCGCACCCACCGGTTATTGTTGAGCAACCAACCTACAGCGCCACACCCTTCTTTGGCCGAGATCGCTATCCTGATTCTACGAGCTTAACAGTTTTCGGCCGTTGAGGTGAGCAGTGGTGAGCCCACGCCCCCTTACAATCTCGGGGCGGACTCATTTGGCGGTGACCATGGAGATGAAGTTGTGGACATCACGGAACTGAAGTCGAAGTCGATCGGCGAGTTGCACGAGATGGCCGAAGACCTGAGCCTTCACAATTACTCGGGGCTCCGCAAGCAGGATCTGATCTTCCGAATCGAGCAGAACCTGCTGGACTCCAACGTCGTGCTCCGGGGCGAGGGCGTTCTCGAAATCCTGCCCGAAGGCTACGGTTTCCTGCGCAGCCAGGACTGGAACTATCTGTACGGGCCCGATGACATCTACGTCTCGCCGTCGCAGATCAAGCGCTTCGACATGCGGACCGGAGACACGATCCTGGGTCAGGTCCGCCCGCCCAAGGAAGGGGAGCGCTACCTCGCGCTTCTCAAAGTGGAGGAGATCAACGGGGCGGATCCCGAGAAGGCGAAGCATCGGATCGGGTTCGACAATCTCCGGCCCCGGTATCCCGAACAGCGCCTGCAGCTGGAACGGGAGGACGGGGACCTCTCGATGCGAATCCTGGACCTGATCGCGCCCCTGGGGAAGGGGCAGCGAAGTCTCATCGTCTCTCCGCCCAAGGCCGGAAAGACGATGCTGCTCCAGAAGATCGCGAACTCGATCCTGGCCAATCAGCCGGAGGTGAAGCTCATCGTGTTGCTGATCGATGAGCGGCCGGAAGAGGTGACGGACATGGACGAGCACGTCGCCGCCGAGATCATCTCCTCCACCTTCGACGAGCCCGCCGACCGGCACACGCAGGTGGCCGAGATGGTTCTGGAGAAGGCGAAGCGGCTGGTGGAGTACCAACACGATGTGGTGATCCTGCTCGACTCCATCACCCGTCTGGCACGCGCCTACAACACCACGGTCCCACACTCGGGGAAGATCCTCTCCGGAGGCGTGGACGCCAACGCTCTTCATAAGCCGAAGCGCTTCTTCGGAGCGGCGCGGAATATCGAGGGGGGCGGGAGTCTCACCATCGTCGCGACGGCGCTGGTCGACACGGGAAGCCGCATGGATGAAGTCATCTTCGAGGAATTCAAGGGGACGGGAAACAGCGAGGTGGTTCTGGACCGCCAGGTCGCGGACAAACGCATCTATCCGGCCCTGGATCTGAACCGCTCGAGCACGCGCAAGGAGGAGCTGCTGCTCAGTGAGATCGAGCTCAACCGCATGTATCTGTTGCGGAACTTTCTCTCCGACATGCCTCCGGCCGAAGCGATTCAGTTCCTCATCGAGCGGCTGAAGCGGCGGAAGAACAATCAGGAGTTCCTCGACTCCATGACCGCGGGCGAGTAGCCGCGCGAGGAGCCCGGGAGAGTCGCCGCCGCCACGCACGGGTGACGTCAGGATGAGTGACAGCGACGGGTATGCCCGGTCACTTCGCGAGCACGGCCTGGAGGACCTTCAGCCGCTCTACCGGCCTCTCCTCCGCAGACTCAAGTCGCTCGACTCCGGCGCGTACGACGAGGCGGTCGCCCGCTACCGGCAGGAGGTCCAGCCGGCGGCGCGCGATCCCGACGGATCGGGCTCGGATCCCGTGGCCGTCTGGCTGGCGTACGGATCCTGGCTGGCCGCTCGCCTGGCCCCGGGCTCGGTGATGGCGATCGCCGAGAACGGGCGTGCCGAGCCGACGGCGCCGCCATTGCCGCTTGGTGAGATGCTCATCCACCTGCCCCAGGACTCTCGGAAGAAGGGGTTCGTGCTGGCGATGCCGGCCCACGCGAGCGATGCGCAGCGGGAGACGGCCGCCCTGCTGTGCGAATGAGGAGCCGGCCGCGGCGCCGAGACGCCGCCGGAAGCTAAGACCCGTCTCGCGGCGCTCGCCGGTCGTTGGACGGATCGGCATCCAGCAGGACGCCATCGGGGTCCAACACCACGCTGTCCGGCCGGACTGCACTCACCACCTCGACCACCTGCCGGCGTTCGTGTGAGGCCAGGGTGCGCGCCTCCGAGCCGACTCGAAGCGTCACGGGCATCCAGGCCTCTCCGGAACGTACCACCTCCACGCGCGTCCTCCACCGGCCATCGGGTTCTCTCCAGCTCGTCGCGGCGGCCACGGAGTAGTCGAGCGTCTTCGTCGTGTGCAGCCACTGGTCGAAGAACCACCCAAGATCTCGCCCGCTCGTCTCCTCCATCACGGACCGGAAACCCGCCTCGGACACGTGGTGAAAGCGATAGCGCTCGTAGTAGGAATGAAGGGCCCGCCGGAATACGGGCTCGCCCAGGTATTCCCGCAGCATCCGGTAGATGAGCGAGGGCTTGGTGTAGGACATCGCGCCGTAGGTGGCGAAGTCCACGAAGGCTTCCGACCGGGTCGCCACGGGCTGGGTGGCGCCGGCCTTCTCGCGCGCCGCGGCGCTCTCCCGCGCACGACGCCACACCGAGGCTCCACCGCCCCGGCTCTCGAAGCGCCAGTTGGTGAGGAACGTAGCCATCCCTTCGTCCAGCCAGGCCTGTTTCCATTCGTTGTTGGCCAGGATCGCGTGGGCGTACTGATGGGCGCCCTCGTGGGTGATCAGGCCCTCGGAGGCACCGCCGTTCATGATCACCATCGGGAACTCGGTCCCGCCCCCCTCCAGGCGGTGGAGGTTGGTGAGCTGCGGGTACGGATAGGACCCGAAGATGGATGCGAGCCAGCTCAGAGCGTCCAGCGTGCGCCGCACGGCGATTCCGTCTCCCCATTTCGGCTCGTCTCCGGGGCGGTACAGCACATGGACGGCCACGCCGCTCGCCGCATCGTAACCGCCCTCGTATCGGTAGGCCGGATCGGCGCTCCAGGCGAAGTGGTGCACGTTCTCGGCGTAGAAGCGGACACGCTTGCGGCCGGCCGCGGGAGCGGCCGCCAGAAGACCTGGAGATCGCCCCCCCTGCGGAGCCGGATAGAAACTCCGCTGGTAGCGGGGCGTGCGCAGGGGGCTCCCCGGGGCCGGGCGCCAGCCGGGGTCTCCTTCCAGCGGGACGCCCGTGGCTCCGATCACCTGGTCCGAGGCCACATCCAGGGTGACGTCGTAAGTGCCGAACTCCCCGTAGAACTCGCCCTGTGGATAAAGAGGATGTGCCTCCCAGCCCCAGCGGTCGTAGACCGCGATCCGCGGATACCATTGCGCGAAGTCCCAGTGCCGCCCCCCCCGGCATTGCCGACGGCACAGGGTGGCGGGACGCGACTCCCATTCCAGATTCACACGCAGAGCCCCTCCGGGAGGGAGCGGCGCCGGCAGCGCGAGCCGCACCACCGTCGAGTCCGGTGCACCGGGATAGGAGCGAGCCAACTCTCGACCGTCCACCCGCGCCGCCAGCAGATGCTCGAAGCCGAAATCCGGCTTCCTCAGCTTCGCGAAGTCGTACCGGGGCCGTTTCTCCGTGCGGGCCCACAGACTGTGTGGCCGGAACGCGTTCAGGTACAGGTGGAGGAAGATCTGCCTCAGGGTGTCGGGCGAGTGATTCCGGTACTCCAGCGTCGCGGCTCCTCGTAGCACCTGCCGCTTCTCCTCGAGCCGCGCCTGAATGGTGTAATGGACGTCCTGCTGCCACGAGGGGCCCGACGGGGGCCCGACGGGGGGACCGGGCCGGACCGCGGCGGAGCCGGTCCGCATCGCGTGTTCAGGAGGCGTTTGCGGAAGGGCGGCCAGGCCGACCCCGGCGAGCGTGGGGATCCAGATCAGGAAGAGGTATCCTTTCATGGGCCGCAACGTAGGGGGAGGCTCGCACCGGCTCAATGCCCCGTTCCACGGCCGAAACCTCAAGGCGCTCTGGCCCGGTCGCACCCCCGCGCCCGGACAGGCTCCTCGAAGCTCTTGTCTCGCGCCGTCTCCCCTGCAAGGTTAGCGATAACAACCGAAGATTTGCCGAAGCTCGGGTGGCCACAGCCGGACCGGACACCCCGATCAAGCCGAGGCGACGCCCGCCCCCGGGACGATGCACAGCCGGCCTTCGTTCGCCGGCCGCCCGGGGCGTGCCGACCAGAGACCGGAGGAGGAGGAAAGAAGCGGTGTCGGCGTCCGTTCAGCACGAGAGAATCGAGCTCAGAAACATCGAACAGGAGATGCGCGAATCGTTCATCGACTATTCGATGAGCGTGATCGTTCAACGAGCACTTCCAGACGCGCGCGACGGCCTCAAGCCGGTCCACCGGCGCATCCTCTACGCCATGCGCGGGCTGGGGCTGCTTCCGGAGCGCCCCTACAAGAAGAGCGCCACCGTGGTGGGGGACGTGCTGGGCAAGTACCATCCGCACGGTGACACCGCGGTGTATGACACGCTGGTACGGATGGTCCAGGACTTCTCCCTCCGGTACCCGCTCGTGGACGGTCAGGGCAACTTCGGCTCCATCGACGGCGACAGCGCGGCGGCCTACCGGTACACCGAGGTGCGCCTGACACCGTTCGCTCTGGAACTGTTGGCGCAGATCGACTCCGAAACGGTGGACTTCCGGCCCAACTTCGACGGCCGCCTGCAGGAACCCGAAGTGCTCCCCTCCCGGGTCCCCCATCTGTTGCTCAACGGCGCCGATGGGATCGCCGTGGGAATGGCGACGAAGATCCCGCCCCAGAACCTGGGCGAGCTGCTTCGCGCCACGGAGTTCCTGGTGAACAACCCGGAGTGTCAGGTCGAGGATCTCCTCCCGTTCGTGAAAGGGCCGGACTTCCCCACCGGCGGCTACATCTGGGGACGACAGGGAATCCGGGACGCCTACCTCACGGGCCGAGGGCTCATCGACATGCGGGCCCGGATCCACGTCGAGGAGGGCGCATACGGCAAGACCGCGCTCGTAGTGACCGAGCTTCCATACCAGGTGAACAAGACTCGCGTGATCGAGCAGATCACCCGCCTGGTTCGCGCCGGGCGGGCCGATGTCATCACGGAGCTCCGGGACGAATCGGATCGCGACGGGATTCGCCTGGTCATCGAGCTCAAGCGCGACGCCGATTCCCGTAAGCTGGCGCAGACGCTGTTCAAGAAGACGCAGCTGCGCGCGACGTTCGGGGTGATCATGCTGGCCCTGGTGGATGGCCGTCCACGGGAGCTGAATCTCAAGCAGGCGCTCGCCTGCTTCGTGAACCACCGGCTGGAGGTCATCCGCCGCGAAGCCGCATATCTGCTGGCGCGCTCGGAGGCGCGAGCCCACGTGGTGGAAGGCTTGATGGAAGCGCTGGACCGGCTCGATCGCGTGATAGAGCTGATCCGGACCTCGGACCACCCTGATGCGGCGCGCGAGGCCCTGCGCTCTGAACTGGGACTGTCGGAGCCGCAGGCTCAGGCGATCCTGGCGATGCGCCTGGCCCAACTGACAGGCCTGGAGGCTCGAAGGCTCGGAGAGGAGCTGGATGAGCTGCGGACCCGGATCGAGGAGTTGCGGCACCTGGCGGGAGAGGAATCGTCCCGCCGCGAGTTTCTGGTGAAGGACCTCCGTCAACTGGTCGAGGCCTATGCCGACTCGCGCCGTACCGCGATTCTGGACGGAGAGGGAGAGTTTCCGCTCCCGACCGGCGCGAACTCGGAAACCACTCTCGTGCTCCTGACCCGAAAAGGTTATGTGAAGGCGCAGCCGGCTCGGGGCGGCACCGGGATGGCCGGTGCCGCGGCGATGGCGACACGGCCCCGCGATTTCGTCCGCCAAGCCTTCCTGTGCCGCAGCACCCATAGACTGCTGATCCTCACGACCGCCGGCTACGCCTACCGGCTCGATCTGGCCTCGCTGCCCCGTGGAACGCGCAGCTCCAGAGGACAGCGTCTCACCGACCACGTGGAGCTGGCACCCTCGGACCGCGTGGCGACCGTCGTGGCCGTGCCTGTGGAAGAGGGGGATCGATTCCTGCTCCTCGTCACCCGGCAGGGGCGGGTCAAGCGCACCCCCCTGTCGGAATACTCGCGCATCAGAGCCGGAGGGGTGATCGCCACTGGATTGGCGAACGGGGACGAAGTTCTGTCCGCGTTCGTCACCGACGGCTCGATGGACCTGATCCTGGCTGCGGGCAGCGGACAGGTGATCCGGTTCCGAGAATCCGAGATCCGGCCCATGGGCCGGACGGCCCGGGGAGTGCGTGGGGTCGAGCTGGAGACCGGTGACTCGATCGTGGCGGCGCTCGCGCCGCGCCGCGCCAGCGAACTGCTGGCCGCCACCAGCCGAGGATTCGGCAAGCGGATCCCTCTCACCGAACTGCGCCTCCAGGGGAGGGCCGGGAAAGGGACCACCATCCTCCCCGACGGCGAGCGTGTGGGCCGGCTGGTGGGCCTGCTGGAAGTGTTGCCTACGGATCGGCTCATGTGGGAGACCGGCGAGGGAGATCTGGTCGAGGTGGCGAGTGACCGCGTGCCTACCGGGGGCCGCCGGGCGGCGGCCGTGCGGATCGTCGATGTTCAGGCCGAGAGTCCCGACATTGCCGCGGTTCACACGTTGAGAGCGGGCGCGGTGGAGGCGGGCGCGGATGTGGCCGAAGCGGCCGGGGGCGCGGCGGAAGCGGCCCCGAACGGACGGGACCCGGACCCGCCGCAGACCGAGCTGGAACTGGCGGAGCCATAGCCCGGGTTCTACTCTGTTCCGGCCGGTACTCGGGCAGCCCGCCGGGGCGGCGGGTTCCACTCACCATGGGGACGTAAGATGAACGACACGCTTTACCTGTCTCGGGTTCGCATCGAGAAGCTGAAGGGACCCCACCGACTCGCCTACATCCAGCCGTTCGAGGAACCGCTCGAATTCGGCGTTCATGGCGAGATCGCCGAGTTCTACGGAGCCCGAACGGCCCAACCACTCCCGACGACACTCGATCACGTGGTGGCCGCCGCCGGTGGCTGACTGACGGGTACCCTGGGCGGTGCCCTGGAAGCCAGAGGAATCCCGAGTCACGGCGGTGCGCTGGTCAGCCACGTCACGGGAGAGATCGGAACGCGTGACGGTGTGTTGCGAATCCGGCGGATTCGCCTCCGCTACGAGATACGGATCCCGCCCGGGAAGAGGGAGGCCGTGGACCGGGCCCTGGCCCACCACGTCTCCAAGTGTCCGGTAGCACAGACGCTCATGCCATGCGTGCAGATCGAATGGGAAGCGGAGGTCCGCGAACACGGCGACGAACACGGGAGTCCATCCAGATGACCATGCGAAGAACCTGCCGTGCGATGACATGGAGATGGGTGGCCGCCACCCTACCCCTTCTGGCAGGCGCCTTGCCCCTGGGATGCAACGGGGCTGAATCGGGCGCAGAGACCGGCCGGGCGCCGGGCGCCACGGCGCAGGCGGTGGACTCCGCCGGTCTGCTCGCGGACCGTGCGATGGAAGCCCTGGGCGGCGAGGAAGCGTGGAAGCGCACACGATTCCTCGCCTTCACCTGGGTCGTCGCCCGCGGTGACCGTTCCGTGAAGCGTTCCCACGCCTGGGATCGCTACACCGGGCGCTACAGGCTGGAGTATGACAGCCGGGATGGGAAGCACCTGACCCTGTTCAACGTGAACGAAGTACGGCCGGACAGCGCGTTGGGAAAGGTGCCGAGCGGCGAGGCCTGGGTGCAGGGGAAGCCGCTGGCCGGCGCCGGACTGGACAGCGCCCTGGCCCGGGGCTACGCCACCTTCATCAACGACACCTACTGGCTGTTGATGCCCTACAAGTGGCGAGACCCGGGCGTCCACCTGGTATACGAAGGTCTCCGGAAGCTGGCGGACGGGCGAGAGTACCCGGTGCTCCACCTGACCTTCGAGCCCGATCTCGGCGTCACCGAAGATCAGTACTGGGCCTTCGTAGACCCGGAGACAGGGCTGATGGCCGCCTGGCGGTACCACCTGCAGAACCAGGAGGAACCCGGCTCGCTCATCTGGTGGAAGGACTGGCGGCAAGTCGGACCCATCAAGCTCGCGACGGACCGGCGCTGGCCCGAAGGCGACACCCGGATCTACTTCGAGAACCTCCGCGCCGATTCCATCGTACCCGAGGAGTTGTTCAGCCCCTCCACGCCTTGAGACGATCCCCTCCGGATCCCGCCCGTCCGGACCCGGAGGTCCGGGCCTCCGAGGAGGAGGGGCGGGCGTATCGGCGTGGCGTGTACCGTCCGGTCGATGAGTCGAAGCTGCCCGACGCGCCCGACACCGCCGCGTTTCCGGCTCGGGGGTTCGGCCCACCCTTCAAGCTCCTGTCCGAGATCCCCCAGGTACCCCGGCTCACCCAGCTCATCGGACCCTCCGTCATCGCCCTCGGCATGGGCTTGGGCGCCGGCGAGTTCCTTCTGTGGCCCAACCTCGTCACGGTCAACGGGTACGGGATCTGGTGGCTCTTCTGGGTGGGAGTGGTCACCCAGTTCGTGGTGATCGGCGAGATCGAACGCTGGACCCTCGCCACCGGGGAATCCGTGTTCGGGGGGATGGCCCGGCTGGACCGCTGGGGGTTCTGGCCATGGTTCTTCCTCGTGGCCACGCTGGTGAGCTTCTTCTGGCCGGGCTGGGCCTCGTCATCCGCCGACTTCGTCCGGCAGATCGTCCTGGCCGTGACCGGGGCGAAGATGGCTTGGCAACCGATCGCGCTGTTGATGCTGGCGTTCATCTGGGTGAGCCTGGCAATCTCCAGGATCGTCTACAACGCGTTGGAACGCTTTGAAATCGGGTTGGTCCTGGCTTTCTTCCCTCTCCTGGCCATCGCGCTCATCATGGCCGGAATCCTCCCCTCCGACGTGCTCGCGCTGTTGGGCGGCGCCGCCTCCGTGGGGCATGCTCCGCAGGCGCTCCTGACTGGCCGGCAGTTCCCCACCCTTCTGATCGCCGTGGCCTACGCCGGATCGGGAGGGACACTTCTCCTGGGGCAGTCGCTCTGGCTTCGCGACAAGGGCTTCGGCATGGCGGCCCACCAGGGACGCATCGCGGGGATTCGGGGAGAGAACGAGGAGGTGAGCCGCACGGGCTACACCTTCGATCCCACGGCGGCACCGGCCGGCTTGGCCCGGTTCCGGGAATGGGTCCGGGTTTCCCAGCGCGAGCTTCTGATCACCTTCGTGCTGCTGATTCTGCTCAGCGTCGTCATCACCTCCATGCTCGTCACCTCCACGCTGGGCACCGGAAACACGCAGCTGGCCGGCGACCTCACGGGAATGGTGGCAAGGCAGGGAGAGGTCCTGGAGCGGATCGGAGGGCTGTGGCTGCGGGTCGTGTTCCTGCTGGGCGGCTCGTTCGTGCTGTTTTCCACCCAGCTTGGAATCGTCGACACGGTGACGAGACTCACCGGCAGCGTCTTCTACGAGCGATACGGCCGCCGCACACGTTTCTGGACGCTCAAGCGGACGTTCCTGTTCTTCCTCACCCTGTTCGTAGCCGCATCGATGACGATCATCGGCATCTCATGGGCGGGCGGGCTGGGGATGGATCGGCTTCAACCCAACTTCCTGGTCCTGATCGCCGGACCGTTCACCATCGCGAGCATGTACGCCTTCGCGCTCGTGGTCGGCTACCTGAACGTCCGACGGCTGCCCGCGGTCCTCGGACCATCGTTATGGAAGCGGTGGGGCATGGTATGGGCAGCCACCCTGTGGGGTTGGTTCACGGCCGAGCAGGTGAGCCGCGTGGTGCTTTCCGTGACCGGTGCCGACTCGGCCACCATCGAGTCGGTGAGCCTCCATCCGATTCGAGCCGTGGTCTACGGCGTGTGGGTGGCTTCTCTGTTCTGGTTCGCCCAAGCGATCCTTCCGCAGCGGAAGGCCGGCGCCGCACGGCGGCGGTGAGGATCAACATGCCCCGCAGCCCGGGCCGCGGAAGCTTACATTCGTTGTAGACGCCCCCGGGATGCTATATTCTCCCATCGGATACGAGCCAGGGACGGCCAGGGAACGCGCCAGCCGGAGGGCGCCGGGGGCAGTGAGAACGCACGGGATGGTCCACACAGCGAGCATCGGCTCGAGGGCGGGCGCGGCGTGGCTGGCCCTGTGCCTGGGAACCGCGCAGTTCGTGGGGGCACAGGAGCCCGCGACGTCCGCGGCCGCCGCGAACCAGCCTTCGGACGAAGGCCGGCGGATCAGCGAGTACGATTTTGCCGTCTCCCACGCCATGCAGGCGCTGATGGCCGCCGGGGTGGAGCAACGCCGCGTCACGGTCTACGTGGCCCGCAAGGAGAAGGTGCTCTGGCACGTCTATTTCGGCTCCTTCGACATCCGGCGCCCTCGATTCCGGATCGCCTACGAAGTCGTCCAGAAAAGGGCCGGAAGCCAAGAGTTCAGCGTTCGAAAGTATCGGCGCAACGTATCCGCCGACGCGAACCTCACCCACGCCGCCATGGCGCTGGTGACCGCCCTCGGCGCTTTCCAGCCGCGCAGCATCCGCTTCAACAGTTACGTATGGCCTGACGCCCAGGGGCGATGGGTCGCTTACTTCGCTCCGACCGTAGGACCCGGCGCCGCGATGCAGCGGACGCGGGAAGTCGACCGGCGCGTTCTGGTCAGCCAGGACGCAAGGAACGTGTTGGAGTTACGAAACTTCCCGGAGGGTGTCCCGAGCTCGACTCGCCAGGCTGCCGAGATCCTGAAGGTCCGAGGACCCCGCCTGGCGGACTTCGTAAACTTCTTCCTCCGTCCGCAGTTCGCTCCGCTGACCGTCGTGATGCGCCGGCTAGTGTGCCGGATGAACTGGCGAGGCCGGATCACCAGCTGCGTGATCGGCCCCCCCAGGTAGGCGTTCTCCGCGGCCAGCGCCCCGCATCGACCCCGGCGTGAGCCGACGGTCCGTCACCGGGACGCCGCCGCCGCCCCGGCCAGCGCGATGGCGGCGGCGAGCTGGAAGCCCACAGACGCCAGCACGGCCCCGCCGACCGAGTGCGCGTACAGCCAACCCATCAGCGCGCTGCCGACGAACCAGGAAACACCGATGACCGCGTGAAACAGGCCGAATCCGGCGCCCCGACGCGCCATCGGGACCAGCTCGGCCACGGCGGCCCGGGCCACGGACTGCTCGGTACCGATCGCGAGCCCCCACAGGGCGACACCCACCACGGCGGCGGCCGGGCCGCTCAACAGCATGAGCGGCGCGGAGGCGGCAAAGCCCACCGGGCCCACGAACAGAACGGCGAGGCCGACGCGGTCGAACACCTTCCCCAGAAACGGAGCCCCGATCCCATCGACCGCCATGGCGATGGCGTAAATGACGGGAATCCATCCCACGGAGAACACGGCCTGCTGCTGAAAATGGAACGCGATGAGCGGGAAATCGATCGTTCCGGCCGCCAGGAGCGCCATCGAGATCAGGAGCAGCCGAAACGAACGGCGCGAAACGCCACCGCCGGCGGCGTGCGCCTCGGAACCGGCCGGGGCCGGGGCGCCGCCCTCGGCCGCTCGGGCGGCGTGCCGCTCCTCCTTCTCCTCGAGCCGTTCCGGCTCGGGAAAGCGCGCTCGGGCCAGGAGGAGAACCGAAAGGGCGGCCAGGGCCGGAACCAGCAGCCACGCGAAGGCGCTCCGAAAGCCCCCGGACAGGTACAGGATTCCGGCTACCACGAGGGGTCCCAGAACCGCACCCACCTGGTCCAGTGCTTCGTGGAGACCGAAACCCCAGCCGCTGCCCACCGATCTGGCGGCATAGGAAAGTATGGCGTCGCGCGCCGGCGCCCGCACACCCTTCCCCGTGCGCTCGAGGATCAGAAGCGTGCCCGCCACGGGCCAGCTTCCCGCCAGCGCCAGACACGGAACCGAGAGGAGATTCACGAAGTAACCGACGAGAGCGATGGGCCAGTAGCGCCGGGTCCGATCCGCCAGGTAGCCCGAGGCGAGACGCAGGGCATAGCCGACGAGTTCTCCGAACCCGGAGATGATGCCGATCACTACCGCCCCCGCACCCAAACTGGCCAGGAAGGGCCCGGCCACGCTCCGAGCCCCCTCGTATGTGACGTCGGCCAGGAGACTCACCATCCCGAGGGATACGATCAGGCGGATGCCCGGTCGCATGCGAGACCAGCTCGAACCCGAACCCGATCGCCGTGCGATCCTCTCGGCGTCGGACTCCGGGTCAGTCATGCGAGGGCGGCGCGGAACCGCGCTCGGATGCGGAGCCGGTCCCCGACTCCGGAATGTCCGCTGCGGCGACATCGCCGCCGGCCAGCGTTTCGATCCGTGAGAGACGCGTAGCGAGATCCTCCACCGCGGGTCCCAGGCTGGTATAGAGCTCGGGAGCCACGCGTCCGTAGCCCTTGAGAACGCCCGGCCGACAGTCCAGGACGCGCATCCGCCACGCGGCCGCCCACACCTGCAGCCGCCAGTTCGGATCCGGCTCGTGAGTGTCCGTCTCGATCGCAAACATCCGGGCGGTGTCCCGAGCCCGCGAGGCGAGCGCCCGTAACTCGCGCTCCAGTGCCCCACGCCGCTCGTCCACCTCGGGGACGGGGCTGTTCGGCCCGGGGGGCAGGGTCGCCAACATCTCCTGGATTTCCGAGATCAGCCGGCCGAGGCGTACGGCCAGTCGACGACGTTGATGTCGGTTGAGTACCGAGGCCGGCGGTCCTGTCGGATCCGGTGGACCGCTCCGCCCGGACAACCCCGGATTACTCCGCCGAGCTCGGGACGGCGGCCTGAATGGCCGCTTCCATTTGCTCCGCCGTCCTCATCCGCGACACATCGAGCGAGAAATCGGGCGGGTTCTCCGGAGACAGCTTCTCCAGCAGCTCCCGCACCTCGCGGCCCGACAGTCCGAACTCCCGCAGCTGCTCGGCCCGCAGTCGCTCGCGACCCTGCCGGACCTCGATCCCACTCTCCGTCGCCTCCAGAAAGTGAGCGAGCACCTCTCGATCGGCCCGGCTGAGCCGCGTGCCGGCAAGATCGTAGTCGATCCAGGCCTCGTAGCTCAGCGGAGCCACCCGCTGGAGAATCCCCGCCATCACCTCACCGTACTGGCGAATCTCCCACTGCGCGTGCGCATCCACCCGCAATGTCAGGAAGTGGAGCAGATTGTGAAGATCGATCTTCCAGTACCACTGCGTATACGTGGACAGGGGAAGGTCGATGCGAGCCAGTTCGCGGGCCACATCCTCCACCAGCAACCAGCCGTAGGCCTCGGCCGACTGGGCGCGCACCCGTTCCCAACGCTCGATCGCCTTCGCGTACAGCTCTTCCGGCGCGCGCTCGGCCAGGCGACCCTGCCGGTTGGCCCGGCTCTGCAACGCGAAGTTCTCCGATTCCGGCCGATAGAACAGGAGCGGCATGAGACTGTACCGGCCGCTGTATTCGTTGACATTGGCCGTTCGGTGTCGGATCCACTGGCGAGCGACGAACATGGGCATGGCGCAGTGGAACTTGAGCTCCACCATCTCGCTCGGGGTCGTGTGCCGGTGCCGCCGTAGATAGCGCACGAGCCCTCGAGTCCGGCTTCGCTGGCGCGTCCCGTACCCATAGCTGACCCGCGCCGCCCGTTCCACGCACTCGTCGGTCCCCATGTAGTCGACCAGGGCGACGAATCCGTGGTCGAGAACCGGAAAGTAGCCACCCAGAATCTCTTCTGCCGCCGGGGTGGTCGGGCGCTTTGTGTCCACGGGCCTCCCGCATCCGAGCTTGATCCACGAACTCGCGTCAGAATAGGAACCCGTTCGGCGGCGCGCCAGCGGCTCACCCGCCACGATGGCCGCGATTCCGGCCTCCTGGTCGAAGCCGCGTCGGCCCGCCCCCTCAGCTGCGGGAAGTCAGCACCCGTCGCACGGCTCGCCGCCAACCCTCATACAGCGCACTGCGACGTTCGACCGACATGTTCGGAGACCACCGTAGGTCGGATTGCCAGGTGGCGGCCACCTCCTCCAGGGACGCGTAGATGCCCGCTCCCAGACCAGCCAGGCACGCCGCCCCGAGCGCCGTCGTCTCCCTCACCCGGGGCCGCTCGACCACGACACCCAGAATGTCGCTGAGGAACTGCATCGCCCACCCATTGGCGGAGAGACCTCCATCCACCCGCAGACTGACCGGAGGCACGGCTCCATCCGCCTTCATCGCATCCATCAGATCGCGGGTCTGGTAGCAGACAGCTTCCAGGGCGGCCCGCGCGATCTCGGCCGCGCCACTGTCTCGCGTGAGGCCGAGAAGGGCTCCGCGTGCCTCCGGATCCCAGTAGGGTGCTCCGAGCCCGACGAAGCCCGGCACCAGATAGACGCCCCCGGTGGTCTCGATCCCCGCCGCCATCTCCTCGGTTTGCGCGGCGTCCTCGATCAGCCCCAGCTCGTCCCGCAGCCACTGCACCGCTGCGCCCGCGACGAAGAAGCTTCCCTCCAGGGCGTACGTCGTTCGTCCGTCGATCCTCCATGCCACCGTCGTGAGAAGTCGATGGTCCGAGGCCACGGGCCGGTCCCCCGTGTTGAGCAGGAGGAAGCCTCCCGTTCCGTACGTGCCCTTCACCATGCCGGGCTCGTAGAGGGACTGTCCGAACGCCGCCGCCTGCTGATCACCCGCGATCCCCGTGATCGGGATGGCCCGTCCGAACAGGCCCGCCTCCGTGTCCCCGAACCAGCCGGAGGAGTCGCGCACTTCCGGGAGCACGGAGCTCGGGATATCGAACAGCGCCAGCAGTTCCTCGTCCCAACCACCCCGGTGGATGTCGAACAGAAGGGTGCGGGCCGCGTTGGTCGCGTCCGTCGCATGCACCCGACCGCCCGTGAGCTTCCAAAGCAGCCACGTGTCGATGGTCCCGAACGCCAGGTCGCCCCGTTTAGCCGCGGCTCGTGCTCCCTCCACATGGTCGAGCAACCAGGCCAACTTACCGGCCGAGAAATACGGATCCAGTAGAAGGCCGGTTCGCCGCTGCACCATGGGCTCCATGCCTCGCTCCCGCAGCGCCGCGCACCACTCGGCTGTCCGCCGGTCCTGCCACACGATGGCCGAATGCACCAGGCGCCCCGTCGTCCGCTCCCACAGCAGCGTGGTCTCTCGCTGATTGGCGATCCCCACAGCGGCGACCTCGGAGGGAGAAGCGCCCGCCCGCTCCAGAGCTTGCCGGCAAGCGGCCAGGGTGTCCGCCCAGATGCGCTCGCCATCGTGCTCCACCCATCCGGGTCGGGGGAACATCTGAGGCAGTTCGGTCTGCCCGAGGCCGAGAGCTCTCCCTTCCCGCGAGAACACGACAGCCCGGCTGGAGGTCGTTCCCTGGTCGATGGCCAGCAGGAGGCACCCGGCCGTCACCG
The DNA here is from genome assembly GCA_046757845.1 of Gemmatimonadota bacterium. Taxonomy (GTDB): domain Bacteria; phylum Gemmatimonadota; class Gemmatimonadetes; order Palauibacterales; family Palauibacteraceae; genus JBHHYZ01. The sequence goes on from JBHHYZ010000002.1 coordinate 137,990, forward strand.
GCGTGCTCCGGCACCGTCCCCGCGCCGCCCCCGTCCGCCGCGCGGGAGCCGAGACGCGCCGCCGCCTGCCGTACCCGTTTCTCTCCGCATGGCTTATTCATACCTTCGGCGGCGCTTTCCAACCAGGGAGGAACGGTGTGAGTGAGAACAGCATCGCCCGTCGGGTGTGGGCGTTTCTGATCCGCCGGAGGGGAAATGCCCTCTGGGACTGGGTCGTACGTGGAACCGGGGTTCTCGGTCTCGTGGGGATCCCCCTGGTTCTCTACGCCCCGCGCACCGGGCCGCTGGTCGCGTTCGTCATGACTACGATCTGGGTGAACGGCCCCATCTCACCCATCATGCCGGCAACCTATGAGCCGGTCCTCATGCTGTTCGGGCGGGTGTACCCTCCCCCGTTGATCGCCTCCCTCGGCGCCCTCGGAATCCTCTACGTGGAATTCCTCACATACCAGATGTACCGGAAGCTGCTGGGACTCGATCAACTTCGCCAGGCGAGGGAGAGTCGTCTGACGCACAGCGTGGTCCGCCTGTTCCGCCGGGCTCCGTTCTTCTCGGTGTGGCTGTGCGCGCTCACGCCGTTACCCTTCTGGGCCGTCCAGATTCTCTCACCGCTCTCGGGCTATCCGGTGCAACGCCACCTGCTCGCCACTCTCCTGGGCCGCTTCCCACGGTTGTGGTTGCTGGCCGCGCTGGGCCTCTGGTGGCAGGTGCCGGCGAGCTACCTCATCGGTGGTGCGGGGATCGCATCGCTCCTCGCCATCGGCATCGGCGCCGGGCGCCACTGGCAGAGCCGACGTGGCACGAGGGGACCGGAGGGATCGGCGGGCGGAGCCGAGGGTGCCCCCGCGCCATCTCCCTGGGCGGTGGCGGAAGAACCCACTCCACCGGGCTAGCGCGGCTCCCGGCGATCCGCCGGAGGCCGTCAGCGCCTGGTCCACTCCCGCCGAAACCACACTGGCGGCATCGAGACGACGAGGAGCAACGCGTAGAAGTCGACCTGCCCACGGGACAGGCCGTTCGCAAACCGCCAGGCCATGTATAGGCCCAGGATGAGCCCGCCGTACCAGGCCCATCGCCGGTATCGGAAGCATCCCCTGGCCAGCACCAGGAGCAGCCCCCCGAAACCCAGGATTCCCAGTCTCGCGACCGGTTCGGGAACCTGTGCCGAAGGGACCAGCATGTATGCGGGCAGATGGCGGCGCAGGAGGGTCACGAGGATCAGCGCGGCCCCGCCCGCGGCGGTGAGAAGCAGGAACAGGACGCCGGGCCAACCACGAGCCGTTCTCGCGGGACCCACGTCGCCATCGCCACCGCCACCCGCCACCGACCGGCCCTCAGCGCCTGAGCTTCGCATCGGCCACCCGGCGGAGCGAATAGACCCGCACGCGCGTCTCCTCCAGGGCCACCAGACGGTTTCCGGCGACGACCGCGTCCACCATGCCTCGATACTCCTGGCGCCCGCTGGGCACGACCACCCGCAGTCCGCTCCCGCCGGCCGGATCGATGCGCAAGGCGAGAATCCGGTCGCTCGGCGACGGAGCGGTCCACAGCGCGCCTCCGCCGGCCGCGTGAAGGCTGCGGAACGGGAAGAAGGTCCCGCCGCTGGCGAACGACTTGGAAACGCTCTTCTTCAGCTTGGCCGTCTCCGTGTCGAGAAGATCGTACAGCCACTCCGGCAGGGGCACGCGAGTGATCGACGAGATGCGGGAGCCCGCCTCCGAGAGCTGTACCGTCCAGAGATCGAAATCTCGGCCCTCATGGTTTCGAAGCAGCGCGAGGCGATGCGGCCCCGTGGCGACGAGGAGGAACTCCTTGAAGCTCAACCGCAACAGAGGATCGGCGGCGAGCGGGCGCGGGATCTCCGTGTCCACCGGCAGCACCGTCGTGTCAGCCGGGGCCCGGAGCGAGGAGAGCAACCCATCCCGGAACAGCGCCGGGATCAGCAGACGGTCCGCCCCCAGGGGAGCGAAATTCACCGCGGGGAAGGGGGGTCTGTACTCCGCGACCAACTGCCCATCCGGCTGGAAACGCGCGATCTTCGGGGGGTGGAGGGCCGTGATCCAGACGGACCCGTCGGAGCCGAGGCGCAACTCGCCGGGAGAGCCGAGCTCTCCGGGACCCTGACCCGGCCTGCCGATCGAGTTCAGGAAGGCGCCCTCGAGATCGAACCGGAGCACCGTCCCGGCGCTCTGGTCGAGCACGTACACATCCCGGCCGTGAACCTCCAGGGCGAACCCCCGCTCCAGAAACGGCCGGGCGCCGTCCGCGGGGAAGGAGACGAGCAACGAATCCGGCGCATACACCTCCACCTCCGCGGAAGGCCCGTCCGACCTGTCCGCTCTCCGCGGCTCTCCGCCGGCACAGGCGAACGCGGGAAGCACCGCGATGGAGCCCATGACGAGCGGAGCCAGCCGACGGGCGAAGCACCGGCCCAGCGCCCGCCACACCTCGCCGGCCGGCGACCTCCGCCGGGACATCAGCCGTCCGCAGGCGTTCATTCCACCGCGGGAGGCTGGGTGGTGATGCCTCCAATCCCACCGCCACAGCTCAGGTTCGTGCTGCGCTTGAACTGGTGCCGGCCGGCGGAATCCTCCCAGATGTACCAGCACTCACAGATCCCGCAGCTGACGTGGAAGTCCGGTAGGAACTTGACGGTCCCGAGCGGCGTGTCCACGCTCAAGCCCGAATTGACCGATATGATCCGCACGCAGAACCCGGCGGCGAAATAGGCCGTGCACCCCCCGCCGCAGCTCGCCTGGCGCGCACACCTCGCCTGGGCATCCAGCGGGCGCGGGCCGTCGTCCGGAGGAGCCCCCGGAAGGAGATGGAGCGCGAAGAACAGCGTGGCGAGCGTACCCGCCCTGACGAGCGATGACATGATGAGAACCTCCCGCAGCAGGGTCCACAAGGGGACACGGCACCGCCGCCGAGCAACCGGCGGAGGGTCCGTGGCAAGGACACGACCAGTCTGCCGAGGAGGATCATCACGCTGTCAACTCGAAGCCGCTTCCGGCGGGCCGCCCACCACACCCACCCGGCGCCGCCGAGCCGCCAGCCTACACGGGGAAGTCTCCGATCCGCCTACACATCCAGATTCTTGACATATCGCGCGTTCTGTTCGATGAACTGGCGGCGCGGCTCGACCTCTTCTCCCATGAGGCGCTCGAACAGCTGGTGCGCCTCGGTGGCCTCGTCGATCGTCACGCGCAGCAGCGTCCGCTTCTCCGGGTTCATCGTCGTCTCCCAGAGCTGGCCCGGGTTCATCTCGCCCAGGCCCTTGTATCGCTGGATCCCCACCGAACCGGACCCTTTCCCGTCCAGCCGCTCGAGGATCTCGGCCCGCTCCTCCTCCGTGTAGCAGTAGAACTCCTGCTTCGCCTTCTGCACCCGGTAGAGCGGCGGCTGGGCGATGTAGATGTAGCCCGCTTCGATCAGTTCCTTCATCTGCCGGAAGAAGAACGTCAGCAGCAGAGTGCGAATGTGCGCCCCGTCCACGTCGGCGTCGGTCATGATGACGATCTTCTGATAGCGCGCCGACTCCAGGTGGAACTCCTCGCCGATGCCGGTCCCGATCGCCGTGATGATGGCGCGGATCTCGTCATTCGACAGGATTCGATCGATGCGCGCGCGCTCCACGTTGAGGATCTTCCCGCGAAGCGGGAGGATGGCCTGAAACGCGCGATCGCGTCCCTGCTTGGCGCTGCCACCCGCGCTGTCCCCCTCCACCAGATACAGCTCCGAGATGCTGGGATCCGATACCGAGCAGTCCGCCAGCTTGCCCGGTAGGATGCCCGTCTCGAGCGCGGAGCGTTTCCGGGTGAGGTCGCGGGCCTTCCGCGCGGCCGCCCGCGCCCGGGCGGCCTGGAGGGCCTTCTCGATGATGGTCCGGGAGGCGGACGGAGTCTCCTCGAGCCAGGCGCCGAGCTTCTCGTTGACCAGACTCTCCACGATGCCCCGAACCTCGCTGTTGCCCAGCTTGGTCTTCGTCTGGCCCTCGAACTGCGGCTCCATGACCTTGACGGAGAGGATCGCGGTCAGGCCTTCGCGCACATCGTCACCGGACAGGCCGGAATCTCCCTTCTTCAGGAGGCCGTTGCGCTGGGCGTACGCGTTGATGGTCCGAGTGAGGGCCGCCTTGAACCCGCTCAGATGGGTGCCGCCCTCGTGAGTGTTGATGTTGTTGACGAAACTGAAGGTGTCCTCGTTGTAGCTGTCGCTGTACTGCATGGCGAGCTCCATTTCCGTGCCCTCCTGTGAGCCCGCCACGTAGATGATGTCGGGATGCAGCGGAGTCTTGCTGCCGCGGAGGAAGTCGACGAACTCGACGATTCCGCCCTCGAAATGGAACTCTTGCCGCCGCGGTTCGTCTCCCCGTTCGTCGGTCAGGGAGATCCGGATGCCCCGGTTCAGATAAGCGAGTTCCCGGAGCCGGTTGGCCAGCATATCGAAATTGTAGCTCAGCTCGGTGAAGATCTCCGGATCGGGCTTGAAGGTCACCGTGGTTCCGGTCTCCTCGGTCGCGGCACCCTTCTCGAGCTCCGTGGCCTTGACGCCGCGCTCGAACCTCTGCCGCCATATGTGGCCGGAGCGTCGGATCTCCACCTCCAGCCACTCCGACAGCGCATTGACCACGGAGACCCCGACTCCATGGAGACCTCCGCTCACCTTGTAGCTCTGCTTGTCGAACTTCCCTCCCGCATGCAGCGTGGTGAGGGCGACCTCGACCCCGGGCAGCTTCTCCGTCGGGTGGATGTCCACCGGGATGCCTCTTCCATCGTCGCTGACCCGGATCGAGTCGTCGGCCCCGATCACGATCTCGATGTTCGAGCAGTAGCCCGCCATCGCCTCGTCGATGGAATTGTCCACCACCTCGTACACCAGGTGGTGGAGACCGCGCGCCGAGGTCGACCCGACGTACATGCCCGGCCGCTTGCGCACCGCTTCGAGTCCTTTGAGAACCTGGATCTGGCCCGAAGTGTATCCCGTCCCCACCTTTTGCTTCTTCTCGCGCGTCTTGGACTTCACCATCTATTCCCTTCCCCCCATCCGGGTTCGGTCTTCGCCCTTCCGCGAATCGGGCCCGCTTCCTCGTTTCCCGGATCGCACCCATCGGCTCTCCGAACCGCCCGGGGGTCTTCCCCCCTGGACGAACACGATCCGGTCGATCCGCCCTCTCGACCGGCCGGCGTTGACCCAGGCGATCAGATCGCGCCGCAGCATGTTCAGCTCGGCGAGCCAGGCCGCACTCTTCACTTCCACGAACAGCGTCCGACCTCTCAAGCGCACGTCGCCGGTGACGCGCGCGATGTGCGCTCCGACGATGGACTCCCATTCCGCGACGACGCCGGCCCGCTCTACCTTCGCCGCCATGTCCCGCTTCTCGAACAGGGCGGCGACCAGATCCCCGACCCGCTCGGGCCCGCGCGGACCCTGGCTCGACGTGGCGCTCCGCGACCCGGCCGCCGGCTTCCGAAGCCCCGGCGCCGTCACGTCAGCAGCCGACCGTTGCGGATCCGCCATCGGGCCAACGCGCCCCCTCTCAACGTCACATCCGTCTGCTTGGGAGCCGTCAGGATCACCTGTCCCGACCGACCCTGATCCAGCAGCGTCAACAACCGTTCAGAGCGCCCCTCATCCAGTTCGGCGAACACATCATCCAACAGGTAGACCGGTTCACGGCCCACTCGCTCCCGGAGCGTATCGGCCTCCACCAGCCGAAGCGCGAGGGCCGCGGTTCGCTGCTGTCCGCTCGACCCGTAGGTGCGAACATCCCGGCTGCGGGAATCCGCCAACGGAGACCGGAGATCCAGGTCGTCCCTGTGCGGCCCGGCCAACGTGAACCCTCGCCGACGCTCGCGCTCCTCGACACCGGCCAGCGCGGCGCGGAATCGCTCGGCCCACTCTTCCCGCGCACCGAGTGACCACGGGGCCGAGCCGGAACGGGTCTCGCCGTCCCGCGGCGGTGCCAGAGCCGCGCGATAGCCGAGCTCCGCGGGCTGGCCGCCCGAGATCACCTCGTGATAGGATGAGAACGCTCCCGCTCTCGAGCTCACCCAGGCGGCCCGGGCCGCCATGATCGCGCTTCCCGGCGCGATCAGCCCTTCCGTCCACGCGGCCAGGACCTCGGCTGGGGCGGCCCCGCGAAGCGCCTCGTTACGCTGAGCCAATACCGAGCGGTATCGCTGCAAATCGGCCAGGTATCCGGGAACGACGAGAGAGAGGAGGATATCCAGAAACCGGCGGCGGCCCGCCGGAGAGCCCCGGACGATCTCGATGTCATCGGGGCGAAACACCACCGCTCCGAGAGAACCGATCGCAGCGGACAGGGGCACCGCCTCCCGTCCATCCACCTCCACCTTCTTCCGACGCCCCGAACGCTCGTACGCGGCGGCCAGACGCCGTTCCGCCTGCCTCTCCCGCAGACCACCTTCCACCCGGAAGACGTCTTGCCCGAACCGCACCAGCTCCGCGTCTCTCGCCCCGCGAAACGAACGGAACACCTGCAGGTAGTAGATCGCCTCCAGCAGGTTGGTCTTTCCGGAACCGTTGCGCCCCACGATGGCGACACCCGCCTCGGGGAACTCGCATTGGAGCTCGCCGAAGTTTCGGTAGTCATGAAGCGTCAGCCGGCTTAGATGGAACTCCGGCTGCTCTTCGCCAGCTCCGCTGGATCGCGCCTCGAGCGTGGTTATCAATTTAATTCAAAGATACGCCGAAATGCCTTGTATCGCAAGGATATTCGGCCTTTTTGGCGAGGTCCGCGGAGGCGCGGGACCGCAGGGCACGCTGCGATCTTCTCCCCGGGAGGAGAGCGGACCGCGGCGTTCCCGGAGGACCCCCCGGCGCGCCTCGGGACCGGCCAGGCCCGGCGCCAGCGGGGAGGGTCCTCCCCGGTTCCGCCGGGCCGTCCGCCAGACCTCTGAGCGACCCTGCTAGCGTTGTACGAACTCGCTCACTACCGGTTCGTCATCGCTGTAGTCATAGAACCCCTCTCCCGTCTTCCGGCCGTGCAGGCCCGCGACATACATGCGACGCAGCAGCGACGGAGGCGCGAAGCGGGGATCCTTGTATTCGTCATACATGATCTCGGCGATGCGGAACAACGTATCCAGTCCGACGAAATCACCGAGCGTGAACGGCCCCATCGGGTAGCCGCAACCCAGACGCATTCCCGTGTCGATGTCGGGGATCGAGCCCACCCCCTGTTCGTACGCCCGAATAGAATCGAGCATGTAGGGCACCAGAAGCCGATTCACGATGAACCCGGTATTGTCTCGACAGGCGATCGGCGTCTTTCCCAGCGAGGCCGCGAAGACCCGAGCCTGTTTGAACGTCGGGTCGGAGGTGGCTCCGCATCGCACCACCTCGACCAGCTGCATGACCGGGACGGGGTTGAAGAAATGCAGTCCCACGAACCGGTCCGCCCGACCCGATGCGGCCGCCAGCTCCGTGATGCCGAGGCTGGACGTGTTGGACGCGAAGATCGCTGTGGCCTTGCACCGTTCATCCAGCTCCCGAAACAGAGCCGTCTTGGCCTCCCGGCTCTCCACGATCGCCTCGATCACCAGGTCGCATTCGCTCAGCTCGGCGAGATCCGTGGTGCCGCTCAGCCGTCCCATGGTCTCGTCCCGCTGGGCGTCCGTCATCCGTCCCTTCCTGGCCGCCCGATCCAGATTGGACCGGATCCCGGCCAATCCCCTGTCCACCAACCCCTGCTCCACCTCCCGAACCACCGTCTCATAGCCCGATTGGGCGCTCACCTGAGCGATCCCGGCGCCCATCAGGCCGCAACCGACCACACCTACCCGTTGGATCTCGCTCACCCTAGCACTCCTTTGGTTCTGAAACGCCCCGCCTGACGGGGCCGATCCCATCCCGACCGCCACCCGAGGCGGCCGCGATCCGGATTCACGCGGTGGGGAAGGCTCATCAGGAGTACCTGCGAAAGGTCTCCTTGAGGCGCTCGCTCCACCGTCCACTCTCCACCATGAGCGGCTCGCCGGTCTCCA
>JBHHYZ010000003.1:0-93300 GCA_046757845.1 Gemmatimonadota bacterium
GGCACTCGGACTCGACAGATCTCGACATCGGTTGAACGTGCCGCGGATCTCCAAGCGTGAGCGCTGCGGGCGCGCCTCTGCCTCGGGGGATCCTCCTTCCACGTCAAATCTGGCAGGTGCAGCATCCCTCGGGCGAGCAGTTGCCGAACGTACCGAACCGCTGGAAGCACTCATCTCCGCACGAGGTCGGGGTGAAAGGCGGGCAGGAGCCGATCTCACCCGGGAGGTTGCAGGCGGTAACCGACGAGCCGGCGAGGACTCTCGAACCGCCGAAGACGAGCGCGGCCACGACGGCCATACCGAAAAACACTCCAGGAGCGCGCCGAAGCAGGCTGGGCATGGTGAAATCTCCCGTAATTGAAGGTGGGCATCCGGACGGGCCGCTACGGCTGAACCGTGCCGGGCGTCCGGTCGGTCAGCACGAAATCGACGGCACTCGTATTCGTGTTCTGCAGGACTCGGCGCCCCCCTGTCGTCCGCAGTATCTTCCGCGAGTACGACTTGTCGTCCACGTTCGCCACCGTGAGTCCGATCTCCAGGAAGCCGCCTTCGTACCGGTCAAAGTCCCTGTTGACTTTCGGGATGCACGGCGGAAACTGCCGGTCCTGCTCGGGCCACAGAGCAAAGAAGCTGACCACATCGATGAGTGCCTCGCGGGGCACCCGCACCCACCCACGTCCCTGCGCCGGATCCCTCCACAGAATCGGTAGCGACGCCGGATCGATCCCCTCTGCGAGGAAGTACGTCTCGTCATTCGCAAGCAGCAGCTCGGCCGGGAAGCGCTCCAACCCCCGATCCAGCATGTCCGGGACGCCCGGGTTGTTGGCGCTTCGGGCGCCCCCGATCTCGAAGTCCGCTCCCGAGAGGTCCAGCAGGGAGGGGTCCACCGGCCGGTTGTCGATGGCCGCCACTGCCACCAGCTTTGCCTCGCCCGGCAGGATCGGGTACTCGCCTCCCTGACCCGGAAACTGGAGAAACCATCGGCCGAACAACCCTTGCGGGTCATCCCGCACCACCTGGCTCACCGCACAGGGGGTGTGGTCCCAATCCTGGGAACCGAAAGGATACGCCGTGCCGAAGAACTTTCCGTCCAGGTCGATCACACGGTCTGAGTTGTTGTAGACCTCGAAGTACAGCCCGTCCAGGAAACCTCCGTTTGTTTGTTGCGGAAGCGGCACGGCGAATCCGATCTCGCTGATCACGAGGTCCCCCGGCCTGTCGGCGTACAGCTGGAGCGTGACTTGCGTGGGCCCCGATACGTCCAGGGTCTGTCCGTCGCCAAACGCTCGGATGGGCTGAGCCGCGGCTTGCGCTTCGGCCTGAGTGAGCTTCCTCCCCGCGTAGATCCGGTAGCGGCCCTCCAGGAGGTCCTCGAATACCGCCTGACCCTGCAGATTCGTCGTGATGGTCTCCCACGTCGCGGTGCCGTTTCTAAGGAGACGGACCTGCGCGGCCGGCACTCCGCCCGCCCAACCCAGCGTGCCCGCCAGCGCGGCATCGGCCGGGTCCATCCGTACGCTGACGGTCAGTGCCGTGCGTTGAACACTGCCCGAGCCGCCGCCTGGACCGGCCGGCGGCTCAGCACCGCCCGAACAGCCGACGAGGGAGACGGTAAGGAGGAGAGGGAGCAGTGGTAGATCGATTGAAACCCTCGGGTATCCGTCGAACCGCATTCTTATCTCCGATGCTGGCATCCGACTCGATGCAGTAACAATGTAACGCCTCGGCACACTCCGCAGTTCCCGAGACATGGCGGTCTCTGCCCCGCCTGCGAGCCCGGTGCGCCGCTGTCGCTACCGTCGTGCTGCCCCAGCATCTCCCGTGGCGCGAAGCGGCCCATCGTCCACCGCGTTTCTCAGCGCTTCCAGCACCGAGTCCACAGCCTCCGGGCCCTCCAGTATGCCGGCCCGAGCATACACGACCTCATCTCCTTCCCCGATCACGAGTACCAGCGGCACTCGTCTCACGCGGTAAAGGTCGGCGAGTTTCCGCTCCGGAAGCGGAACGACCGGATAGTGGAGAGCGTGCTCGCGAGCGTAGGCTCGGGTAGCGAGGAGAGAGTCGAGCGAGATCGCGACGACCCGTCCCCTCACTTGAGCCGCCGCGATCCGCCGGACCGCCGGGATCGATGCGCGGCAGTACGGACAAGTCGTCGTGAAGAAGAACAGGAGTTGGGCCCTGCCCGGACCCGGGTGGCCCAGCGTGATCGTGTCTCCTTCCAGCGTTCGGGCCGTGAAAGTCGGCACGAAAAGGCCTGGATGGGGGTTCATCGCGCGCCGCAGAAGGCGGGTGTACTCTCGCTGCCGCACGAGATCGCGCCTGGCCAGGAGGACGACCAAAACGGCGGCTACGGCGAGCGCTACGTGTGGCAGCAGGCGGGCTCGTCGGTGCTTCGACATGAGCACCCTTAGGATCGTAGAGACTGGCCTCGACATCAGCTCTATCACGCCACAGCGAAACCTATCGCCGAACTTGCCGGCGTCAACATTGCTGTGGTATCGTGTGATGGTCCGCCAAAACCCTATGACGCCGGGAAGCCTATGAATGCGGGCATGCGCTGAGGGAATGAGGAAGAGCGCGTCCCCTGCCATAGCGCGAGGGGTCGCGGTGCTCGGGCTCACGGCCGGCTTTCTACTCGCCGACGGTACACGCTCGAAGGGGAGCGCTCACCCACGTGGGCAGGAACAAGCCGCCAGCGTGGCCGGTCGGATTACGGCAGCGGAGACGGGCCGGCCGGTCGAGGGGGCGGTAGTTCGGATCGAGGGAACCGAACTGGGTGCGTTGTCCGACGAGCGGGGCGACTATCGCATCCACGACATGCCTGCCGGCCCGCATGTCCTTCGCGTGGACCACCTCGGCTTTGCGACGGTTCGAATCCCGGTCTCCATGCCGCCCCGGGGCGTCCTGCACCGCGACATCGTTCTGGTGAAGCGGGCGCTCAGGATGAAGGAGATTACAGTCACGGCCGATGCCGTGAGCCGAGCCACCGGGGAGCTGGGCACGGCGAGCGTGATCGATCTCGAAGCGATCCGAGCACAGACGGCCACCAGTCTCAGAGGCATTCTGGAGCTCGTTCCCGGGGTGGAACTCCGGCCTCCTGGCCTCGACGCGGTGGAGCAGGTTTCTCTGCGAGCCGCTCGTACGTCGGGCCGAAGCACGGGAGCCGGGGGAATCGGTGCGGAGGACCTGGCCTCCTTTGGCACCTTGATCGTCCTCGACGGCGTGCCCGTCTCCAACAACGCGAACCTCCAGAGCCTCGGTCCCAGAGGCGAACTTTCCTTCTCGACCTCCGCGAGCGGTGGCGTCGACCTACGTCGGATCCCGGCCAATACCATCGAGCGAGTTGAAGTCATCCGGGGGATTCCGTCGGTCCGCTGGGGCGATCTCACCCAGGGCGTGATCGTGGTGGACACGCGGGCGGGGGAGGTCGAGCCGGAGCTGGGCGCCCAATTCGACGCTCGCACGGCGGAGGGAAGCGGTGTCTGGGGTCGCTCGTTCCGAGGTCGCAGGCAGGCGGGCACACTCGTCCTCGACATCGCCCGCACACGCATCCGCCCAGGAATCTCCGACGACGATGCCGTGAGGGTCGCGGGACAGTTCTCCCATCGAGCCAGCTTCGGCGAAGCCGCCCCAACCCCAACCGGGATGCGGAAGCTGGTGCTGGACAGCCGACTGGACTTCTTCCGGCTCACCCAGAACCTGGTGGAGAACCCGAACGTCCGAATCGGGCGGTCGGATCGGACGCGAAACTGGGGTCTCCGAGTTTCCGAGCGTGCCCGCTTTCGCATCGGACCTCATACGGGGCTCGCGTTTACAGGAAACTACAGCCGGGTCAGCCAGAACTCGCGGATCAGCGCGGACCGTCTGCGCGGCACGCTCCCCTTCACCGACCGGACCACGCAAGGTCGGCAAGAGGGGTTTTTCGTGCAGGGCCCGTACCGGGCCGATGCGGAGCTGGACGGGGAACCCCAACTCCTGTTCGGCCGGCTCGAGATCGAAGCTGCCCCCCGCCTGCTCGGGTTCGACCAGAAACTCCGCGTCGGAATCGAACCGCGCCGCGAATGGAACAGCGGGCGTGGCCAGCAGTTTGACATCCGTCGCCCTCTCCAGGTCGCCTTCGACGGCGTTCGTGGCTTCGACCGTCCCCGGGATTTCTCTGACATCGGCTCCCTCACGACGCTTGGGCTCTATCTGGATGACCGATTCCAGACCGTGCTCGGCAACGGCGTGCGCCTGCAGGCTCAGGGCGGGATACGCCTCGACCTCCTCCATGAGGGCTCCACGTGGTTCTCTCGCATACGTGATGCCGTGGTCCAACCGCGGATCAACGTCGAACTCGCACCTCGGCCATGGCTCCGGCTACGGGCCGGTGCAGGCCGGCTGGCGAAGAGTCCGACACTTCGCCAACTCTTCCCCGCGCCCCAGTATTTCGATGTGGTGAACGTGAACCAGTTCACGAACGATCCGGCGGAGCGCTTCGCCGTGCTCACCACGTTCATCGGGGATCCCACGAACCCGGATCTGGGCTTTAGCCGTGCCACGAAGGCGGAGGTGGGCGTAGAGCTCTCATCGGGTGGAGCTTCCCTCTCCCTCGTCGGATTCCGCGACCGAATCCATGGCGGAATCGCGATCCGACGAGATCCCGGTTTCCTGTTGCGTGAGCGGTTCGCCCTCACCGATTCGATCATCGGCAACGGAATCAAGCCGGAGATCGTCGTGCCGGCGATCGGCGCCGACACGATCCCGTTCCTCCTCGATCGGCCGGGCAACGTCGTCGATCAGACCAGCAAAGGGTTCGAGCTGATCGCATCTCTTCCCGAGGTCGTTCCGCTCAGGACGCGCTTGCAGGTTCTGGGCTCGCTGGTGCGAACCGAGCAGACCCTGAACGCGGTCGACTTCGGTCCCCGGGACCGGTTCGTGGATTTCCAACTCCAGGCGATCGACGCGCGGGCTCCGTTCTGGGATCCGCCCACGGAGTTTGGAAAGAGCGTGCTGTTCACGTATCGAGTGATCCACCACGAGCCGGATGCCGGTCTCATCCTCACGGCCACGATCCAGCATAACGTGACCGATGTGATCCGGGACGACGCGGCCACGGATACCCTCGCGTTCGCGGGTTTCATCACTCGCGCCGGCGATCTGGTTCGGGTGCCGGAGTCCGATCGTACGAAGAGCGAGTTCCAGGATCTCAGGGTCCCCCGCGGTGGCACCTTGATCGAGCGGGCCTCGACGCCGGCCGACTGGTTCATGAGCGTCCAGATGAGCAAGACCCTACCTCTGGGCGGCCGACTCAACTTCTGGGCGTTCAACCTTCTCGACCGGCGTGGGATCTTCACCGACCCTAAGGTCCTGCCCAGGGTCTTTCCCGCCAACCGCTTCGGTCTGGAGATCCTCCTGCCGCTCAGGGGCCTGATTCCGGGGCGAACGTGACAGGCCGGCACGGGAGAACGCGGGGCTCTCTCCTCTGGGTAGGCGTGCTCTGCGGAGCCGGGGCGCTTTCTACCACCATGCCCAGACCGGCGCTCGCCCAGTCCACCGCTCCTGCCGGAACGCCCTTCGAGTCCCGCGGGCCTCCGTGGACGAGGCGCTGGAGCCCTTTCGAACCTGTGGGAGATCTACCGCGCTCGCTCCCCGGCGGCGAGGCGGTCTTCCCTTCCCTCCTCATCCTGCCGGCACCGAGAATCGGGCTGTTCTGGACGGCGGGCAATCCCGGTGCGCTGGCGCAGGAGCTGGAAGACCGGCGGACCGAGTTTCATTTCGAGCTTGACGGTGCCTCGGGAGACTTTCGGCGGCCGCTGGACACGGGGGAAGAGCGTCACGCTCGCGCGTCAGGACTGGCCTGGGGATCTCTGGGGGATCACGGTGCGGCGATTGGTCGCATCGGGGTCGATCGGACCGACGTGAATGAGGCCGCCTTCTCGGATGTGCTGGTTCCGTACACCAGCAGCCCGTTCACGGTGATCGACACGATCGGCGATCCGACGAACCGAACGGCGGTCCGACTGGAAGGGGCCGGGAGCTGGAGCTTCGGGCCGCTGGGGGCGGGTCTGACGCTGGGATTCGAGGCACAGGACACACGCACCCAGGAGTCACCCGTTCCGAGGACGGTCCGCACGGCGAGCCCGGGGGTTGTCGGAGGCCTGAGCTACGAGCTCGCCGGGAGGGGTCTGAGGTTGGGTGTCTTCGGTCGCTGGCGGCGATCGGCGCACATGATCGACATCTTCTCGGTTGGTGCGCCCTCCAGAGTTTACGCGTTGGAAGGGTACAACGAGCCGGTGGCCATCAACCTGTCTTCGACCCTGTTCACGAGGCGCTTCGAGCGAACGACGTGGGCGGCGGGCGGAGGTCTCGCGGGCGAGGCCGGGCATCTTTCCTGGGTCGCGTTCGCCCAGCGGGAGGATCTCGGAGAGAGCCGCTTCAATCCCAATGCCAACGACCCGCTGACGGATCAGTGGGACACGAAGGGCTGGACCGTGGGTGGCGCGGTCCAGATGCTTCTCTCGACCGAGCGCTTGCTGGTGACGGTCGACGCCCGCTTCACCGCGCTCGACGGCGAGGCTCGCGAAGGCGGACTGGAGGGCATCACGTTTCGAGCCGACGAACATCGCCTGGATGCCAGCGGGGAGATCCGCTTGCTTCCCGGCGCCTCCTGGGAGGCCGCGTTGCGGCCCAGCCTCGTGCGTACGGTCAGGACGCGGGTCGATGAGTTGGCTCGGGCGGACTCGAGAATCGAGAGCTGGACACCTTCGGGCGCTCTCGAGGTGGCACGCCATCTGGGTCGCGTCGCGATAGGGCTCGGCGGCGCCGCCTCCCGCTACACCCCCACCGCGACCACACCGGATCCCGCCACGATCGGGCCTATCTACGCGCGTTGGATCGCACCGGGGCTCGCCGTCCGGGCGGCCGACGCCGTCGCCTGGTCGGGAACTGCCAGCGCGCGCCTCCAGACGGACGGTCCCGCTTTCTGGCTCCGCGGTCAGTTTGGATCCGTGAGCGCCGTGGGAAACCCGGTCGACGTGCCCCGCGGGAATCGCGACGGTTGGACTCTGACGCTGGGGGTCGTCTACTAGCAGGTCGCTGTTAGATCGATCGCCGGACACGGAGGCTCGGGTTCCCCCAGCTCCAGCACCTCCACGGCATCCCCCACGCGCAGGGTTCCTCGACCCGTGTGGAGAAGGTTCTGGCCGAAATAGACCTTCCCTTCCCAGGTCCGGTAGCTGGCCAGAATGCGCAGCGGATCCTGGGCCCGCTGTCCGGTCGCCTGGTCCACCGCGGGCACGGAGCAGCGAGGGCACGGCTTGGCCACCTCGAACTCCAGCGTGTCCCCGATCCGGATGCTCCTCCAGCGGTCCTCCTCATGAGGCGTACACCCTTCGACCACCAGATTGGGCCGGAAACGGTTCATGGGGATCGGCGCTCCCGATCGACGATTCAATGCCTCGAGGGAAGCCGAAGAGATCAGGTGGAACGGGAACGCATCCGCGAAGGCGACCCGGGCTTCCCTGCCCGACCGGGGGGAGCGTGCCACCCGGTCGCCGGATCCTGGCATGTACAGGAGACGGCACGGCAGGCCCAGGAACGCCGTGAGCCACCCATCGGCCGCCGGATCCACCCTCCAGCCGAACGCCTCGTGGCCCCATATCCGGAGCGGTTCGGGAGATCCAGCCTCCGGCACGGCGGGAACGGCCAGCGAGCTTCGGCCGGGCGCATCGAGCCGCAATGCCCCTCCTTCCCGTCCTTCCACGCGGGCGCTCACCAGCGCCAGTCGGGGAACTTCGCGCTGGGTCACGACCCGACCGTCCTCGCCGATCACGGTCCAGCGCCGGTCGTGCCGCAGCCCGAACGCGTCCACCTCCGCGGAGGACACCCCGATGCCGGCCGCCGACTTGAGAGGGTAGATGAAGAGTCCGCGGACGCGGAACTCAGGGCTCGTTCGCGGTTCCTCCCGTCTCATCCCGCACCCAGGTGAACGCGGCCACGGCGCTGGGGAGCCCGATCGTGCCCGCGGCCAGCGCCACCACCTGCTCGAGCGCCTCGGGCTCGATCCCCATGCCGAGCGCTTTGCGCACGCCCGCGTGGACCGATCCCTGCCGCATGGCCCCAATCGCCACTCCGAGCTTGACAAGACGGCCCGTCCGCTCGTCCAGCGGACCCCGCTTGCCGGCGCGGGCGATCGATTCCCAGGCCTCTCCGAGCTCGGGGTAGCGCTGGACGAACGCGCGAAAGGTCGGGGGCGGTTCGGGCAGTTCGCTCATCGGGGTATCTCCTCTTGACCGGGGAACGGCAGGGTGAGCGACGGGATTCGAACCCGCGACCTCCAGGGCCACAACCTGGCGCTCTAACCGACTGAGCTACGCCCACCACGTCGTGCGAGGAAATGTAAAGGCGGTGGCACGAGATCGGTAGCCGCGGAAACTCTCGGACCCCCGGTTACGTACAATCAGCCGATGAGCGGATACTCGCAGTCCCCGGCTTCGCCTTCCCCGCCGATGTCCGGCCCGACGGCCGGATACGGCCGGAGTCCCGCGGCGGGCCCGCCGGAGGCACCCGACGGCGGGATGTACCGGGACAGCATCGGCTACGCGCTCTGGTGTCTGTGGTTCGTGGGCCTCGGCGGGCTCCACCGCATCTACCTGGGGAGGTACGGGACCGGGATCGTGTACCTGATGACCTTCGGCCTATTCGGGATCGGCCAGTTTCTGGATCTGTTCCGGATGAAATCCTTGGTCCAGGACGCTAATGTCCGAGCCGGCTACCTTCCGCATCCCAGGTACGCGCATCTCCTCCAGCCCGGGCCACCCGGGGCACCCGCGTCTCCCGGGCTCACCTCCATGCAGGTGCTCCTCCG
Source organism: Gemmatimonadota bacterium (assembly GCA_046757845.1). Classification (GTDB taxonomy): domain Bacteria; phylum Gemmatimonadota; class Gemmatimonadetes; order Palauibacterales; family Palauibacteraceae; genus JBHHYZ01. The sequence continues at coordinate 8,849 of JBHHYZ010000003.1, forward strand.
GGCTGCCCAGCGTAATGGCGGGGCGCTCACGGTGACTCAGGGGGTCGCCGCCACGGGGCTCGGGTTTCCGGAAGTGGAGGAACTCCTGCGGGAGATGGTGGCGAAGGGTTACGTCGACGTCGACAACGCGCCGGACAGCGGCGTCGTTGTGTATCGGTTTCCCGAGCTGGCTGGTCCACTCATGTAGCCGCCTCGGGCACTTCCCTTCCTCGGAGTTCTGAGTCCGCCTCCAGCCGCCGGCGGAAGGATTCCGCGGAGCTTGCGCAAAGCACGGTGCCGGACAGCGAGTGTCCGACTCAGCGGACCCCTTGAATGTAGCTTCGCAGGTGCAGGTTCTCCTGCGCGGCTTCCTGGTGGCAGGCCTTCAGCAGATCTCCGATCGACACGATGCCTTCCAGCCCCTCCTCGCCAACCACAGGCAGGTGGCGCACCCGATGCTCCGTCATCAGACCCATGGCCTCGTGCACGCGCGTGTCCTCGCCACACACGATCAGCTCACGGGTCATGATCTCGCGGACCTGCAGATTCTCTAGCAGCGCGGGGTCGCGCGACCCGATTCTCAGCACATCCCGTTCGCTGAGGATGCCGCAGGGGCGCCCGTCCTCGTCGAGGACCGGTACGGCCCCGATCCGGTGTTCGACCAGGACCCGCATGGCCGACAGCACGGTTTGCTCCGGCGTGACGGTGACGACCCCTCGGCCCTTCTTGGAGAGGATCTCTCTCAACCTCATGGTGCCCTCCTTCCGTAGGATGTTGGGAAGAGGGAGCGGACACCTTTCGTGTGGTGCTCCGCAGGGGGATCTTGAAACAAGTTAACCTCCGCGGCGCGGCATGGCACCCGAGGCCGGCCCTTCTGTCCGCCCTCCGCCGGGTCATTGCCCCGCGCGGCCTCGAACCTCAGCTTCCGGGCCATCGAGGCGATCCGGCGTCGCCGCTCGCCGACGAAGAGTCGATCCACCACGGGAGCGAGGGGAGATGCACGACACGGAATTGCCGCCCGCCACGCTGGAAGGCTGGTACCTTTTGCACCAGCTGTTCCGCCTGCCGTGGCCGGCGCTCAAACAGCTGCCCGCCGACAGGACGGCAGCGATGGCGAGCGAGCTGGCGGGTGTACTGGCCGACGCGTCGGCCTCGCCGGAAGGCGGCTGGAGCGGCGTGTATCGGATCTATGGGGGCGGATCCGATCTCCTCTTTCTCCACTTCAGGCCGTCGCTGGAGGAGATCGGACAGGCCGAGCGGACGCTCCAGCTCACCGAGCTCGGAGACCACCTCCAGCTGACCCGTGACTACGTCTCGGTGGTGGAGCTGGGGCTGTACGCGCTGACCACCGACCTGGCGCACCGAATGGCCGAGCGCGACGAGCCCGTGAGTCCGGAGGAGTGGGCGGCGGAGGTGGAGGCGGCGCTGGCCGAGCACCGGGAGCTCGGATACGTCCAGCGGCGTCTGCATCCGGTCCAACCGGAGGAGATGCCGTACGTTTGCTTCTACCCCATGAACAAGCGGCGAAGCGGAGACAGGAACTGGTACACGCTGTCGCTCGAGCAGCGGAGCCAACTCATGCATGAGCACGGGACGGTGGGCCGGCGCTACGCAGGTCGGATTTCTCAGATCATCTCCGGATCCATGGGACTGGACGATTGGGAGTGGGCGGTCACGCTGTTCGCGCGAGATCCGCTAGATTTCAAGGATGTCGTTACCGAGATGCGGTTCGACAAGGCGAGTGCGGAGTACGCGGAGTTCGGGGACTTCTATGTGGGAAAGCGAGTCCGACCGGATGAATGGGAAGGCATCGAGACCTGGTGAGGGGGCGGCATGAGGACGAGGCAGAAGTGAGCACGCACGACGAGACGATCCGCCTTGGGCAGCGCGATCTCACCATCGAGGACGTGGTCGCCGTGGCCCGGGAAGGCCGCACGGTTCCCGCTCCGGATGAGACTGTGGTCGCCCGGATGGAAGAGACTCGTTCGTGGGTCGATGCGGCTGTGCGCGGGGACGGCGCCGCTATCTACGGGGTGAATACGGGATTCGGATCCCTCGCCACCCGCCGCATCGCACCTGAGGAGACGGGCCTGCTGTCGCGCAACGTGATCCTCAAGTGTCTGGTGGGAGTGGGCCCGCCGCTTCCCCCGGACGTGGTCCGAGCCATGCTCCTGATCCGGGCCGCATCGCTGGCCAGAGGTTTTTCAGGCGTGCGTCCCGCGATCGTGGGCAGCCTGATCGAGATGCTGAATCGCGGCGTCACTCCCATAGTGCCGTCGAAAGGTTCCCTCGGGGCCAGCGGAGATCTGGCGCCCTGCGCCCATATCGCGGCGGTCGCCACGCGCGCGCCCGACACCGCGACGCACGATCACAGCGGAGAGGCCTGGTACGAAGGTGAGCGGCTGAGCGGAGAGGAGGCCATGCGCCAGGCCGGGATCGAGAGGTTTCCCACCGGACCGAAGGAAGGCCTGGCCCTCACGAACGGGACCGGGCAGATGGTGGCCTCCGGTGCCCTGGCGCTTCATGACGCGGAGGAGCTCGTGCGGCACGCGGAGATCGCGGCCGCTCTGAGCATGGAAGCCCTTCTCTGCCTCTCCTCTCCCCTTCACCCCGCCCTGCACGAAGCCAACGGCCAGCCCGGGCAGATCCGGACGGCCGCTCACCTGCGTCGCCTGCTGGCGGAGAGCCGGCTCATCGACACGGCATCGGAGCGGGTACAGGACGCCTACAGCATCCGGTGTACTCCACAGGTACTGGGACCGATCCGGGATACGCTCGCCTTTCTCCGGCACCGTTTCACGGGAGCGATCAACGCAGCGGCGGACAACCCCCTCATCTTTCCTTCCCCGAACGGAGACTATGAGGCCGTCTCCGGAGGCAACTTTCACGGACAGGGCCCCGCCCTGTGGCTGGACATCCTGGGGATCGCGGTGGCGGAAGCGGCGGGCCTGGCCGAACGGCGCACGTTTCGTCTTCTCACACCGGAACTCAGCGGTGGCCTGCCCGCAATGCTCGTCCATGCCGAAGGCCTCAACAGCGGGCTCATGGCCATCCAGTACACGGCCGCCGCGCTCGTCTCGGAGAACAAGACCTTAGCCCACCCGGACAGCGTGGATTCGATTCCGAGCAGCGCGAACCAGGAGGATCACGTGAGCATGGGAGCGAACGCCGCCCGGCACACGCTGGAAATCGTAGACAACGTTCGCACCGTGATCGCCATCGAGTTTCTGACCGCGGCGCAGGCGATCCATCTCAGGTGCGACGGTCCGAATCGGCTGGGCCGGGGGACCGCGGCGGCGTATGGCGTGATCCGCCAGCGGATCCCTCCCGTGGAGTACGACCGGGAGTTGAGCCCGGATATCGGAGCGATCGACGCTATGATTCGCAGCGGCGAGATCCTCGACGCGACGCGAGAGGCCGTGGGCGCGGAGGACGCGTGACGCGTGCGGGCCTACAGGGCAAAGTGCTGCTCAGCGTTCCCAACGTGAGCGAAGGCCGGGACACCGCGCTCATCCGGGAGTTGGCGGCGGCGGTGGCGAGTTGTCCCGGAGTGAGGCTCCTGAACCACTCCCACGATCGCGACCATCACCGGTCCGTGTACGCCTACCTCGGCGAGCCTGAAGCCGTCCTCGACGCCACCAAGGCGCTGGCCTCGCTCGCGCTCGACCGAATCGACATGAGACGGCACTCCGGCGAGCATCCGCGGCTCGGCGCGCTGGATGTCGTCCCCTTCGTGCCCGTGCGCGACGTGTCGGAACAGGAGGCGGTCGAAATCACGCGGCGCTTCGGCCGGTTCGTGGCCGCTCGCGGAATCCCCGTCTACTACTATGAAGCCGCGGCGCTTCGCCCCGAGCGGCGAGCCCTGCCGGAGATTCGACGCGGAGGTTACGAGGGACTGGCGGCGAAGCTGGCTCGGCCGGAGGGCCGCCCGGATGAGGGGCCCGCGTCCTTTCATCCCAAGTCCGGGGCCGTGGTGACGGGGGTGCGCGGTCCACTGATCGCGTTCAACGTGAATCTGCTCAGCGACGATGTTGAGCTGGCACAGGCCATCGCCCGCGCGGTACGAGAACGGGACGGTGGGCTCCCCGGTGTGCGCGCTATCGGAGTGGCGTTGCGCGAACGCGGCATGACCCAGGTCGCCATGAATCTCACCGACCCTTCGCGTACCGGTCTTCACACGGTCCTCGAGGCGGTGCGGACGGCAGCGGCGCAACGCGGCGTCGAGGTGGCGGGATCGGAGCTCATCGGGCCGGTGCCGCTGGAGGCCGTGGTCGACCTGTTCCGGGCGTCCACCCGGGCGGCAGGTTTTCGAAGCGATCAGATCGTGGAACTGGGATTCCTGGAGTGAACGGCGAATCCCGGGAGGTGGAGGTGAGACAGGCATGAAGGCTTCGACGCGGACGAAGGCCGTGCGCGCGCCCCGCGGAAGCGCGCTCTCGTGCAAGGGCTGGCACCAGGAGGCGGCCCTCCGGATGCTGATGAACAACCTCGACCCCGACGTCGCGGAGCGACCCGAAGAGCTCATCGTCTACGGCGGGGCCGGCAAGGCGGCGCGCAACTGGGAATGCTACCATCGCATCGTCGAAGCCCTGCGCCGGCTTGAGAACGACGAGACGCTGCTGATCCAGAGCGGCAAGCCGGTGGGCGTGTTCCGGACACACGAAGAGGCCCCTCGCGTGCTCATCGCCAACGCGCACCTGGTGCCGCGCTGGGCCACCTGGGAGGAGTTCCGCCGGCTCGAGGCGCTGGGCCTGACCATGTACGGGCAGATGACCGCCGGCTCGTGGATCTACATCGGCACCCAAGGGATCCTCCAGGGGACGTATGAGACGTTCGCCGAGTGCGCCCGGCAGCACTTCGGAGGTTCCCTGAGCGGTCGATTGGTGGTCACGGCAGGGCTGGGAGGCATGGGAGGCGCGCAGCCGCTGGCCGCGACCATGAACGGAGGCGCATTCCTGGGCGTGGAAGTAGATGAGGCCCGAATCCGGCGCCGGGTGGAGACCGGGTACTGCGACCGCATGTCGGTCGATCTGGACGAAGCGCTCGGGCTGGTCCTGGATGCGAAGGACCGAGGAGAAGCTCTGTCCGTGGGGTTGCTGGGAAACATCAGCGAGGTCCTGCCGGCCCTCGTGCAACGCGGCGTGGTGCCCGACGTGCTGACCGATCAGACCTCCGCGCACGATCTCCGGCTGGGGTACATCCCGGCAGGGCTGGGGCTGGAAGCGGCCGCCGAGTTCCGAGAGCGAGACCCGGACGGCTACGAGGAACGTGTGCTGGACTCGATGGTGGTGCACGTGGAAGCCATGCTGGAGCTGCAGGCGGCCGGCGCGGTGGTCTTCGACTACGGGAACAACCTGCGAGGCCAGGTGGCCGACAATCGGGGCCTGAGCGAGGCCTTCCGGATTCCCGGGTTCGTGCCCGCATTCATTCGCCCGCTGTTCTGCCGCGGCGCCGGCCCGTTTCGCTGGGCCGCGCTCTCGGGAAGGCCGAACGACATCCTCGAGACGGACCGGGCGGTGCTCGAGACGTTTCCCGACAAGGAAAGCCTGGCCCGGTGGATCCGGAAGGCCCAGGAGAAGGTGCGGTTCCAGGGCCTGCCGGCGCGGATCTGCTGGCTCGAGTACGGAGAGCGGGCGCGCATGGGCCGTCGGTTCAATTGGCTGGTGAAGAAGGGCAAGGTGGAGGCTCCCCTGGTCATCGGGCGCGACCACCTGGACGCGGGTTCGGTGGCCTCACCGAATCGCGAGACCGAAGGGATGCGGGATGGCTCCGACGCGATCGCCGATTGGCCCTTGCTCAACGCCCTGCTCAACACGGCGTGCGGCGCCAGTTGGGTCTCCCTTCACCATGGGGGGGGAGTGGGGATCGGCTACTCCATCCATGCCGGAATGGTCTGTGTGGCCGACGGCACCGACTCGGCCGACCGCCGCCTGGAGCGTGTGCTCACCGCGGACCCGGGGACCGGGGTGATGCGCCACGCGGACGCGGGATACGAGGAAGCGCTGCGAACGGCGCACGAGCGCGGAGTCGATCTGCCCATGGCCGATTGAAGGCATCTCGTGCCCGTTCTCCGTAACATCGGACAGCTCGCCACGTGCCGGCCGGCCGGAGCCCAGGGTGAGATCCACACGATCCCCCAGGCCGCCCTGGCCTGGAAGGATGGCGTCGTGGCCTGGGTCGGGCCGGAGCCTGACCTCCCCGCGGCCCACCGGAACGAGCGGGAGCTCGATGCAGAGGGCCGGCTCGTGGTGCCGGGGTTGGTCGACGCCCACACCCATCTGGCGTTCGGAGGCTGGCGCGCCGGGGAATTCCGGGAGCGGGCCCTGGGCCGAACCTATCAGGAGATCGCCGCCGCGGGAGGGGGAATCCTCTCCACCGTTCAGGCTACCCGCCTGCAGGGAGAACCGGAGCTGTTGCACCGGTGCGTCGCCTTCGTGGAGCGGATGGTCGCGCTCGGCATCACGACGATTGAGTGCAAGAGCGGCTACTGCCTGGACACCGAGGGGGAGCTGAAGCTGCTCCGCGTGTACGCCGAGCTGGACCGGCGCGGGCCAGCCCACATCGTTCCCACTTTCCTCGGTGCGCACGTGGTGCCGCCCGAGTACCGGGACGACCGCGGAGCCTACGTTCGCCTCCTCGTGGAGGAGATGCTGCCCGCGGTCGCGGCCGGCGGCCTGGCCGGCTTCTGCGATGCGTTCGTCGAGCAGTCCGCCTTCACGGTGGAGGAAGCGAAGCTCGTGTTGAACGCGGCCGCTCGGCTCGGCCTTCCGGGAAAGCTCCACGCCGATCAGCTCACCGATGGGGGCGGCGCGCGACTGGCCGCCGAGGTCGGCGCGGTGTCCGCCGACCATCTCGAACACGTATCGGATGAGGGGATCTCGGCTCTGGCACGAGCGGGCGTCGTGGCCGTCAGCCTCCCCCTGGCCGGGCTCTACCTGAGCCAGCCGCCGCTGAACGCCCGCCGCCTGATCGAGGCGGGGGTCCCGGTGGCGGTGGCCACCGACTTCAATCCCGGTTCCGCGCCCAGTTATCATCTGCCTCTCGCCCTGACCCTTGCCTGCGTACGACAGCGCATGACGCCAGCCGAAGCCCTCAAGGGAGCCACCGCGCTCGCGGCCCGTGCGGTGGGCCGGGAAGACCGAATCGGATCGCTGGAGAAGGGCAAGAGCGCCGACTTCGTCGTGTTGGATGCGCCGGACGTGGACACCTGGCTCTACCACTTCGAGCCCAACGCCTGCGTGCTCACCGTGATCGGAGGGCGGGTATGCTGGCGGCGCGGCCCCAGCTGAGCGCGCAGGCGGAACAGCCCTCCGGTAACTCCGGAGGGGTCGGCCGCCGTCCGGGCTGCCGCTACTGCGGGACGCGCGTCAGATCCTCAGCCGGAAACCCGCCGTGATCGGGATCGAGAGAGCCGTGTTGAAACCGCCAGGGTCCACATCGGGTGAGAGCTGGGCGAAGCGAGCCGTATCCTTGTCGTCGGTGAACACGACGTACACCTGTCCGTTCACGAACACGTCGACCGACGGACCGAGTTCGAGCCCCACTTGAATGCCGCCATTCACCGTAGGGTAGGTCTGGTTGAAGTCGTTGCCCGCGCCCGGAGTGAACTCATCGGTGTCCATGGTCGTGGCACCCGCCCCCGCGTTGACCGACAGCTGAAGCGAACGGACATCGGGGTCGCTCAGCAGCAGCTCGACTCCGGCCCCATAGTGAAACAGATTCATGTCCGGCGCCTCGCCTCCATCGGGCAGATTCGTTCCGGTCAGAATGTCCGAATCCCCCGTGAGTTGAACGGCAAAGCGATCCGACAGCCAGACGGAAACGGCGCCTCCGATCGCGGCGCCGGCGTCTTCGAGATCGGCCAGATCGCTCAGGGGAATTCCCACTCCGCCTCTCGCATCGAAGGTTACCGCCTGGCCACGCGCCGCGACGGGAGTGAGTGTGAGGGCGGCGGCCGCCATCCAGCGGAACCAGATTCTATGTGGACTTCTCATCTTCCGAGCTCCTTCCAGGGGCGGGGGCGGTTCATCCTCCCCCTGCCGGGTTGGGTTCAAGAACAGGCGCCGGGCCCACCCAGTTCCGTCCGATCCGGGCGTCCCTCACGGCACGCTTGAGAGCGTGGAAGGATCCCGATACGTTGATGGAGCTTGGCTTGCACGCTCCCTCGCCGGCTGGCGCAAGGGTCCTCAACGATCGGAGAGCGCATGAGGCAGACGATCGAATTGACGGTGAACGGGAGACCCGTTCGGCGTGAGGTGGAGAGCCGCGCCCTGCTGGTCCATTTCCTCCGGGATCAACTCGGCCTCACGGGAACGCACGTGGGTTGCGAGACGAGCCTGTGCGGTGCCTGCACTATACTTCTGGACGGACAGGCCGTGAAGTCGTGTACGATGCTAGCGGTCCAGTCGCACGGCCGCGCCATCACCACGATCGAAGGCCTGGCCGACGAGAACGGCCTCCATCCTGTTCAGCGAGCGTTCTGGGAACAGCACGGCCTGCAATGCGGATTCTGCACGCCGGGAATGATTCTGGCCGCTCACGAGTTGCTCCGGACGAATCCGGATCCGGATGAGGCGGAGATTCGGGAGGGGCTCGAGGGCAACCTGTGCCGCTGCACGGGCTACCACAACATCGTAGCGGCGGTGCGCTCGGCGGCGGCGGAGTTGCGGGAGGCCGTGGGATCCTGATGATGCGTGCCAGGAGGACGTTTCGATGACGAAGACCGCAACCCTCCCCAAGCAGATCGGTGCGAGGATTCGCCGCAAGGAGGATCCGCGCCTGGTCACCGGCGCCTCGACCTACACCGATGACCTGCAGCTCCCCGGGCAGGCGTACTGCGTTCTGGTCCGCAGCCCATACGCCCACGCCCGGATCCTCGGAGTGGACGTCTCCGGGGCGCGGGAGATGCGGGGGGTGATCGCGGTCCTGACCGGCGAGGAGCTCGCAGGCCGGGTTGGAGCGCTCCCGGTCGCGCACCGGATGGAAGGGCTGGCGGAGCCGCCTCACCCCGCACTCGCCTCAGAGCGGGTGCGCCACGTGGGCGACGGCGTGGCGGCCGTGGTGGCGGAGGATCCCTTCGTCGCGCGGGACGCGGCCGAGCGCATCGAGGTGGAATACGAGGAGCTCGAGCCGGTCGTGGACCTGGAGGCCGCCGCCAGCGATGGCTCCCCCCTGGTGCACGAAGAGCTCGGGAGCAACGTGGCTTTCGAGTTCCCCCTCGAGGCAGGTGACGTGGAAGCTGCGTTCGAGGGCGCCCCGGTTCTCATTCGGCAGCCCATGATGAATCAGCGGCAGATTCCGACGGCTCTCGAGCCGCGAGCCGTCCTCGCGCGGTACGATCCGGGGCATGAGAAGCTCACGGTGTGGTCGACCACCCAGATTCCCCACCTGCTGCGCACCCAGCTGGCCGTGCTGCTCGACGTACCGGAACACCGGGTACGGGTCATCGCTCCGGAGGTGGGCGGCGGGTTCGGCAGCAAGCTCAACGTGTACGCCGAAGAGTTGCTGGTGCCGTACCTGGCGCGGCAGCTGGGCAGGCCGGTCAAATGGACAGCGACCCGGAGCGAGGGGTTCCAGGCTACCGTCCACGGCCGTGATCAGTGGGCCGATGTCGAGATCGCGGCGGAGCCGGACGGGCGACTGAGAGGACTGCGCGTCCATCTGCTCCAGGATCTGGGAGCCTACCACCAGTTGCTCACTCCCGTCATCCCCACCATGACGGTGCTGATGTTGCCGGGCTGCTACGCCCTGGAAAACCTCTCCGTGAACCTAAAAGGCGTGTTCACCAACAAGACGCCGACTGATGCGTATCGCGGCGCCGGCCGTCCTGAGGCGACATACATCATCGAGCGGGTGATGGACCTGATCGCCGACGAGACGGGAGTCGATCCCGTGGAGGTACGGCGTCGCAACTTCCGGCCGGCCGTGGTGGTCGGCGCCGACCTGGCCGTCGAGACGTGCACGGGCCTGGCCTACGACAGCGGAGACTACACGACGACCCTCGACCGCCTTCTGGAGGCGGCCGACTACGAGGCGCTCCTCCGGGAGCAGGATGAGAAGCGGGCTCGTGGGGAGTTGATGGGGATCGGCCTTTCCACCTATGTGGAGATCTGCGGCCTGGGACCCTCGGCCGCCCTGCCCGCTGGAGGCTGGGAAGCGTGCACCGTGGAGGTGCGCCGCACCGGCAAGATCGTGGTGAAGACCGGCGTCAGCCCGCACGGCCAGGGAGAGGAGACCACCTTCGCCCAGATCGCGGCCGACCGCCTGGGCGTGAGCGTCGAAGATGTGGAAGTGGCGCACGGTGACACGGACTACGTGGCGGAGGGCATCGGGACGTTCGGGTCGCGCGCTCTCGCCGTGGGGGGAGCCGCGTTGTCACTGGCCCTTGATGAAGTGCGCGCCAAGGCCGTGAAGATCGCCGCGCACCTGCTCGAAGCCCACCCTGACGATGTCGAATTCGAGGGGGAGCGCCTGTCGATCCGAGGAGCTCCGGAGCGAGGCGTGAGCTTCGGGGATGTCGTCACGGCGGCCTACCTGGCGGACAACCTGCCGGAGGGAGTGGAACCTGGTCTGGCGGCTACCCGATTCTTCGAGCCGCCCAACTTCACCTTCCCGTTCGGGGCGCACCTGTGCGTCGTGGACATCGATCCCGAGACCGGGGTGCCCGCGATCCGCCGCTACGTCGCGGTCGACGACTGCGGAAACGTGATCAACCCGATGATCGTGGATGGACAGCTTCATGGCGGCATCGCGCAGGCCATCGCACAGGCGCTGTACGAGGAAGCGGTCTACGACGAGCGGGGACAGCTGGTGACCGGCACATTGATGGACTACGCCGTCCCGAAGGCCGCCTCTCTGCCCGCGTTCGAGCTCTATCGGACCACCACCGCGACGCCGGTCAACCCGCTGGGGGCGAAGGGGATCGGTGAGGCCGGAACGATCGGAGGGACGCCCTGCGTGATCAACGCAGTCGTAGATGCGCTCTCCCACCTCGGCATCCGGCACCTGGACATGCCCGCCCGGCCCGAGCGGATCTGGGCGGCGATGCGGGGCGAGCCGTAGAAGCCCCGATGAGCTTCGGAAGCCCGGATCCATCATGAATCCACGCACAGGAGCCTGACGGATGTTGCCAGCCGAATTCCGCTACCGAGCGCCCCGGTCCGTGGAGGAGACGCTGGAGATCCTTGCCTCCCGGGACGATGTCAAGCTCCTGGCGGGAGGCCAGAGCCTCGTGCCGCTGCTCAAGGCCCGCCTGGCTCGGCCATCGCTCCTGGTCGATCTCCGGAACCTGGAGGCCCTGCGCTACATCAGAGTGGAGGGGGCCACGATCAGGATCGGCGCGCTCACCCGGTATCGGGACTTGGTGGAAGCTTGCGAGCTGACGGGCGGCGCCGGCGTCCTGGCTCAGGCTGCACGGGTGGTGGGCGATGCCCAGGTTCGCAACCTCGGGACCATCGGCGGCAGCCTGGCGCATGCCGATCCGGCCGCGGATGTGCCTGCCGCAATGCTGGCGCTGGATGGAACTCTGCTCGCTCGTGGACCGCAGGGAGAGAGAGAGATCGCTGTCGAAGATTTCTTCCTCGGCCCGTGGATGACCGCCCTGGGGCCTGATGAGATTCTGCTCGAGATCCGAGTGCCCGCAACACGAGGAAGCGGCGCTTATGAAAAGCTCGCCCAGCCCGCTTCCGGTTTCGCATTGGTGGGAGTGGCGGCAGTCGTCGATCCGGCGCTGGATCACGCGCCGGTCCGCCTCGCGGTCACGGGAGTGGGTCCCGCGCCCGTCCGACTGCACGGCGTAGAGGAGCGTCTGACCGGGGTAGAACTGAATAGGCCCACGATCGCCGAGGCATGCTCGGGCGGGGGCGCTGAGGTTTCCGAACCGCAGAGCGACATCCACGCCTCGGCGGAGTACCGGCGCGCCATGACGGAAGTCCTCGCCGGCCGCGCGATCCTGCGGGCGGCGGGCCTGTAGGGACCGCAAGTTCAATCGGGGCGGCCGGATTCGAACCGGCGACCCCCTGCTCCCAAAGCAGGTGCGCTACCGGACTGCGCCACGCCCCGAAACCCTGGCCTGCCGGCTAATCTAAATGCGCACCTTCGACGGGCACAAACCCGGTGCGGGCGGTGCTGCCAACACATCCCGGAGTTCGATCGCCGCCGACCTCACGCCAACCCTTCCAGCCACGGGATCAGCTTCCGCAGGGCCACCGAGCGATGGCTGGTTTCCCGCTTGATCCGCGCGCCCAGCTCCGCATACGTCCGCCCGTAGGACGGTAGGACGAACAACGGGTCGTATCCGAAGCCTTCCTGGCCTCTCGGTTCCAACGCGATACGACCGTCAACTCGACCTTCCACGATCGTCGAGCCTCGCGGCCCCACCGCGGCGAGGCTGCAGTGGTAGTGGGCTCCGCGATCCTGCTCGCCGACCCCTGCCAGCTTCTCGAGCAGGTAGCGGTTGTTCGCCTCGTCCCGTCCCCACCGCGCCACCATCGACTCCGGAGCGAACCGTCGGGTGCGGACGCCTGGACCGCCACGCAACGCATCCACGCACAGCCCGGAATCGTCGGCGATCGTGGCGAGCCCGCTGGCTTGGTGGAAGTGGGTGGCCTTGCTGAGCGCGTTCTCCCGGAAGCTCTCGAATCGTTCCAGGAAATCTTCCTCTCGGCTCCGGAGCAGACCGATGTCGGTGAGCGACAGAAAAAAAACCCGACAGCCGCCGAGGACATCGCGGATCTCCGCCAGCTTGTCCGGGCTTCGCGTCGCGATCAACACGCGAGGCCACGGGGCGTCGGGCCCGGCGCCCCTCCCCGTTACCGCCGGCGAGCCTATTCCTGCCAGAGGGTGGACTCTTGCAATCGGCCGCGCAGAGCCGGATGGGCCTTCCACATGTAGGCTCCCATTCCGAGCGCCGCCAGCAGATTCCCTACCATCACGGACCACCAGGCGATCTCTTCCAGGACCCATGAGCCGAGCACGGCTACCATCGCCACGAAGAAGACTTCGAACGCGACGAACAGAATGAGCAGACCGAATACCAGGGGGGGAAAGCGCTCGATCTGATCTGTGATGCCGGCCAGGATGACGCCGAACAGCCCAAACGCCGCGAAGTGAACCAGCGTATACCCCAGGATGGGACCCAGTCCGACTCCATCGGGTCCCGGCCGCCCGCCCGCGAACAGAATCGAGCCGAGTGCCGCCGGAGTGAACAGCGGTTCCCTCGCGATGGAATCCACGACCAGGAACCACAGCGCGACGATCGTGGCTCCCACCAGGCCCGAGATCAGTCCCTGACGCATGGTGCGATGGGTCCGCAGGAAGCTCAGAAGTCCCAGGATGCCCGGCTCCCGACTCACCGCGTGCAGATAGGCGAAGATCACCATCCCCGCCAGAGCGTTGCCGAAGAATACGGCAGGCCACGCTGGCGCGGCGAGCACGCCGGACCCGCTGAGCGCCAGTCCGCCGTAGAACAGGATCGAGCACGCGAACAGGCCATAGGCGGCACCCAGGAGGACGTTGCGCGCGATGTCCGCCCACAACAGCAGGAGGCAGGCGATTACCCCGAGAGCGGACCACACGGCGTAGTGCAGCACCGTATAGACAGCGACTACCGCGACGGACGGCCCCAGCTCGCCCCGGCCCGTGATCGCTCCCAACAGGAAGGCGGGAGTCCGGAGAGGCGTTCCCTGTCCGAGGTCGTAGAAATAGAACAGGATCGCCAGGACGGTCCCGGCCAACACCCCGGCGATCACGCCATCCCGTACGGCACCCGGCGGAATCTTCATGCGTTCACCTCCGCGGTGGTTTCCGAAACCGGCCTCACCGCGCCCCGCACCGGGTGCAGGAATCGGGGGGAGGCTCCCCCTGAAGCAACATCCAAGGCCGTGCCCGGTTCCCCCGCCGGTGCCCGCGCAGGCTCATTCGCCGCGTACGATACGGCCCCTCGCTCAGGACCCTGCGCGATCCGCTCCCCGGGCGCCGCTTTATCGAACACCAGAGCACCGAGCACCAGCGGCAGGTAGGCGAGCGAGAAGCGGAACAGTCGTCGGGCCGCCGCCTGGCTCGGTCTCCGGAGAAACAGGCTGGCCCAGATCACGAATCCGACTCCGAGCGCGCCGGCGCTGAAGAAATAGAGGTGGCCCGTGAGTCCCACGAACGCCGGAAGCAGACTCACCGGGAGCAGAGTCAGGGTGTAGAGAAAAGCCTGTTGGCGCGTGCGGATCCCGTCGGGATCCCGCACGCTGAGCATCTTCAGCCCGGCCGCTTCGTAATCTCGTCGGAACAGCCACGCCAGCGCCAGAAAATGCGGAAGCTGCCAGAAGAACAGAAGTCCGAACAGGGCCCATGCTCCGGGCCCCAACTCTCCCCTGGCGGCCGCCCAGCCACCCGCGATCGGCAAGGCGCCCGGAACGGCTCCCACCAGCGTCGCGAGGGGGTGCACAGGCTTCAAGGGTGTGTAGAGAAAGTCATAGATCAGAAACGTGGCCGCCGCCAGAGCCGCGGTGAGCCCGTTGACCGCTACCGCGAGATAGGCGACCCCGAGCACACCCAGGGTGATCGCGAACGCGGCCGCCGGCGGCGCCGCGAGGCGTCCGGCGGGCAAGGGACGCCGCCGGGTCCGAGCCATTCGGCCGTCCACGGCGCGCTCCAGCACCTGGTTCATCGCGTTCGTTCCGCCGGCGACCAGTGCCGTCCCCGCCAGCAGGTGGAGCAGCGAGAGCCACTGTACGCTGTGCGGGCTCGCCAGGTAGAACCCGGCCGCCGCCGTGACCAGCACCAGGAGTGTGATCCGTGGTTTGGCCAGCTCGAGATAGTTGGACAGAACGGACCCGCGTTTCCGCCTCAAGCCGCTCCTCTCCCGCCCCATGGACTCATACGTACTCCATCAGGACCGTCACGATGAGGATTGCGACCAGGGGCAGCGGAGGGAGCACCACCAGTAGGAGGCGCCTGGGCTCGAACCGGAGATGCATGTAGTACATGGCCACGAGTAGAGCCTTCCACACCGCCGTGCCCAGCAGGATGAAGACGATCACGTGCTTCGGAAAGGCGCCGAGGAAAGCCACGCCAAGCTCCGCCATCGTGAGTACGAACAACAGTCCCCACACCGCGATGTAGCTGAGCCCTTCGTGCGCGGCCGCGCCCGTCCCTTCCCGGTTCAGCCTTTCAGCCATGGCGTTGTCCGATTCCTCCCAGTCAACGAGTGGTCGCCCGCCGACCCCGAACGGATCGGCTCTTCCCCCCACCTTCCATCCTCATCGCACACCGTCGCTCCTGGGCTCCGCTAGATGAGGTAGACGACCGTGAACAGGATGATCCATACCAGATCCACGAAGTGCCAGTACAGCCCCAGGACTTCGATTCCGTGGTAGTGGTGCTCCGACCAGTGCCCCCGGAAGGCTTTCACGGTCGCCCACCCCAGACAAGTCACACCACTCAGGACGTGGAAGCCGTGAAAGCCGGTCATGGTGTAAAACGTCGCTCCGTACAACCCCGCCGCAGGTGTGAAGCCGTGGTGGCCGGCCCACTCGCCGTGCCGCGCCAGCTCGGTGTACTCGACCACCTGCACGCTCAGGAAGAGCGCCCCGAGCAGGAAGGTCAGCAACAGGAACAGTCGGATTCCGCGCTGGTCTCCCTGCTGCGCCGCCGCGAACGCCTTCACCATGGTCACGCTGCTGCAGATGAGGATGAAAGTGTTCACGGCCGTGATCGGGACGTTGAGCACCTGGCCGGGCTCGGCCCACGTGTCGGAGGCGCCGAAGCGCAGCACGATGTAGGAACCGATCAGGCCAGCGAAGAACATCACTTCGGAGCACAGAAACACCCACATCCCGACCTTCTGGGTGTAGACATCGAGCCCTCTTTCCACGGACCGATCCACTACGGCCACCGCGCCCGTCATCGGCTACCTCCTTGCCCGCCTCCTGCCGCCCCGGTCCTCCGTGCCCCGTTCCCACCACCCTGCCCGTGGCCTTCCGGCGACGGGGAGGGGATGTCCGGGCGTTCGTTCTGCGCCAACCAGTCCTTCTCCTCCAGCCTCGGATGGCTGTACTCGTGGGGCCCATGGTACACCACGGGGATCTCCTTCCAGTTTCCATGCTTCGGGGGAGACGGCGCCTGCCACTCCAGCGTGGTCGCCCGCCACGGATTCGCGGGCGCCGGCGCCCCGCGGAACAGGCTGAACACGAAGTTGACCGCGAACAACAACCCGGAGAGGAAGAGACCGAACGCGGAGATCGTGATCAGCACGTTCGTGTCCTGCATTCCGGCCAGGTGTTGATAGCCCGTCGTATCGTACAACCGGCGCATCATGCCACCCATCCCGAGCCCGTGCATCGGAAAGAAGGTGAGATTGAAGAACAGGAAGCTCAGCGCGAAGTGCACCTTCCCCAGCTTCTCGCTCATCATCTTGCCGAACATCTTCGGGAACCAGTAGTAGATGGCCGCGAAGATCCCGAACAGACTGCCTCCGAACAGCACATAGTGGATATGTGCGACCACGAAATAGGTGTCGTGAAGGAAGATGTCCACCGGTGTGGCCGCCACGAACACGCCACTCAAGCCCCCGATGACGAACATCATCACGAACCCGATGGCGAACAGCATCGGCGTGTGCAGGTGCAGGTTCCCCTGCCACATCGTCCCCATCCAGTTGAACACCTTGATGGCCGACGGAACCGCGATGATCATCGTGGTGATCATGAAGCTCATGCCCAGCGCCGGGTTCATCCCGCTCTGGAACATGTGATGCCCCCATACTATGAAGCCCAGGAACCCGATGCTGGCCATGGCCAGAACCATCGCACGGTATCCGAAGATCGGCTTCCGGGAACCGTTGGCGATGATCTCGGACGCGAATCCCATCGTGGGCAGGATCAGGATGTAGACCTCGGGGTGGCCGAAGTACCAGAACAGGTGCTGCCACAGAAGCGGCTGTCCGCCCCCCGTCGGCAGAAAGAAGTGCGTCCCGATGGTCTGGTCGAAGAACAGCATGATCAGCCCGGCGGACAGCACCGGCATGGCCAGAAGGGCGAGAATCGCAGTGACGAACAGTGCCCAGACCGTCAGAGGGAGACGGAACCAAGTCATCCCGGGCGCCCTCATGTTGACCACGGTGGTGATGTAGTTCACCGAGCCGAGGATCGACGAGAGACCCAGGATCACTAGGCCGATCAGCCAGAACTGTTGGCCCAGATGCACCCCGCTCAGGTCCGGACGGACGCTCAGGGGCGCGTAGCCCGTCCAGCCCGCCGCCGCCGCTCCCCCCTCCACCGCGAAGCTCGCCAGCATGAGCAGTCCAGATGGAATCATCAGCCAGAACGAGGCCATGTTGAGCCGGGGAAAGGCCATGTCGCGAGCTCCGATCTGCAGCGGGATCAGATAGTTCGCGAACACTCCCACCAGAAGAGGCATGATGGCGAAGAACACCATCAAGGTGCCGTGCATGGTGACCAGCGAATCGTAGAACTCGGGCAGGACGATGCCGCCCGGCGCCATGGTTTCCGGGAGATTGCCACCGCCCGGCAGAGGACGCCCGGGCCAGGCGAGCTGGTAACGCATCAGCATGGCCAGGAGTCCTCCGACCAGGAGGAAGAACAGGCTCAGGAACAGGAACTGTACGCCGATCACCTTGTGATCGGTGGAGAACACGTACTTCTTGAGAAACGGAAGCTCGTGCTCTTCCGTCATGTAGGCCAGGCCCGAGGGTGCCGCGACGATGGTGGCCATATCTCCTCTTTCTCGAGAGTCCCTAACAGCGACCGGCGGCGTGGGATCCCGGAGTCCCGATCACTCCGGCGCCCGCTGAGCCGTCCAGGCCTCGTACTCGCCCGCCTCGTGAATCACCACCCGCGCCCTCATGCGATAATGCCCCAGACCGCACAGCTCGGCACAGCCGATCTCCATCTCGCCCGGCCGCAGCGCCTGGAACCAGATGCGGATCTTCATTCCGGGCACGGCATCCTGCTTCACGCGCAGATCGGGGATGAAGAACGAGTGGATCACATCTTCGGACTCCAGCTGCACGATCACCGGTTCTCCCGCCGGGATGTGGAACTGGTTCCGCAAGTGGAAATCGTCATCCGTGCCCAGCTCGCCATCCGCGCCTGGATATGTGACATTCCACTCAAACTGTTTTGCTTTAACTCCAATAGTTAAAGCATCTTCTGGGAATGACGCATTCCCGCGAATCCCCGCCCAAATCCGACCGCTATAGATGCCGAGAAACACGAGCACGAGGGCGGGCACCGCGGTCCAGATCAACTCCAGACGCTGGCTCCCATGGGTATACAGCGCCCGGTGCCCCTCGCGCCGACGGTACCGGATCGAGAACCATACGATGCCCACCTCGACCAGCACGAAGGCGATTCCCGTGATCACGAGAATGATGAAGAACAGCCTGTCGATGTCGATCCCCTGGGTCGACAGGTTGGGAGGCAGCGACCAGTCCACGGCGTCTCCTCTCCTTGGAGGTTTCGAACCCCTTGAGGTCCGTTCTCTCGATCTCGGGCGAGCCGCTCGCGGCCGCCTAGCGCCCGGCCCCCGCCGGCTGAGGATCCGGCGATCTCCGCCCGGCGGCCGCCGAACCGTGGTCCACGACCAACGGCGTACCGAGGGGAACATCGGCCCCTGCCGCCATATCCGCGCTGTACTGGAACGCGACCTCCTGCGTCTCCTGAGGTCCCAGGGTGACGTTCTGCGTCAGCGTCCCGTACTTCTCGTGCCACGCCTCGATCACATAGTCGCCGGGTGGGAGGTTGGGGATCTCGAAGCTGCCGTCCGCTCCCGAGACCGCGAAGTACGGATGGTCCACCACCCCGATGTAGGCGTGCATCCAACCGTGGACGTCACACTTGACCGGAATCATCACCTCGGGCGTTCGGAACTGCCGCCTCGACTCCATCCCCGCCTGGGGCTGACTGATGTTGAACCCACGGTTGGCCGTGGGCTGGGTGTTGATGTTGTGCAGCACCGGATCGTCGTTCTTGATCAGGAGAGTCTGCCCTGTCTGAACACCCAGCACATGCGGATGATAGCGGCACCCAGCCTGGTCGATCTCCACGCTCTCCTCCGGGGGTGGGAAGCTTCCCGAAAGACCCTCCTTCACGTACACGAACACGTTGGCCAGCTTGCCCTCGTTCACCACCACCGTCTGAGTGGTGGGTCCCTGGTCACCGTACTTCGCGGCGCACGCCGGCTCTTCCGACATGTCGATCGGCTCGGCCGGAGGCGGCGTGCCATCGAACGAGATCGTGCCACGGATCGCCGCCGCTTCCTCCGGGCTCACCGCGGGCGCTGCCGCTTCGGTCGCCTCCCCGGCCTGTCCACCGGACGAGGAACCCGCTCCTTCTCCACCGCCACCGCAGCCGAACAGGACGACCGCCGGAAACAGTGCCACAGACTTCAAGATCAGAGTTCGCATGCCTTTCCTCCGTAAGTGTCGATTCGATTCCCGGAACCGTCCAGGGCGGGCGGATCGGGAACCCGTCATGGCGCCGGGAAGCGGCGTTGCGCCCGGCGAACGAGACCGATGCTCAGTCCGCCCGTGAGCAACACCGCGAGCAACGGTACCAGAAGCACCCTTGCCGAGCCCGGCTTCTCGAGCAGCACGTAATACCAGGTTCCGATCGAGCCTCGAGTCCCGGTTTCTCCGCTGGAGCCATCCCAGGCGAAGAAGGCTACGGGAATCGGCGTTCCCTGCTCGAATCCGAGTTCGCTTTCGTCGGCCGCGTCCAGGGCTCTGCGCAGCACCAGGCTCCAGCGTCCCTTCTCGTACGCCGACTTCGCCGTCAGGCCTCCACCGACCAGTGGCTCGAAGTTCGCCAGGCCCCTGGCCCAGGCCTCCGAGCCCCCCTCCAGGCTGTTCCAACGCCACAGGTAGGCCGGGTTCCGCTCGTCTCCCATGAGGAAATATGGACGCTCGGAGCCCTCCGGAATCTCGGGTGGAAACTGGACGGCGAAGGCGTCCGGAATTGGACGTGTGGGAATTCCCTCGCTATCGGCGAACAGGCTCGCGGCGATCTTGGCCTGCCATTCGTCCCAGTTCGGATCCGGACTCCGGGAAGGATCGTCCCAAACGAGCCGAAGCGCCAGGTCTGTGCCGTCATGCAGACCCTGCACCCACACGCCGTCCACCGTCGGAGAGAACTGGCGCGGCCTCCGAATGACCTGGCCGACGAGCGGGAAGTAGAACGCTTCGGCCTGCTCCCAGGCCGGATCTTCCGGGGAATCGGGCACCTTTCCTTCCGTCCGCCGCACTCGGACCACCTCGCGCACGTGCGGGGCCTCCCGCGGACCCAGGTTGGCTACGTAATGCGCCAGCTGCCAGATCTCCTCATCCGTGACGACCCCCCCCTCCAGAACATCGATGGCCGCCGGCATCGGCGTGCCGTCAAGGCCCGTCAGGATCCGGGTGTGGATGGCCTCGACGCTGCTTCCACCATTGAACAACCATGACTCGGTGAGGTCCGCCGCCCGGATCGGCAGCTTCCGCCAATCCTCCAGCGACGGTGCCGAGGGGCCATCTCCGCGGCCGGCCTCTCCGTGACACTTGGCACACTCGAGCTTGCCGAACACGGTTCGCCCTGATTCGATCGCGTCCTCCCCGCCGCCAGGGTCCGAAGTGAATTCCATCGCTTCCGGCACCTCGTCCTCGAAGAACGGGGAGAACGCCTTGATGTAGGAGAGCACGTCGGCCCGCTGCGTCGACGACAGGTTGGGCCAGGACGGCATGGTGGTGCCGGGGATGCCATGCTCGAGGACGCGTTCCAGGTCCGCGTCCGTGGGGAGTTCGCCGCTCCCGGTCGTCCGGACTTGATAGCGCGCGGCGGTGAAATCGCGGGGACGAGGAAGCATGCGTTCCGCCGCCGGCCCATCTCCCTTCCCATCCTCCCCGTGGCAATCCACACACCACCGCTCGTACACCAGGCGACCCCGCTCGGAACTCTGAGCGACGACCCGACCCGAAGGCCAGCCCAGAGCTGCGAGCAGCGCGATGCCCACGCCCAGCTTGACCCGAACCCTTCCCCCATCCCTCATCACTCCCCTCCCGCCGCCTGTTCCCAGGTTCGGGGCGTGCTTCCGGTCTGCCGGTACAGGAAGATGATCACGGACCATATGTCGTCTTCGTCCAGCACATCTTCCCATACGGGCATGGCCGAGTTCCAGGGCGTTCCCTCCACGGGTAGCCCCGGTCCTCCCTTCGCGATCCTCCAGAACACGTAGCTCTCCTGGAGCTGTGAGATCGTGCCCCCGCTCGAGAAATCGGCCGGTATGGGTGAGAACGCCGCGGCGTAGTGCCCGGCCCCATCCAGCCGATCGCCGTGGCAGGGCACGCAGTTCTCCGCGTAGATGCGGGCGCCGTGGCGGTAGGACTCCTCCAGGTCGCCCAAGCTTCGCAGGGGGTTCTCCAGGCCGGCCAGGCGCATCGTCCGCCCCCGGAACGTGATCTGGGTTGGAGGAGCCGGATGGATGGATCGCAGGCTGGCCGGCGCTCCGAAGCTGGGCTTCACGCTCTCGTAGGCCAGGTAACCAACCAGGAGTGGGAGACAGACGAGCAGGATGCCCCGAAGCCACCGTCGCTCGGATTCCACCATGGTACGGTGGATCGGCTGCTTGAACTCCGTCCAGCGGTTCTCATCCGCGCTCACGTAGAGCAGCACGCCGGCCACGGCGATCAGCATGTACTGCAAAAGCACGGAGTGTGGAACCGGAGCGCTGTGCACGCCCGCGGCGGGCAGGAGGGATCCGATTCCGTATTTGAATACCACGTAGGATCCGATCAGGAGCAGCACGGCTTGCCAGAACGGATGCCGCAGGTATCCTCTCATCTCCCGTCCTCGCGTCGATCCGGCCTCCTCCACGAGATCATTTCGCGCCCCGCAGAAAATCCACCAGGGCCTCGAGCTGCGCGGCGGTCAGCCGATCTCCGAAGTTGGGCGGCATGGTTCCGGCGAACGCCTCGAAACCCTGAGCGGTGTCGGCGTTGGGCCGTAGGATGCCCCGTCGCAGATACTCCCGATCCTTGCCGGCAAGGCTGCTGAACGGCGGGCCCACCT
Organism: Gemmatimonadota bacterium; assembly: GCA_046757845.1. Taxonomy (GTDB): domain Bacteria; phylum Gemmatimonadota; class Gemmatimonadetes; order Palauibacterales; family Palauibacteraceae; genus JBHHYZ01. The sequence continues at coordinate 30,880 of JBHHYZ010000003.1, forward strand.
TGCCGCCTTCGCCCTCGAGCTCGTGGCAGGCCAGACATCCGAGCGTATGGATCAGCTCGCGTGGGCTCAGCGAAGCCTCGAGGATGGTCCCCCCGCCGGCGGCGGTCCCCCCGCTTCCGTCCACACCTGCGGCCTTGGCCGGAATGTCGTCGGCGGTCACCGTCACCTCCCCACCCTGGCTCTCCAGAAAAGCGACGAGAGCCCAGATCTGGGACTCCGACAGCGTACGACCCATGGGCGGCATGATGGGCTGGAAGCCCTCCACGACATACGCCGCCGGGTCGACGAGGGATTCGTAGAGATACTCCTTGCACGACATCCCCGGCTTGCGGGACGCGCACCGGGTTCCGACCTCGCGCAGCAGATCCGGCGCGCGCGTTCCCAGGCCATGGCAGGCCGTACAGCCGCCCGCGCCCCGGAACAGCTCGCCGCCGATGCGCACCAGCTCCTCTGGGGTCACATCACCACTGATGCTCACAGCCTCCGGGACCTCCGACTGAACCTGCGGGATCATGTTGGCGACCGCCGTATACACGGCCAGTGTCCCGGCCACGGTGAGGCCGATGTTCAGGTTCGTGCGCCACATGGAGGTACGACCGAATTCGCGGTTCATTCCGGCCTCCCCCCGGCCGGAGCTGTATCTCCCGACGATCGGCCGACCGATCTCGCGGCGCTGCTCATCAGAGCGGGCTTCTCCACTAGGCCGCCCAGCCAGAAGATGAGCCCCACCAATCCGAAGAAGATGAGAACGCAGATGCTGATCATGGTGGCGGCGGGTCCGAGCGCGGGGGTGGCGGCCTGGGGACTCGTATCGCGCATCACCTCGTACACATGCCAGTGTTGCCGGATGCCGCTACGGGCGAAGCCCATGAGTCCCATGAGCCAGGTGAAGGTGACCGCCAGAACGAGCAGGGCGTACTGCGAGCGCGCCGGCATCTGGCCCCAGCGGATCGCACCACGCGACGTGGCTCCCCGCATCATCGCGATATCGATGGCCACCACGAACACGATGGTGGCGAGGACGGCCAGCACCTGGTAGACGCTGAAGCCGATGCGGATGATGGCGGTCACGAAGTAGCCGTACACTCCGTAGAAAACCACCACGAGGGCCGCGACTCCGAACGCCAGCCCCTGCAGCCAGGTGCCGGCTCGCGCCCACGCCACGACCGGCTCCTTGTTGGCCCGGCGATACAGAAGAAACGAGAGGAAGGTCGTGAGGATCATGAGATTCACGGCCGTGTTCTTGGCGCTCATCACGCCGAGCACGCCGAGAAACGGGTGGTGAGTACCGCCCATCGCGGCGATCTCATCTCGATTCGCGATCATCGTATGCGGGGTCGACCACACCAGGACGCCCAGCACCAGCACCAGAAGCATCCACTTGATGTGGGGCCGGAAGCGCTCGGCCCCCGGAATCCTTCCCATCCCGATCCACAGGTAGTAGTTGCCCGCCAGGAAGAGCACTCCGATCAGGAACGCCTGGATGATCCACAACCAGCTCATGAACCCGCCCATCATCGTGATGCCCAGCTGCTGGTTGTACTCGTAGATCTCGCGGCCGAGATAGTAGCCCGCGAAGGGGAGGACGATGAGGGCTCCGATCGCGATGAGGTTGCCGATGTAACCCATCCAGTCGTAGTGGGCCCGTTCCTCCTCGGTCCGCGCGGCCAGGAATCGGTAGGCGGCATAGGCTCCGACGATCGCTCCGCCGAACACCACGTTGGCGATGAGGCGGTGGATGTTGATCGGCATCCACGTCGCATTGGCCAACGCGCTCCACAGCTTCACCTGTTGTGGCGCCGTGTCCGCGGTCACCTCCGCCGGCGGGCTCATCATGTACGTGAGCCAACCGTTGGCGATGAACATCACCGTCGTGCCCCATACATTGAGGAGGATTCCGAGACCCAGGTGGAATCTCTTGCCGGCGCCCCGGCTCCAGCGGTCCCAACCGTAGTAGTAGAGGTACAGGGTGAAGGATTCCACGAAGAACAGGCCCACATACAGCCACATGGACGGGCCGAAGATCGCCGTCAGATAGACCCAGAATTTCGGGTAGAGGGTGGACAGGAAGAATACGAGCACCGCCCCCCAGATGGCAGTGGCGCTGTACGCGATCAACAGCAGGCGGGTGAACTCCTTGGCCAGCTTGTCGTAACGCTCTTCCCGGGTGAATATTCCGATCCCCTCCACCACCACGGCGAACATCGGCACACCCAGCACGAACGCCGCGAACATCAGATGGAGCTGGGCCGCGATCCACACTGCGCCCCGCGCATCCAGACCGAACAGGTGGAACTCCCCGTAAGCGGGAGGGCCGTCCTGCGCCAGCAGCGGGCCCGCCACCAGGAGCAGCGACGCGGCGGCCAGGACCCAGACGAGAGCGGAGCAGCGAGGTCGGCTCTTCTCTCCGGAAGAACGCTTCATCCCTGGCGCCATCAATGCCTCCGTGCGAAGAACGGCAGGCGACGGGAGAAATCTACCGGCATCTCGGCACGCACCTCCTGCATCACTTCAAGCGTGATCCGCTCGTAGCCCCGGTCCCGGGCGAAGGACTCGACTCGGCCGGCCACCACGCCGCGGACGAAAGAAGGAATCCGCCTCAGCTTCCGCTCCGCCTCCGGAGTCCACTCCAGGGCGCGCGTGACCTCGGCCCCGTAGGTGGTCGCCCGGGCGCGCGGGACGGGCTCGGCCCAGCCGGCCGGCTCGTAGGCACAGGACTCATCGGGTCCCAGGAAATCGCCATCGGTGGCATAGGCTCGGGCTCGACAACCGCCGCACACCTCACGGTATTCGCAACGGCCGCACTTGCCGCCGGGCCGACCCTCGCGCAGCAGGCGGAACAGCCTGGACGAGCGCCATATCGTGCCGAAGTCGTCCTGCCGGAGGTCGCCCGCCACGGCTGGCATGTAGGGGCATGGCGTCACCGCCCCCTCGGGGGTGATCCGACAGTACTGGACTCCACACGGGCAGCGGGTCGCGTAATGCAGGAGCGGCGATTCGGGGTCTCGCTCATACACGTGCCGCATCAACTGAGGCTGGCACTTGGAGCGGATCATGAGCCGGCCACGGTATTCACGCTGCAACCGAACCAGCTCCAGCAGCACTTCCTCGTTCTCCGTCGGTGACAGTCCGGCCATGCCGCTGCCGCGGCCCGTCTCCACCAGGAAGTAGAAGTTGACGCACACCGCACCCATCCGATCCGCCCAGGACACCAGTCCCTCCACCTCGCGGTGGTTTCCCCTGGTGAGGGTCATCTGGACCACGAAGTCCAGACCCTGCCGGCGGAGGCGGCCCACGGCGTCGAGCGTGTCCTGGAGCGCCCCCCGGCCATGTCGGAAGCGGTCATGGTAGCGCGGATTCAACGAATCGACGCTGAGGGCGACTCCCTGCACGCCCGCTCCCATCAGGGATCCGATCCGCTCCTCCGTCAACAGTGTCCCGTTCGTCCCGACCACCACGGTGGCGCCCCCGCTCGAAGCGTGGCCCGAAATCGTTTCGAGATCCTCACGTAGCAGGGGCTCACCACCGCTGAGGATGAGCATCGGCGCGGGGTTGACCGACAACACCTGATCCACGATGCGAAGACACGCGTCCGTGCCCAGCTCTTCCTCCGCTCCATGCCATGAACCGGCCGAGATGTAACAGTGGGCGCAGGCCAGATTGCAGCGCCGCGTGAGATTCCAGGCCACGACGTGAGGCCGTGCGACAGTCGCTTCATCCCGCCCCCGGGAGAGTGGGCCGAGGGCCGGCTTGAGCCACCGAGTGGCTCGAGCCTCACTCCGACTCCCGCCCATCCCCGTCCCTCTCCACCAACCTCTCCACCGCCGCTCTCGCGTCCGCGGGACTCACCATCGCGAAATCCACCGGGCACGCGGCCGCCTGCGCCTCGATGTCCCGAATCGGACACCGGCTCACCCCGGAGGCCTTCGCCTCCTCGATGAACCGCTTCATCTCAGCGCTGAGTCCGTCTCCGCCGGTCACGTCGGCTCGGGCCTGTTTTGCCTTCAGCTCGTTGAACATCACCAGCATCGTATCCATGTCGAACTCGTCCGCCTCGATCATGGCCTCCTTGTTCTCGTCCATGACGCGCGTCGTCACGCGCCACAGGCCATGTGCGCGGGCGAACCGCTCCACCGTGTTGCGGGCCAGGGGGCGGGCGATCAGCGGCACCTGATTGAGTCGCGCGAAGGCTTCGTGCGTCCACACGATCGGATCTCCGGCAGCTCTCTGGCGGGAAGTCAGATGGCCGCTGTGAGGACACCGTTCCTGGACGGGAGGCGGAGACTCCGGACACTCCGCGTCGCGAGTCCGAACCACCGTGCGCTTCATCGCCTCTTCAGCCTTCAGCTCGGCGAGCGCGAACTCTTCCGCATCCCCGATCCCCATGATCAGCTGCATGTGGGTGGGAAGGAGCTTACGAATCGCCTCATCGAGCCTCTGGTTGGTGACGGTGGGCAGGGTGGGAATGCCGAGCGCGGATTCCCGTCCGCCGCCGTCGGGCGAGCCATCCTCCCCGTCGTCAAAGGCGGCCGCGTAGCGGCTCCCGGGCCCGTGGAACTCGAGGACGTACTCCTCCACCGCCCTGCGGGCGATGCCCAGGGCGAAAGGTGGTACGCGGAGAATCCTCACCTCCGCCTCCGGAGCCCATTCCAGGCCCTGTCGCCCATCCTCCTCGATCCAGGGGATCTCCTCCGGGCGCACATCCGTCGTCCCCGCGATCAGGATGTTGGTCGGGGCCAGGCGGGCAAGGTTCTCCGCCTGGCTGCCGAGCTCGGTTCCCTCGATCCGGTGTGCGCCATGCCGGGCGAGGATCAGGAGGGTGGGATCGATCTCTTCAGCCCACTGCAGGACCACCTGAAACGGCTTGCCTATCAGGATCTGCGTGTGGATCTCGACCTCGGGATACTCCCCGCCCATCACCTCCGCGCGCTTGATGTTGGCCTGGCAGAGCTTCAACAACCCCTTGTCGATGATGTTGTTGTGCAGCGCCTCCTGCTCCTCGAACTTGAACACCTTGGAGGCCTGGGCAGAAAGAACATCTTTGATGTTGTGGAACACGACGTGGTGGTACTCCACGTCGAAGGCGCTGCACACGTAGAGGCTGGCGGAGAACTCGCGCGCCAGCTCCAGCGCCTTCCGCAGACCCCTGTAAGCGTACGCCGACCCGTCCACGCAGACCATGAACCGTCCGCCCTCGAGCGGCCGCCCATCCCGGACGAGCAACACGTCCTTGCGGATGCAGCGAAGCGCTCGGCCGGCCACGCCACCCAGCTGGCTGTAGGGCTGCCGACCCAGGCCGTGCGCACCCAAGATCACGAGATCGTAGTCGCGCCCCGAGGTGCCGGCCAACTTCTGTTCGGCCGTCTCCTCCTCGGCGATGATGCGGCCGTCTTCCCCCAGCCTGACATCGGAGCGGACCTGCTCGCCGCCGTCGTAATGGTGGGCAATATTGGGATCGAACCCGATCAGGCTGGGAAGCCGCCCGCTTCCGGAGTTGGACTCGCGGACGATCTCTTCGTAGTTGATTCCCTCCAGCAGTTGCCGCGTCAGCGGCACTCCGGCCTGCCCGCAACGCTGGGCCACCTGATCCAGAAAACTGTCCGAGATGAGCTGCAGGCCTTTCTCGATGAGCTTGTCGTGGATCTTCCGCTGGCGGCGGATCTCTTGCGGCTCCTGGAACTGGGCGGGGAGCCCGATCTCCAGCTGGCGGAATCGTACGTCGTGCAGGCGAGCGGCGTAGACGTGCGTAGCCGTGATACGGCCCTGCGACCTCTCGCAGAGCTCGATAGCCCTGTCGACCGCCCAATCCGAGTGCTCGGAGTTGTCGACAGGGACGAGAAGCTCTCGATACATCCCTGCTCCGGGCTAAGGGGTATCAGCCGTGCCGGTCCCTCTATCTCAATCGAGCCTGACGGCCCGCCAAGTCTGAGCCTGCCACCCTGGTATCGATGCGCTTCCGGTCTCGGACGCCGCGCGGACCGGGAGAGTCCGCTCGGGATCGCGGCGTGCCGAGTAAATCCGGCCCCTCATGGTGCCCCGAAACGGCTTCCCGAGGCCGGCGCGGACAAACTTATAGCCGCGAGCACTCCCGAAGTCAAACCGGCCGCGATCCCGTCAGCGACCCGTCAATCTGCGGGCGAGAAGCGGCGCCAGGAGAAGCGCGATGCCCGTCAAAACGAGCCCTCCAGCCAGGCCGGGAAGCCAGGCTCGGCTCGCTCCTCGGAACGATTCGCCCCATCCACCGGCCACCTGGCCCATGGCCTCGTGAAGCGGCCCGAACGGGCTCACCGCCTTGGCCGCCCATGCCCAGGTATGCCGCTCCGGGACCCGGAATACGCCAGCCATATGGAGAGCGAAAAGCGCGGTGGCGGCACACGCCAGTGCGCCCTCCGCCAAGGAGCGGACCACGGCCGCTACCAGCGCGCCCAGGACGTTGGCCGAGAGGAGCGCGAGGCTCATGGCGGCCAGCGCCGCCACGGCGCCCGCGGGTCGCAAACCCTCAGCGAGGAAGAGCAGCAGCATGGCCGGCAGCAATTGCAGGGTATCCAAACATGAAGCCGCCAGGAGGCGCTCCCCCAGCCAGCGCCGCTCTCCGTATCCCGTCAGGAGGATCTTCTCCGTCCAGCCCGAATCCGCATCCCGGACCAGCGGGACGCAGCTGCCGAACGCGCCGAAGAAAACGATGAACAGGGTGAACACCACCGCCCGGTGCGCTTCCGGGGCCGAGCTCAGCGCAACCGGCCCCAGCAAGCCCAGCGGCACGCCGACGTTCCACAACAACAGGCGACGGCGCCGCATCGCGATGCGCCATTCGAGAGCCCACACATCACGCTTCACGGAGAGTCCTGGACTCCGAGCGAGGCTCCCGTCATCGAGAGGAAGACGTCGTCCAGATCGGGCTCGCGAATCCGCACGCTGTTGAGCTCCACACCGCCGCGCACCAGCCACCCACAGAACTCCGGGAGCTGTCCCGATCCGCCTGCCGAAGCGAAGCGGGCGATGCCGTCGTCGCTCCCCAGAGCCACCACGCCCTCCGGCGGACCCCCGGGGAGACGGATGCCTTCCCACTCCACTTCGAACACCGTCTGACGTTCCAGTCCACCCACCAGCTGGGCCGGCGCACCCTCGGCCACCACTCTTCCCCCATACAACAGAATCACCCGGTCGCACCCCGCCGCGAACGAGGCATCATGCAGCGCCACGACCGCTCCCCCTCCCCGCGCCGAGTGCTCCTCGAGGGCGTGGGCGAGAACCGCTCGAGCCTCCACATCGAGACCGATCAGCGGTTCGTCCAGGAGAAGCAACTCCGCACCCGAGGCGAACGCCTCGGCCAGCGCCAGGCGCCGTCTCTGGCCGAGCGAGTAGGTGGACGCGCGCCGCCCCGCCCGATCCGCCAAGCCGAACCGCGTGAGCCACCGCGAGATCGCCCGGGCGTCACGGGTCACGCCCCGCAGCCTGGTCAGATGCGCCAGGTTCTCCCCACCGGTGAGGTCGGGATGGATCGGAAGATAGTCGAACACGACGGCCAGTCGGCGGCGAAGCTCCCTCAGAGGGAGCGAACCGGACTCCGCCAGCAGACGCAGGGTGCCGTACGCCGGCACTGTCGCGGTCGCCAGCATCCGGAGAAGCGTGGTCTTGCCGGAGCCGTTCGGGCCTACGAGAGCCACGACCTCGCCCCTGCGGACTGAGACATCCACGCCGCGCAGCGCCCACGTCCCGTCGCGATACCGATAGCTCAGGTCATGCCCGGTGGCCAGCACCCCCCCACCTCACGGAACCAGAAGCACGCCGGCTCCATCGGACACCGTGATCGCGTCCACCGGACACGCCGCGCAGGCCTCCAGGAGCCGGGCTCGCGGCACTTCGCCCGAACCGCGGAACACGGCGATTCCTTCCTCATCCAGATCGAATGCCTCCGGCGCCACGGTACAGCAGTCGGCGAATCCCACGCACAGATCCCGGTCGATGCGCAGGGTGAGGCCGTGAACTCGACACAGGCCTGCTCCAGGTGGGGCGTGCACCGGCTTCACATCCCTTCCAGCCCCAGGTCACTCCGGGCCCGGTCCATCACCGAAGGCGTGATCTCGCCGATCCCGTGCTGCCTAGCGTAATCCGCATAGATGCGCTTCACCATGCCCCGGACGAAACGAGGGACCTGCTCGAGCCGCTCGACGGCCTCGAAGCTCCAGCGCACCGGTCCGTCCGCCGCGTCCCCGGAACAGGCGGGTGGTGCCGCCGGCGGGCTGTCCCGCTCCATCGAATCGGCGAACGCCTCCTCCTTCCCCTCGGCCAGCGAACGCCGCACCAGCTCCAGGGGCTGAGAAGGAACGGTGCGACCCCCCACCACCACCCCCAGCGAACTCACCAGCTGCGTCTCCATCGGGTTGGCCAGCATGGCGGTCATCCTCTCACACCTGGGGCAGCGAAACACGGCCGCGAAGGTTCCGTCACCCGGGAGCTCCCGCTCCTCGAACACCATCTGCTCATCGCATTCAACGCACAGGAACTTCATGCCGTCCCACTCACCCCTTCAATCTCTCGAACCCCGGTCGTGAAGCCGTTCCACGATCCGTCGGGCGATCTCCCTCAGGGCTCGTCCCGCCTCGGTCCGGGCCAGCAGCTCGCCCATTCGGCCGGCCTCGGCCAGCCGTCCCGCCACGCAATCGAACGGTATCCGGCCCAGCAGAGGGACCCGAAAACGGGAGGCCAGAGTGCGGCCGGCCTCACCCGGGAACAGGGGGCCCACCGTTTCACAGGTCGGGCAGTGGTAGCCCGACATGTTCTCGACGATGCCCAGCAACTCGATCCCCCTTCGACGGCAGAGTGTAAGCGAGCGTTCAACGGACTCGCGCGCCGCCTCCGACGGAGCCGTCACGGCCACCACTCCGGCGAGGGCCGGCACGAGCTCGTGCAGCTCGAGCAGCCGCTGCGTGACCGGAGGCAGATCCACCAACAGGAAATCCAGGGACCCCCACTCCACATCGGAGAGGAACTCCCTCAGCGCGCCCCTTTCCTGCGCACCTCTCCACACGAAGCTGTCCGACCCCGGCTCGCGCCATTCCACGGGCTGGGCGTCCGAGAGCAGCAGGGCCATCGACATCAGAACCACGCCATCGGGCGAGATCGCGGGTCGCACGGACCGGTCGACCGCCTCCAGCGGAGTCGAGCGGACCCCTAGCATGCGCGCCGCGGTAGGACCGTTGAGATCGGCATCCAGGAGCCCGATCGAGCCATGATCGCGACGCAGAGCCGTAGCCAGGACCGCACTCACCAGGCTCTTGCCGACTCCGCCCTTGCCGCTCATCACGGCGATCACCGAGTCGACCTCGCGGATCCGCTGGGCGACCCTGGCCGCCTGTTCCTGGACCTGTGCTCCCAGACCCGACGCGTCCGGTCCGGTGAGTTGATGATACGTCCGAATTACCACGCTCCGCGCACGCTCCTTCGGCGTGTGTCCGCCTGCCGGGAGAGAGTTCGCCAAGCACCCGCTCGACGACCGTACAACGTGCCCGCCGACCCCTGAACGCGTCAAGCGGACGTTGCCCGGTACCCACGGGCTTCCGCGTCCGGGCCCCATCGCCTAGGTTTCATACAGTGCAGATCGGCCGCTCGGCGGCCGGAAGCTCCATCATCCCTGGGGTCTGTATGTCGATCATCGGGTTTCACCGTTTGCTGATCACGATCGCCATTCTGTTCTGCGCCGGCTTTGCAGTCCGGGAAAGTGTCCGCTGGGCCGCCGGAGCCGGGGGCCTGGCACTGCTCCTGGCCGGCGGCTTCGCGCTGGCAGCGGCTGGCCTGGGTTATTACCTGGCGCACCTGAGTCGATTCCTGCAGGGAAAGCGGTCCACCTGACCAGGATGCCGCGCTGGCTCCTCGCCGGCGGTCTGCTCTTCGCACTGGTACTGGGAAGCCTCCTGGTCTCTTCCCTGTCGCGTCCGACGCCTTCCACCTTCCTACCTACGCCGCCCGCTCCGTCGGCGGCGGGGGATTCGCTGATCTGGGACCGCTTGTACACGATCGACGCCCGGGATGCGCAGCGATGGGTGTTCTTCGATTTCTCCCGCTCGTCGGTCGTCGTCGACCCCGGACCGCTGCAATGGGATCTGGCGGTACGCCGGTTTCACCTCATCACGAACGGAGGACCGTCCTTCCCTGGCGGCGGCGGGGTGATCGAGATGCCCGGCGTGGATCTCGATTCACTTACCGAGGCGCCGCGCGGAGAATACGTGGAGACGGCAGGCTCGTTCGACTCGAACGCGGCGAATCCGGTCTTGGACCGCTGGTATCGATACGGCTACGTGAGCCATCTGCTGGAGCCTCGCCCCCGAACCTATGTTTTCCGCACCGCGGATGGCCGGTACGCGAAGCTGAAGATTCTGAGCTACTATTGTCCCGGTGCGGTGCCGGGCTGCCTCACGTTTCGCTATACCTACCAGGGCGCGGGAGGGCGGAGGCTCACGCGAGCGGCCCCACCTCCAGAATCTTCCGGATGAGGGCGCTGGTGGAACAGCCTCCTTGCAGCGGAAGCATGACGACTTCGCCACCCCACCTCTCCACGAGATCGGCTCCCACGACCTCCTCGGCGCGATAGTCCGCTCCCTTGACCAGTACATCCGGACGGATGGCCTCGATCAGGGCCAACGGGGTCTCGGCGTCGAAGAGAACGACGGCGTCCACGTACCGCAGGCTCGCCAGGAGCGCTGCCCGGCCCGTGGCGGGAACCAACGGCCGTCCGGGCCCCTTGATCGCCCGCACGGAGTCATCCGCGTTGAGGCCGACCACCAGGACATCTCCGAGGCCTCGGGCCCGGCACAGCAGGGACACGTGCCCCGGGTGCAGGAGATCGAAACAGCCGTTGGTGAACACGAGCCGGTAGGACCGGGGGGGGGCGAATCTGGTCCGGGCTTCCACCGCATCGAAGATCGGCGCGCCGCCGGCCGCTGCCGGACCCGGTTCGCTCCTCATGCGTCGCGGCTCGCGATCAGGAGCTCCCGGGCCCCGCGGGCAAGCAGTCGGTCGGCCACTTCGTGGCCCAGCCCCGCAGGCGCGTCCCGGCTCCCGATTCCGCGGGCGAGCACCGAGCTCGTGCCATCGGACGAAAACACGCCCGCCTCCAGAACAAGCCTGCTTCCGTCGTCTCGGGCCAGCGCGCCGATCGGTACCTGGCACCCCCCTTCGAGCGCCGCCAGCAGCGCTCGTTCCGCCTCGGTCGCGCACCTCGTCCGGGGATCGTCGAGCACGGAGAGCAGCTCCGCCACCGCGACCTCCCCCGATCGGCCCTGCACGGCCAGAGCGCCCTGTCCGGGCGCCGGAAGCCACCCGGGCGGGTCCAGTGCCCGCATATCCTCCGTCCGCAGTCCGAGGCGCTGTAGGCCCGCGGCGGCCAGGATCAGGGCACCGTAACGGCCCTGCACGAGTCGGGCCAATCGAGTCTGCACGTTCCCTCGAACCGGTTCGACACGGCAATCGGGCCGGAACCGGAGGAGCTGGGCCCGCCGCCGCAGGGAGGAGGTCCCGACCACCGTGCCGGGCGGAAGCTCGTCCAGAGTCCGAGCCTCCTCGGACACCAGGAGGTCGCGCGGATCCTCCCGTTCCGGTATGGCCACCAGGGGGAACGCCTCTGCCGCCTCGGTCGGGAGGTCCTTCAGGGAATGGACCGCCACATCGATGCGCCTCTCCTCCAGCGCAACCTCCAAAGCTTCCGTGAACAGGCCCTTCCCGCCGATCTCCGGGAGAGGCTGCTCCACCATGGAGTCTCCCCGAGTGTCGAGAAAGCGGAACGCCACCTCCAGAGCGGGCCAAGCCTCGCGCAGGCGATGCCCCACCCAGCTCGACTGCGCACGAGCGAGCGGAGAGCGGCGCGACCCGAGCACGATCCGCTCCAGCGGAGGCTGCTCTGGCCGGCGCCCCTCCGCCCGAACAGAGGTCATGCGGATTCGGCCGGAAGAGGCGGCGAGGGGCCCGGGCGGGCCGAGGATGTCGGAGGTTTCCCGCGGTCCAGAATCGGCTTCAGGAACGGAGGAACCAGGAACGTGGACATCATCACCATGATCAGGATCGCGCTGTACACCTCGTTCGACAGAATCCCCTCCCTGAGGCCGAACGCCGCGAAGATGAGACCCACCTCGCCTCGCGGCACCATGCCGACGCCCACCGCGAGCCGATTGACCTCCGGATGGCGAACCGCGAACCCCCCCACGAGTTTCCCCACGATGGCGATGACCGTGAGGATGCCACCCACGGCCAGCACCGGGAGGCTGAAGTCGTGTGTTCCGGGGATGAACAGGCGCACGTTGACGGGGACCCCGACCACCACGAAGAAGATGGGGGTGAACACGTCCGCCACGGGCTCGATCCGCTCTACCACCGTGTCGAATTGATTGGTCGACGAGAGTATGATCCCGGCTGCGAAGGCCCCGATGATCATCGCCGAGCCGGACAGATCGGCCAACGCGGCCAGCAGAAGCGCGAAGCAGAACGCCGTCACAAGAAGCACGCCGCGAACCCGCATTCCGTCCACGATGTTGAACAGGTAGGGAGCGGCTCGATTGCCGATGACCACCGCCAGAACCAGGAATCCGACCGCGAACAGGAAGATCTTTCCGATCGCCAGCACACCGACGGCGGCGCCGCTCGCCAGGCCGACCACCACGGCCAGGATGATGATGCCGAGCACGTCGTCGATCACGGCGGCTCCAACGATGATGCGGGCTTCCCGAGTGTGCATCTTGCCCAGGTCCGAGAGTACTCTCGCGGTGATTCCCACCGAGGTCGCGGTGAGAGTGGCCCCTACGAAGATGGCGACGATGGAGAAGGTGATGCCCGGCGGGTGAGCCCCGATGGTAGGATTGAACGCGTACCAGTAGCCGAAGCCGAGACCGAACGGGACCAGCACGCCGATGCAGGCGACCAGAAAGGCGGACGGGCCCACCCGGAACATTTCTTTCAGATCGGTCTCCAACCCGATCTCGAACAGCAGGATGGACACTCCGATCTCGGAGAAGACGTAGATGATCTCCCGCAGCGCCGTCCCCTCGGGCGGAATCACTCCCAGGACGCTGCCCCCGAGTACGACGCCGGCGGCCAGTTCCCCGAGCACCGCCGGCTGGCCGATCCGCTCGGCCAGCTCCCCGAAGAACTTGCCCAGGAGCAGAATCGCGATGAGAACAAGAAACACGTGGGCGATGTCCGGGCCTTCCGAGCCCTGGCGTGGCTCCGGAGTCTGGGCCTCGTGTCCCTGGCGGGAGGGGGCGAACGAGTCGCCCGGCTGACCCATCGCCGGGCCGGCGGCAAGCGCGGGGGCGGTCGTGGACGGCTGGGTGGCCACTGGCCGGGAAGCAGTGCCCGCGTCTTCCGCGACGGCCCGGTCGCGGGTCGCTCCGCTCACCAGCACCGCCAAACCGAGGGCCAGACCGACGACCCTCATCCACGACGGCGTGCGCCGCCGCCGGCTTCTAGCGGGCTCCGGGCTCACGCGGATTCCGGCGGGTCGAAGACGCGCTACGGTCGGTGTCGAACATCGATCCTACGCGGGCGAATCCAGCGCCAGCGATCGGCGAACACCAGCGTGTCCGAATACTGCAGAGACAGCCGAATCTCACCGCGCGGCAAATGCATGAGTCCGATCCTTTCCGCCTGCCTGGGCAATCCGAGCTCTCGAACCCGCGCCAGCACGGCCGCCCGGATCTCCTCATCCCCTCTTCCCTCGCCGAGCCGGAGCTGCTGCTGGGCCGTCTCCCGTACGGATCGGAAGTCCACTTCACTTCGAATCACGATGATCGCCGCATAGCCAACCGCCACGCCCAAGGCGATCAGCATCAGGCAACCGAGACGGCTCGCCCCGGCCGCGGCGTCCCGTGGTCTCTCACCACTGCGACTGGGCGCCATCCACGATCTTCTGCACGAGGTTCTCCAGGGCCACCTTCATCCCGGCCTCTTCCGTTTCGTTGCCCGGCTCGTACTCCCCGACGCCGCTCACGGCGGGCGCAGACCAGATCACCTCCTGCGTGGCGTTGTCCACGATCTCCACGCTGGCGGAGATGGTCACCCGACGTTGGAATACTTCGGCTCCCACATCTTCACGGCCCTGAAAGCTCACCGCCTCATCGGAGTACCGGCGGATGGATACGCGTATCAGCGCGTCCGCATCGGATTCCGAGGCGAGCCGCAGTCCGAGTCGTTCTCTGGCCGCGTCCAGCAACGCCTGCGTCAACGTCTCCGAGATCCCGAAGCGGGTCGTCTGATTGCCGACGGGCGCCACATAGGCCGTCTTCACGTGCGACGGCAACCCTCCCCCCCCGGAGAAGCTATAGCACGCGGAACAGAGGAGCAGCCACAGGCTAGCCCGGTGCTTCCAACTCAAAGATCGCCTCCGCGTACGGCTCCGGCACGGTCCGCCGTTCGATCAATCTCCAGCGTGCCCGGCTGGGAGTCAGGTTGTCCCGGTACTCCGCTTCGGCCGGCCATCCCGTTTCTCCCTTCCACTCAAGCTCGATCCGGCGGGACACGCGGCCCTCCGCCCGCTCCTCCAGCCGCACCACCCGCTCCTTCGCCACGAAGAAGAAACGCGTCGCCCCCCCTCCAGTTTCATATACCAGCACATCCGCATCACCACTCCGGAAGCCGCGGCTGGGCTCCGGAGCTCCCGGTCGGAACAGGCCCGCCATCGCATACAGGAACGCCGGGGCGGGAAGCTGCACATCTTCAATCTCGCCCAACGTCGTCAGAGAGTCACGGGCCAGGACCGCCGACATCGACCCTTCCCCCGTGGTGAAGAAGTCCAGGCGGAACTTGTCCGGCGGATTGATGCGCGCCACCCCATCCCCGCGAAGCCGTCCGTTGTGGTCCGCGTAGTCCCATTGGAAGCGAATGAATGTGGGCCGTTCCGCAGCCGTTCGGGAATACAACCGAGCGGCCACAGCCCCGGGATCGGCCAGGGCCGGCCCCATCCGGATCTGTCCGGCACACCCGATGGACAGAACCGCGGCGCAACCCGCGATGGTCCCCAGCCGTAGAGTTCCCGGTCTTATCAACGAAGTCGATCTCCTCACCGTTCCAGGGCGGACCGCACGATCGTAGGGAGCCGCATGAGCGTCCCGTGCGCATTCGTGCACACGAGCTCGGTCCAGGCCCGTGCCATCGGCACGCCGTCATCTCCCCGTTCCAGCCTATAGGCGAAGCGGACACTGCGGCTGCGGACCTGCTCGACGCGGGTGCGGATTCGCACCGTGTCATCGTAGCCGACTCCCTGCCTGTACTCCACGTGAGCCTTCGACACCGGTAAGCGCAATCCCCGCCGCTCGAGCTCCGCGTACGAAATCCCCCGTCCACGCATGAACCTTGTGCGGCCCAGTTCGCACCACACAAGATAGTGGCTGTGGTGGGCCCGTCCCATCTGGTCGGTCTCCGCGTAGCGAACGCGTATTTCGATCACGTCCGATTCGTCTTGCATGGTCGGGATCCGTTGTGCGTGGTTCCGGTCGATCTCCGCCTCTGCCGCTGCGCGGATCGGAGCCCCAGGCTAGGGAGGGGCGAAGAGGCTGTCAATCGAACCGGGAGCGTTGACGCGTTCGATCGGCCGGGTATCTTCGGCGAATGATCCAACGTCCCAGCATCCTCGTGTCCGACGCCCATCTCGGAGCTGTCCCGCTCGCGGCCCAGAAGGCCTTCGGAGAGTTTCTCGAGTCCGTTCCGGATCTGTCCGACGACCTGATCATCAACGGGGACCTGTTCGATTTCTGGTTCGAGTACCGGCGAGTGATCCTGCGCGAGCATTTTCGCGTGCTCTGCCGACTGGCGGAGCTGGTGGATGGTGGAGTTCGGATCCGGCTGGTGGGCGGGAACCATGACGCCTGGGGCGGGAGCTTTCTGAGCGAAGAGATCGGGATTGAGCTCGTCCGCGGACCCTGTCATATCCAGCTCGGCGGCCGCCGGGCCTATCTGGCGCACGGCGATGGACTGGCGGGAGGAGACTGGGGCTATCGCGTGCTCAAGCGAACGATTCGCAGCCAAGTCGGATCGGCTCTGTTCCGGCTCATCCACCCCGACCTGGGGCGGCCGATCGCGAGCTTGTTCAGCGCGACTGCCGCTCGGGAGCTCCGCGGGCCCGGAGTCAAGTCGGCTCGGGCCATACGCCTCTCCGAGCACGCGGCACAACTGTTGAGGAGCGATCCCACCCTGGATCTGGTGGTGTTCGGTCACACACACTGGCCGGAGCTGAGCGAGGTCGAGCCGGGACGATACTACTTGAATCCCGGAGACTGGGTCCACCATTTCACCTACGGCGTCGTGAGCCCCTCCGAGGTGCTTCTCAAGCGCTGGACCCTAGACTGACCGTCTCCACATCTCCCGGATCCGACCCGAGGAAACGCCTCGCCAGAATCCCGAAGCGCGCCTCGTCGTCGGTGACGAAGGTCTGGTGCCGCCGGCGCACGTTTCCGCCGGCCAGAAGCTCTTCCGCGGCCAGGACCTCTTCCACCGCCGCCGCCGTGGCTTCGGCCGAATCGATCACGACCACCGAATCGCCCGCGAGCCCGGACAGGAGCGGACGCAGCAGTGGGTAATGGGTGCAGCCCAGGACGAGCGTGTCGATCCCCCGTGAAAGAAGAGGCTTGAGATAGGTCGACGCCGTCAGCCGGGCGACCTCCCCTTGGGTCCAGCCCTCCTCGGCCAGAGCCACGAACAGAGGACAGGCGTTGGAATGGACCACCGCATCGGGCCGCACGCTCCGGATCGCCGCTTCGTAGCTCCCGCTATCTATCGTTCCGCGCGTGCCGATCACTCCGATCGCGCCACACCGCGAGCGCCGGGCCGCTTCTCTCGCACCCGGCTGGATCACTCCGATCACGGGGACCGCGGTTCGGTCCGCCAGGTGCCGGTGCGCGCGGGCCGTCGCCGTGTTGCACGCGATCACCACCGCCTTCACGCGCCGGGCCAAAAGGAAGTCCACCGCCTCCGTGGCGTATCGGCGCACCGTCTCGGGCGATTTCGGTCCGTACGGCACCCGGGCGGTGTCGCCCAGATAGACCGTGGCTTCCCGGGGGAGCCGGTCCCAGATGGCCCGGAGAACCGTCAGTCCTCCGACACCCGAATCGAACACGCCGATGGGAGCGTCCCTCCGCCCGGTGGAGCCGGTCTCACCGCTCTCATTGCGCACGGGCCGTTCTTCCGGGTCTCCGATGGGCGAGCCTACGGGAACCCCAGGGGCACGCGGTACTCGACCTGGATCCCCACCTGGCCGTCGTCGGGTGGCTTCAGCTGCGGCTCGAAGTGCCAGAACTGCGTGGAGACCCAAGCATCGATCCCGCTCATGAAAGCCCAGAATCCCGCGAGCACGATCCAGTTCTCGCGCTGATCGGTGCGCGAATCGATCAGTGCCTGGTTTCGCGGTTCCGCATTCTTCGCCGCGTGAAGCTTGGCCTGGGACTTGAGGACCATGAACACCGTGGCCGCTTCCAGAGTGAAGTAGATGGCTCCGCGCGTCGGTCGATCCACGGACGTCTGACCCCAGCCAGGCAGAATCAGGGAGCGCGCGAACGCACCGAGAGGCGTGACGGGAGGCAGGCTGTCGACCTCGGCGGCGGCGGTATCCGGCGGAGTCACACCCTGGGCCGCCACCGGACCGCCACCCCCCAGCAACCAGCTGATCAAGAAGATGGCGGGAACGTGTGGGAATCGAACCCACCCAGGACGTTTCCGCGCCCCGTGACGGTTTTGAAGACCGCAGGCAACACCAGTCACCATCCGCTCCCGCAAGCCGGGTCGCAATCAGGGGCAGGAGGTCGCTTCCTCGCCATGCTCACCTTCAACCCCTGTGCGCGATCACCTCTATCTCCACCCGCGCTCCCCTGGGAAGCGCGGCCACCTGAACCGTGGAGCGCGCCGGGTGGGGCGCGCGAAAACGCTCGGCGTACGCCCGGTTGACCGTCACGAAATCCGACATGTCCACCAGAAACACCGTCGTCTTGACGACGTCATCGAAGCCGAGCCGCGCGGCCTTCAGAACGGCTTCCAGGTTGCGCAGCACCCGCACGATCTCAGCTTCCACCCCTCCCGGGACCAATTCTCCCGAGTCCGGATCCAGTCCGATCTGCCCCGCCGAGAAGAACAGCCCACCCGCCCAGACACCCTGCGCGTACGGACCGATCGCCGCCGGTGCTCCCTCCGTGTGTACCGTGCCCTTCACCTGCCACCTCCCGCCTGTTCCACTCCATCCGTGTCCGGCGCGGATGGAGGAGCCGCGCCCCTGCGCTTGCCCTCCGCGCCGGAGCCCCGGCCAGGTTCCACGGCACTCCGTCGCGCCGACGATACCCCACAAGCGGGGCCGCGCTTCACCCATTCCTCAACAAGCTCCGCACAGGACACGGGTTGGGCTCCCGACTTCGAAACCTCGATTCCCGCCGCAAAATTCGCCAGCACGGCGGCCTCGCGCAAAGGCGCGTCGGCCCCGATGAAGGCCGAGACGACCGCCGTCACGGTGTCACCGGCCCCCGAGACATCATAGACGTCCCGCGCTCGCGATGGGATCCGCAGCTCTCTCCCCTCGCCTCCCTCCAACAGCAACATTCCGCGCTGTCCGAGCGTTATCAGCAGGTTGCGGCACGCGAGCCTCCGCAGCACGGGCCGGAGGTCATCGAGCAGCGTCCAGACGCTCTCGCGGCCCAAGGCCGCCGCCAATTCGCGCCCATTGCATTTGAACAGGAGAGCACCCTGAAGCAGGAGGAACCGCCGCAGCTTGGGATCCACCACCGACGGAATGCCACGCCGCGCCGCTTCGCTCAGCAGCACGGCACCGGTGTCTCGCCCCAGGGCACCCTTGTCGTAATCCTCCAGGACCAAGACATCCGCACCATCCATGGCATCCACGGCACACCTCTGAAGCTTCAGGCTGGCGGCCTCGGAGAGGTCTTCGTCGGACTCCCGATCTATGCGGATCATCTGCTGGTGTCGGGACAGAACTCGCGTCTTCACGGTGGTGGGGCGCTCCGAAATTCGGAGGAGCGATTCGGAACCGATTCCCTCCTCTTCCAATCGTCCGCACAGCGCCTCGGCGGCCGCGTCGGCACCCACGACCCCGACCAGACGGCAATCCGCGCCCAGCGCGCGGAGCCCGACCGCGACGTTGGCGGCGCCTCCCAGGGTTTCCCGCTCCGCCTGCACACGAACGACCGGAACCGGGGCCTCGGGCGAAATCCGTTCGGTGGACCCGTGGATGTGGCGGTCCAACATCACATCCCCGACGACGAGCGCTCTCACCGCTTTCAGCCGGTCGAGCCAACGCTGTATCGAATCCCGGTCGGGGGCGAGATGCAGAAGTCGATCGTCCGTAGGTCCACCTTGCGAAGGCCGAAGGCTGCCGGTAACCTGCCGCCACGAGCCGGCCTCGAATCCGCCGCGCGGGAGCGGGCGTGCTGGCCCACGAAGGCGATCGCGACGCGGCCGTGGAGCCGCGCGCGAAAGTATTCCTGACCCCGGACGGTGTCAAAGGACGCTCCGATGCGCCAGCGCTCCTCCATCGTGACTCCCGCCCGCTTCATCGACAGCCTGCTCAAGCGGGCCGCCCTGGATGCGCAGACGTATTTTCTTCTCCTCCTCAAGACGGTGAAGGCCAGCTTTACGCGTCCCTTTTATGTTAGAGATCTCGTGCAGCAGATGGAAACGATCGGGGTCAACTCCCTCGGAATCGTGATCCTCACAGGCCTGTTCACGGGAATGGTGCTCGCGCTCCAGGCGGCCTTGGAGATGGAACAGTTCGGCGCCGTCATCTACATGGGCCGCGTGGTCGGCGCGAGCGCCGTGCGGGAGCTGGGACCGGTCCTGACGGCTCTCATGGTCACGGGACGGGCGGGCTCCGGAATGGCGGCGGAATTGGGAGCGATGAAGGTTACCGAACAGGTGGACGCGTTGGACACGATGGGTGTCGATCCGGTCCGCAAGCTGGTGGTGACCCGGGTGTTGGCAGCTCTGCTGGTGCTTCCGCTACTCACCGTTGTCGCCGACGTCATCGCGGTACTGGGCGGTCTGCTGATCGCGGTTGTCAAGTTGAACCTGACCTTCGATCTGTACATGAGAGGAGTCTACATCTCTCTGGCGGAGACGGGATTCCTGTTCCGATATGTGCCCATCGACATCCTGACCGGCATGATCAAGCCGATCGTGTTCGGAGGGATCATGGCGCTCACCGCGTGCCATTACGGGCTGACCACGGAAGGAGGCACCGAGGGAGTGGGAAGGGCCACCACCCGTTCGGTGGTGACATCGTCGGTTCTGATCCTGGCGGCGGACTATTTCATCACTCAGATCATCATCTCCCTGTTGATCCGATCATGAGGGAGCAGGCCGGATCGAGGGAATCCGACTCCGCTCGCGAACCCGTCGGCAGGGTCGAGGCCGGAGGGCGCCCGGGGATCGTGCACACACCTCCGATCGCGGGACACGGTTGCGTGGCGCTCGACGATGTCTGGCTCACCTACGGGGACCATCCGGTGCTCAAAGGAATCAGCCTGGCAGTCTCGGGGGGGGAGATCCTCTGCGTACTGGGCGGTTCGGGCGAGGGAAAGTCAACCATCCTGCGGTTGATCCTCCGCTTGATCCGGCCGGACTCCGGCCGCATCTACGTGGACGGGACGGAGATCTGCCAGGCCCCGACGGATGTCGTCCTGAAGCTTCGACGTCACATGGGAATGGTGTTCCAGGGTTCCGCGCTGTTCGACAGTCTCACCGTGTTCGACAACGTGGCGTTCCCTCTCTACGAGCACTCCACCCTGGACGACGAGCAGATCCGCGCCCGCGTCAACGAAGTGCTCAGCTTCGTGGACCTCGTGCCCGTGCAGGTGCTGGATCTTCTCCCCGCCGAGCTTAGCGGGGGCATGCAGAAACGGGTGGGAATCGCTCGCGCGATCGTGCACGAACCCTCCATCTTGCTGTTCGACGAGCCTACGAGCGGTCTCGATCCGGTGACCACCAAAACGATCGATCAGCTGATCCTGAAGCTACAGCGGGAACTGGGGGCATGCGCCGTGGTGGTCACGCATGACATTCAATCGGCCGAAAGGATTTCGACCCGAATCGCCTTGCTGGAGAAGGGCGAGATCCGTTTCATCGGGACGCCGGAAGAGATGCTCGCCTCGAAGGATCCACATGTTTGCGCGTTCCTCTCCTGAGAGGCCGCGAACCCGACTACTGCACCACCGCGTTCGAAGGTTCGGAACCGAGCGGGGCGGGCGGGCCAGGAGGTTGTTGCCATCGTGAGACGATCGAGACAGGTGACCTGGGATCAGGTTCGGGTGGGGCTTTTCGTCATCGTCGCGCTGGTGATGCTGCTGGTAGGCGTTTTCCTGGTGGGGGACACCGGCTCGGTGTTTGGAGAGCGCTACCACCTGGTCACGCTCATGAACTCCGCCGCCGGCCTGGCCCGCGGCGCCGCCGTCCAGGTCGCCGGCCAACCGGTGGGCCAGGTCGATCATGTCCAGCTGATCCCGCCCGAGAAGCGGCCGGCCTCCGGCGAAGCGGTGGCGGTGTGGCTCGCCGTGGACCGGGAGATCCAGACCCAGGTGCGAGAGGACTCCAAAGCTCGAATCCGGACCCAGGGCCTGCTGGGCGACAAGCTCATCGACATCGATCCGGGCTCCCCCGGCGCCCGCGTCCTGCGCGATGGCGATACCATCGCGGCGGCTCCGGAGCTCAACTATCAAGAAGCCCTAGATGAGGCTTCGGCCGCCGTACGACAGCTCACGATCCTGACCAAGAACCTGGCGGACCTCACCGACCGGTTTCTGGCGGGAGAGGGAACG
Organism: Gemmatimonadota bacterium; assembly: GCA_046757845.1. Taxonomy (GTDB): domain Bacteria; phylum Gemmatimonadota; class Gemmatimonadetes; order Palauibacterales; family Palauibacteraceae; genus JBHHYZ01. Next base: position 52,671 of record JBHHYZ010000003.1, read on the forward strand.
GCAGGTCAACTCATCGTGAACGACGAGCTGTATCGGCATCTGGTCGACCTCAGCGGCAGCATGAACGACGTGATGTCCAAGCTCTCGTCCCGGGAGAGCTCTCTGGGCAAGATGCTGGAGAGCGGTGAGCTGTACGACCGACTCCTCTCCATGACCTCGGCCATGGACACGCTGGCCACCGAGGTCACGACGGGACAGAGCACCCTGGGCAAGCTGTTCCGGTCGGACTCGTTGTATCGTTCGCTGGCATCGGTCGCGGCGCGCGCGGATTCCGTATTCGGCGCGATCCAGGCGGGTGAAGGGGCGATGGGACAGCTGGTCACCGACGACGCGCTCTACGAGGAACTCCTGCGCATGCTGGTGGACCTCAACTCGATCCTCACCGACCTGCGCACGTCCCCACAGAAGTACATCCCGCCGATCAAGGTCTTCTGACGGGCCGGCCCCCGAGCCTGGGGCCGGTGGGAAAGAAATGAAATGAATGGAGGCGGCGGGAATCGAACCCGCGTCCGCGAGCCCTTCCGCCACGGCATCTACGTGCGTAGCCAGGAGTCAGAATCTCGCCACGGGACAGCCTCCAGGCTACCTCCCCGCGGCCAGCCGTCGGTCGGCTTGCGCCATCTCATCGCGGACGCCTACGGCGTGCGCCCACGACCAGCCCGATATCTCGTCGCCTTCCGGCCCGCCTCGGGCACGGCAAATCGGAAGACGGACCGCGTTAGTTACGCGGCCAGTGCCAAGTTGTCGTTGGCAGTTGAAATCTTTCCCGGTGTTTTACGAGGCCCCGGGACCTCGGCACGCTTCCGCAGCTTCTAGTTCACGCGTCGAAGCCGTATCGCCCCCCTCTGCTCTCGAAACACGTCCGCGGGCGGTCCCGCAGGCCACAGAGCCCGCCCCCCATCCACACGTTGGACCGTACACCCGGTTCGAAAGATGGGTCCGTCCGGGCTCAGTCTGGAGCGCAGAGGCGGTTGATGCGTGTGGCGGCACAGGCCGCGCCATACCCGTTGTCCACGTTCATCACTGTCAGTCCCGGAGCGCACGATGTCAGCATCGCCAGCAGGGCGGCCAGGCCGCCCATCGCCACCCCGTAGCCCGTGCTGGCCGGCACACCGATCACAGGCACGGGCAGCAATCCGGCGACGACCGATGGCAAGGCTCCATCCATCCCCGCCACCACGATCACGACGCTCGCTCCTCTCAGCGCATCCTGGATGCTCAGAATCCGGTGAAGGCCGCTGACTCCCACATCGGCGTACAGGTCCACCGGATTGCCGAGCGCGGCCGCCGTGAGGCGGGCCTCTTCCGCGACAGGAAGATCCGCGGTCCCCGCCGTGACGATCGCGACCCGGCCCAGCACTCGGGCAGTACATGGATCGGAGGGCGGCAGGTGCGCGATACGCCCCAGCTCGGAGAACTGCAGCAGCGGATACTCCGCTCGCAGGCCTTCAAGCTGGTCCCGGCTGGTCCGCGTCGCGATGAATCCCTCGCCCGCTGCCGCCAGGGACCGGCAGATGTGGAGGACCTCCTCCGTCTGTTTCCCTTCGCACAGAACGGCTTCAGGGTATCCCAACCGGACGGGCCGGTGGGAGTCCAGACGGGCGAAGCCCAGATTCTCGATGGGGTCCCGGGAGAACATGGAAAGAATCTCGGCGGTCTCAGTCTCGCCCCGCCGAAACGCTTCTAGCAGACGAATCAGCCGTTCCGCGCTCACCGATCGGCTCGCCCGACGCTTCCGCCGACCTGGGGGAGACGCCGTCCGGGCGGCTTTGACAGCCTTTCGTTCGCATCGGTATACTCGTGTCCGGCTTCGCGGTCCCGAGAACGGGATCTCGGCCCGTGCCTGTTCCACGCAGAATTGGCCTCAACTCGAGGAGCGATATAGATGCATCTCCGCGATTTCTTCACTGCCGACGCCATCAAGCTGAATCTGGAATCGGAGACCAAAGACGACGCCCTGAAAGAGCTCGTGAGCCTGTTCCACCTCGATACGAAATCGGAGGGGATCCTGTTCAAGATGCTCAAGCGACGAGAAAACCTCGGCTCCACCGGCATCGGGCGCGGCATCGCGATCCCCCACTGCCGATCCCTGGTCGTGAATCGCCTGCGGGTGGCGTTCGGACGCCGACCCTCCGGGCTGGACTTCAAGGCCATCGACGAAAAACCCGTGCGATACATCTTTCTGATCGTCGCCCCACCTCTGGAAGTTTCCAATCAGTATCTGCCCGTGCTGGGCAAGATCGCTCAGTTCAGCAAGGAAAGCGACGTTCCCGAACTGCTGTCCGAGATCCGGCAGCCTGAGGACTTCCTCGAGCTGCTGGAAAAGAAAGGCGTGTGACGTGCATCCGCAACTCGAGCTCCTGCTGGAGATACAGGATCTCCGATCCCAGCGCGCGGCCCTCCAGGAAGCGCCGGTGCGGGAAGTGGAGTCCGGCGTGTTCGACGTCCAGATAGACGAGGCCCTCTCGCTGCTCGAGCACAAGCTCGAGGAGCTGGCGGACCGGCTGGATTCCGGGGTGAGAAGCCGCTACCGCCAGTTCGTCAGCAGGGACATCCGCGCCGTGGTCCCGGTGCTCCAGGGCATCTGCTACGGTTGTTTCGTGGCGGTTCCCACGGCGGTCGCCTCGGAGGCCACCCGGAATCAGAAGCTCGCCGTGTGCGAGAACTGCGGGCGCTTTCTCTATCACGTGAGCTGAGCCCAGCGAGCCCGCTCCGCCGGCGTCAGTTTCGCATTCTTGTGCACGTTCACCGTAGCCCCCGACGAGTAGGTTGTGAAGGCTTTTCTCACCTCCAGCTTACTCGTCGGCTTCCGGTGAACAACCATCTTGCGACTTACAGCTAGGAACGGCCTTCTAGCGAACCAGAAGCAGTCTCCGAACCTGAGCCTCTCCATCCACCAGGAGTTGTACGAAATACGGGCCCGGAGTAAGCTTCTTCCCCTGCAGGTCGCGCCCGTCCCACACCGCCTCGTAGGATCCTGGGCGAACGAAAGCCACCTGATCAAGCCGCCGCCCCGGCTTCCCGTCATTCCCGCTGAGCTTCGGCATGGCGACGAGTTGATGGAGGATGTTGTACACTCGCATCGACACGGTGACCGCATGCCCCTTTCGAAACAACGCTTCTCCGAGAATGAACGGCAGGCGTGTCTCCCTGTCGAACGGGTTGGGAAAGGCCGGCTGCAGAGAGAAATCGGTTTCGTGCAGGCCCCTGATCCGTCCCCGCGCATCCTGGGCCACGGCGGCGTGGCCGCATGCCAGGAGCAGCACCAGGATAAGCGGAAAACCTCGCCGGGTCGCTCCCGCCCTCCGCGCGACCAGGCACTCAGCCGGCCAGCTCACGTCCCTCTCCCGTGCGGCGCGTCACGCCCCGTCGATCCAGATACTCCAGGATCGGGATCAGGTACTTGCGGCTAACGCCGAACGCCTCCTTGAACACGCCGGGCGCCGCTACCCGCTCCCTCGCGAGCAGCTCCCGGGCTCGTGCGGCCAGCTCCTCCGCGAGCGCCGCTTGAAGATAGATCTCGGGCGTCAGCGCGACGATCTTCCCCTCTTCCTGGAGCAGCAGCAGCAGGTCCTGGAGCAGGTCGCGCTCCATCCGGAGAGTCCGTTCCAGGTCCGACAGGGTCTCGGGCTCCGCTCCGCCCGCGCGGATCGACTCCAGCAGGCGTTCCTGCTGCCTTCGTTCCTCATCCGTAAGCGCGGGTCGGTGATCCGGCAGACGAGCGCCGGGACCGTGGATCTCTACCCGCCCTGCCTCCGCCATGCGGGCCAGAACGTGGTCCACGAGCTCGTCGGCGAAGCGCCTTTTCCCGACCTCCTTGAGGGCCCCCAGCGACACGGCAGCCACCCGGCGCCGCTGTCGATGCAGCCGGCGAAGCTCACCTTCGAGGAACTCGGCCGCTTCCTCGGCTCGGCGGCTCGTGAACCACCGGTCCTTGACGCGAAGGAGACCGCTCACCTCCCGCCCCAGCAATCCGGCCACTTCCTCTGACGGAAGTCCCGTCACCAGCGGCATTCTTGGAGTCTCGACCCCGCGGCCGCCGTGCAAGCCGACCGCCGCCACCAGCGCCTCCTCCGGGGAGCCATCCAGAATCCGCTTCCACTCCGCCAGGCTCTGGCGCCAGCCGCGGCCCGGCTGCAGCTGGGCGACCTGCCCGCCGCCCAGGGTGCAGACCGGCGAGTAGAAGCGGAGCACGAAGCGATCCTTCACGCGCGCTACCAGGGCCTCCTCGAGCCACAGCAGGGCCCAACCCCTCCGGCCCGGCTCCAACTCGCCGCCTTCCGGAAGCAGCACGCGCGCCATCACCTCTTTCGTTCCCAGATACACCCGTAGCCTGCGCTCGTGATCCACAGGTCGGCCCGCCCCCGCGAGCACCTCGATACGGACGCCCAGCCGGCGGCACTCCTCCCACACTTCGTCGCGCACGGCCACGGTGCCTCGTGGCACCCGCTGGGCCTGAACCCCCACCAGGGCCATGGCGCACCGCCGACCGGCTCCGACCGCTCGGCGCGCTTCCCCATGAACCTGAAGTCCCCGAACGCGAGCCCGCCGGCCCAGCGGCCATAGCAGGACCTCCTCCCCCGTCCTCACTTCGCCGCTCCACACGGTCCCGGTCACCACAGTCCCCGTCCCTCGAACGGAGAACGACCGGTCAATGGGCAGTCGGAACAGGTCATCCACCGGCCGATCCTTCACATCGCCGGCCGCCCCTTTCAGGGCCTCACGCAGCCCGACCATGCCTTCTCCCGTGGTGGAAGATACCGGCAGGATCGGCCACTCCCCGTGGCCGAGTGTCCGCCGCAGCGCATCGCGCGTCGCCTCCCGAGCCAGATCGAGCCAGTCCTCATCCACCCTGTCCGCCTTGGTGAGCGCCACCACTCCACGGTTCACACCCAACAGCTTCGCGATGGACAGATGCTCGAACGTCTGCGGCATGGGCCCTTCATCCGCCGCAACCACCAGCAGCAGAAGATCGATGCCCGTCGCGCCGGCCAGCATGTTCTTGAGGAAATCCTCGTGCCCCGGCACATCCACGACACCGGCCTCGATGCCGGTCCCCAGGCTCAAACGGGCGAACCCGATATCGATGGTCAGGCCCCGTTCCTTCTCTTCCTTCCACCGGTCCGTATCCACTCCGGTGAGCGCCCGGACGAGCGATGTCTTGCCGTGGTCCACATGGCCGGCCGTACCCACCACGATGCCCTTCGGAGTCGCGCCGGGGCTTCGCTCGGATGGAGTCACGGCAAGCCTCCCAGAAAATCGAGCGATCGCAGGCGCGTCCCTTCCGCCATGTGGTAGCGGATGAAGTCGGCCACCAGCCTACCCTGCGAGGCGCCCACCGGACCCGCTACCTCCTCGGCCCGCCCGAGCAGGCCCCGCAAGCCGGCCAGCTCGACGGGATCGACCCGGCGGCCCACGGGAGCGCACTCGCCGCAACGTAGTCCACCCGCTTCGAAATCGAAGCGGGCTCCCCGGCCCACGGGAATGGGTCGGTGGCACTCCACGCAAGCGTCAAGATCCGGTTCGAACCCCAGAATGACCACGAGCCGCCAGATGTGCCGGAGCGCCACCGTCTCGACGGCTCCACCCGGGGCCTCCATCAGCGCGTCCAGACCCCGCGTCAGCTCGCCGTACAGCCTCTTATCGGGATGCTCCGGCGCGAGCCTGAGAACCAGCTCGCAGAGGACCGAGGCTCCGGTGAACGCGTGAACATCTCGAGCCAGCGGCTGCCGAGCTCGAATCAGCTCGAACCCCGAGAGCGTGCAGAGCTCGCGGTTCTCCCGGACATATAGCGTAGCCACGCCTTCCACGAAGGGTTCCAGGAGGCCGCCGAACCGACTCCTGGGGCGAAGCGCACCGCGGGCGAGGGCGGAGCGCGGACCCAGCTCCGCCGTCATCAGGCGCAGAATCTTGCTGGTGTCGCTGTAACGGTACGTCTGGAGAACGATCGTTCGTGTCGTTACCAGCCCCACCGCGTCTCTCCGAGGGTTTGCGACCCGAGAAAGCTTTTCTGCCGCTCCTTCCACGGCGGTCGGGGCCACCGTGGGTGCGGTGCATCGCTCGTCCGCGCCCCCTCCACCACCTGCTAGCGGAGCGCGATGTCGGTCGAGCCGAACCCGGACGTGATGCTGGAGATCTCCGCTCCGTTGGAATCCAGCAGATACAGCCGCCCGGGTGCCGCGGTTGAGAAGGTGGCGCACAGGAGGCGGCCATCCGCCATGGCGGTCGCCACCCAGCACGCGATGTCCGCTCCGTTCACGTCCACGGGCTGGATGGGATTGTCGGGTCCCCGTACCCAATCCCCGGTGGAAGGATTGAACATCAGCACCTGGATGCTCTGGAAGTCCAGAGTCGTCGTCACATAGACCCGGCCATTCTTTCCGGCTTCCAGGGACAGTCCGTTTCCGCCCAGCGGCAGGGTTTCGACGACCGCACTCGCCGACGGGCGGGTCTGGACGAGCGTTCCATTGCCGACCGGCATGAAGTTCGCATCGAAACCGCCCGAAGCCATGACAGTGAGCCGATCTTCCGTGAAGATCGCATCCCGTGCGTTCACGCTGCCCGGCAGGGAGAATGCCGCCACCTGGAGACCGCTCGTGACATTGATCACGATGACGCGTGCATCCCCGAGGGGCTGAAATGTCCCTCCCTCGTCATCGAGATTCGCGTCGACCAGAACCAGGACATTGCCACCCGGAAGCACCCGCTCCACGAACTCTCCGACATCCTGAGACACGAGAGAAGCGACGGCCTGATTCGGGGTGGCCCGGAACACCTGGTTGGTGCCGCGACCGGCCACCCACGCATTCACCTCCCCGGCGACGTTCACCGACAGCGTCGCCTTACCTGGATTGACGGCCGTACCCGCTCCCTGGAACGCGACCTGAAGCTGCGAACCGTTCTCCAGGCTACCGAAGATCAGCTGACTGCCGCCGAACGAGCTGATCGTGGTCACAAACAGGGGAGAAAACACATCGATCGCATCCCCATCGAAGTTCTCGGGGAGCACGATGTCCGGAGCGGCGACGCTCAATCCCTCCCCGACCGAAAAGCGGCCGATCGTCTTCCCGACGGAATTGAGCACGAACACACTGCCGAAATCCGTCCTCGGCGGCGGATTGACTCCCGCGCTCGTGCCGCAGCCCGCGAGCGCGGCCAGTGAAGTCCCTGCGATGAGTGTTCGGACGAGTTTCATCTCGGTCTCCTGTCTCGAGTCAAGCTACTCCCTGGTGTGGCTCTCGGCGACGCCCGCTCGCCGCGATGTGTCCGCTCCGGGGCCGCGAAGCTCAGGCGCATCTCCAGCCGGCGTCCCGGCTCGGGGAAAAGGGCTATCACTTCATAACGTCGATCCAGCAGGTTACGGATCCGCAACTCCGCGCGGAGCGGCAGGTCGCCCAGGTTCATCTCCTGCGTCGCGGACACGTCGACCAGACTGAAGGCGGGAAGATGGTGCGTGCCGGCCAGGGTCGTGGTTCGAGCGCCGGTGAGCGCCCACTCGGCCGTGAACACCCGGGAACCCACCCTTCTGGCCAGGTTTACCCGGGCGCGATGCCCCGGCTGGTACGGCAGCGACCGCTGGGTCGCTTCCGACGGGATGCGGCTTCGCGAGGCGCTACCCGCAAGCCCGATCCGCCACCCGCGAGCCGGGCGCCACCGGGCCTCCCACTCCAATCCCCGAGCGTTCAGCCGCTCCAGATTCCTAGGACTCCAGATGGCTACGCTACTGGCCAACCACACGATCGGATTCGCCGTACGCCGGGAATAGAAGCTCACGCGAGCCTGCAACGACCCGTTCTCCGCCTCCCATTCCGCTCCGAGCTCCGCATCCCGTCGGACCTTCTCGGCCCGGAGATCCGGGTTCGGCCGAACTCCGTAGGCCGCCGCAAAGTACAGATCGCTGAACGTCGGAAAGCGGAACGCCTGCCCGATTCTCCCCCACAACGTCCACCCGGAAGCCGGACGGCCGGTGAGCACGAGGCCGGGGCTCCACGACCGCTCGCCCGGCCCGAAATCCAGGGTCAAACTGGGCCGAATCTCGAACTGCGGGCCGCCGAAGGTTCGGGACACGGTAATCCCCGCGGACAACCGCGCCGGAGCCTTCCGAAGTCCGTCGCCGGAGACGGTCTCGCGCTCGGCGCGAAAGGACGCACGCCAGGCTCCGTTCCACCGCATCGTCCCGCGAAGCCGGAGGTCCGCCGCACGCTGGCGCTGGTCCGTGCCCGAGGCTGGATCTCGATACCGTAGCCACCGAGAACGGAACGCCCCCGACCACTCTCGAGAAGAACCCGTTCCGTACCGTACCGAGGCCTGGACGCCCCGGTCACTCCACCTGGCTCGATCGAACAGATCCGTGCCCATGCGCCCCGGAGAACCCCGCTCGACCCGGCTGATTCTAAACCGGCCAGACAGGGGAAGGCGACGCGGAGACCCCGACAGCGCAACGTTCCATCCATGCGCGTCCGCGTTCTTCCGCACCTCGCGTGGCCGGCCCGGCGTCACCCGATCTCGGAAGGTGAAATCGTTGTCGCTGTCCTCCAGCCGACCACTCAGCGAGAGGACGCCGGCCGACCCCTTCGAGGACAGGAACACGTCCGCCGCCCTTCGCCCGAAGGATCCTTTCTCTATCCCCCCCCGCCACATCCGGCCCTCCGGTTGACGGGACCGAAGCAGGAGCACCCCCCCGAGGGCTCCGGAACCGTACTCCGCACCGGCTCCCGGGATGACCGTGGCCGACTCCAGCGTCGACCCCGGGATCCCGGAGAGGTCCGCTTCGCCCGAAACCGGATCGTTCACGGGCACTCCATCGAGCAGAACCAGCACTCCGGAAGGGCGACTGCCTCGCAGGCTGACCACCTGGCGCCCACCGGCCCCATACTCTCTCACCCCGACGCCGGGCAAGCCGCGCAGCCAGTCGGCGAGGGTGGACAGCTCCTGCTCCGCATGGGTGAAATCGAGACGTTGCGCCGCGCGACCCGGCATCCACACCCACCCGCCCCGGTCCACCGTGGCCACCAGCTCCCGGACCACGAACGGGCGGGGCTGCAGAGTCAGCCTCACACGCACCCACTCTCCGGAGGCCACCCGAACGATCTTCTCCAACCGGGAATAGCCGGCGGCTTCGATGTCCAGGAGATAGCGGCCCGCCGCGACAGCCCGGTTGAGATACCGGCCATCGCCCAGCTCTTCGACCGCCCACGTGAATGCTTCCTTCCTCCGGAGGTCCGGCTCTCCCTCACCGCGGATCGGGCGCGGGACCCGAAGTGTCACTCGCGCGCCCTCGATCGGTCTGCCGGCCCCCTCAAGCTCCACAACCACCGCACCGGGCCGGGCCGGTGGCAGAGGCGGTTCCTGGGCCGAGAGCGGACCGGCCGAAAGAGCCACCCGAGCGACCAGCGTGAGGCAGATGACGGGCAGAGTCCGGGCCGCTCGTGTCTCGCCCGGTCGATCCGGGCCCGATCGCCGCCCTATCGCCCGCCGTCTCACTCCCGCCCCCACCCGCTCAACGGCACGGCGTGGAAGCCCAGAGCCCCCAGCTCCACGACTCTGATCGGCCAACCGAACGCTTCGCTCAGGTGCTCCGCCTGCAACACTTCGTGCGGGGAGCCCACCACCACGAGACGCCCCTCGGACAGAAGTGCCAGCGAATCTCCGTAACGACTGGCCAGGTGCAGGTCGTGCGTGATGCTCACCACGGTCAGCCGATCCGCTCGGATCAATTCCCGAACCAGCTCGAACATCCGGACCTGGTGTCCCAGATCCAGATGCGCGGTGGGCTCATCGAGCAGAAGCACCGACGGCTCCTGGGCCAGGGCTCGCGCCAGCTTCGCCCTCTGCCGCTCTCCTCCGGAGAGATCCGGGAGGAATCGCTCGGCCAGGTGTCGGAGGTCGACCCGATCGAGCGAGGCTTCGATCACCTCCCGATCCCTCGTCCCCAGACCCTGCCAGGTCCGCAGATGCGGATTGCGGCCGAGTCCGACAAACGCCCGCAGCGGCAGGGGAAAACCGGGAGGATCGTCCTGCGTCACGACGGCCACCCGGCATGCCAGTTCCCTCCGGCCCCAGTCCGACAGGCCTCGCCCGAACAATCGAACCTGTCCACGATCCGGCCTCAGAACTCCCGACATCAGGCGCAGGAGAGTGCTCTTTCCCGCCCCGTTCGGCCCCACCAACATGCTGTGCCGGCCCATGGCGAAACGCAGGGACGTCCCCGCGATGGCGGGACGGCCGCCTCCCGGATACGAGAAGCGCACTTCCGTCAGATCGAAGGCTGCCTCCACGCTCACACCGAGCTCCTCCGAAGCAGGAAGAGAAAGAACGGCACTCCGACGAGAGCGGTGATCACCCCGATGGGAACCTCCAGCGGGCTGGCGACCGTGCGAGCGGCCGTGTCGGCCAGACCCAAGAGGGCAGCTCCGCCCAGAAAGGAGAGGGGGAGAACCAGCCGGTGGTCGGCGCCCCAGAGAAGCCGCACCGTGTGAGGCACAACCAGGCCCACGAAACCCACCACTCCCGCCACCGCTACGGCGGCCGCGGCGAGCGCGGAAGCGAGGAAGTACGCTCGACGCTTGGCTCGCTCCACATCGGTGCCCAGATGGGCCGCCGCTTCTTCGCCCAGCGCGAGCGCGTTCAGATCCCGAGACATCCCGAACGCGATCGCCGAGGCCGGGAGAGCGTAGGCCAGAAGCGCCAGGTCCGTGCCCCACGATGCGCCTGCCAGGCTTCCCATCGTCCACAGGACGGCCGAGCGGAGCGCTTCCCCCTCCGCGAAAGTGAGCAGCAGCATCACGCAGGCACCGAAGAACGAAGCGACCACGACGCCGGCCAGGATCAAGACCCTCGTATCCAGCTTTCCGACCACGCTGGCGACCCGAAACACCACTCCGACGGCCAGGATCGCTCCGGCCAGCGAGGCCAGGGTCAGGAAGGCGGGGCCGAGCGACCCGAGCCCCAACGTGATCGCCGCCACCGCGCCCAGCGCGGCGCCCGAGGAGACCCCCAGCAGGTACGGCTCCGCCAACGGATTGCGCAGCAGCGCCTGGAACAGTGCGCCGGACACGGCCAAGCTGGCGCCGGTGGCCAGCGCACCCACGGTTCTGGGAAGCCTCAGACTCAGGAGGATCGAGCGCGCCGTGGAAGGCTCCGCCCCAGGCATCAGGGCCCGCCACAATTCCGCGGGAGAGAAGCCGGCCGGTCCCAGCAAGACACCGCTCGAGCCCGCCAGGAGAACCAGCCCGAGAAGCCAGGCCGCGCCGCTTTTCCCCGGCAGAACCTGCCCTCTCGTCCTACTCATCGCGGGAACACGTGGAACTCGGGTCAGCCCCCACCTCCGGGATCCCGTCGATCGCGGCGGCGGGGTGGAGCGCTCGGGCCAGTTCCAGCGCACCTGCCACGATCCCCGGGCCCAGCACGTGAACCCGATCCCCATTCACCCGGCGGACGGCGCCGCGGCGGACCGCGCCGATCGCCCGCCAGCCCGGCCGAGCCTCCGGCGGGGAGCGCCGGTCGCCGGTTCGGGTCACCGGCCAAAGGATGAGCTGGGGATCCCGCGCGGCGATCGCTTCCAAGCTGACCTGCGGCGAGACGGCCTCCAGGTCGCCGAACACGTTGCGTCCGCCGGCGATCGCGAGCAGCGAGTCCAGATAGCTGGCCTTCCCGACCGTGATCGGCGGATCCGACCACACGTCGTAGTACACCCGCGTGGCCCCCAAGCCGGCGGTCGCCTCGTGGACCGCCTTCAGACCACGCTCGATCGCGGCCGCAAGCCGGGACGCGGCTGCCTCGCATCCGATCAGAACACCCAGGCGCCGCAGGTTGCGGTTCAGATCCGCCAAGCTGTTGTGCGCAAGGCCCAGCGACGGCACCCCCACACGCCGTAGCGCGGCGCCCAACCCGGCATTGTCCGAGCCCGCGAAGAACAGCACCACATCCGGTCGTCGAGCCAACACGAGCTCAACAGAAGGACGAACTCCGTCCCCAATACTCGGGACGGCCCGCGCGGCTTCGGGTCTGGTCCCGAAACGCGTGCGGCCCACCAGCCGATCCCCCGCTCCCATGGCGAAGAGGATCTCGGTGAACGCCGGCGACAGAGACACGATTCGCCGGGCGGGCGCGGCCAACCTGACCAGATGGTTCAGATCGTCCCGGACCCGCACGGTGTCGGTCCACGCCCCGATGGCTTCCCGGCCCGACTCGAGAGTCCGCGCGACTTCCACCGCCGGGACGCCTCGAGGGATCAGGCAGCCGATCGCTGCCAGAACAACACAACGCAACCAGAGAATCAAAAAGCCCGCCTCCTGTGGGGCGGGCTCATCGGGCCTCTAACGAATCCCGCCCACACCCTTCCTTCGAAGAGCTCTCGTGGGCCTGGATGGGACACGTCTCCTGGCTCGAGGCACCGTCGAAACGGTGAGCCTCTTACAGTGGCGAGGCCGCGCCGGACTCACACCGGCTTCCGTTTGCCTCCATCCGTTCTGTCGATTCCGAGTCTACTCCAGACCTGCGGGCACCGCAAGGCGAGGCGTGGCTCGGACACCTCGTCCATTCAGCCCGCCGCAGCCAGCCGGCGGCGCGCGACCTCGGCCGCACTCAGCAGCAGGAAGCCGGCCGCGACGAAGATCCAGGCATAGAAGCTATGGGAGGGTGGCGGACCGAAGTCCATCGACAGGGTTGCCGGGGTTCCCCGGCTCACGTACCGCTGGAACGTGCGACCCTCGATCTCGATGAGGCCGCCGAACTGGAGACCGCGAAGGCGGGAGGGTCGGTTGGAGCCAGCGACCAACACCTCCCGTTTCCCCTCCTCACCGGGCGCGGGCAAGTCGATCCTGTCGGCTGCGATCCGGTAGCGAACCGTCAGGGGCCGCCCTCCCGGGGGGACCGGTGCGCGAACTTGGACGAAGCTCCCGTCCACCTCATCTTCGCCGGCCAGGGCCGAGCCAGGCACCAGGCTCGGCTCGACCGCCTCACGGGGAAGCGGTAGCCGCCAGCCCTCCGCATCGCTCTTTCCAGGGACGAGCGTCAGGTCGGAGTCGTTGGCCAACTCCCACACGTCTACCACGTCGAGCAGGCCGGGACGCGGCGATACGATCGTGTGCCGTGACGCGACCGCCACGGTGTCAGCTCGGCGAGCGTCGTATACGACGATCCGGTAGTCCTGGATCGACTCGGGAGTGCCGTGGAGAGCGCGGCCCATGTACAGCACATTCTGATAGCGGGCGGTGGCCAGTAGGACCGGCGGAGGGCGTCCCGGTTCGGACCTCGGGCTCGGCACGGTGAAGGCGAAGCGGCCATTCCGCCCCGTCACCGACGTCGCCAGCACCGATCCCGAATCCGCCGTGATCCGGTGGAGATCGACCGTGATCCCCCGCACGGCGGAAGAGTCCGTGCCTCTCACGACACGGCCGGAAATCCTCAGCGGAGGCGGAGACTGCGCGAGGGCCGGAGAGCCGAGGATCATCGGAATGAGCAAGCCGCCGCCGGCCCGGATCGCCGTCCACCCAGCCCAGCGGCTCAACGCCCCGGGCCGCGGCCGGCGGCGGCCGAACGATTCAGGGGTTGAACCGCCCAAAATCTTCCGGATTCAGCTTCCGCAGATACTCCCTGAGCGGTTCTCCGGAGGGCGAGCCGGGATCCGCGGCCTCCAGCTCACCCTGGCCCGATTCCTCCGGGAGCTCGAAACCGGCTCCCTCGATCTCGAGGCTGGTCAGCTCCAGCAAGTCTTCATCGGCGAAGATCGGTGCCTGCGCGCGCAGCGCCAGCGCGATGCTGTCGCTGGGCCGGGAGTCAATGGACAGCAATTCTCCATCCCGTTTGAAGATCAGCGACGCGTAGTAGGTATTGTCCACCACTTTGGTGATCAGCACCCGCACCAGCGCGCTGCCCAAGCCGCGCACCACGGTGTCGAACAGATCGTGCGTGAGCGGGCGTGAGAATTGAACCCCCGCCAGCTCCATGGCGATGGCGCTGGCCTCTCCCGGTCCGATCCAGATCGGGAGCAAACGGTCCCCGTCCTTCTCCTTGAGGATGACGACCGGCGTGCTCGAGGACTTGTCCAGCCCGAGGCTCGCGACCGTGACCTCCGTCAGCCCATCTTCCATGTCCGCACCGGCTCCATCCGCCCAGGCGTTCCCGGGCTTGGCTACGTTCCTTGATCCCAGGAACCGAGATAGCGTTCCTGCTCCTCGGTCAGCGTGTCGATCTCGATGCCCATGGCCGCGAGCTTGAGGCGCGCGATCTCGAAATCGATCTCACGGGGGAGGTGGTATACCGCGGCATCGAGCTCCGCTCCCTCGTCACTGAGAAGATACTCGGCCGCCAGCGCCTGGTTCGCGAACGACATGTCCATGACGCTCGCCGGATGGCCCTCCGCCGCGGCCAGGTTGATCAGCCTTCCCTGACCCAGCAGGATGATCCGCTTGTCATCCACCACGTATTCTTCCACGAACTCCCTCAACGGCGTCGGACCGCGGGTGGAGATCTCCTCCAGCCGCCTCACCTGTATCTCCACGTCGAAGTGCCCGGAATTGGCGATGATCGCGCCATCCTTCATCGCCCGAAAGTGTTCCTCCCTGAGCACGCTCGTATTACCGGTCAGGGTAATGAACAGATCTCCCACGGGAGCCGCTTCCCCCATCGGCATGACCTGGAACCCATCCATCGTGGCCTCCAGGGCCCGCAGCGGATCCACCTCGGTCACGACCACCTTCGAGCCCGCCCCTCTGGCCCGAAGCGCCACTCCTCTACCGCACCATCCGTACCCCGCCACGACTACAGTGGAGCCGGCCAACAGCATGTTGGTGGCCCTCAGCACACCATCCAGGCTCGACTGTCCGGTGCCGTAGCGATTGTCGAACAGATGCTTCGTGTAGCTGTCGTTCACGGCGATGACCGGGAACCGAAGCACGCCATCGGCCGCCATAGCCCTCAGCCGAATGATCCCCGTGGTCGTCTCCTCCGTGGAGCCCCGGACTCCGTCCACCAGCATCTCTCGCTCCTCAACCGGAAGCGCCGTGACCCAGGAGCGAATGGCGGGCGCCAGATCGTCGTAGCGCTCCAATGCCAGCATGTGGAGCGATCCGACCAGATCCGCGCCGTCGTCCATGGTCAGCTTCGGCCGGTGCGCCAGGGCCGCCCGGATGTGGTGGTAGTAGCGGTCGCTGTCCTCCCCCCGAACGCTGAATACCCCCACACCGCATTCCACCGCCAGGTAGGCCGCCACATCATCCTGCGTCGAAAGCGGGTTCGAGGCGCACAGCACCACGTCGGCCCCACCGGCCTGGAGGGTGCGCACCAGATTCGCCGTTTCCGTGGTCACGTGGAGACAGGCCGAGATGCGAACGCCCTCCAGTGGCCGCTCGCGCTGAAAACGCTCGCGGATCTGCCTGAGGACCGGCATGGACCGTTCCGCCCACTCCACCCTGCGTTGCCCCTCCGCCGCGAGTCCCACATCCGAAACGTCAAACGCCACTTCGGCGCGCTCACTCGTCGTCATATCCTCACCTCACTCCTGTTCCCCGTCCGGTTCTCCGTTCCACAGGATCTCTACGAATCACGCATCATACGGCGTTTTTCAATTCCTCTACCCGATCCGTCCGTTCCCAACTGAAGCCTCCGTCGGACATCGGCTCCCGGCCGAAATGACCGAAAGCGGCCGTGCGCCGGTAGATCGGCCTGCGAAGTCCCAACCGCTCGATAATCGCCTCCGGCCGTAGATCGAACACGGCCCGGACCACCTCGGCCAGCCGTTCATCCGGCTGTTCTCCCGTGCCCCAGGTGTGCACCATCACAGACACGGGCTCCGCTACACCGATCGCGTACGCGAGCTGGATCTCCGCCCTCCGCGCCAACCCGGCAGCCACCAGGTTCTTGGCAATCCAACGCGCCGCGTAACTGGCCGAACGATCCACCTTGGATGGGTCTTTTCCGCTGAACGCCCCTCCTCCGTGGCTGCTCACTCCACCGTAGGTGTCCACGATGATCTTGCGGCCGGTCACACCGGCATCACCGTGCGGACCGCCCGTCACGAAACGTCCCGTCGGATTGATGTGGTAGGTGATGGAATCCGGATCATACAGGTCCGCCGGCAGCACGGGTTCGATCACCCGTGAAATGATCTCCGCGCGAATCTCCTCGTGAGTCGCGTCCGGACCGTGCTGCGTGGAGATCACCACCGTCGGGATCCCCACCGGACGACCGTCCTCGTACTCCACGGTTACCTGGGACTTGCCATCGGGTCGCAACCACGGAATCTCCCCGCAACGCCGCACCTCTGAAAGCCGACGCGTCAGCCGGTGAGCCAGAGTGATCGGCAGGGGCATGAACGTCTCGGTCTCGTCCGAGGCGTAGCCGAACATCATTCCCTGGTCCCCTGCCCCGCCCACATCGACACCCATCTTGATGTCCTCCGACTGCCGGTCGAGCGATGTGAGCACCGCGCAGGTCTCGGAGTCGAAGCCGAACTCGGGATCCGTGTAGCCAATCTCCCGGATCGTATCGCGTGCCAGGCGCGGAAGATCCAATCGAGCCTCCGTGGTGATCTCGCCGGCCAGCAGAACCAGGCCCGTGGTGACGAGCGTCTCGCAAGCCACCCGGCCGAGCGGATCTTCAGTGAGAACCGCGTCCAACACGGCATCGGAGATCTGGTCCGCCACTTTGTCCGGATGCCCCTCCGTCACGGACTCGGATGAGAACATATAGTGGGTGTCAGGCAACGGGCTCTCCTGTCTCGATGGGCCTAGCTCGAGCTGCTCGAATCGGCCATACTGCCGCGTACGAATCGCACCCGCAACATACCTCGCGCGCTAACCCGGCACCGGGATCGACGCGACCGTCCCTTCGGCGAGCGCATCGTGCAGGTACTCGGCGATCGGAGCACGGATCTTCGTAGCGCTGTCGAACCCCGCGGTGCGCTCGAAGATTCCACTCAGCTCCTCCACTGAGACGGCCCGAACCACTTCCCGCGCTCCGGAGAGGTAGGCCGGCGAGAGACTGAACTCGCGATAGCCGAGCGCGAGCAGGGCGCACAGGCCCACCGGTTCGGCGGGAAGCTCCCCGCACACGCTGATCGGCAGGCCGAGACGGTCGGCTTCCTTCCGAAGCCGGGAATACATCCGTACGAGAGCCGGCTGCAGTGGGTCATGCAAAGCCGCCACCCGGGCACTCCCCCGGTCGGCAGCCATCACGTACTGTGTAAGATCGTTGGTCCCCAGGCTCAGAAAATCCACCTCCGGCGCGAATAGCTCGAGCGTCTCCACCGTCGATGGGGTTTCCACCATGATACCCACCGGGATATCACGCTCCCGAGAGTCCGACCCCCTCAGCTCCCCGATCACCTCCGCCAGCAACTCGCGACTGCGGCGCACCTCCTCCACGGAGACGATGAACGGCAGGAGAATCCTCATGTTCCCATGACGCGACGCCCGCACCGCCGCGCGCAACTGATTCCGGAACAGATCCGGCACATCCAGGCACACCCGAATCGCGCGCCAACCCAGGTAGGGGTTCTCCTCCAGCGGCATATTCAAGAATATCGGCAGCTTGTCCCCACCCACATCGAAGGTGCGCAGCGTCACGTCATGCTCCGGGAAGGCTTCCACCACGGCCCGGTAGGCTAGGTACTGCTCATCCTCGCTCGGAATCACCCTCCGGCCCAGTAGCAGGAACTCGGACCGAAACAGGCCGACTCCCTCCGCTCCGACCCGCACGGCCGCCTCCGTCTCGTCAGGCTGGTCCAGGTTCGCCTGGAGGCGGACGAGCACGCCGTCTCGGGTGCTCACCGGGCCGGCCGGATGCTCCTCGAGCCGGTTCCAGTCGCCCAGGAGTCCCGAACGCCGCGCTTCCGCCTCCACTTCCGAACGCGTCGGGTCGACCACGATCCTCCCGGTCGCACCATCCAACAGAAGGCGCGTTCCGTCCTTGATATCTCGAAGAGCGCCCCCCACTCCCACCACCATGGGGATACCGCTCGACCGCAGGAGCACCGCGCTGTGGGAGCTGCGGGTGCCCCCCACCGTGATGATCCCCTTAACCCTGGTTCGGTCCAGACGAACCGCCGCGCTGGGAGTGAGCTCATCGAACAGCAGGACGGCGTCTTCTTCCGGTAGGTCGAGCGGGTCTTCCACCCGGCCCGTGAGCCGAGCCAGTACCCGGTACCGCACATCGCGGATGTCAGCGATCCGGTCCACCACCATGGCGTGAGCCCGATCCACGAACTGGGAGCGAATCTCGAGCAGGGTCAGATCGAAGGCGCGCTCGGCGGACAAGAAGTTGTCCCCGATGTACGAGACCGTGCCTCCCACCACGTCCGGATCCTGCAGCATGAGGATCTGCGGCTCGAACACTTTCGCCTCGAACGCTCCCACGGTCTCACGGGTGCGGTCGCGCAGCGCAGCGATCCGTTCAATGGCCCACGTACGGGCCTCCTCGAAACGCCGCAACTCGGCATCCACCTCTTCCTTGGCGATGGTGCGATGTGGCACGGGAGGAAGATTCCAGGTCACCCATCGCGCCGTACCTGAACCCCAGCCTCCCGTCGCGCCGACCCCCAGCAAGTGTCGGCTCACTGGCATCCCTCCGACGGCTCGTGGCTCCCGCCGGCGGCGGCCAGCTCCTCTCCGAATCCGCTCTCGATCAGCGCAACCAGAGCTTCCATCGCCCGCTCGGCATCGCTCCCCACGGCGCGAAGCCGGATCTCCGCTCCCTCCTCGGCGGCCAGCATCATCACGCCCATGATACTCTTGCCATTCACCTCCAGACCATCCTTCGCCACCCAGATCTCGCACTCGAAGCGCGAGGCCAGCTTCACGAACTCCGCCGCAGGACGCGCGTGCAGGCCCAGGCGATTGCGAATCCGGGTCGTCCTGGCGATCTCACTCATCTGCCCGCAGTCTCCGGCCACCGGCCTCTCGAATCCTTCTGCCTCCGCGCCGCCCGTCCACAGGCGTGCCCGCCATCCCGGGCGGATGTCCGCTCGCCCGTCCGGCGGCGGCCCGACTCCGACACCTCACAACCACCACGCCACCGCGCCGGCCCCGAGCAGCAGCGCCGCCCCGGAACCAACCTTGTCGGGGAAAAGATACGTCAAGACGGCTGCGGAGGCCGCGATCGGCGCTCCCGCGACTCCCAGCTCGCCGATCCCCGGCAACCGGGACACCAACACGGCGACAGCGAAGCCCAGCAGGAGCAGGCACGCCGGCCCCAGCAGCTCCGGTGTCCGCTGCAGCAGCGGGTGGGCGAGGACTCTTCCCACCTCCATCCCGGCCTCCCAGCCCTGGCGATAGCCCCACAAACGCAGAGCCACGTGGCCCGCGTTGTAGATGATCAGGAAGACCAGGCAAGCCTGAAGGGGTCCCAGACCCGCTCCAAACGCCCCGATCGTCAGGAGCAGACACAGGGGCCGCCAGGCAGACCACACCAATCGATCGCCGATCGCCCCCAGCGGGCCCATGAGGGCGGTCCGAAAGCGGTCGATCCTCTCCGCCTCGACCTCATCGTTCTCCAGCCGGGCCAAGGCTCCAACGGCCACCGAGCACAGGTAGGGGTGGCCATTGAACGATGAGGTGTGGCGCTCCAGGGAGCGACGGAAGGCCACGGGATCACCGGCATGAATCCGGGAAAGAAGAGGAATCAGGGCATATCCCAGCCCGCCTCCCAGCAACGTTCTGTAATTCCAGGATCCCTGGATGCCGAACGTCCGCAGAAACGCCGCCGTAAAGTCCGTACGTCGGAGACGGGCCATCGGGTCAGCCGAGCACCGCGAGACCCACGATCGTTCCCACGGCGATGAGCGCCCATCCTCTCCGGCGGCCTCCCAGGCTCCGGGCTCCGGCTCCGCCGGCGACTCCCAAACCCAACGCCACGGCGGCGACCGCCAGCGGGGAGCCATGAGTTCCCGGACCGATCCCGACTGCCAGGCGAGCCAGAAAAGCGGCGGGAACCAAGAATGCCGCCGTGAGCAACCCCCCTCGCGCGAAGTCGAGACGAATCGCGAGCCGATGGCGCCGTTGGAACCGCGCCGGAGATGCGGCGTTCACCGCGGGAGCCCCCACCAAACGGCCGTTCCAGCGGCGCAGGCGGGCCACACTACGGGCACCGACCCAGCCCAGGGCCCAGCCCGCCAGCAACGACGCCAGGAACGGGTAGAACCCCTCGCCGCCGGCACTGGCATAAGCGCCCCCCGCCACCAGTCCGGCCGGCCCCATGTCCGGATACCGCGCCGCCCCGAACGGGGGATGGCGCAAGACGAGGAGTTCGAGCACGGCACCCACGAGGAAGCCAGCGGCGGCGTCCCCCAGGAGGGCTCCTCCCAGAAATCCGGCGACGACCGGCCGCGAGACCATTGCCTGGGGCCAGCTGGAAGAATCGGCTCCGAGGAGCGCTCCGCATCCGATTGCCAGCAGCCAGCCGGCAACGCTCAACTCAAGACCGCTCAGTGGCATCTAGCAGCGACTCCAGAGGTACTTCCGCGGAGGTCGGAAGATCCCTCGCCGTGACCACCAGGCTTCGAGCCGCGATAGCCCGAAGATCTTCCGCCACGCTGCGGTCGAGAAACACGTAGTCGAGGATCCTCTGTCGGCCCGGCGCCGAGTGGATTCCACCCACGTTCACCGCCTGCCCCTGCAGCAGTCCCCGTTCCGCCAGCGCCCGCATCGTCCGCGCATCCCGGGTGAGGAGGGCGGCCGGATCGGCTCCCTCCTGTAGCTGCTTCACCGGCTGGTCGGCCTGTTCGACGGTGACGAACGTCGCGGTGGCCGGCCGAAACACTCCCGTCCGGTACAACGCCTGCTCCAGCCGGCTCTCGGCCACTTGGTCATCGACGACCAGGTAACGAGTGAGCCCCAGCCGACCACCCCAGCCCAGCAGGACCTGTCCGTGAAGCAGCCGATCATCAATGCGACACAGGACGATCGGCACCCGAGACCTCGAACATGTAGCAGTGGGTTTCCTCCTGAGCTTTGCGGACGAGCCGCCGTACCAGATCTCGCAGGCCCATCTCCCGGTGAAACACGAAGTCGAGGAGCATGGGTAGGCTCACTCCCGTGAGCACCGCCGCATCGCCACAGTTTCCCGCCGCCAACCGCCCGCTGAACGCACAGCTCCCGCTCGAGAGGTCGACGAAGATGATCGCCGGTCCGTCGCCGACCGACGCCTCAATCCGGCGCCGGAACTCCTCCGGCCCCACCCCTTCGTTGCTGATCGGCACCAGCGCGCCCCGCACTCCCGCGATCGCCTCGACGGCCCTCACCAGCGCCTGGGCCAGATCCGAGTGCGCCACCACCACTCCCCTCACGACTTCACTCATTGTCCTCTTCGAGGTATTCCCTCACGGGTCGGAGGAGACGCTGAAGATCGCGGTCGAACTGAGCCGCCGAATCCACACCTGAATAGCGAAGTAAGTGGTTCATTGCCACTACTTCTGAGATTACAGTAATGTTCTTTCCCGGGTTCAGCGGCACACACACCTTGGGAAGCTCCACGTCCAGAATCGTGCTCGTGTCCGCAGCGAGACCGGTCCGGTCGTAGGTCGCATCATCCCTCCAATCCTCCAACTGTACCACCACTTCGATTCGCTTCTGCTGCCGCACGGCGCGAATCCCGAACAGGGCCCGGACGTCGATGATGCCGATCCCGCGGATCTCCATGTGATGTCTCTGCAGCTCGTGCCCCCGGCCGATCAGCACGTCGTTCCCGCGACGCTGCACGAGCACCACGTCATCCGCCACCAGGCGGTGCCCGCGCTCGACCAGATCGAGGACGCACTCGCTCTTGCCGATTCCACTGCGGCCCAGAAACAGAAGCCCCACTCCAAACACATCTGCCAGGGAACCGTGGATCGCCGTGCGCGGCGCGAACTCGTCTTCCAGGTACGGCTTGATGCGCCGGTAGAAGTCCCCCGTCCGTAATCTCGTCCGAATCACCGGGATCGAGAACTGGGAGGCCACCTCAAGGAGGCCCGCCGGAGGCTCCAGGCCCTTGGTGATGATCACGCAGGGAACCTCCTTGTCGAGGACATGGGTCAGCGCGGCCCGTCGGTCTGATTCCGACAGGGAGCGCAGAAACGAGATCTCCGTCTCGCCCAGCACCTGGATCCGGTCCGCCACGAAGCGTTCCGTGTAGCCGCCCAACGCGATCCCGGGGCTCGATAGATCGGGACGGTGGATCTCGCGGTCCAATCCCTGTTCGCCCGTCAGCAGCTCAAGCGAGATGATCTCCTTCTTGCGCTCCAGGAATTCCCGCACTCGAATCGAGGTCACGCCTCTTTTTCCTCGAACGCCATGACGTCCTTGGGTGGTCCCTGATGATCGCGCCGCCGCGTGCGTGAGCGGCGGAGCTGGCGGGCCAGCTTCTCGACCACGCGGTCCAAAGTGGTACGGAGATCCGGGCCTTCCTCGTGAGCGTTCACGCTCCCCGCCCCGGCCACCGTGACGTGCGCTTCGATCCGGTACACGTACCGTTCCTTCAGGAGCGTGACCTCCGCACGTTCCACTCTCGGCTCGAACCGGGCCAATCGTCTGAACTCTCGATGAATCACCTCCTCGAGAGCGTCGTTCACCTCGCAACGCCGAGCCGCCAGTATGATCTTCATCCCCTCCTCCTGATTCCCTCCGCTATCCGAGGCGCTGTCGCACCAGAGCCCGCTCGGTCTGGTCCGCCGCCTCCTCCCAGGAGAACCTGCGGGAGAACCGGATGGCTTCCCGGGACAGGCGCTGGCGCAACGAATCATCCCGGAAGATGCTTCCCAGAGCCGAGGCCCACCTCGTGGCATCCGAATGCGGAACCAGATAGCCGGAGCTTCCGTCCCGAACCGATTCGCGAAGCCCCGGCGAGTCGCTCGCGACTGTCGGTGTTCCGCACGCGGCCGCCTCGACATTCGTGATGCCCCAGCCTTCCTTTGGCGAGGGATAGACGTTCACCCAGGCGCGGCGGAGCAATTCCAGTTTTCGTCCCTCGCTCACGAAGCCCAGAAACCGCACGTTGTCCGTCACTCCTTCTCGCCGGGCCACCCGATTCAGACGCACCCGATCGTCCCCCTGGCCGGCGATCAGGAAGCGAGCTTGCGGCCATCTCTCCGTGAGCAACCGGAGCGCCCGAAACGTAACGTCCAATCCTTTGTACCGCTTCAGTCGGCCCACGTAGACGATCGTCGGCACCTCATACTTCTGGACCTCCGGGTCGACGAAGAACCGGGAGTGGTCGATTCCCGGATAGATCACCGTCACGCGGGACCGCTCGAATCCCCGGCGCTCGAGATCGTCGGCCGTGCTTCTGGAGATCGCCTGCACGGGGGTCGACCGATACGCCGCCGGCATCAAACGCTCGGCCAGCCAGACCGTTCCCGCTACAGGCCAGCCGGCTTCCCGGAACGCGGTCGCACCGAACAGGTGTGGGATGAGGGCCACGACCGGCGACTTCACCCACAGCGGTGTGAACAACGGCAGTTTGTTGATATCCTCGACCACGAGATCGAATCGCTCCCGTTCGCGCAAACGCCGGTAGGCACTCCGGACACGAAGGGGAAACGTATGCCGCCCCCCCACGCGTCGGACGTCGAGACCGTCCACCCGGTCGGAGGCTGGAGCGCCCGGCCACCCGGACACGAGAAGCTGGACGCGGTGACCGCGGTCGGCGAGGCGCCGGAAGATCTCGTGCAGATGCACCTCAGCCCCTCCCGCCTGCGGGTTGAGGCGATCCTGCCAGTTGATCACCAGGATTCGCAATCGTGCATCCGGGTCAGCCAGGGACGGGTCCGGTCAATCGAGCGACGCGAGCTCGCGGTAGATGGCGTCCAGAACGCCGTTGACGAAACGGGCGCTCTCGGCACCTCCATACTTTTCCGCCAACCGCATCGCCTCGTGGATTGCGACCTTGGGTGGCACCGAGTCGGAGCAAAGCAGCTCCGCCGTGCCGATGCGTAGCACATTACGGTCGATCACCGCTAGCCGATCCAGATGCCAGTTGGCCATCTGTGCCTCCAGCCGCGCATCGATCTCTCCCAGGTGCTGATCGATCCAGCTCAACAACTCTTCGATATGGGGCCGGTACCGGTGCCCGGGCCGCCGCCGGGCCATGACCCGCCGAGCGTAAGCCGCCGGAGACTCCTCGTCGCTCAGGTCCCACCCATACAGCAACTGGAGAACCCAGCTCCGAGCCCGAGTCCGAGGGTGCGAGGGCTTCATTTCGGTCCTATCTCCGCCGGCCGCCTACGGAGGCTCGGAAGCCGACGGGCCATGGATTTCGGCGGATTCTCAGCTGCCACCCAGCTGCCGTAGCAGATCACACATCTCCAGAGCCGCCAGCGCGGCTTCCGCCCCCAGATCACCGACCTGCCCGCCCGCCCTGGCGATCGCCTGAGCGAGCGTCTCCGTGGTCAGTACGCCGAAGGCGATGGGGGTATCCTGGGACAGCGCCAGTGAGGTGAGGCCTCGAGTCACGGACGCACAGATCTGATCGAAGTGGGCCGTCTCCCCCCGCACCACGCACCCCAGGGCCACGATCCCGTCGTATCCCGCTTCCGCCGCCCTGCGCACCGCCGCCACGATCTCCCAGGCGCCGGGAACCGATACCACGTCGAGATCCTCTTCCGCGACCCCGGCCGCCAGCAACGTGGCACGCGCGCTCTCCAGAAGACGTTCGGTGACCATGGGATTGAACCGGCTGACGACCACGCAGATCCGTCGCCCTTGCCCGACACGCCGGCCCCGGTACTCGACCACCCTTCAGGGGGATCCGATCAAATGGCCCAGCTTGTCGCGCTTCGCCGCCAGGTAGTCGCGGCTGCGAACCGTGGGGTGGATCTCCAGGGGCACGCGTTCGCTGATTCGCAGCCCGAAGCCCTCCAAACCGGACAGCTTCTTCGGGTTGTTGGTCATGATCCGGATCGAACGCAGGCCTAGATCCACCAGAATCTGAGCGCCGATGCCGTAGTTGCGAAGATCCGGAGGGAAGCCAAGCGCCTCGTTCGCCTCCACCGTATCCTGCCCACCGTCCTGCAGCTCGTACGCGCGCAGCTTGTTGATCAGGCCGATTCCCCTCCCTTCCTGATCCAAGTAGACCACCACGCCGGCTCCTTCTTCGACGATTCGCCGCATGGCGGCGTCGAGTTGGGCTCCGCAGTCGCAGCGGGCCGAATGGAACACATCCCCGGTGAGACATTTCGAGTGCACTCGCACCAGCACATCTTCCAGCTTGCCGACATCTCCCCGCACCAGAGCCACGTGTTCGCGGGAGTCCACATCGTTCCGGTAACCCAAGATCCGGAACTCGCCCCATGGAGTGGGGAGCGCCGCCTCCGCAACCCGATGCACGAGCCGCTCGGTCTTGAGCCGCCGCGCTACGATCTGGGCCACGGTCACGAACGGAATCCCGTGCCGCCTCGAGAATTCCGTCAGCTGCGGGCGCCGGGCCATTGTACCATCCGGGTTGAGGATCTCGCAGATGACCCCCGCCGGTTGGAGACCCGCCATTCGCGCCAGATCCACCGACGCTTCCGTCTGACCCACTCTCTGCAACACACCGCCTGGCCGGGCCCGAAGCGGGAACACATGTCCGGGGCGCAGGAGATCCGAAGGCCGCGCATCGGGCCGCACCGCGACTTCGATCGTGCGGGCCCTGTCGTAGGCGCTGATCCCCGTCGTGACTCCGAACTCCGGCCGTGCGTCGATCGAGACGGTGAACGCCGTCCCCCGCGTGTCGGAGCGACGTCCGTCCGACATGAAGCGAAGGTCCAGCCGATCCGCGATCTCGTCACACAGGGTGAGACAGATCAGCCCCCGACCGTGCGTGGCCATGAAGTTGATGGCCTCCGGCGTGACTTTCTCCGCCGCGCAAACCAGGTCTCCCTCGTTCTCGCGGCGCTCGTCATCCGCGATGATCACAAGATCGCCCCGCGCCATCGCGGCGATCGCCTCCCGTGCCGCTGTATCCGCATCCCGGGTCTCAGACATCGTCCGTCGCCTTTCCCTGCGCCTCCTCGCCGCTGCCAGACCCTCTCCCCCGGTCTCTCGAGTACGGCCCGAGCAGCCTATTCACGTACCTGGCGAGCACGTCGGCCTCCACATTCACGAGGGCGCCTTCGTGCAGGCGATCCATGGCGGTGTGCTCCCATGTATACGGAATGATCGCAAACTCTGCGACATCCCGCTCCAGCCCCTTCACCGTGAGGCTGACTCCATCGATGGCCAGCGAGCCCAATTCCACGGTGAGATGGGCTACCTCCACCGGGATTCGAACCCGGAGTCGCACGGTCTCCTCCTCCCGACCCAGCTCGACGACTTCACCCACGCCATCCACATGCCCCTGGACCAGGTGCCCTCCCAGCGGATCGCCTGCCCGCAGGGCTCGCTCCAGGTTCACCCTCCGCCCCATGTCGTACCCCGCCAGCGTGGTGCGATCCAGCGTGGACCGCACGGATTCCACCCGGAAGCCCGCCTCCCCGTGCCAGGTGACGGTCAGGCACACGCCGTCCACCGCCACGCTCTCCCCCGCAAGGAGCTCGCGCGCGAACCGAGGGGCTTCGAGCTCGAAGCTCAGGCCGTCACCGATCTCTTCTCTCCCCGCCACCGTCCCGACACCCTGGATCAGGCCGGTGAACATGCCGACCTCAAGGCTTCGCCCGCGCCGAGGGGGAGCGTTCCAGGATGAGCAGTGTGTCCTCGCCCAACGTCTGGCGATCCACCGGCCGCCACTCGCCGCGCGCGATCGGATCCAGGCCCGGGAAGCCCTCGACTCCCTCCGTCCCGAAGAAAACCGGCGCAATGATCAGGTACAGCCGTTGGACCAGGTCCTCCCGAAGCAGGGAGGCGGTCAGCCGCCCGCCTCCCTCCACCAGAACGGAGGTCAGGCCCTCCTCGCCCAGCCGGCGCCACGTTTCCCGCAGGTCCAGCTTCCCGTCCCCTCCGCGAGACACCCGGAGAACCCGCGCACCGCCACTCTCCGGCGCGGGGCGCTGCCTGCCGCCCGCGCCCCGTGTCGCGATCAACCACAGGGGCGCCGCCTCCACTGAGCGGAGGAGAGCCGAGTCGGAGCCGAGTCGGAGCTCCGGATCCAGCACGATGCGAACGGGTGCGCGGCGCGGCGCGGGCGAGCAACGGGCCGTGAGCAAAGGATCGTCGACGCGCGCCGTTCGGCCTCCCACCAGAATCGCATCGAACCCGGCGCGCAGCCGGTGAACCATCCTGGCCGCCACCTCCCCCGACACGGCCGTGCGTGTGCCGTCTCGAGCCGCCAGCCGGGCGTCCAGCGACAGGGCGAGCTTGAGAGCCGTGAACGGCGTGGCGTGCGCGTGCCACCACAGGAAGGCGGCGTTCACCCGCCGGGCGGGCTCCTCCTCCATACCCAGATCCACGCGGACGCCGGCCTCGCGTAACCGCTCCACTCCACCTCCAGCCTCCGGATGAGGATCGCGGCAGGCGACCACCACGCGATCCACCCCGGCTTTCAGGATGGCCCGGGTACAGGGAGGCGTCTTGCCGACGTGCGTGCAGGGTTCGAGAGTGACGTACAGGGTGGCTCCCGACGCGCGCTCGCCGGCCTCGCGAAGCGCCACCACCTCCGCATGGTCCCCGCCGTACTCCGCATGGTAGCCCTCACCCACGATGCGACCGTCGTGTACCACGACCGCGCCGACCAGAGGGTTCGGCGACACCCTTCCCCACCCACGCTCCGCCAAGCTCACCGCCCGCCTCATGAACGCCGCATCCGCTCCGACGTGCCGCTCCTCTTCTCGAGTGGCCGACCCCGAACCCCCTGCCACGCGGCTCATGTCCGCCCCACCAGGTGCACCCGACCACTACCGGACACCAGTTCCCCGCAGATCCACGCCGCGCAGCCACCTTCGGTCAACCCGTCCACCATGGCCGCGGCGTGTTCTGGACGGCAGACCGCGATCATGCCCACTCCCATGTTGAATGTCCGGTAGAGCTCAGCGGTCGAAGCGGCGCTGCGCTCCGCCAGAAAGCGGAATTCCGCCGGAGGATCCCAGCTCGCGAGATTCACTCGGGCATCCAGATCCGAAGGCAGGATTCTCTTCAGGTTTCCCGGAATGCCGCCGCCCGTCACATGCGCCAGGGCATGGACCGTCCCCTGTTCGAGATACCCGCGAAGCGCCTTCAGATACGAACGATGAGGCCTCAGAAGGACCTGGCCCACGCTCGCATCCGCACCGGGATACTCATCCTCCACGCCCAGCCCGAGTCGCTCGAAGATCAGTTCCCGCGCGAAGCTGAACCCGTTCGTGTGCAATCCGCTCGAGGCGAGGGCAACCAGGTGAAAACCGTCTTCTAGCGCTCGCCGCGCGATTTCCTCGAACACGAGCCGGCCCACCACGAAGCCGGCCAAGTCGTACTCTCCCTCGGCGTAGAAGTCCGGCATTTCCGCCGTTTCTCCGCCCAACAGCGCGCACTCGTTCTCCCGACACCCTCGGGCGAGCCCGGAGATCACCTCGAGCGCCACTCGACTCTGAAGCTCTCCGCAAGCGAAGTAATCCAGGAAGAACAGGGGAGACGCCCCCTCCGCGAGAATGTCGTTGATGCAGTGGTTGACCAGGTCCTCTCCCACGGTATCGTGCCGCCCCGCACGAAACGCGACCTTGAGCTTGGTGCCCACGCCGTCGGCGCTGGCGACCAAGATGTCTCCGCCGATGGCGAACCGTCCGCCGAACGACCCGAACTCCGAGCGGACCCCCGACGTTCGGGTCGAGTCCACGAGAGACCGCAGCCGCTCCTTCAGGCGGTCCGCCTCGTCGAGATCCACCCCTGCCATCCGGTAGGTGAGTCCGCCGTCGCTCACGGGCCTATACTTCCGGCCACGTCGTTCACCCCTCCACGACAGCCGCGGTCTCGAAACGAGTCATTCGGTGGAAGCTGGCAACCCTTGCCTCGACCTCCGCCATCCGCACGTCCGCCAGCCGCCGAGGACCGAACGCCTCGCACGCGAAGGAGCCGAGAGCGCAGCCGTAAACGACCGCCCTGCGGAGATCCTCGGGTTGCGTGAGCCCCGTTCCGGCCAGGTATCCGAGCAACCCGCCCGCGAAGGCGTCGCCAGCGCCCGTAGGATCGAACACATCCTCCAGAGGATAGCCTGGACAGAAGAAGATCTCGTCCCCCGAGACCAGCACGGCGCCGTGCTCGCCCTTCTTGATGGCCACGTGACGAGGTCCGTGAGCCTGGATCCACCGGGCCGCCCGGGCCAGGTTGTGGTCCCCGCTGAGCTCGCGGGCCTCGGCATCGTTGACCACCAGCATGTCGATCCGTTCCAGCACCTCGAGCAGCGCGTCCAGCGCTCCCTCGATCCAGTAGTTCATCGTGTCGCACACCACCAGATCCGGCCGTTGAACCTGATCCAGGACCCGGAGTTGCAGCACCGGATCGATATTGCCGAGGAAGACCCAGCGGGACGAACGGTAGTCTCGCGGGATGACCGGCTCGAAATCCGCGAACACGCCCAGCTCCGTGCTCAGCGTCTCCCGCGCGCTCAGGTCGTAGTTGTAGACTCCCGCCCAGCGAAAGCTCCGTCCCTGCCGCCGCTCGAGTCCTGCGAGGTCCACTCCGCGGGCCCGAAGGAAGTCCAGGCGGTCCATGGGATAGTCTTCACCCACCACGCCGCACAACTGTACCGGCGCGAACAGCGACGCGGCGGAGCTGAAGTAGACGGCGGAGCCCCCCAACACCTCTTCCGACCGATCGAACGGGGTCTCCACAGCGTCCAGCGCGACACTTCCAACCACCAGGATCTCGTTCACGTAGTGCCCCCCGTCCGCTGGCATGCACCTGATTTCCTCTCTCCCTCATCGCGAAGCATCGCGCGTGGAGCGTCGAGTCCCAGCAATCCCAAGCCGTTGCGAAGGGTGATCTGCGTGGCCCGCGCCAGCTTGAGGCGACCGTTTCGAGTCGGCCCTTCAGCCAGAATCCGCGCGTCCCGATTCAGATTCCCTTCATGATACCAGCCGTTGACGAGGTTCGCCGTCTCTTCCAGGTACGTGCAGACCTGATGGGGCGCCCGGGCCTCGGCGGCCGAGCGGACTACCTCGGGAAAACGCAACAACGCCTTGGCCACCCGTCGTTCCGCCTCGGTATCGAGCCGCTCGAGTCCGTCGCGAGTGGCGGACAGACTCCGAACGTCCACCTGTCCTCTGGCGAACACGCTGCACATCCGGGCGTGGGCGTACTGTACCCGGTAGACCGGATTCGCCTCTGAAGTGTCCAGTGCCAGGTCCAGATCGAAGTTCAGCTGCGCCTCCGCCCGTCTCATCAGGAAGAAGTACCGCGCCACATCCCTGCCGGTCTCCTCGAGCAACTCTCTGAGCGCGACGAAGGTGCCCGCTCGCTTGCTCATCTTCGCCTCCACTCCGGCCCTGAGGACGCGGACCAGTTGGAGGATCACCACCTCCAGGAAATCCGGCAGCCCGAGGGCGGAGAGGGCGGCCTGCATCCGACGAACGTGGCTGTGGTGGTCGGCCCCCCAGATGTCGATTGCCCGATCGAAGCCGCGCTCCGCTTTGTCCACGTGGTAGCCGATGTCGGGGGCGAAGTACGTGTACGAGCCGTCGCGTTTGACCAGGACTCGATCCTTCTCGTCGCCCAGCTCCGCCGTCTTCAGCCATACGGCCCCATCGCGCTCGTACGTGAGCCCTTCCGCCTCCAGTTGGCGCAGCACGGACTCGATTCGGCGCTCCGAGTACAGGTCGCTCTCCCGTCGGAACACGTCCATCTTGACGCCGAACCGCTCCAGATCCCGCTCTTGACCCTCCCGAAGCGCGGCGACGGCCCGATCCCGGAACAGAGCCAGTCGCTCCTCCCGATGCATGGACTCCAGTCGGCTAGGCCCCTCCCGCTCGGCAATCTCGTCCGCCAGCTCCGCGACGTATTCACCGTGGTACCCACCTTCGGGAACGGCCCCCGCGATCCCGCGGCGCTCCTGGAAGCGCGCCTCGATGGATTCCGCCAGGAGATCCACCTGCCGTCCCGCGTCGTTCACATAGAACTCTCGGCTGACCTCGTGGCCCGTCCATTCCAGGAGAGACGCGATCGCGTCGCCGAGAGCCGCACCCCGGCCATGAGCGACATGAAGCGGGCCGGTGGGATTGGCCGACACGAACTCCACGTTGACCTTCTCCGGCTCCGGCGTCCGACTCCGCCCCCAGGCACGATCCGCGGCCAGGATGCTGGCCACCTCTTCCCAGATGAGCGCATCCGCCACACGGAAATTCAGAAACCCCGGACCCGCCACCTCGACCGTGGCCACCCTCCGGGCTCTCCGATCGAAGGCGCGCGCGATGCGCTCGGCCAGGACTCTGGGCGGAGTACCGAGACCACGGGCCAGCACCAGGGCCGCATTCGTCGCGTAGTCCCCATGCTGCGGGTCTCTGGGGCGCTCCAGCACCGGCTCGAAGCCCGGCGGTCCGCCGATCTCTTCGAGGACCCGTTCGAGCTCCCGAAGCAGCGCGGTCTGACCGGAAGATCGCGACCGGACCTCGGTCATTCGTCGCTCCCCGAGCTTCCCTCGGAGCTCGACGCCTTCTTCTCTTCGCCCGCCGGCTTCCCCTCCGCATCCCCTCCCGACTCGGCTGAGCGCCTCTTCCCGCTCGGGCTCGATTCCTTCCGGTAATCCGTGGCGTAGAAGCCGGGGCCCTTGAACACGATACCCCCTCCGGTGGAGATCAGGCGCTCCGCCTCCTCCTTCCCGCATGCCGGGCACTCCCGAATCGGATCATCCGATATCCTCTGGAATCGTTCGAACTCATGGCCGCACGCTCCACACCGGTACTCGTATGTCGGCATCTCGGACTCGTCACTCACTCTCTGGGCTCTCAGCTTCCTCGCAGCTCTTCGCATATCGCATGATCAGGCCCGAACGACCATGGCCGCGCGCCCTCCGCGGGCCTGCCTCGGCGCCGACTCCGGCGCGTTTCCACATCGGGCCACCGCTAGGGAGCCCCGGTGACGGGCACTCGGGACGTCAGCTTCCATCGTACTCTCCCCACACGTCGCGGAGACGTCCGCTGATCTCGCCGAGCGTCGCGCGCGCCTTCACCGCCGCGATCATCGGAGGCACCAGGTTGTCTTCCTCCACCGCGGCCGCCTCCACCCGCGCCAGGGCGCGGCGTACGGGCTCCTCGTCCCGCGCCGACTTGAGGGCCGCAAGCCGCGCGCGCTGCTCCCGGGCCAGCGTGTCGAAATCCGGAGGCTCTCGCGGAGGTTGCGGTTCCTCCTCTCGAAACACGTTCACCCCCACCACCTTTTCCTCCCCGCTCTCGAGCGCCTGTTGATACGCATAGGCCGAGCGGTGGATCTCCTCCCTCATGTAAGGTATCGCCCGCGCCGAGCCTCCCAGGTCCTCGACCCGCGCCAGATACTCTCGAGCCCTCTCCTCCAGCCGGCGCGTCAGATCCTCCACGTAATAGGAACCGGCCAGGGGATCCACCGTGCGCGGCACCCCCGTCTCGCAGGCCAGCACCTGCTGGGTACGTAGCGCCAGCTTCGCGGCCGCCTCCGTGGGCAGCGCCAGAGCTTCATCGTATCCATTCGTATGTAGCGACTGCGTACCGCCGAGCACGGCCGCCAACGCCTGCACGGTCACCCGCACCACGTTGTTCATCGGTTGCTGAGCGGTGAGGCTGGAGCCCGCCGTCTGGGTGTGGAAACGCAGTCTGCACGAGGCGTCGGATGCGGCGAAACGGTCTCGCATCAGACGTGCCCACATACGCCGAGCCGCCCGGAACTTCGCGACCTCCTCGAACAGATCGCTGAACGACGCGAAGAAGAAGCTCAGCCGGGGAGCGAACGCCTCCAGGTCCAGGCCGCACCGTACCGCCCGGTCCACGTATTCCAGGGCGTTGGCCAGGGTGAAAGCGAGTTCCTGGGGCGCCGTCGCTCCCGCCTCGCGCATGTGATAGCCGCTGATCGAGATCGAATTCCAGCGCGGAATCTCGCGGCCGCAGAAATCGAACACATCGGTGACCAGGCGGAGGCTGGGCTCCACCGGATAGATGTAGGTTCCTCGCGCCACGAATTCCTTGAGGATATCGTTCTGCACAGTACCCCGCAGATCGCTTCGCGCCACTCCCCGTTCGTCGGCTACCGCCACATACAGGGCCAGCAGGATCGCCGCGGTCGAGTTGATGGTCATGGACGTCGAGACGCTGTCCAGCGGAATCCCTTCGAGCAGCCTGCGCATGTCATCGATCGTGTCGATCGCCACGCCGACCCGGCCCACCTCTCCGGAGGCCATCGGATGGTCCGAGTCGTAGCCCATTTGGGTGGGGAGATCGAAGGCGACCGAAAGGCCGGTCTGCCCCGAATCCAGCAGAAATCGGAAACGGGAGTTGGTCTCGTCCGCCGTACCGAACCCGGCATACTGCCGCATCGTCCACAGGCGGCCACGATACATCGTGGGATACACCCCACGGGTGAACGGAAACTCTCCCGGGTCGCCCAGGTCGCGCTCGTAGTCGACCCTGGCCTGCTCGGGCGTATAGTAGGGCTCCACCTCGAGGCCCGAGAAGGTTTGGAAGCGCTCCTCTCCTTCACTCGGGCCGGGAAGGCCCTCCTTCGGTCCGCTCACGGCCGACGGCGGTCCGGCTTCACGGCCCCTTCTCCTTCCGCCTGCCTGAATGTGACCAGGAGCGCACCCCGGTTGACGGCGTCACCCTCCCTCACCGCGACGCTCTCCACGACGCCCGCCACTTCCGCCTTCAACTCGTTCTCCATCTTCATGGCCTCGATCACGACCAGGCTCGTCCCCGCTCCGACCTCCTCGCCCGGTCCGACCAGGACGCGGAGGACGAGGCCCGGCATCGGCGCCCGCAGATCCCTCGCAGACGTCGCCGTAGACCCCTGTCCCGTCAGTTGCCTCACCGAGCGCGCCCGCTCGTCCTCTACTCCCACGACCAGCCGGCAGCCGCCGAAGTCCATGACCCAACTTCCTTCGGAAGGCGTGGCGACCAGCCAGTACCCTTGATCTCCGATTCGAAGGTGATACTGCCCTTCCCCCGGCAGTCCCACCAGCTCCGCTTCAATGGGAGTCCCATCCAGCCGGATTCCGTCCGCATCAACTTCGACTTCGCGCGGCTCGCCGTTCACCGTGGCATAGTACTTCACGACGCTTCGCTCCTAGACAGCCCGGCCACCCGGTCTCTCACCATCCAGGCGATCGTCTCCACATGCGCCGTGTGAGGGAATGCGTCGAACGGCTGCACCGTGAGCAGCCGCCAGTGCGGCATCAACCGGGCCACATCGCGGGCCAAGGTGGCGGGATCGCAGCTCACATAGACGAGTCCGGCTGCCGAAGTCGACTTGAGTCGCCGGGCAACCCGCCGAGCCAGGCCCGCCCGAGGCGGGTTCGCCAGGATCACGTCCGCCTCCGGCAAGGGCTCGGTTCCCGCCTCCAGCCTACCCGGGACGAAGGTGACGGCCACCCCCATCCGGCGGGCGGTCGTCCGCCCAGTCCGGAGCGCATCGCGATTCCGCTCATAAGCCACTGCGGTTCCGCCGGACCGAACCCAACCCAATGAGTGGGAACCGATGCCGGCATACAGATCCAGCAGCCGCCGGCCGGCTGGCGGACCCAACAGCCGGCCCAGGTATTCGTCCATGGCGGCCGCGACGGATCGGTTCGGCTGGAGAAACGCCTCGGGAAGAAGCTCCAGATCGAGGTCGCCCCAGCGCTCCCGCAGAGTCGGCGCCCCACCCAGGTGCCGGCGGCGCCCCTGCTTGTCGCGCCACCAGTAGCTCTCCAACGGCAGGGCGCTCACCACACGTTCAGGCTGGCCTGGTCGATCCGGGGCACCGCCCCGAACCAGCAGTCCGACTCTCCCTTCCACCGAGGCCCGGAGGGTGAGGCGCAGCTCTCCTCCGCCGGGTAGCGCGCCCGCCATCGGCCCCCAGGCTTCCCGTAGCCGTCCCCACGCCTCCTGCACGGGAGGCTCCGCCAACGGACACTCGGCGATGTCAAGCACGACGTTCGCCGCACCGAACCGACGGTAGCCAGCTGTCACGCGACCTTCATGACGTCGCAGGCTGAAACTCACCCGGTTGCGGTATCCCAGAGCCGGGCCCGCCACGACTGGCGGCGGAACGGCGATCTCCATCCCGCCGATCCTGGACAGCGCGTCCGTCACCGCGCGTCGCCGGGCTTCCAGCTGCCCCCGGCGCGTCAGATGTTGCAGCTGGCAGCCGCCGCAGCGGACGAACCGCGGACATGCCGGCCGTGTCCGCTCCGGGCCGGGCCGGCACACCCGCACGAGCCGCGCACGGGCGAAAGAGCCGGACTCGCTCCGAAGCTCGGCGAGGATCGAGTCTCCCGGAGCCGCCCTCGGAACGAAGACCACGCGTCCCGACCCGTCCCTGGCGACCCCATCTCCTCCCACCGCGATCGAATCCACCGTGAGCCGAAGTCTTCGAGATTCCGTGGAACGGGAGGCTGCCCCCGCGGGCGCGCTCACCTCCAGGGTCCCCACCGAGCCGACTCGTAGCTGCGCTGCCACTGGCTGCGCTCGCGGCCGGCCCGTACCTCGTCGACTCCCCCTGCAGAGTTCGAGCTCCCGCGCAGGGCATTCCGCCGTCCCTCCTCGAGCAGCACCGCCGCGACCATCCCGGCCTCGAGCCACTCCGGCGAAGCGTGGGAGAGGAGGTCGGGATGCTCGTCCACATACCTGACAGACAGGTGTCCTTTACGGAAGTCCGGCTCTTCCATCACGGCCAGATGGAATGGCACCGTGGTGGATGGACCCGAGATCCGGAGCTCCGCGAGCGCCCGTCTCATGCGGGCGATCGCGGACTCACGATCGTCCGCGTGGACCACGAGCTTGGCCAGCAGCGAATCGTAGTGCAAACCCACATCCAGACCTTCCACGATCCCGGAATCCCACCTCACGCCAGGTCCTCCGGGAACGCGCAGCAGCCCGATTCGCCCCTGGGAGGGGAGGAAGGCGTTCCACGGATCTTCCGCTCCCACCCGGCACTCTATGGCATGCCCTCGAGGCCAGTCCGGCTGCGGGACCACGCCCGTGCGCTCCCCCCGCGCCACCCTCAGCTGTTCCTGCACCAGGTCCACACCCGTGACGAGCTCTGTCACCGGATGCTCGACCTGGAGCCGCGTGTTCATCTCCAGGAAGAAACACTCTCCGTCCTGGACGAGGAACTCCACCGTACCGACCCCCACGTAACCCGCCGCACGCGCCGCCTGCACCGCGATCGCACCCATACGGGCGCGACCCTCGCTATCCAGCGCGGACGAAGGCGCCTCTTCTATCAGCTTCTGGTGCCGGCGCTGTATGGAGCACTCCCGTTCGCCCAGGTGAACGACGGTACCGTGGGAATCCGCCAGAATCTGGATCTCGATGTGTCTGGGAGCTTCCAGGTACCGCTCCAGATACAGGCGCCCGTCACCGAACGCCTTCCGCGCCTCCCCTTCGGCCCGCGCGAACGCGGCCGTCAGATCGGATGGGCCGCGCGCGATCCGCATGCCCTTTCCTCCACCCCCCGCCGCCGCCTTGAGCAGGACCGGATACCCGATGTGCTCCGCTTCGCGGAGCGCGACATCCAGTCGCTCCACGACATCCTCGGAGCCAGGTATCACCGGAACTCCCGCTTCCCTCATTCTCCGCCGCGCCGCCGTCTTGTCTCCCATCGCCAGGATCGCTTCGGCCGGCGGCCCGATGAACGAAAGGCCCGCCGCTTCGACGCGCCGCGCGAATTCCGCACTCTCGGCCAGGAATCCGTAGCCCGGATGGATGGCGGAGGCACGGGTCCGATCCGCCGCGGCGAGGATGCGATCCATGTCCAGATAGCTCTCAGCGGCCGGGGCCGGGCCGATCGGAACCGCGCGGTCGGCCAGGAGGACGTGAGGGGCCCGACGATCCGCCTCTGAGTACACCGCGACGGAAGACACACCCATCTCGCGGCAGGCTCGAATCACCCGAACCGCAATCTCACCTCGGTTGGCCACCAGGACCCTGTCGAACACGGGAGCGACCTGTCAGTCCACTAAAGGGGAATGTTGCCGTGCTTCTTGGGCGGGTTCCTGTCGCGCTTGTTCGAGAGCAGCTGGAGGCCGGAAATCAGCCGAGCCCTCGTCTGCCGGGGATCGATGACGTCGTCCACGAAACCGCGCGCCGCGGCCAGGTACGGGTTCGCGAATCTGTCTCGAAACGTCGCTTCGCGCGCCTCGGCCTCGGCCTCCGGATCCCGGGCATCGGCGATCTCCCTCTTGTACAGAATCTCCACCGCCCCCTTGGGCCCCATGACGGCGATCTCGGCAGTCGGCCACGCGAGGTTCAGGTCACCACGGATGTGCTTGGACGACATCACATCATACGCTCCGCCATACGCTTTTCGGGTGATGACCGTGAGCTTCGGCACAGTCGCTTCGCAGAAAGCGTACAACAGCTTCGAGCCGTGTCGAATGATGCCGCCATGCTCCTGCTCCACACCGGGCATGAAGCCCGGTACGTCCTCGAACGTGACCAGCGGGATGTTGAAGGCATCACAGAAGCGGACGAAACGCGCCCCCTTCACGCTGGCATCGATGTCCAGGACTCCCGCCAGGACGGCCGGTTGGTTGGCCACGATGCCCACGCTCTCTCCCCCCAGGCGGGCGAAGCCCACCACAAGGTTGGCCGCGAAGTTCCGGTGGACCTCCACGAACTCTCCGTCGTCCACGATCTTCGCGATCACCTCG
Source organism: Gemmatimonadota bacterium (assembly GCA_046757845.1). Taxonomy (GTDB): domain Bacteria; phylum Gemmatimonadota; class Gemmatimonadetes; order Palauibacterales; family Palauibacteraceae; genus JBHHYZ01. The sequence goes on from JBHHYZ010000003.1 coordinate 90,339, forward strand.
AGCATATCGTAAGGTTGATTCGGCTGATCGGGAACGATGTCCAGCAGTTCCTCGTCGCCGCGGTCCTCGGGATCGTCGCTGGGCCGGCGGGGGGGCCGCTCCTGGTTGTTGGAGGGCAGAAAGCCGATCAGCGTCCGGACGGCCCGCAGCGATTCCAGTTCGGTCGCATGGGCGAAATGAGCCACGCCGGAGCGGGAGGCGTGCACCTCCGCTCCACCCAATCCCTCGAAAGAGATCTCCTCGTGGGTCACGGTCTTCACCACGTTGGGGCCCGTCACGAACATGTGGCTGATGCCACTCACCATGAACACGAAGTCCGTGATGGCGGGCGAATAGACGGCCCCGCCCGCGCATGGCCCGAGTACGGCGCTGATCTGCGGGATCACACCGGACGCGAGCGTGTTTCGAAGAAAGATCTCCGCGTACCCGCCCAGGGATGCCACTCCTTCCTGAATCCTGGCCCCGCCCGAATCGTTCAGACCCACGATGGGCGCGCCGATCTCCATGGCCAGGTCCATCACCTTCACGATCTTTTCCGCGTGCGCTTCCGACAACGAACCCCCGAACACGGTGAAGTCCTGGCTGAACACGCAGACGGTGCGGCTCTCCACCTTGCCGTAGCCCGTCACCACTCCATCTCCAGGTATCTTTCGCCCCTCCAGCCCGAAATCGACGCAACGGTGCTCGACGAAGCGGTCCAGCTCCACGAAGCTGCCGGGATCCAGCAGTAGATCCAGCCGCTCGCGGGCGGTCAGCTTGCCCGCTTCATGCTGCCGCTGCAGGCGCTCTGGTCCCCCTCCCTCCTCGCTGGCTCGCCGGCGCTCCTCGAGCTCTTCCAGCTTGCGCCGCATGCTCACCGGTGGTTCCTCCGGAGCTCGAAGTTCGGTTTGTCCTTGAGCGCGGCGAGCGAATCCGCGCGTGCCTGGGCGATCGAATCCGCCCGGAAACGCGCGCGCTCCAGCCACGCCAGAATCTCCCCGCGGTCGGGCTTCACGAGGCGGCCCCCATACAGCATGCGAATCAAAGTCCTGCGACCCACCGTGGAGGATGCCGGATCCGGGTCGAGCAGACCCGTCGCTCCGGGCGTCGGCTCGCCGCGCGCAACTTCGGCCGAGACGGCCCCCGGCAAGGGCAGCCGCACATTGGCGAGGGCCCGAAGGACCAACTCGGCCGCATCGTGGCCCAGCGCGGGCAGGAGATTGTCGCGCAGCGGCTTCCGATAGGCCTTCTCGTACAGGAGCTTGAAGCGGCTCCATTCCGAATTCTCTTCGCTCCGGTCCATGAACGTCCCGATCACCCGGAAGTCCGCCGCGGCCGGATCGAGCCGCCGCACGACCGCCGGATCCGACCACGCCGCTCCTCCGCTGATCACCGCGTGATCCAAACCATAGTACGGGAGTTGTGGGGCCGCCATCAGGACCGATGGCGTCGACTCCGCCGCGAGGAACACAAGATCGGGCTCGAGCTCGGCCAGAGACTCGACCTGCAGTTCGAACGTGGTCGCGGCCGGCTCGAACGTCTCACTCCCCACGACCATCGCGCCGCCCTCCCGTACTCCCCGCGTGAACCCGTCGAGCGCCGCCCGGCCCGACGGATCGTTCGGATAGAGGATCACGGCTCGCCGCAGGCCCAGCTCCCGCGTCGTCCACACTCCCACGTCACGGGCCGCATCACGCTCGCGGCGTTCCGTTGCCCACAGAGTGTACGCATTGGGGGCGGGCTCGAGGATGGACGTGGCGGTAGGGCTGACCAGCAGCAGACGGCGGTTCCGACGCGCTCGCGCTGCCGCTGCAAACGATTCGGAGCGTACCGGCCCCAGGACCGCGAGCACTCCGGATCGATCCAACTCTCCCACCAGCTCGATCGAGCGCTCCGGATCAGATCCATCATCACGGTACAGGATCTCGACCCGCTTCGCCACGGCCCCGAAGGCATCCCGCCCCGATCGAGCTTCGGCCACCGCCACCTCGATGCCCTCGCGGAGGAGGGCGCCGACCCCGCCGAAGCGACCCGATAGAGGCAGCACCGCGCCCACCTTCAGCGGGCCCGACAGGCGTTCGCTCTCCATCCCCACTAACAGTCCTGCGAGCTCTTGTTCCTGTTCGGGAGGGTTAGCCGCCTGAACCGCTCTCGCGATTCCCTTGGCCCGCTCGAGTTGGCCCGAGAGTGCGAGCCGGCGGGCCAGTTCCGCGTGCACCACCGCCGAGGGAACGTCCCGAATCGGGAAATCCCGCACCAGGGTCTCCAGCTCCTCCCTCGAGGCCGCGCCCATCGCCTCACGCATCAACTCGACCTCGGAATCTCCGACGTCGCCGGGGTGAGCCAGAAGGATGCGAAGCGCGCCGACCTGGTCACCCGTGTCTTTGCGGATGGCCGCCAGACGCCGTACAGCGTCCCGGAACACGGGCCCTCTCCGCAGGCGATCCAGAAGCTCCCCGAGGGCCTCGGCAGCGCTCGAGAGATCTCCCGACCCTTCGAGCGCCGCGGCTTTCAAGGAGAGCGCCCGATTGGCCACCGAAGCGAAACCTCGCTTGCCCTTCCACGACAGGTAGAGAGAATCGGCTCCCCGGACGGCACCGGCGAAGTCCCCGGCTTCGTAGGTGGCCTGCACCCGCCGGAGCGCTTCGGCCGCCGCTCGCGCCTCTATACCCAAGTCGCGGTCCGAGATCCGGCCCGTATCGGATCCCGTACCGGACGCGCAAGCGACGGCGAGCAGCAGGCTGAAGGCGAGCAAGTGACGCATGGTTCTCAATAGAAAAGCCCGGCGACGACCGCCGGGCCCCTCGGGTGCGGGGAAGGCCCCACCGATTCCCGTCACCGGGGCGGCCGGTTTATCCGTTGTCTCGGACCGTACCCTGTGACGACTCGAGGCTCTCGTCCATCTCCCCGGACAGCGGACCGCTATCCGGCTCGGCCGCTACTTCCGCCTCGGCCTCCGGCTCGGCCGCCGCTTCCGCCTCGG
>JBHHYZ010000004.1:0-89441 GCA_046757845.1 Gemmatimonadota bacterium
GTCTGGACCACCTGGTGGTGATCGACATCTTCCTCACCGAGACGGCGAAGCTGGCGGACGTGGTGCTGCCTGCCGCAGCCTGGGCGGAGACCGACGGGGTGTGCACCAACAGCGAGCGGCGCGTGCAGCGGCTGCGGGCCGCCGTACCTCCGCCCGGCCAGGCGAAGCCGGACTGGTGGATCGTGGCCCAGATCGCGCGTCGCACCGGCTTCGACGGTTTCGAGTTCCAGTCGGCCCGGGAGGTGTTCGAGGAGTTGTGCGAAGTCTCCCCGATCTACCACGGTCTGAACTGGGACCGGATCGAGCGCGGGGAGTACCAGTGGCCGGTCCCCGACCCGGATCACCCGGGAACACCCATCCTCCACGAGAAGGAGTTTCCGATCGGCCGGGGCCTCTTCAAGCTGGTCCGGTACCGCGATCCCGCGGAGACGGTCAGCGAGGAGTTTCCCGTCTGGCTGACCACGGGACGGCGCCTGGCCTCCTACCACACGCGCACCCAGACGGGCCGCGCGGCGGGAATCGACGTTCTGCTCCCCGAGGAAGTGCTGGAGGTGAATCCGGGCGACGTCGAGCGGTGGGGACTGGTCGACGGCGGCTGGGCGGATCTGAGCAGCCCGCGCGGCTCCGTGCGCATCAAGGTGAAAGCGACGAATCGCTCACCGAGGGGCACCGTGTTCGCCAGCTTCAGCTTCGGGGATGTGCCGGTGAATCGGCTTACCGGGGGAGGCTACGACCCCGTGACGCACACGGCCGAACTGAAGGTCTGCCCCGTGCGCGTGGCCCCGGCTTAGCCTACCGGCTGGTCCCGGTCGCCGGGTATCAGCGACGCTCGCTCAGCCGGAGTCGACCGAAGCGGTTTTCTCCGCTGGCTGGTAAGCGACGATCCGGCCCTCGATCGCCGAGGCCATGCAGGTGAGCGGGCTGGCCAGATAGACCTTCCCCGGCCCGCTTCGACCCGGAAAGTTCCGGTTGATCGAGCTGATCGTCACCTGGTCGGAAGACGTGCTCACGCCGGGACCGGCGTTGATGCAAGCGCCGCAGCCGGGGGCGAGCACGTGGAAGCCGGCATCCCGCAGGAGCGCGTCGTAGCCCTGCTCCCGGCAGTACTCCTCCACATCGACGGAGCCGTACTGCGCGTAGCACTCGACCCCGGACGCCGTACGCCGGCCCTGCGCCACCGCCTCGCGGAGGACCCGAGCGTACATGTCGAAGTCCTCGCGCTTGGCGCCGGTGCACGCGCCGATGAACACGAGATCCAGCGGCACATTCTCCCCGAGTTTGTCGACCGGGACTCCGTTGCCGGGATCGCCCGGAGTCGCCACCATCGGACGAAGCCCGGAGGCGTCGATCTCCAACGTCCACTCGTAGGCGGCGTCCGGATCGCTCTCCAGTCCTTCGCACAGGGCGCGCGCCCGGCCCAACGACAGGCCGCGGCGCTCGGCGAGCCATGAGATCGTGGTCTCATCGGGGGCGACGATCCCCGTGAAGGCACCGATCTCGGCCGCCATGTTGGTGAGGGTGGCCCGCTCATCGATCCCCAGAGCCTGAACTGCATCGCCCGAATATTCCAGGATCTTGCCGATCGCCCGGCCGTCCTTCACGTAGGGATGACGCAGGATCTCCAGCACCATGTCCTTGGCCGTCACGTTATCGGGCTTGCGGCCCGTAATCCGGATCCGGACTGACGGCGGCACTTGCAGGCGCACATCGCGCGTGGCCCAGGAGTTGACGATCGCGCTGGTCCCGATTCCGAACGCCACGCACCCGACCGCGCCGGAGTGGGGGGTGTGGGAGTCGCTGCCCACGATCACCTGACCCGGCAAGGCATAGCGCTCCTGAATCATCACGTGGCAGATTCCCTCGCTACCCGTCCGGTCCGGCAGCTCTCCATGCAGCCGGACTCCCTGTCTGCCTGCGAATTCCTTCTGCCGGTCGTGCAAAGCGCGGGCCGCATCCAGCAGGCCCAGGGCCTTCCTCTCCTCGGTGATCGACTGGTCAAGGAAGGCCAGATGGTCGCGGAAGAAGTAGATGCTGGACGGATCGTTGAGATCCGCATCGCCCGCGAAGTCCTCCCAGAAAGTGGAGGCCATCGGCGTCACGTACTCGTGGCTGAACCGGATGTCGGCCCGGACGAAACCCGAATCTCCGGGAGCCACAGCCGGGACCCCGACCGCATCGGTCGCCAGGTCCCGCACCCAGTGCCGCGCGAAGATCTTCTCCGCCAGAGTCTGCGCCCGTTCCGGGGCCGTGGCGAGCTCGGGCACCTGAACCAGACCCTTCAGCCGGGCCACGGCGTAGTCGAGGAGGCCGCCGTACTCGATGACGTCCCGCTCGATCCGTCCCGCATCCGCCATGAACGCTTCCAGTGGAATCTCTTCTCCCCGGCGGATTCGGTCGATCAGCGAGAAGTCGGTGGATGCCAGCACGCCCAGGTTCTCGCAGTTCTCGCGGTAGATGCGCTCGATGTTCTCGGCGATGACCACGCGGATCCCCGCCGCTCGCTCGGCGAAGGGAGAGGCCTCACGGCTGGACCCCTTGCCGCGCCGCTTCCCCGATACGGAGGCGACGAAGCCGCCGGACGCCACATCGCCTCTTCCGACCGGGAACTCGCCACGGCAGCGGAGCCCGACGTACGGATACTCGCCCAGCTTCTCATCGTAGTAGTAGCACACCCAGCCGGGCGTGATCTCGTCGGTGCTGATATCGTCTCTCAACGGGATGGAGGGCTCCCACTCCAGGTCCTCTCCCGCCAGCTGCCGGCGGATCAGGTCGGGGTCTTCCGTGAGGAACAGGATACGCCCCTGGAACCGAACCGTGGGAGGCCGCTTGTCGATGTCTCGTTGCAACAGCTTGGTCAGCATCGCTATTCTCGGAGTCGCCTCCGTTCAGGTTTCTCGCCGCGCCCCCACCGGGTCGCTCCGGATCGGTCGGGTGGCACGTTCCGGCCTTCCGGACCGGGCGCGCTCGACCCGCGGCGGGGGGTGGTCATAATACGCACGCGGGTTCCCCCCAGCGAGGATGCGGAAACTGGCGTGCCGACGGCGCTGTTGACCTGTTGAGAGGTTGCTGACATACGCCGGTCGGTCGCGTTCACCGGTCCTGCCGAACGGAAGGATCCCGTGGGTACCGGCCGTCGGGCCCGGGAGGTGCCGTGAGATCCAGGGATTCGCTTCGCCAGCCGGCCGCGGGAGCAGGCGAGAGAGATTCGCGGCTCGTCACGGCCGGACCGTTCCAGGCCGAACCCCTGCGGAGGCGTGCGCGGTGCGCTCCCGGCAGCTTCCAGTGGGCCGCGGTCCTTCCCTTCCTGGCCATCGCGCTCCTCCTCCCTTCCGCCGCACGGGCCCAGAGAGCGCCCTCCTCACTGCGGGGTTCCGTCCGCGCGGCGGAGACCGGAGAACCCCTGTCCGGAGCCCTGGTGGAGTTGGTGGGAACGGATCATTCCGCCGTGTCAGGCGCCAACGGGGCGTATCGCATCCTCGACCTCACGGCAGGCACGTATCGGATCCGTGTGAGCTATCTGGGGCGCTCCTCGCATGAAATGGAGGTGGAGCTGGAGCCGGGGCGCATCCTGCGGGCGAACTTCGAGCTCCGGGTCCAAGCGATCGCCGTGGAGGAGCTGCAGATTCGGGTCGAGGCGGAGCAGATCCGCAGCCGGATGAACGGTTTCTACAAGCGGCGCGACCGCGGTTACGGAGAGTTCATCACGCGAGAGGAGCTCGACCGCAGTCCCACCGGCCGGATCGGGGACACGTTTCGCCGGATTCCGGGCGTGCAGGTGGAGTACTGCTATCGGGACCGCTACCAGATCCCCGGTTGCGAGACGGTGCGGATCCGCCGATGCCGTCCGCCGTTCATCTGGCTCGACGGCATGCGGATCTCGGCCCGCACTCTGATCGACATGGGAGGCATCAACTTCCTGGACCCCCACGACGTGGAGGGAATCGAAGTGTACAGCCGGGCAACGGCCCCGGCGCAGTTCTCCACCGTCGGCGGTGAGTGCGCCTTGGTGATCTGGACGCGAGACGGAGGGTGAGGACGGAGTGTAGCCCCGGGCACTGCCGTCCGGCTCCGACGTCTACCACTGCCGTCCGGCCCCGACGTCCGCCACGGCCGTCCGGCCTTGCTTTCGGCCGTGAAAAGCGGCAGACTCGGGTTCGCCGCTGCGCCGCGCGCCGTCCCATGATGGAGCTATGGACTACCACAACCCGCCACAGATTCTCGTCCATTTCTACCGGGCTTCCGTGCAGCATGCCGACGTGTGGCGTCAGAGGCTCGACGCCACGACCAACTGGGCGGTGGTGACGACCGCGGCCGTCATCACTTTCTCCTTCGGTGGACCCGACTCGGCTCACTTCGTGGTCCTCATGGCCCTCGTGTTCGATGTGTTCTTTCTGTTCATGGAGGCGCGGCGGTATCAGACCTACAACCTGTGGCAGGGACGAGTGCGCGTTCTGCACAGGTTTCTCGTGGCGCCGGCCCTGGCCGATGGCGGTGATTTTCCGCAGGAGGTCAATCGCGCCCAACTGGTGGAGCTGGCGGCCGACTTGGGGAAGAATCTGCCGGTCATTCCGCTCTGGGGCGCTCTGGGCTACCGCATCCGGCGCAACTACGGGCCTCTGGTGACTCTGGTGATCCTCACCTGGATGCTGAAGCTCTACATCTTCCCCCGTCCGGCCAATGACCTACACGAGTACGCCGCCCGGGCGGCGATCGGCCACGCGCCGGGTCCGTACGTGTTCCTCCTCCTGGGGATCTTCCTCATCGCTTTCATCGTTCTGGCGGTCAAGGCACCGACCGAAAGAATGAAGAACTGGAGCGCCCTCCCGGCACCCATCGACCGCATCCTCCCATTGGGGAAGAAGCCCGCGGCCGTGGGCGGGATCGAAGACGTTCCCCCCGAGTCGCCCCGCCGGCGAACCGGGGCGGGCGCGGAGGGAACGGAGGAGTCGCGAGAGCCGTCGGGGGATTCAGGAGGCTAGGAGTCGAGGGCGGCCAGAACCTCGAGAGCGTAAGGCACCTTGCCGAACGGGGCGCTCACCTGCACCCCTTCCACCAGATCTTTCACCTCCTGGAGCATCTCGCGTGCGATCGCGCAGCCCTCGTGCCACGCGTGCTCCGCGCTCTTGCTCTGCGCCCGCTGCATTCGCTCCATGATCCTTTCGGGCACTTCGATGCCCGGAACCTCGTTGTGCAGGAATTCGGCGTTGCGCAGGCTGACGAGCGGCCACAGTCCGGCCACCACCGGGATACGCAGCCCTTCCGCCTCGATTCGCTCCAGAAAGCCGACCAGCTGCTGGATGTCGAATACCGGCTGTGTAACCCCGTATTCCGCGCCGGCATCCACTTTCCAGTACCACCGCCGCACTTCCCGGTCCAGATCCACGGCTCCGGGGTTGACCCCGACTCCGATCACGAACGTAGTCGCTCCGCCGATCGGGTTTCCCCCCAGATCGCATCCCCGGTTCAACGCGGCCACGAGGTTGGTCAACCCGATGGAGTCGATGTCGAACACGGCCGTTGCGTCCGGATACGGACCCATCTTCGGGGGATCGCCCGTGATCAGCAGGAGGTTGCGGAGCCCCAGGGCCTGCGCCCCGACCAGGTCTCCCATCATCCCGAGCAGGTTCCGGTCGCGGCAACAATAGTGCACGACCGCCTCTATGCCCGCCTCCCTCTCGATCAGCGTGGAAGCGGCGATCACTCCCATGCGCATCATGGCGCGTGCGCCGTCCGGCACGTTCACCGCATCCACACCCGCCTTCCGGAGCTCCCGGCAGGACTCCAGCATGGCGGTCGCGTCCGTGCCCTTCGGCGGGAGAATCTCGACGCTCGTCACCAGCTCGCCCGCCGCCAGCTTCCTCCCCCAGCGAGACCGCTCCGCCAGCGGCACCGGCTCGCTGCCGGCCGGCGCCGCTCCGTCTTCGCGCGCCGGTCTCACCACCGGCATGCGTGGCGCGACCGCACGGATCTGATTGGCCATCTCCCGGATATGCCGGGGCGTCGTTCCGCAACAGCCGCCCACGATTCTCGCCCCCACCTGAACCAGCTTCCGGGCGTAGCTCGCCATGTAGTCCGGGGCGGCCAGGTACATCTTGCGCCCCTGCACTTCCCGCGGAAGTCCCGCGTTGGGGATGGCGGCCACGGGCAGCCGCGTGGACTCCGCCATCTGCTGGACGGCCTCCAGCAGCAGTGCCGGACCCACGCTGCAGTTGAGACCCGCCACATCGACTCCCCACTCCTCCACCCGGGACGCGATCTGGGCGGGCGTGGCCCCGTACGTGGTCCTGCCGTCCGTCTGGATCGTCATCAGGGCCGCCACGGGCAGATCCGCCGCATCCCGGCAACCCAGGATCGCCTGCTCCAGCTCCGACAGATCGCTGAACGTCTCGAGCACGAACAGGTCGACGCCCCCTTCGGCCAGCGCCGCCGCCTGCTCTTCGAACAGGCTCCGGGCTTCCTCGGCGGAGGTGGAGCCGTAGGGCTCCAATCGAATCCCGAGCGGGCCCATGCTCCCGGCCACCAGGAGATCGGCCTCCGCGACTTCGCGAGCCAGGCGGGCCGCGGCCAGGTTGATCTCCGCCACCTCCTCCTCGAGACCGTGGGCGGCCAGGCGCACCCGATTGGCCCCGAAGCTGTTGGTCTCCAGCACCTCGGCGCCGGCCTCCCGATATTCGCGGTGGACGCCCCGGACCAGCTCCGAGTGGGTCCGGCACAAATCGTCGTAGCACTTGTTGAGGAAGACACCGTGACGGTAGAGTTCCGTACCCATGGCGCCATCGAAGAGGATGACCCGACCACTGTTCAGGGTGGCTAGGAAATCAGCCATCATGTTCCTCGTGCGTTCGGTAAATGGCTACCGCTGAGCATGCCGGCGCCGCCAGCTGATCCCCGACCGGCTCCGGAGCCGGCGGGCCGCGGACCTCCAACCGCAGAGGGGGAAGACCTCTCGGGCCCGCCAGTCCTCGTCGCCGGAGGGACGGGCTTCCTCGGCGCGGCGTTCGTTCGGGCGCTCGCCGACCGTGGCCGCTCCGTGTCCGTTCTGGCGCGCGACCCCGCCAAGGTAGCCGATCGCTTTCCAAACCGCTTCATCGAGGCTCGCCCGGGGGACGTCACCCGGCCGGATTCTCTCGCCCCCGCCCTCCGCGGAATCGGCACTCTCGTGGTCGCCGTCCAGTTCTCCGGATTCCCCGTGGAGCGGCCGAACCGGGGCCTCGGCTTCATGGAGGTGGACTCGGCGGGCACGCGCAACCTGGTCGACGCCGCCCGGCGGGCCGGAGTCGAGAAGCTGGTATACCTGTCGGGCGTCGGCGCTGACGCCTCGTCTTCGCGCCCGTGGTTTCGCGCCAAAGGCCTGGCCGAGCGCTCCGTCTCCACATCCGGACTGCCCTTCACCATCCTGCGACCCTCGTGGGTGTACGGACCCGAAGACCGGAGTCTCAACCGATTCGCCGGCATCCTGCGGCTGAACCCGTGTTTCTTTCCACAGCTGGGCGACGGCAGCCAATCGCTCAACCCGGTGTTCGTGGAGGATGTCGCGGAGGTGCTTCTGCGCGTGGCCGGCCCTGGAGTCGCCGATGGAGGGGTATTCGAGATCGGCGGCCCCGAGGTGTACACGATGGACGAGATCGTGCGCCTGCTCATGGAGGCGCTCGGGTGCCACCGGCCCATCCTCCACGTTCCGCTCGGGCTCGCCCAGGTGGGCGCCGCCCTGCTGGAGATCGCGCCGGGACGCGTCGTTTCGCGGGACGCGGTTCGGTTCGTCTGCCAGTCGGCGGTCGCGGACATCCGGCCGTTGAGACACCGGTTCCCCGACCTCCGTCTCACTCCGATGCCGGCCGCTCTGCGGACTTACCTCCGGCGTTGAGAGCCGACCGGCCGGAGCACGGCGGGAAAGTCGGGGGCGGGCATTCTTCTTGCTACCCGAACCGGAGGGTTCTTGCTATTGAAGCCCCCGGCTTGCATGATCCGGCACGCGGAGACTCGCGTGACCCCTTGCGGGGGCTTCTCTTGCGCCTCAAACTGCTGCATATTACACAGGCTCGTTGCGCCACTCCGGCAATAGTCACGAGGGACGGGCGGCGCGCGGCTTTCTGGTTGTAGGGGCGATAGTGAGTTTCCGGGCGGTCACAGACAACCCAGGAGGTCAGCGATGATGTTGGGATACAGGAAGTTGGGGGTTTACCTCGGGGCGGTCGCCGTTTTCGCCCTCCTGCCTTCGGCCGCGAATGCGCAGGTTCTCCAGTACTCTCCGATCTATTGGTCTTTCGATGTTCGGGGTGGGGTGACGGTTCCGGTTGGCGATCTGGACGACGTCATGGACTCGGGTGCGACGATCGGCGCGGGCCTGGCCTACTTCCTCAACCCGCGTCTGGCGCTGCGTCTGGACGGAAACGTCGACTTTCTGCAGGCGGGGAGCGCCACGAATCCCGGGGCCCCGGACATGAACATCTATCGGATCATGGGAGGGCTCGAGTTGCACCTCGTCGACCCATCCTCTTCCGATGTCTCACTGTCGGTGAACCTTCTGGCCGGGGCGGCCACGCTGGATTCCGACGAGTTCAGCTTCGATCGGCCGGATGGCACCAAGATTCTCGCGGCGCAGCTCAACGAGACTTACTTCACGTTCGATGGCGGAGTCCGGCTGGGCGTGAACGCGAGCCAATGGGTGAACATCTTCGTCGGCGGCGATGTGAACGTGATCTTCGGGGACTCCGACGATTCGGCGTTCATGGCGGAGTTCTTTGGAGTGGATCCGTTCGATACGATCGTCACGATCCCGATTCAGGGCGGAATCCGAATCAACTTCCCCTGAGCGGGAGTCGGCCGATCCACCGCGCTCGGCGGTGTGGCGGCCAAGGATGGAAGAGAGGTGCGGTCGAGCCGCACCTCTCTTTGTTTTGTTACGTTTTGTCATCTCGGATCGCCGGGCGCGGCGCCCGACGGCCGGGCACTCGCGCGAACGCCGGGTGCGCATTAATGTTGGGTGGTTTCGCGGCGCGGAGGGCTTGCGGCGTCGAACCGCACCGGGGCAGACTGGGCTGCGATGGGCGCGAGCCGGCAACCCGTTCCATGACAGTCCCCGTGACCGTCCGGTCGTAGGAATAGTGAGTTTCGGCGAAATCAAGAAGGAGGCCTGATGGGCATCACGAGAGGTTGGCCGTTGACGGCGGCGGCGATCGCCGCGATCTCGCTGTCCGGGTGCACCCACCTCCTGCACAAGGAGGACTTGGAAGCTCAACTGGATCCGATGAACGCCCAGCTGGCTGACCATGAGACCCGGATCAGCACGCTCGAGAGCGACATGTCGGGCGTCAAGAACGACATCGCCGCGCTGCGCCGCGAGATGGAGCAGCTTTCGCGCGACTTCAACGCGCACGTCAGCAACGAGGACATACACGGCGGAATGCGGGTGTCCTTGCCCGTTCACTTCGATTTCGATGCGGCGGAGATCCGGGATGTGGACAAGCCGCTCCTGGATCGCTTCGCGGCCGGCGTGCAGCGTTCCTATCCCAGCGCGGTGATCACTGTGGAAGGATTCTCGGATCCCTCCGGTTCATCGACGTATAATCTTCGCCTCTCCGCCAAGCGGGCCGAGAACGTGAAGAACTATCTCGTCGAGAACGGTGGCCTCAGCGCGGACCGGGTTCGTACGGCGGCGTATGGGGAGACATCGAGCCGGCAGGTGATCCCCGGCGCGAAAGGACCCGGCCAGAGCGGCATCGAGAACCGCCGCGTCTCGTTCGTCGTGGAGTGGGCCGGCGCGGACAATTAGCGGCTCGCCGGACCACCCCGGCCGGCCGCGCGAAGCCGCGTCGAGCTCCGACTTCCGAAGGGTCGTGAAGGGCGTGTAGTCCGACGCGCTGGCGGGAACGAAGTCAGGCGCACCGATTGGCTGAATCAGCAAATCGTTGAGACGGTGCAGACACTGGCGAAGCTCCCGGGCCGGATTGGCCCGGGAGCTTGTTTTTTTTGAGGCCACCCACATGCCGACGCTGGAGCCAGCTGCTGGAATCCCGGCGGAACCGTTGCCCAACCGCGGCGCCGAGCCCCTGCACGCCCAGCTCGAAGCGGCGGGGGCGCGCCTTGAAAGCCCGTGGGGCAGGATCACGGTGCTCGAGTTCGGCGACGTGCCCGCGGAGCATTGGGCGCTGGTGGGCGATGTGGGCCTGCTGGACGAGACGGATCGGGCTATCGTCCGGGTCCGGGGCGCGCGGGCCGCATATATGTTGAATCGTCTCGTCTCGAACGACCTCGGACCGCTCGACGACGCTCGATCCGTGTACGCTTTCCTTCTCACACCGAAAGGCCGGCCCGTGGCGGAAATCCGGGTCGTGCCGGTGAACCGGGAGATCTGGTTGGATGCCCCGGCGGCCTGTGCCCGTCCGCTGCTGGACTACCTGGCCAAGTACCTGCCTCCCATGTACGCGAGCGTGGAGTTCTGCGAGGATTACGCCCGCCTATCTCTCGTGGGACCCCGGGCGACGGCGGCGGTGAGCCGGGTCCTCGCCCGGCCCGATTGGCCGTGGATCCCGAACACCGAGACTGGACTCGAACCTCTGGCAACCCGCGTGGCGTCCGCTACTTCCGTCGACGCCGACTCCGCGGGCGCCCCAGCGGCCGGAACCGCGCCGCGGGACACATGTGCGGAGGACGCACCCTCCCCTCCACTCGTCCTGGTGACTCGAGAGCCGATAGAGGGGCCGGGGTACGACTTCTATCTGCCGGCCGACCACCTCCTCGACGCCTGGCGTGTCCTTGGGGACGTAGTCTCCGCCGAGGGTGGCCGGCCCGTGGGCCGGCGTGCCGTCGAGGCATGGCGAGTAGAGCGCGGCGTGCCGGCCTATGGCGCCGACATCGGTCTCGACAACCTTCCGCAGGAGACGGGACAGGAGGAGAGGGCCATCAGCTACACCAAGGGCTGCTACACGGGCCAGGAGGTGGTGGCCCGGCTGCATTACCGAGGCCACGTGAACCGCCTTCTCCGCGGCCTCGATTATTCCGAGCACTCAACCGCCCCACCTCGTCCGGGAGACCGCGTATACTTCGAGGGCCGTGCCGTGGGGCATGTCACCACCGCCGCGCTCTCACCCCGCTTCGGACCCATCGCGCTCGGTTACGTGCGCAACTCCATCGCGCCGGAGGCGCTCGTGAGCGCGGCGCCGGATGCCGCAGCGTGCGTTCGCGTGGTCGCCCTCCCCTTTACCTCTACGTAAAGCGCGGAGCCGGAGGGAGAACCGGAAAGGGTTGCGACGTTGTACTCTCAGTCGGCGCCCGGTATGTTCGGCCCATGGGAGTGTCGCGAAGCAGCCGGATCTCCGTCGGGCGATCTGTTCCTCACCACGGGGACAGGGGGGCGGAGATCACCTATCTGGAGGCGATTCGGCAGGCGATGTGGGAGGAGATGAAGGCGGACGATTCGGTCTTCATCCTGGGAGAGGACATCGGCGTGTATGGGGGCGCCTTCAAGATCACCGAAGGCTTTCTCGAGGAGTTCGGGCCCGACCGGGTCATCGATACGCCGATCAGCGAGTCCGCGATCGTGGGCGCCGCTATCGGAGCCGCACAGATGGGGCTGCGGCCCATCGTCGAGATGCAGTTCATGGACTTCATCTCGCCGGCGTTCGATATCATCGTTAACTTCGCCGCCAAGCTCCGCTACCGAACCGGCGTAGGAGCTTCGCTGGTCATCCGAGGACCTACCGGAGCCGGAGCACGCGCCGGGCCCTTCCATTCCCAGTCCGTGGAGTCCTACTTCGCGAACGTTCCGGGATTGAAGATGGTGATGCCGGCGACGGTGCGGGACGCGAAAGGCCTGCTCCTGGCCGCGATCCGCGACCCGGATCCCGTGCTCTACATGGAGCACAAGTATCTCTACCGGCGGCTGAAGGATCGGCTTCCCGCCGCCGAGGAGACCGTGCCGCCGCTGGGCGTGGCGCGGACCCACCGGCCGGGAGCCGATCTTACCGTGATCACGTACGGTGCGATGGTCCACGCCTCCCAACAGGCGGCGGAAACCCTCGCGGCCGAAGATGGCGTGGAGATCGAGGTGCTGGATCTGCGGTCGCTGCGGCCGCTGGACACGGAGGCCATCGTCGGAAGCGTGCGAAGAACGCACCGGGCCCTCGTGGTACACGAAGCGCCGGGCTTCGGCGGCTTCGCCGGTGAGATCACGGCACGGATCTGCGAGGAGGCGTTCGAGTGGCTGGACGCGCCCGTTCGGCGAGTGACCGCTCTCGAAACGCCTGTACCGTACTCGCCTCCGCTGGAGGACGCGTACCTGCCCCAGCCCGAGGACATCGTAGCGACGGCCCGGGAGCTGCTGGCCTACTGACGGAACCGGCGGTCCCCCGGGGTCCGCCCATACTGAAACGACGAGGAACGAGCGCCATGTCCAAAGTGGATGTCATCATGCCGCAGATGGGAGAGTCGATCGCCGAAGGCACTCTGACGAAGTGGTTGCGGAAACCGGGCGAGACCGTCGAGCGAGATGAAGACCTGTTCGAGATCTCCACGGATAAGGTCGATGCCGACATCCCCGCGCCGGCCAGCGGCGTCCTGGCCGAGATCCTCGTGCAGGAAGGGGAGACGGTCGAAGTGAACACGGTGGTGGCTCGGATCGACACCGAGGCGTCCGCGGTGACTTCCCCGTCGGCCCCGGAGCCGGAGGGCGCGGAGACGGTGGACAGGGCACCGGAAGCCGTTCCGGCCGGAGCTGGAAGCGAGGCCGCGGCGACCGGAGTGGCCGAGGCCGTGCCGGGCGGCATCGGGACCGAGCCGAGCCCGGCGGGAGCCGGGGACGCAACCGCGGGCGCAGAGGCCGAAGCGGTAGCCGCCGCGGAGGTTCCGGCGGCGGCATCCTCTGGATCGGCAGAGTCCGTGAGCCCAGGTGAGAGGACCGGGATGGCCAGCCGGGAGGAGCGGCTCCAGACGCGCTCCACTCCGCTCGTCCGAAAGATCGCCGCCGAGCACGGGATCGACATAGCCCAGCTTCAGGGAACGGGGATCGCCGGCCGGGTGACGCGCGATGACATCCTGGCCTACCTGGAGAAGGGACAGGCGGTCGAGGCTCGGCCGGAGGCCGCCGGCCCGGCGTCCGAGGCGGTAGCCGAACCCGCCGAGCCCGGAGTGCTGCGGGTTCCGATCCATGGCGCGACCCTGGACATCCGCATACCCAGGCTTCCAGTACGCGAGCACGACCGGGTGGAGGAGATGAACCGGGTCCGCCTGCGGACGATGGAGCACATGCTCATGTCCCAGCGCATATCGGCGCACGTCACCTCCGTGACGGAGATCGATTTCGAGCGCGTGGTGCGGCTGCGCCGAGACATGAAGCCCAGGTTCGCCGAGCAGGGCGTGAAGCTCACCTACGGTCCGTTCATCATGAAGGCCGTGATCGAGGGCCTGCTCGAGTATCCGATCCTCAACGCGTCCGTGGACGGAACCCGGATCGTGTACCACGGGGACATCAACCTCGGGATCGCCGTGTCCGTCAACGATGGCAAGGAGCTCATCGTCCCCGTGCTCAAGAACGCCGACAAGCTCAGCCTCATGGGGCTGGCCGAGGGCGCCAACGCCCTGGCCGAGAAGGCCCGTTCCAGGACGCTCGACTTCGACGACATTCAGGGCGGCACGTTCACGATCACCAACGTCGGGGTGTTCGGAAATCTGTTCGGCACCCCGATCATCAACCAGCCGCAGGTGGCCATCCTCGGCACCGGCGTGATCGAGAAGCGGCCCGTTGTGGTACGCGACGAGATGGGCAACGACGCAACCGGGATCCGCCACATGTCTTACTTCGGGCTGAGCTACGATCACCGGGTCGTGGACGGGGCGATGGCCGCCTTCTTCCTCAACAAGGTCCAGGAGGTGCTCGAGACGTTCCCGGAGGACAGCGTATAGCGAACCGATCGAGGGTGGCGCGGGACGACGACCGCCACCCGATGGCCGGCCGTCGGGCGCCCAACCCCCTTTTCATGCCCTTGTGGGCGCGGCGGTGGACTGCCGAGGGCAACATTGAACGGCAGGTCGAACGTTTCCCGGTCTGCCGGTGGACGCGCCAAGACCAAACTCACTCGTAGGGAGCGTGGGGAGATCTCGGTGATCGCAGCTCCCACGCTCCCGTTCCTCGCTCGTCCGGGTGCACCTGAGCCATGGTTGGATTTTCAAGCACCGCGCCAGCTCTGAGATACGCTCGTCCGGAATTGCCGCCCGCAGAATCGGTGGCCGGATGAGCGACCACTGTCTACGCGTGTTGCTGGTCGAGGACGAGGAAGCTCATGTCGAGCGGATTCGCCGGGCGTTCGATACGCACGGCAGCGGGATAGAGCTCACGGTCGCGACCAGCCTCGGAGCGGCACGGGACCATCTCAGCGATTCCGCACCCGATCTCATATTGGCGGACTGGGTTCTGCCCGATGGCAAGGTCCTGGAACTTCTTCCGGGCCATGGAGAACAGCCCGAGCGGCCGGTCGTCATTCTGACGAGCCACGGGAGGGCGCAGGCGGCGGTCGACGCCATGCGAGCCGGAGCCCTGGATTACGTCCTCAAGTCCGAGGCGGCGTTTCGCGAGATGCCGCACATCGTCTCGCGGGCGTTCCGGGAGTGGACCCACCTCTGCGCACGCAAGCGGGTGGAAGCGACCTTTCGCCAGGCCATGCACCAGGCCCGGGCACTCCTGGATGCGGTCCCGGATCTCATCTTCCGCAGGAATCGTGATGGCGTGGTTCTTGACTGCCGCCCCCCCAAGGACTTCCCGGCCTACCTGCCGCCCGAGGAGGTCCTGGGACGCAACATTCGCGACATGTTTCCCGCGGACGTGGTGGAGAAGAGCCTCCGGGCCACGGAGCGGGCGCTGGAGACCGGCCAGGTCCAGACGATCGAGTACACCCTGGAGGTGGCCGGAGAAGAGCGGCTCTACGAGGCGCGGATCGTCCGCTCGGGTCCCGACGAGACCGTCAGCATCGTGCGCGACATCACCGAGGCGAAGCGGGCGGAGCGGACGCTGGCCGAGAGCGATGCGAGGAACCGGGCGTTGCTGTCCGCGATTCCTGACCTGATCCTCCGCCTGGACGCGGACGGCAGGTTTCTGGAGTACTGGCCGCCCGGAGAGGATTTCCCCTACTACATCCCTCCCGACGAATTGGTCGGGAAGCGTTTGACCGATGTGTTGCCGGCCGAGCTTGCCGAGATCGCCATGAAGGCTCTACGCCGGACGCTCCAGACTGGTAGAACGCAGTCGCGCGAGCTCGTCCTGTCCGCTGGCGATGACGTGCTTCACCGCGAGTACCGGCTGTCGCCCTGCGGCGAGGGTGAAGCGCTCGTCATCGCACGAGACGTGACGGAACGGAAGAGAGCGGAGAGCGGGCTCCAGCTCACGCAGTTCGCGCTCGATCACGCTGCGGATCCGATCTACTGGGTGAAGAAGGACGGCCGGATCTCCTACGCGAACCAGGCGGCGTGCCGCTCACTGGGCTACTCCCGAGAAGATCTCCTGTCGATGTCGGTCCCGGAGATCGACCCGGACTTCCCCGGAGACCAGTGGCCGGAGCGCTGGCGGGCCATCTCGGAGGCGGGTTCCAGCACATTCGAATCCCGTCACCGGACCCGGGACGGACGCGTGTTTCCGGTCGAGATCACGACGAACTACCTGGAGCGCGAGGGGGAGGGATTCGTCTGGGCCTACGTGCGGGACATTACGCAGCGCAAGCGGGCCGAAACGGAGCTCCGCGAGAGCGAGGCGCGCCTTCGATCCTACGTGGACAACGCGCTCGACATCCTCACCGTGCTGGATGAAGAGGCGCGTGTCGTGTTTCACAGTCCCTCGTTCGAGCGGGTCGTGGGGTTCCCGGTGGAAGATCGGCTGGGACGGAGTCCTTTCGAGCTCATCCACCCGGAGGACGGCGAGAAGGTGCAGACGGCCGTGCGGGGAGCTCTGGCAAGCCCCGGGTCGGTATTCCAGGAGACGTTCCGCCTGCGGCACGCCGGTGGCTCCTGGCGGTTGCTCGAGTCCGTGGGCAGCGCGCACCGGCTGCCAGACGGCTCCTGCCACCTGGTAGTCAACTCCCGGGACATCACCGAACGCATCGCCGCGGAAGAAACCGCGCGCAAGCTCCGGCGCACGGTGGACCAAAGCATCGCCTCCGTGTTGATCACGGACGTCGAGGGCGTCATCGAGTATGTGAATCCCCGCTTCACGGAGATGAGCGGCTACGCCGCGGAGGAAGCGATCGGAAGGAATCCGCGCTTTCTCCAGTCTCGCAACATGCCCGAGCAACGGTACGAGGAGCTGTGGGAGACGATCACCCGCGGAGAGACGTGGCGCGGCGAACTCCAGAACCGGGCCAAGGACGGACACTGCTACTGGATCGATGCCACCATCTCGCCGGTCCACGACGCGGAGGGCCGCATCACGCATTTCGCAAGGACCGCCCATGACATCACCGCCCGGAAGGAAGCCGAGGCCCGGCTCCTCCGGCAGGCCAACTACGACGAGCTGACCGGCCTTCCGAACCGGGTGCTGGCTCTGGACCGCCTGCAGCGGGCCGTCATCCGGTCTCGCCAATCGGGGCGGAACGGCGCGCTCCTGTTCATCGACCTGGACAACTTCCAGCTCGTCAACGATTCCCTGGGCCACGCCACCGGGGACGCGGTCCTTGAGGGCGTGGCGGAGCGGCTCTCCGCGAGCGTCCGCCAGAGCGACACCGTGGCACGACTGGGCGGCGACCAGTTCCTGATCATCCTCACCGACCTCGGCACGAGCGATTCGGTCGAGGCCATCTCCGAGCACATCCTCGCCGCCTTCGAGACCCCCTTCGCTCGGGAAGGGCACGAGTTCACCCTCACGCTGAGCATCGGGATCCGCCTGTTTGGCCAACGGGAGGAAGATCCCCACGTGCTCTTCCGCGAGGCGGACACGGCGCTGTACCGGGCCAAGGCGGAGGGAGGGAACCGATACCGATTCTTCAAGCCCGAGATGAACGAGCGGCTCGAGCGCCGATTGAGCCTCGAGTCACGCCTCCGCCACGCCGTGGAGCGCGGCGAGGTCACTCTCCATTATCAGCCGCTCATCGAGGCCGAATCGCGCACGATCGTGGCCGTCGAGGCGCTCCTGCGGTGGACGAACCCGGATCTGGGCGCGGTCCCTCCCATGCGCTTCATCCCCGTGGCGGAGGAGACGGGCCTGATTCTGCCCATCGGCGAGTGGGTCCTTCGAACCGCGTGCGAGCGGGCCAAGCGGTGGGCGGACCTGGCCGGCGCCCCCCGCATCGAGGTCAACATCTCCTACCGGCAGTTCCTGGAGGGCCGACCCGTGGACCTCGTGTCGCGCGTGCTGGAGCAATCGGGCCTCCCTCCGGACAGGCTGGGCCTCGAAATCACGGAGACCCTGCTGATCGAAGACGACCCGGCCACGGTCGAGGCCCTGGGTGGTCTGAGCGAGCTGGGGGTGCACCTCTCGCTCGACGACTTCGGCAAGGGCTATTCGGCCCTCGGGTACCTCAAGCGCTTCCCCTTCCACACCCTCAAGATCGATCGCGTGTTCGTCCGGGACATCCCGGGAAACCCCGCGGACGCCGCCCTCGCCACCGCGATCATCGGGATGGGTCACGGCCTGGGGCTCACCGTGGTCGGGGAGGGCGTGGAGACCGAGGAGCAGCTCCGATTTCTCGTCTCGCGCGGCTGCGATATCCTGCAGGGGTTCTACTTCAGTCGCCCGCTGCCAGCGGAGGAACTGGAGGCGCTCCTTCGGAGCGAGCGGCCGGAGTCGCCGTGAGCCGGGGGATCCGGCCGCACCCCCGGCGAGCGGCGCCTACTCCTTCAGCGCCTCGAACAGCAGCGGATAGGTGGCCACCGATTGGGCCCGGTACTGCGGCCGAAAGCCGAACAGCACGACGCGTCCTTTGCCGACCCGCACCTCCACCAGCGCCGGTTTCCCGGCGATCCTCCCGGAGCCCTGGAGCCAGCCGCTCAACAGGACGGGATCCCGGCCATAGCGGCCGACCACCTGCACGCTGTTCGGGCTCACGCGGTGCCCGCGGCTCGGGGTGTCCTGGCCGGACGGCGTCTCGGCTTGACCCTTCGCGGCGGGCGCGCTGATCTGAAACGCGATCCCACCCCGCAACCAGGCGGCCGTGGCGGCCGGCATGGTCGCGGCGATCCGGCTCGAGGGGTCCAGCTCCAGCCGGACCAGCGAGCCGGGTGCGTAGAACTCGTCGCGCTCGACATCCGCCAGGAGGTTTCGAAGGGGGAGGTCGAGCGCCTCGATCGCGTACAGGGAGGCCTGGTCCAGCGCGACCAGCGTCCCGCCAGCCTGAACGAACTCGCGCAGCGCCACCGCACCGTCCTCGCCGAGGCCACCGGCGTAGCGCTCCGGAATCGTTCCGGCCTTTCGGCCGTCGCGCAGCACCGTGGGGCTCGAGGAAGCGAGCACGATGGCTGTGAAGCGCCCGATCAGGCCCCCCTCCCGGATGTCCGCGTTGTGCACGGTCTCGTACGGCACCCGGTACTGGTCGAAGATCCAGCGCGTCCAGCCTTCGTCCATGGAGGGAGCCCATGGCTGGTAGAGGCCCACTCTCACCGTGTTGGAGCCGCTGAGTCCCGGGGCCACGCGATGAAGCGGGGGAGGTTCGCGCACAGGGCGCGTGGCGACCGTCAGCGGCTCCCGGAGCGGCACCGCCTCCACTCCCAGCAGAAGCGGCAGCGTCTGCGCGGTCACGTCGTAGGGCCGTCGAAGGGGCCCGCCCGGGTACTCCCTCAGATCCGGGTAGTGTTGGACCTCGAGGAGCGCCTGGGCGAACGAAGCGTACGGCTGGTGCATTCGGACCACATAGCTTCCGGCCCCGAACTCTCGGCCACCGGCCCGGAAGGCCGCCTCGCTCTTCCCGATCTCCACAGCTCCCGTCCGCAGAATCCGGATCAGCTCCGGGAGGCCGTCACGCTCCTCCTGCCCGGCGGGAATCACCCACGCTTCCGGCCACCGGTCCCATCCCGCCACCGCGCGCTCGCCGATGGCCACGAAGTTCCGCAGCCAGGCTTCGCGGTTGCGGGCCGCGTGGTTCAGCAGCGCAAACGCCCCCGCTTCCATGTAGTCGACGATGTCCGACAGATGCCACTCGCCACCCGGCCACGGTTGGGGGAAGTTCCATGAACGCTTCCGGGCGTGGAAGCCCCGACCCTGTCGCAGGCTGTCGAACGGCACCACGATGGGCGAGGCCAGATTGGCGCTGGCGGTCTCCGTGAGGATTCTCACCCCTCCGTGATAGTGCTGGTACGCCCGGGCGGGTGTCCACGCATCGTACGTGGCATCGACCACGACACCCATCTTCCCCTGTCGCTGCAGCGCCCATGCCACGTCGGTGCCCAGCGCATTGATCGCGGCCGTCAGGCTCGGGTCGACATTGGGCTCGTAGGGGTCGATCCACGGGGGCACGAACAGCCGGCTCCCCCATTGTCCCTGCTGATGGATGTCGTGTACGATCTCCGGGTGCCACGTGTTATGCGCCCGGATGGCCAGCCGCGTCTCCACCTGCGTGAAAGCGTACCAGTCGCGGTTGTTGTCATGGCCCACGTAGTGGTGATAGAGGAACGGGGGTGAGGCGCCTTCCCAGGGCTTCCCGAGAGTGCTCTCGTACCAGTCCACCACCAGCTGCACCCCGTCGGGGTTGAGCGATGGGATCAGGAGGACGATGGTGTTGTCGAGGATGGATCGGATGTCCGGGGTGCTCTCCGAAGCCAGGCGATAGGCGATCCGCATCGGAACCTGCGTGCCACCCACCTCCGTGGAGTGGATGGAGCTGGTGATCAGCACCACCGTCCGACCCTGGCGAATCAGCCGTTCGCGCTCTTCCGCGTCTCGGATCCGCCGGGGGTCGGCCAGCTTGGATTGCACCTCCCACAACTGTTCCAGGCGAGCCAGATTGTCCGGATCGGAGATCGTGAGGAGGATGAAGGGGCGGCCGAGCGTCGTGGAACCCAGTGTATCGAACCGCACCCGGTCGGACGACTGCGCGAGAGCGCTCAGATAGCCCGTGACTTCATTCCAATCGGCGAGCTTTCGGTCCGCTCCGACCTGGAACCCGAGGTAGGATTCGGGAGAAGGCACGGCCCGGGCGGCGACCCGGGCGGTGCCGCGGTTGTCCGTCCCGGTGGCCTGGGCGGCGATCCGGGCCGGGGCGCCCTGCCCGGCACCGAAACCCACCACGAACGCCAAGGCCGGCAGGCGACGCCAGCCGACCGCGCGGGGCGAACGGACGGACCGGGAGGAGGACGAGCGGCACATCGGAACGGAAACAGCGATCATGTTCACGGCACTCCGGGCGAGGGTGGTCCCGCCAGCCGCGGCCGGCGGACACGGCAAAAGTGTGGGCGAAACATAGCGGCCAATCGGCGACTCCGGCGAGAGTCGGCTTGCCGGGGCGGACCGTACGGCGAGAACTTGCTCCCCCCGAGGCGGGAGGTTCCGATCCGGGGGTCGGGTCAATGACATCGCCGCACCCGGACCGAGTACCCGCCTGATCGTATGTTCGAGTCCTGGAGGCGCTGTTGCCCAACCTGAGCCCGTTTCAGGCCGTTCGATACGCCGCCGGGGCCGGCGACCCGCAGACCCTGCTCGCTCCTCCCTACGATGTGATCGATCGAGAGCTCGCCGCGGACCTCCGGGCACGGAGTGCCTATAACGCGGTCCATCTCGTGCTTCCCGAGGGCCCGGCGCCCGGACGTTACCAGACAGCCGGCCGGCGGTTCACGGAGTGGCTGCGCTCGGGCGTTCTGGTCGAGAAGCCGCGCCCGGCGATCTTCCTGTACCGGCAGAGCTTCCCGGTCCCCGGGGATCCTTCCCGGCCAGCCCTACACGTGGAGCGCCGCTCGGTGTTTGCGGCGCTGCGCCTGGTCCCGCTCGGGCAAGGAGGCGTGCTGCCGCACGAGCGGACGCATCGGGGACCACTCGAGGACCGGCTCGCGCTGACGCTGGCCTGCCGGGCGCAACTGTCTTCTGTCTTCCTGCTGGCGGCGGACCCGCAGGGGGCGCTTCTGACCGCCCTGTCCGAAGCGGAGCAGCAGGGCGAGCCGCTGTTCGAAGCGCGCACGGACGACGGCGTGGCGCATGAGCTCCGTCGCCTCGAGGAGGGCCGGCTGGCCTCGGACCTGTGCCGGCGGGCCGGGGCCGCACCTCTCCTGATCGCTGACGGGCACCACCGCTACGAGACGGCGCTGGCCGCCGCTCGAGCGCTGGGCGGATCCGAGCCGGCTCGATCAGTCCTCGCGTGCATCACGAGCGAGGCCGATCCGGGGCTGCTCGTGTTCCCCACTCACCGATCGCTTCGGATCCGGCCGCCGGGAGGCTCATGGAACGGCGCGTTGTCGGACTGTTTCGAGCTCCATCCCGATTCCTGGCGGACGGACGGCACGGCGGGGCGGGATGCCGCCACGGAGGCGGCCCGGGCTCGCGGCCTGCTGGCCGTGGTCCGCCCCGACGCTCCGGCCCTTCGGCTGACGCCGCGCGCCGAGGCGCTCCGCCGGGCCGCGATCGGCGAGCCGGAGCGACGTGTCGCCAGCGTCCTGTTCGACCGGCTCATCCTGAACGGCATTCTGCACACCAGCGCCGACCGCGCGGCCCGCGAGGGTTTTCTCTCCTACCATCGCGATCCCGAACGGGCCATCCGGTCCGCCGGCCCCGACGGTGCGGTCTTCCTCCTCCCGCCGCTGCCCGTGGCGGACGTGCGGGCCGTCGCGGCCGCGGGTGGGCGCTTACCCCCCAAGACCACCTATTTCGCGCCCAAGATCCCCTCGGGGCTCCTGTTCCGGAGGCTCTGTGATGCGGACCCTTCGCAGCAGCCGAGTCCGGGGGAGGGCGGCCGCCGTCGATGACTGCATCCGGCCGCCGACGGCCTCCGCTCCGTCGGGGCGGGGGGAGCGGGAGCGCCGGGTGGAGGCGACTCTTGAACTATCCGGGCACCCCCCGTAAGATTCGCCGCCCACATATGGCGTCAACGCGGATGGGATGATGCGACGGGCGATGTCGCTCTACAGGACGACGGTGGGGCAGAAAGCGGTGATGGCCATCACCGGCGTCGTTCTTCTGCTGTTCCTCATCGGCCACATGCTCGGAAACCTGAAGGTGTACCTGGGCCCGCAGGCGTATAACCACTACGCTGAGTGGCTGCGGGAAGCGGGCACCCCCCTGCTGCCGCACGGGGGGCTCTTGTGGATTGCCCGGGTGGTGCTGCTGGTCTCCGTGGGAGCTCATATCTTCGCCGCCCTGCAGCTCACCCGGCGCAGCCGCGCAGCGCGGGACGAACGATATCATACAACGCCCCACGAAGAGCTCAGCTACGCCTCCCGAACGATGAGGTGGGGGGGCGTCATCATCTTCCTGTTCGTGATCTTCCATCTGATGAACTTCACGTGGGGGAACGCGCACCCCGACTTCGTCCCGGGCGATGTATACCACAACTTCATCGCCGGCTTCGAAGTTTGGCAGATCTCCGCCATCTACATCCTGTTCATGGTGGTGCTCGGGTTCCACATCTACCACGGCGTCTGGAGCGGCATGCAGACTCTCGGGCTCAATCAGCCACGGTACAATCGGTATCGCCGTCCGCTGGCGGCGGTCCTGGCGCTGACGATCGCCGTCGGGAACATCTCTTTTCCGACCGCGGTGCTGGCGGGCTGGCTCAGGTGAGCCCGGGAGAGTCGAAGGGGCCGCCGATGGAGCTGAACTCAAGAGTCCCGTCCGGTCCGATCCAGGAGAAGTGGGATCGGCATCGCGTTGAGATGAAGCTGGTCAATCCGGCCAACAAGCGGAAGCATCGGATCATCGTGGTCGGCTCCGGTCTGGCGGGAGGCTCAGCGACGGCCACCCTGGGCGAGCTGGGATATCAAGTCGATTGCTTCTGCTACCATGACAGCCCGCGGCGGGCGCACAGCATCGCGGCCCAGGGCGGGATCAACGCGGCCAAGAACTACCAGAACGACGGCGACAGCGTCTGGCGGCTGTTCTACGACACGGTCAAGGGTGGCGACTTTCGGGCCCGGGAGGCCAACGTTTACCGTCTGGCGCAGATCAGCGTCAACATCATCGACCAGTGCGTGGCCCAGGGCGTTCCGTTCGCCCGTGAGTACAGCGGTTACCTGGCCAATCGCTCGTTCGGCGGAGCGCAGGTCTCCCGAACCTTCTACGCACGGGGTCAGACCGGCCAACAGCTTCTGCTGGGCGTCTATCAAGCTCTCGAGCGGCAGGTGGCCGCCGGGACCGTGCGCATGCACCCGCACCGAGAGATGCTCGACGTCATCGTGGTGGACGGGAAGGCCCGCGGCATCGTCACCCGGGACTTGCTCACGGGAGACATAGAATCGCATCTGGCCGACGCGGTCATCCTGGGCACGGGAGGGTACGCCAATGTCTTCTACCTCTCGACCAACGCGCGAAAATCCAACGCCACGGCCATCTGGCGAGCCTACCGGCGGGGCGCGGGCTTCGCCAACCCGTGCTACACCCAGATTCACCCCACCTGTATCCCCCAGAGCGGAGAGCACCAGTCCAAGCTCACCCTGATGAGCGAATCGCTGCGGAACGACGGCCGCATCTGGGTGCCCCGCAAGGCCGGGGATGGGCGGCCGCCCAACGAGATCCCGGAGGCCGAGCGGGACTACTACCTGGAGCGCATGTATCCAAGCTTCGGCAACCTGGTTCCGCGCGACGTCGCCTCACGGCGGGCCAAGGAGATGTGCGACCGGGGGCTCGGGGTGGGGCCGACCGGCCGTGGCGTGTACCTGGATTTCTCCGACGCGATCCGGCGACTGGGCCGGGCGGAGATCGCCGGACGCTACGACAACCTGTTTCAGATGTACGAGCGGATCACGGGAGAGGACCCCTACACGGTCCCGATGCGGATCTATCCGGCGCCCCATTACGTGATGGGCGGCCTGTGGGTGGACTACAACCTCATGAGCACGTTGCCCGGCCTCCACGTGGTGGGCGAGGCCAACTTCTCCGATCACGGGGCCAACCGGCTGGGCGCGAGCGCGCTGATGCAGGGGCTGGCCGACGGCTATTTCGTCGTCCCGTACACGATCGGGGACTACCTGGCCCGCACCGAGCTCCCGGCCGTGGCGGCGGATCATCCGGAGGTCCGCAAGGTGGAAGAGGAAGTGTCGGAGCGAACCCGCAGGCTGCTGGCGCTTCGCGGAACGCGGACGGTGGACTCGATCCACCGGGAGCTGGGCCAGATTCTGTGGGAGGATGGAGGCATGTCCCGCAACGCGGCCGGTCTTCGGAGGGCGTTGGAGAGAATCCCGGAGCTGCGGGCCGAGTTCTGGGAGAACGCGCGGGTGGTGGGCGAAGCCGAGAGCCTCAATCAGACGCTCGAGAGAGCCGGTCGGGTGGCGGATTTCCTGGAGCTCGGCGAGCTCCTGTGCCGCGACGCGCTGGCGCGAGAGGAATCCTGCGGCGCCCATTTCCGCGAGGAGCACCAGACCCGCGAAGGCGAGGCACAGCGCGACGATGCTCGCTACTCCCATGTCAGCGTGTGGGAGTTCACGGGGCCCGGCAACGAGCCTATCGAACACCGGGAGCCGCTCGCCTTCGAACACGTACCCCCCACCCAACGGAGCTACAAGTGAGCGGCGGCCGCCCATACCACGCTCCGGCGGACGAGGAAAGGCACACCCGGATGACGGTGATGCGATGGACCTGATCCTCCACGTGTGGCGGCAGGCAGGCCCGGCGCGGCCTGGCGGGTTCGAGCGGTACGAGGCGGCGGACGTGAGCCCCGACATGTCGTTCCTCGAGATGCTCGATGTGGTGAACGAGGGCCTGATTCTGGCCGGGCGGGAACCGATCGCGTTCGAGCACGATTGCCGGGAGGGGATCTGCGGCTCCTGCGGCCTGGTGATCAACGGTCGGGCGCACGGCCCGCAGGCGGGCACGGCGACCTGTCAGCTCCATATGCGGAGCTTTTCCGACGGCGACGAGCTGTGGATCGAGCCGTGGCGCGCCACCGCGTTCCCGGTGATCAAGGACCTGGTGGTGGATCGGAGCGCCTTCGACCGGATCATTCAGGCGGGCGGCTACATCTCCGTCCGCACCGGAAGCGCTCCGGAGGCGAACTCGGTCCCGGTCCCGAAAGGGGATGCCGATTTCGCTTTCGATGCGGCGGCGTGCATCGGTTGCGGAGCCTGTGTGGCGGTCTGTCCGAACGCCTCGGCCATGCTGTTCACCGCTGCCAAGGTCGCCCACCTCAGCGTGCTTCCGCAGGGCCAGCCGGAGCGCGTGGACCGGGTGATCGGCATGATCCGCCAGATGGACGACGAAGAGTTCGGAAGCTGCACGAATCACGGAGCCTGCCAGAACGCGTGCCCCAAGGAGATCAGCGTAGACTACATCGCCTGGCTCAACCGGGACTACCTCCGCGCGATCCGACGCAAGCGGGACTGACCCCCACCCCTGCCCCACATCTCACGGCCGCGGCCCGATGTCCTCCAGGTTGACGACGGTCATCCCGGCGATCCGGCGCAGCCCGGACCCTTCTGTCAGATAGATCTCCGCTCCGGTCAGCAGACCGGTGGCGATCTGCAGGGCCCGCTCGGGACGCCCGCCCAGCTGGGCCCGTACCTGTGCCGCCTGAGCGGCGATCTCCGGGGTGACCGGGACCAGCTCCAAGCCCCGGTGTACGGAGAGAATTCTGGCGATCTCCGCGGCTCGAACGGTCTCTGAGTGGCGATACACTTCGGCGAGAAGCTGATACAGCAGCACGGCGGAGGACTGAGCGGCCAGCCGACCGCTGCGGAGGCTGCCGAACAGCGCTCGAGTGAGCTCCAGGTAGCGGGGGTCGGCCCGCAGGTGGTGGGCGAACACTCTGGCATCCACGTGGATCCGGCCGGCACCGGAGAGCTTCGCCAGCAGGCGCGCCGACTGCGTCACGCGGCGAACCGTGAGGCCCCGGACCGCCGGGCGAGGTCGTTCGCCGGCCTGCTAGGCATCCTCAATCTCCGGCCAGTCATCGGCCCGGGTGACGACGTCGTGCAGCGCGCCTTCCAGCCTGTCTTCCAGATCCGGCGGCTGCTTTTCGAGCTCCACCACCCCGTCCGCTCGGATGGACACCAGAAGACGGTCCCCGGCCCGCAACCCCAGAGCCTCCCTGGCGGCCTTGGGAACCACGATCTGGTGTTTGCTGCTCAGCTTGACCGAATCGGCCACGGCGCGCCCTCCCGCCCGGGGGTTCGCATCTCCACATCCAACGTAAGCTTTACGGAATTGCTTTACAAGTGGTCTGGCCCCGTTCCGTATACGCTTTATGGTATCGCTTTGCCGCCAGGCGGGCGTGAGCCGGAAGATCGCGACAGGACCCCGGGAAGCTTCATAGCATCCAGCGGATGAACCCGGCGTAGAGCACCAGCAGCAGCGCGCCTTCCCGCCGGTTCACGCGCCGGCCGGTCAAGGCCAGCGGGATGAGCAACAGGGAGAAGAACAGCGCCGGAAGAACCTGCCGAATCACGGTTTCCGGCGGCAGGTGGAGCGGCTTGAGCAACGAGGCGCTTCCAAGCACCAGGCCCAAGTTGAACACGTTGGAGCCGATGATGTTGCCGATCGCGATGTCGCCGAGCCGCCGGGCCGCGGCCGCGACCGTCGAGGCGAGTTCCGGAAGAGACGTGCCGACCGCCACGAGAGTGGCGCCGATGACCGCCTCCGGAACGTGAAAGTGTCGCGCGATCACCACCGCGGAGTCCAGCAGCCAGTCGGCGCCCACGAGGAGAGCGCCCAGGCCGAGGGCGATCCGGAGCCAGTCCGTCCACGAGCTCTTCCCCGAGGAGATCCCCTCCGCTCGCACCGCTCCCACCGAAGGCGAGGATTCGCTGGTCGATTCCTGCTGCGCCCCGGTGTCGGCCCGAGTGGCCGCGTTTCGCCCCTTGCCTTCGCGATGGGCCCAGCGCAGGAGAAAGGTCAGGTAGATCAGGAAGCCGGTCACGAGAAAGAATCCGTCCAAACGACCGAGGGCGTCGTTGAGCGACAGCAGTATGACCGTGGCCATCACCAGGATCAGCAGCGGGCTCTCCAGGGCCAACAGTCGGGTCTGGACGCGGATGGGCCGCACCAGGGCGCCGAGGCCCACGATGAGCCCGACGTTGGCCACCGTGGAGCCCATCACGTTTCCGACCGCGAGGCCCGGTTGCTCCCGCAGAGCGGCCGCTCCGCTCACCACCAGCTCCGGAGCCGAGGTCCCGAACGCGACCACGGTGAGACCAACCACCAGCGGGTTCATCCCGAAGTGGGCGGCCAGCCGGGAGGCCCCGCGCACCAGTGCATCGGCACCCGTCGTCAAGAGGACGAGGCCGAGGATGAACAGCCCGATCTCAGCCAGCACGGCGGTCTCGGCCGGCCGCGAACCTCGCGGGCGGGAACGGCAGGAGAGTCCGGACACGTCTCAACGCGCGGCGGCGGCCTGGAGTGGAGTGCGGAGGAGTGTGCGTACAGTGGATTGGACGACATCTATAAATATGGAACGCCTGCGATCCAGGCGGTGGCAGCCCCGCTATGTGGGCGGCTTGTGGAAAACCGGGGGCGGCGGCGCACCCTGGCGTCTGCGTCATGTGGAAACATGCGCCGGATTGGCGGCATCCGGTGCATCGACATCGGATCCGTGTGACATCCCGTCGGCGCTGGCTTCTCGAGGAGACAGGAGTCGCGGCGGTCACGCCGGCTTGGACGCTACCGGGTATGGCGTGGGCGATCCCTCGGTCCCCTGGGAGGCCTTCGGGGCGTCGCCGCCGGGGCGTCGAGTCGGTGCGAACGCCTCGCTACCCATGTGGAGGCGGCCCTCCACCTTGCCCCCTTCGTCGAGCTTGATGCGGCGACTTCGGATGTCCCCCTCGATTCGGCACGTCTCCTGGAGCTCCACCCGGCTCTCGCCGGTAACGGTCCCCGTCACCTCCCCGGCCACCACCACATCCTGCGTCTCGATATCCCCCGCAACGACGCCGTCCTTGCCGATCACGACCGACTTGGCAGCCCGAATGCAGCCTTCCACTCGGCCCTCCACGCGAATCGTGCCGTCGCTCTTCACGTCACCCACGATCTCCATGCCCGGTCCCACGACCGAGACCACGTCGCTGAGGTCCCTTCGCAACCCTTCGCCACGACTGTCCTTGGCCATCTTTCACCCTCGATTGTTCTGAATCGCCTCCCGCTACCTGCCAAGAGGCACAAACGTCAGCGGATCGACCGGGGTGCCGTCCCGCTCGACTTCGAAATGGAGGTGCGGAGCGGTCGACTGCCCCGTGTTGCCCGACAGCGCGATCACCTCCAGTCTCTGCACGGTGTCTCCAGGCATCACGAACAACCACGAGTTGTGCGCATACAATGTCGTCAGGCCGTCCGAGTGCGCAATGCGGACGTACAGTCCGTATACCGAATCCCGCCGCGCTTCGATCACCTCGCCGGCGCCGCTGGCGCGAACGTACGAGCCGATCGGCACGGCGATGTCGAGCGCCCGGTGTGCCGGAGCCAGCGTCTCTCCCTCATCGCTGAAGGGGCGGGTCACGAAGCCTCGAGTGGCCAGCGGCCACGCCGAGGGGCGCCACGGATTGGACTGCGCAACCGGTTTCCCGGTGCCTGAATCTCTGTCTCCCTCCGGCAATGGGAGCCGCAGCTGCCGGACCGAGCCACGCGGCTCGCTTCCCAGCGCACCCTGGATCCTGCGGTAGCCGCTCTCTATCTCCTCCAGCCGGGAAGCCAGCTGGCGCACCCTGGCACGTTCCTGCGACAGGCGCGCAACCTGCGCTTCCAGCTCGCTCACGCGCTCCGACTCGCGGCGCTCCGCCCAGTAGAGGCCCAGAAGCACCCCACCTCCCGCCCACAGGCCGAACGCGAGGCCGCCCAGGAGCGCGATCGCCGGCCACGACAGGCGGAACGATCGCGACTCCGTGCTCCCTCGCCGCCACAGCAGCACCCTCCATCCGGGACCCGCACGCATGCTCAGACCGAATCCAGAAGCTCCGCGGCGGCGTCCCCGGCCAGCTGACGGAAGACGCGTCCGAAATCCTCTCCATCGTGGTAGACCACAGCAATCTCCCCCCCACCCCCCCTCCGAGGTCGGACGCGCACCTGTGTACCGAGCGCACGCGCAAGGATCCGTTCGGCCCGGCGCGCCACCGGATCCGGCGCTTTCCCGTCCCGCCCGACAGGCCGCGCGCGGCGGGAGTGCGGCGGAGCCCGAAGCGAACGAATCAATCTCTCCGTCTCGCGCACCGAGAGTCCCTTGGCCACGATCCGTCGGGCCACCTGCACTCGCTGGGCCGCTTTCTCCAGGCCGAGGACGGCCCGGGCGTGCCCGACCGACAACTGGCCGGACCGAAGCATGCCCTGCACGTCGCGCGGAAGCGTCAGCAGGCGCAGGGAATTGGAGACCGTGGACCGGTCGCGGCCCACGTGTTCTCCCACCTGCCGTTGGGTGAAACCGTACTCCTCGATCAGCCGCTGATAGCCGCGCGCCTCCTCCAGCGGAGACAGGTCCTCCCGCTGCAGGTTCTCCACGAGGGCCAGCAGAAGCATCTGGTCGTCGGTCACGGTGCGCACGACGACCGGCACGGTCTCCCAGCCCAACCGCTTCACGGCGCGCCACCGCCGTTCTCCCGCCACCAGTTCCAGGCCCGATTCCGTACGCCGTACGACGAGAGGCTGCAGGAGACCGTTCTTCCGGATCGATTCCGACAGTTCCGCGAGGCTCGCGTCGGAGAACTCCGAACGAGGCTGATGCGGATTGGCCCGGATCAGGGCAATGGAGACTTCCTGCTCCGGCGCCCCCGTTTCCTCCTCTTCGAGATACTCTCCCAGAAGCGCCCCGAGACCCCTGCCCAACCGCGAATCATTTCTGGCCACCGCTGCGCCCCCCTTCATCTCGCTCGATGAGCTCCCGGGCCAGGCTCAGGTAGCCCCGGGCGCCGGTTGAAAGTACATCATACAACGCGATCGGCTTGCCGAAGCTCGGAGCCTCGGCCAGCCGGATGTTCCGCGGAATCATGGTCTCGAACACCTTGCCCCCGAAGTACTCCCGAGCCTCCGCCACGACCTGCTTCGAAAGATTGAGCCTCGAATCGTACATCGTGAGCAGCACACCCTCTATCTCGAGATCCTCGTTGATCTTACGCTGCACAAGACGCACCGTGTTGAGTAGCTGGCTCAACCCCTCGAGCGCGTAGAACTCACATTGGATGGGGATGAGAACCGTATCGGCCGCCACCAGCGCATTGAGCGTCAGCAAGCCCAACGAGGGCGGAGAATCGATCAGGATGTACTCGTACCGGTCGCGCAGATCGTGCAAGCGCTGTCGCAGTACCCGTTCGCGGCTTGGCCGGTCGATCAGTTCCAGCTCCGCTCCGGCCAGATCCCGACTGGCCGGGATCACGCTCAGAAAGGGGAAGTGCACCTCCGCCCGCACCGCCTCTTCCAGCGCGTGACCATCCACCAGACAGTCGTACACCGACAGATCCCGCGCGTCCTTCCGAATACCGAAACCGCTGGTGGCGTTGCCCTGCGGGTCACAATCGATCACCAGGGTACGCCGTTCGGCGATCGCCAGGGACGCGCCCAGGTTGATCGCCGTCGTCGTCTTCCCCACCCCACCCTTCTGGTTCGCGATCGTGATGACCCGGCCCATCAGGACCTCCGCCGCATTCTAACTATAAGTCGTTGCTCTGACCGAAGATACAGCGTTCAGGCAGGCCGCCTCGTCGACCAGCGGGTCGCGGAATTTTCCCGGGGTTCGCCCCTGCGCGCCGAACGGACCGAATATAAACCCGTGCGCCGGCCGGGGCCACGTCGGTGTTTCACGTGAAACACCGGGATCGGGCCACCTCCCGATCGCACGGCGGGTGGCTCCTCGACCCCATCTCCCCTAGAATCGCTCCGTCCACACGACGGAATCGGATGACCCGCGACCTCGGACACGAGCTTTGAAATGAAGGATCCTGGCGCCATTCCGACCCAAGAGCGCTTGATCGTCGCTCTCGATGTGGAGAGCCCGGCCCGGGCCCGCCAGCTGGTGGAACAGCTCGGAGATGCCATCCAATTCTACAAGCTCGGGCTCCAGCTGTTTCTGGCCGGGGGGTACTTCGAACTGGCCGACTGGTTGGCCGGACTCGGCAAGAAAGTGTTCGTGGATCTCAAGCTGTTCGACGTGCCCAACACCGTCGAATCCGCGGTGCGCCAACTGCACGGTCGGCAGCTGAGCTTCCTCACCGTGCATGGGAACGATGCGATCCTCGAGGCGGCGTGCCGCGGACGAGACGAGAGTCTCAAGATCCTGGCCGTCACCGCGCTGACCAGTCTCGATCAGCGCGACATGGAAGATCTCGGCTTCCACACCGATCTCGACCGCCTCGTGGTGTCTCGAGCTCGCCGGGCGGCCCACATCGGATGTGACGGGGTGATCGCTTCCGGGCGGGAAGTGCCGGCGCTGCGGGAGGCCCTCGGGCGAGCGATTCTCATCGTGGTACCCGGGATCCGGCCCCGGGCCGCGCCCGACTCGGACGACCAGAAGCGGACCGTGGATGTGGAGGAAGCGTTTCGCCGAGGGGCGGATTACATCGTGGTGGGCCGGCCGATTCGACAGGCGGCCGACCCGCGCGCCGTCGCTACCGACATGCAGGCGCGAATCGCTCGCGCGCTCGCCTCCCGCTCCTAGTGGACCGGCGACCTGCTAGCCCCACGTTTCACGTGAAACGGGGGCTCGGGCCGCATCCCGGACTTCGAGCTTGCGCAGCTCCACGAGAAGATTCTGCAGATCGGCCGGGGAAACGCCCGGGATCCGCGCCGCCTGCCCGAGGGTGCCCGGCCGAACCTCGTCCAGCTTCTGCCTGGCCTCGACGGAGAGGGACTCGAGCCTCAGATACGGGATCCGGTCCGGCAGGCGGGTCGCCTCGCGTCGCTCCAGGACACGGGCACGCTCGAGATCGCGCTGTACGTACCCTGCATACTTGATATCCATCTCCACCGTGGCGAGCGCATCCCGATCCAGGTCCAGCGCCCCCAGCGGCCGACCCGGACCCACCAACTCGCTCAAGCTGACCCCGGGCCGCTTCAGCACCTGGCTCAGCCGTTCCCGGCCCCTCAGCGGAGCGCTGCCCAGGGCGCCCAGGTAGGCCGACACCGTCTCCGGCTCCACCGCCGTCCGCTCGGCCCACAGCCGGGCCCGTTCCAGCGCCTCCGCCCGCTCCTCCAGCGACCGTCGTTCCTGTTCCGTCAGCACACCCAGGCGTGTCGCCGTGGGGCCCAAACGTTCCAGGCAGTTATCCTGGCGAAGCAGGAGGCGGAACTCGGCCCGCGACGTGAACAGTCGATAGGGCTCATCGACGCCGCGTGTGATCAGATCGTCGATCAGAACCCCCAGATACGCTTCATCCCGCCCGGGCGTCCAGCCTTCGCGCCCCCGGGCGTCCAGCCCCGCGTTGATGCCCGCGACGACGCCCTGCCCCGCGGCCTCCTCGTAGCCCGTGGTACCGTTGATCTGACCGGCCAGATAGAGCCCGGGCAGGGACTTGAGCTCCAGGCGCGCCGTCAGCTGACGCGGAGGAAAGTAATCGTACTCGATCGCGTATCCCGGCTGCGTCATCCGGGCATCCTCAAGCCCCGGAATCCGCGCCAGGAAGGTGCGCTGCACCGCCGGCGGCAACGACGTGGACAGGCCGTTCACATACAGCTCGTGCGTCTCCAACCCCTCAGGCTCCAGAAACACCTGGTGCGAATCGGCATCCGGAAACTTCACCACCTTGTCCTCGATCGAAGGACAGTAGCGGGGGCCGCGCGAGGCGATCGCGCCGCCGTACAGCGCCGAACGCGACAGATTCTCCGCCACGATTTCCTTGAGCCCGGGCCCCGCGCGCACCATCCAACAGGGCCGCCGGCCCGCTCCCTTCGACCGTTCCCAGTGAGAAAACCTGCCCGCCGGATCCTCGCTTTCCTGCCTCTCCAGCCGCGAATAATCAACGGTGCGGCCATCCACCCTCGGCGGCGTACCGGTCTTGAACCGTTCACTCACCAGGCCGAGCTCCGCGAG
Source organism: Gemmatimonadota bacterium (assembly GCA_046757845.1). Classification (GTDB taxonomy): domain Bacteria; phylum Gemmatimonadota; class Gemmatimonadetes; order Palauibacterales; family Palauibacteraceae; genus JBHHYZ01. Next base: position 33,045 of record JBHHYZ010000004.1, read on the forward strand.
CTGCTCCGGAAGCTCCACCACCGGGGCGTCTCCGGCTCGGCCGGCTCCGATCGCGCGGTCGACTCCCATTCGAATCCGCCCCCGCAGGAACGTGCCGGCCGTCAGGATGGTGCGGCGCGCCCGAAACACGCTGCCATCCCCACACTCCACCCCCACCACCCGACCTCCCTCCACCAGGAGTCGCCGCACCGTGGCCTGGTAGAGGGCCAAGCCTACCTGCTCTTCCAGCAGCGAGCGGATGACCCGCGCGTACAGTCCCCGGTCGCACTGGGCTCTCGGGGCCCGCACCGCCGGACCTTTCGAGCGGTTCAACATGCGGAAATGCAACGTGGTGCGATCCGCCGCACGGCCCATCAGACCTCCCAGGGCGTCGACCTCACGGGCTACGGTGCCCTTGGCGATTCCGCCGATGGCCGGGTTGCAGGACATCTGTCCCACCCGCGCCAGGAAGGACGTGATCAGCAGGGTCGGCGTACCCAGCCTCGCCGCCGCGTTGGCGGCCTCGCACCCGGCGTGTCCGCCTCCGATCACCACCACTCCGTATTCCTTCATGCAGTTCAATATCGAGCTGCGACAAGCCTCTGGCCAGCCAGATCCCACTTGCCGCCTGCTCCCGCCTCGCAGCAGGTTGCCGAAAAAGCCTGCGTGAGCGCGTTGTGGGCGCCGTGCGAACAGGGTGCCCACCTCATGAGGCAGGTGGTTCATCGACGACGTTCACCCGCGGGGTCAATGTCCGATACGCCGGATTCACCGCAGCCATTGGGGCCGACCTTACGCCGCGCTTTTCGCCTCTGCGGCCGCGTCCAGGGGGTCGGTTATCGCTGGTGGGCGGTAGGAGTGGCCCGCCAGCTCGATGTTCACGGAACCGTCCGCAACCTTCCCGACGGGACGGTCGAGGTGCAGGCCGAGGGTTCACCGGCCTGCCTCGAGGAATTCCGCCGCCGGCTGCGCCGGGGCCCGCCCGGTGCCCGGGTGGAGGCCATCCACGAGATCGCTCCAGCCGGGGAGGTTCCACGGGATTTCCGCATCCTGAGCTGAGACGGCGGACCCGCCCCTGCCCTCAGCTACATCTCGCCGGCGGCTCCCGGCGCTTCTCTCACAGGGCACTTCTCAGGCATTCCGGTGTACCGAGTTCCATCTACCGTTCACGTTCACTGGGGAGGAGCGGGCCCTGATGATAGAGCTTCCTGACGTCGAGCGAATGATCGACGGTTTCGCCGGTTACACGACCGGAAAGACCATCTCCACGGTGCTGATTGAAGATCCCGAGGTGGTGGCCGTCGCGCCCGACGACGCGCACGAACATATTGAAGGACATGCGATCGACGCCGTGCAGCGGCACGGCAAGTACGTGGTGCTGAAATTCCGGTCCGAGCACAGTCTCGTGTTCGACATGGGTGAGAACGGGACCATCACGCTCGAGTCCCAGACGGCGCCCCCTGATGAGGAGACGAAGATCCGCCTTCAATTCGCGGCGGGTCGCGAGCTTCGCTATGGTTGCTCTGGCATCGGCGGTGCGGTGCATCTCGTTGAAGGTGAGGATTTTACGGGACTCGGATCCCTCGAGAATCTCGGCATTGATCCCCTCAGCGACGACTTGACGCCGGAGCGGTTCGTGGAACTCAGCGAGCACCATCCGCGCTCCTCGTTGAAGGGCTTCCTCATGAACCAGACCATCATCGCGGGGATCGGCAACGAGTACGCCGACGAGATCTGCTTCCAGGCCGGCTACCGGCCCGATGAGCGGATCGGAAACATGAAGCCCGAGCAGCTTCATCGCGTGCACCGCTATCTCAAGCGCGTGCTTCGCCGGGCCACCCTGCACTGGGAAGCCGCCCACGCCGATCCCGGCTGGCTGATCAACTACCGATCGGTGGGAGAGCCCTGTCCTCGGTGCCGTAACGCGTTGGAATCATTTAACTTGATCGGTCGCAAGACGTATATCTGTCCGCGCTGTCAGCGCGCAGCCTGAGCCAACGGGTCAAGCGGGTCGTCGAGCCAGCGGGCTCGACGTTTCGGGATGGGGCGATCCAGCGCGCCCTGTCCCGATCCGGCTTGGGGAGGCCGAGGCCGTGCTCGGTGTCTCGTCGCTCACTTCCCGATGCAGAACTGAGTGAACACGCGCTCCAGGACGTCCTCCGCATCGACCGTTCCCAGGAGCTCCTCGAGACACCGGGCCGCTTCTTGCACGTGCGTGGCCGAGACCTCGGGCGGAAGCCCCGCCGAATCAGACTCCAGAAAGTCCCAAATCTCGTGTCGTGCCTGTTTCACGGCGCGGATTTGCCGGCGCCGCGTGAGGAAAGGCGCCTCACGCTCTGCGGAGCGCAGACCGGAGAACGCCGCGTCCACCAATCGCGCCCGAACCTCGTCCAGGCCCGTCCCGCGGATCGAGGAGACCCATATGCCGCCCGCTCCCCGAACCGGCCCGTCGTCCGAGATCGCCCACCCTCTCACCCGATCCACCTTCGTGCGCACGAGGATCACCCGTCGTCCACCCGCCCGATGCCGGGAGAGAAACACGCGCTCGTCCTCCCCCATCTCCCGCCCCGCCTCGGCACAGTAGAGGACCAGATCGGCCCGCTCCAGATACCGCCTGGCCACCTCGATCCCGAGCGACTCCACCCGGCCCGCTTCCGTCCGTAGACCCGCCGTGTCCACCAGACGAAACGGGTAGCCTTCCACGGCCAGAAGGGCCTCCACCGCATCCCGGGTCGTGCCGGGCTCCTCGGTCACGATGGCGCGCGATTCTCCCAGTAAGGCATTGAATAAACTGGACTTACCGGAGTTCGGCCGTCCCGCGATGACGGTGAGCGCCCCCTCCCTGAGCAGCTCCCCCTCCGGCGCGTTGCGCAGCAGCTCCCCCAACTCCTCGATCAGTCGGGCGGCCGCCTCCCGTACCTTCTCCGGGGGCACCGGGCCCTCATCCTCGTCCGGGAAGTCGATCGCGTAGCTCAACATGGCCAGCAGATCCAGCATCCGGTCTCTCAGCGCTTGAATCCTCGCCGACAGCGCTCCCTCCAACTGGAACAGGGACGCTCGGTGCAAAGCCTCACTGCGTGCGTCCACCAGATCCAACGTTGCTTCGGCCTGGACGAGGTCAAGCTTTCCGTTCAGGAAAGCCCGGCGGGTGAACTCGCCCGGGCCCGCGGGACGGCCTCCGGCCGCACACACCGCATCGACGATCGATTGCGGCACCAGGGCGCCGCCGTGGCAGGTGATCTCCAGCACGTCCTGGCCCGTATAGGAGGCCGGTGCCCGGAATCGAGTGGCGAGAGCCACGTCCAGGATCCGGCCGTCTTCCGGATGCCGGACGCGGCAGAGCGTGGCGCGCCGTGGCTCCAGGAGCGGCAGGCCGAGGCGTTCCGAGATCCGCGGAACCTCCGAGCCGCTGATCCGGACAAGGGCCACGCCGGCCCGGCCGGGGGCCGTCGATACCGCAACTATCGTGTCATCGACCATCTTCCCGCCTCCATGAGGTCCGGACCTCCTGCGCGAGGAACGCTCCACCTCGCACACGGCTTCAATATAGAAGGCGGCGCGGCTCCGGGACCGGCGGATCGCCAGGATGAAGGGAGTCCAGTATCATGCCTCCCCGGCGATACCGGCTCGCCCTCCACTGGACGGGAGAGCCCGGATTCTCCATGTGCGCACTCGGTTCGGTGGAAAGGAGAGGCATCTGAGTCTCGAGCACGGGGCCGCACGCGGATTCCTCTCCGGGATCGCGCTCGTTTTTCTGTTCGGCGTCTCCAGAAGCGCCGCCTTCGCCCAGAGCGCAGCGGCGGAGGCTCTGCGTGATCCCGCGGGTTATCCCTTTCGCACGCCCTCGGCTTCCCCGCTGGAACCTCTCACGCGGATCGCCATCGTGCACACCTCACGCGACACGGCGAGTCGTACCGTCGCCCTTCCGGATCTGGGAGACCGGCTCCCGTTCTGGATCCGACGCGACCCCGGCGGCCCGTGGGAGCTGGCGGGAGCCGTCGTCGTCGGCGTCTTCTCGCGATTCGACCTGGAAGGCAGCCAGAACGAGTTCATCGAGGCCCACTACCGCGCGGCGTTTCAACTCCGGGCCCGATACCGTGGTCTCGCCGCGCGCGCGTCCCTCTATCACGTCAGCTCGCACCTGGGCGACGAGTTCCTGCAGCGCACGGGCCGGAGGCCCATCTCCACCAGCCGTGAGGGAGTGGAGCTCCTGTTGCAAGCCGCTCCCGTTGCAGGCTTGCTCGTGTACGGCGGGCCCGGCTATCTGCTGCGCAGCACCAGAGATTTCGAGCGCGGGTCCGCCCGCGCCGGCTTCGAGTGGACACCATCCTCGCAGTCGGTCCGGTTCCTGGTCCCCTATCTGACAGGGGAGATCTTCTCCTGGGACGAACTGGACTGGGATCCGATCATCGCTCTGGAGACGGGCCTCGGCCTCGGGCCGCACGTACGTGTAGGCTTCGAGTACGGTTCGGGTCCCTCCCGCGCCGAGCAGTTCTTCCGGGAGCACGAACGGGTGGTGGGGCTGCTGTTCTCGTTCCGGAGGTGACGCGCGCGGAAGGCTGCGCGCCGGACAGCGGGAGCCGAGACTCAGCTCTTGGCCTTCTTCCGCTCGCGCGCCAGATACAGCTGCTGGGGCAGGGAGGCGAAGTTGCTCGTGGCGTAGTAGAGATTCAGGCCCGCCGGGAACTTCAGGAATAGGAACGTCAGTCCGATCGGCATGGCGTAGCCCATCATCTTCATCTGAGGGTTCGGCTCCACCCCCCGCTGCCCGATCCACGTCAGCAGATACATGGACAGTCCCATCAGGACCGGGATGATGTACAGCGGGTCGGCCAGCGACAGATCCGGAAGCCACAGGAAGGGCACCCCACGCACCTCGATCGTATTCTGGAATACGAAGAACAACGTGATCAGTACGGGATACGGGATGAGCATGGGCAGACACCCGGCCAGCGGGTTGATCTTGTGCTCCTTGTACAGCCGCATCATCTCTTGTTGCTGCTTCTGTGGATCGTCTTTGTACTTGGCCTGCAGGTCCTTGATCAGCGGCTGGACCTGCTGCTGTGCCAGCTGGGCCCGCATGGACTTCTGGTAGAGCGGAAACAGGACCACTCGCATGAGCAGCCCAAACAGCATCAACACCCAGCCGTATGCGAGATTCAACGTCTCGTGCATCCAGACGAGGAAGGTCGTGATCAAGCCCGCCAACGGTCGAATCACCGGCCGGAGCCATCGCCAGCCATACGGATTCACGTCCTGCAGGTTCTGGCCGACGGTCGAGAGACGGCCGAAATCCTGCGGGCCGATGTAGGCTCGAAACGCGAACGAGGGATCTCCGGCCGGGACAGGCAGCGCGATTTCCATGTCGGCCGAGTACTCCTCCTCGTTTCCCTTGATCAGCAATCCTCCGAAGCTCGGGCCGGCGGGCGGCGTCACGTAGGCGATGAGGAAATACTTGCTCTTGGCCGCCACCCACCCGAACGGACCTCCCGGGGCGGACGTCCGCTCCCCGGGCGGTATCGCCTGCAGCTTTCCCGAGACGATCTTTCCCGCCTGGTCGCGCACCGCGTAGGAGAGATGGGCGTGATCATCCTTCGGGTTGGCCTCATTGGACCGCAGCCCTCTGCCGAGACTCGACAGGACTGTGTAACCCCGGTCTCCCAGGCCTTCCAGGCGGCCGCTCACTTCCATGAGATACGACTCGGAGCGGAAGCGGTATACGACCCTAAGCCTCAGTTCCGTCCCCGGGACTCCATACGTGAACGTCAGCGAGTCCGCGATCCCCGCCGCCGGATCGTCTCCCAGGTCCACACTCGAGGCGCTCGCCTCGAACACCCGATTCGTGAGGTCCAGCGTGTCCGCTCCCGCCGCGATCCGATATCCGAACAGATGATCACGCGGGCGCACCAGCTCCACGTGCGTTCCCGCCGAATCTCCCGGCGCGTAGGAAAGGTAGTGGGGAAGCGTGGCTCCGATCAGCGCCGCGCCTCGAGTCGTGAAGCGGTATCGCCACAGCGGCCCACGAACCTCGATCGTATCGCCGCCTTGCTCGACGGCGGACCGCTCCGGCGCCTCGGCCCTCAGCCCCTCCCCACCCCCGGGCGGCGCCACGGCCGCCTCGCCTCCACGGACGGCCCCCGTGGTGCCGGGACTCTCCACTGTTTCCGTGGCCGCCCCGCCCTGCTGCGCCCTGCCGATCTCGCTCGGGGGCGGCAGGCTGTCGGATACCTCCGGTCCACCCGGGACAGGCCGGGCCGGGGGGAAGAGCAGGTTGGAGAGCACGACAGCGACGATCATCAACGCGGCCGCCACCAGGAGTCGCCGCTCCATCAGCCGGACCCCTCGGTCCGGCCCTTCGGCGGACCGGGAACCGGATCCAGGCCGCGCCCTCCCAGCGGATGGCAGCGGGCCAACCTTCGGAGGGCGAGCCAGCTTCCCCGCAACGTCCCGAAGCGCCGAATCGCGGTGACCGCGTACTCGGAGCAGCTCGGGGTATAGCGGCAACTCGGAGGCAGGAGAGGAGAGAGCCCGGCCTGGTACATACGAATGAGCCCGACCAACAACCGCGTCATCAGCCGTCCGCCGCCTGGGAGTCGCGAGCCGCAGGGTGACGAACCAGACCGGATATCAGAGCCTGCCGCAGGGAGTCGAAGGAGGAACCGTAGGCCTCGGGCGACGCACGGAGGACCAAATCGCTCGCCGACCCTTCTCGACGCGCGAGCGGGAGCCAGTGACGCCGCGCGATCTCACGCAGACGGCGCTTCAGTCGGTTTCGCTCCACCGCCGTGTGTCCGTGTCGAGGGACGACCACGCCTACCCTCGGATGATTCCGCGGCGAGGGCAACAGGAAGGCATCGACCGGACCGCAGCGGAATCGCCGCCCCATCCGGAGCACCGCTCGGATCTCTCGACCGCTTCGGACGCGGGCTCGCCTTGGTAGCCGCTCCCTCCACCGCACGGGAGCGTGATCCAACCGTTCAGCGTCCCCGTCGCTTGCGATATCTCTCGTCGCTCACCGTCAGGCGCTGCCGACCCTTCCGGCGTCGGCGAGAGAGAACTTTCCGGCCCGCACGTGTGCTCATCCGGGCGCGGAAGCCGTGATCCTTGATGCGCTTTCGAACGCTCGGTTTTCGGTATGTAGGCTGCATCGAACGAGTGCTCCGTGTCGGCCGGAAGTCGTCGCGTCATGCTCAACCGGCGTTTATGTCCAGCCGGAAATCTTAGACGGAGCCGGTGGGCGTGTCAACGTGAGGGGACCATTTCCCGTCTCCGCGGACGGATCGTTGACAGCCTCCGATCCGGCCTCTAGAATCAACCTCCCCGTCTGGCCTCCACACTCACACCTGTCGACGCATGGAGTTGACGGCGAGCGAAGTCTGGTCTCGAATTACCGGCGATGCCCGGAACGTCCTTCCCGAACAGACGTTTCGAACATGGCTGTCCTCTACCGAGGCGATCTCGCTCTCGGACGATACCCTCGTGGTAGTTGCGCCCACCAAGTTCGCCGTTGAATGGATCGAGGACAAATACGGCGCGCTCCTGGCCGAACTGGCCGAACGGCAGCTGGGTCGGTCCCTCCGTCTGTGCTTCGAGCACCGCGGAGCCGATGAGCGGCTCGAGTTCCCGGAGATCGGCGTCACCGAAGTGCCCGCCACCGTCGAGGGGCGCGAGCCCCCCCCCACGCCTCACCCCGACGCTCTGCCGCCACTCGGCGTCGAGCTCAACGAACGGTATACGTTCGAGCGGTTCGTGGTCGGCTCCAACAACCAGCTCGCGGCGGCGGCGTGCCAACGTGTGGCCAGCGCACCCGCGGCGGCGTACAACCCACTGTTCATCCACGGAGACACCGGCCTCGGGAAGACGCATCTGATGCATGGGATCGGCCATGCGATTCTGGCGTGGTCCCCGACGAGCCGCGTGGCGTACCTGACCTCCGAACAGTTCACCAACGAGATGATCGCGGCCATCCAGAGCGGCCGCACGGCGGAGTTCCGGCGCCGCTATCGCCAGATCGATGTCCTGCTCATCGACGACGTCCACTTCCTGGGCAACAAGGAGGGCACTCAGGAGGAGTTCTTCCATACCTTCAATTCCCTCTACGACGCCCATAAGCAGATCGTGATCACCAGTGATCGGCCGCCACAGGAGATACCCGGGCTTCAGGAACGCCTGGTATCGCGGTTCGAGTGGGGACTGGTCACGGATATCAAGCCGCCCGACTTCGAGACTCGTGCCGCCATCCTGCGGAACAAGGCCGTCGAGGACGGCCTTGAGATCGGCGATGACGTGATCGAGTACATCGCTCGCAATCGGCGCAACTCGGTACGCCAGCTGGAGGGGGCCCTCATCAAGCTGCTGGCGTTCAGCTCCCTCACGCGACGGGAGATCACGCTCGATCTGGCGCGCGACGCCATCGGACCGGATCGTGCGCTGGAGGAAGAAGTGCCTATCCTGGCCACTCCAGAGCAGATTCGGTCGCGCACGGCCGAGATGTGGGCGGTCAGCGTCGACGCGCTCACGTCCAACCGCCGCACACGCTCCGTGACAATTCCACGTCAGGTGGCCATGTACTTGATCAAGACGAACCTGGACCTTCCGTATTCCGAGATCGGACAGCTATTCGGTGGTCGCGATCACTCCACGGTCATTCACTCCGTGAACAAGGTGGAGGCCGAGATGGCCGGGGATTCCACCTTCCGGATGCGCGTGCGGCGCCTGCAGCGCGAGTTGTTCCCGTAGACGGACAGTTTGAAGGTTGTGGGCGACCTGTCGATTGCGGCGGGCAGGCGGTGGATTCGCTCGACGTCCTCTCATCCGACCGTACACGATCGGTTGACAAGCGGCGGGTTGTCCCCAGGTTCTCCCCGGCGCCTGTGCTGGCCGCAAGCGAGACGCCAGACGGGATTCCGGAGCGAGCCGACCGGCTTTTCCACTTTTCCACCGGTCCTACTACTACGACGATGATAGCTATATCATACGTTCTCGTAGAAAGCATCTGAACGCGTGAGCCCATTCAGCATCAGACCGGAGGTTCCATGAAATTCTCCATAACCCGGGAGAGCCTGCGAGAAGCGTTGGGGAGAGTGGCCGCCGCGGTACCCACCCGAACGACCCTTCCGGTCCTCTCCAATATCCTCGTGCGAGCCCATGAGGACCATGTCGAGCTGAGCGGCACGGATCTCGATCTGTCCGTATCCGTGTCGGTCGTGGCGGAAGTGGGCGAGCAGGGAGCGGGTACGGCTCCAGCCAAGAAGCTGGTAGAGATCACACGGGAGCTTGCGGATGCGCCGGTCCATGTAGAGGGAGATGGGGACCAGATGGAGATCCGGTGCGGCAAGAGCCGGTTCAAGCTGTACGGACTTCCGATCGATGAGTTCCCGGCGTTTCCGGAGATCGACTTCACGAACAGTTGGAACATGGCGGCGACCGAGCTCAAGGAACTCATCTCCCGGACCAGCTTCGCCGCCTCAACGGAGGAAAGCCGGCCCATCCTGAATGGGGTCTTATGGCAGCTTCGCGAGGGCCGGATGGTGATGGTGGCCACGAATGGCCATCGGCTGGCCAAGATGGAGCGGGAGGTGGCCGAACCATCCGCGCCGGAGACCGACCTGATCGTGCCACCGAAGGCGCTTCAACAGATCGAGCGGCTGTTCGGGGATGAGGAGGAAGTGGAAATCGGGCACTCCGAGAATCATCTCGGCTTCCGGTCGGCTCGGAAGGTCGTGTTCACGCGTCTGATCGAGGGACCGTATCCGAACTTCGAGCAGGTGATTCCGAGAGACAACGACAAGCTGGCGGTAGCCAACCGGGAGGCGTTCCAATCGGCCGTGCGCAGAATGGCCGTCGTGGCGAGCGACCAGACACACCGTGTGCGTCTGGAGTTTACCGAGAATGCCGTGCGGTTTCGGGTCCAGACGCCGGATCTGGGAGAAGCCGAGGACGAGCTGACGGTCGAGTACGAGGGGGAGAAGATGGAGATCGGCTTCAACGCGACGTATCTCCTGGAGGTCCTGCGCTACATGCCCGATGAAGACGTTCGGATCAGCTTCAAGGCGCCGGAGCGGGCGGCGACGTTCGCGCCTGCGGGGGGTGAGGCGGATTACCTGTGCCTGGTCATGCCGCTGCGGCTCCTGGACTGAACAGACTGCTCCGGCGTGCCGTCAGGATCCGCGGTACTCGGCCCACAGGGAACTGTCCTCGCACACGCGAACCACTCGCAGTGTGCAGCGGGAAGGAAGCACCGGTGCGAGCCGCCGCCAGATCACCCGCGCCAGATTCTCGGAGGTGGGCACCAGAGAATCGGCCGCGAACTCCGGCAGGTCGTTGAGAAACGCGTGGTCCATCGGCTCGGTGATCCATCGGGCGAGGAGCGCGTCCAGCCGGACCAGATCGATGACCATCCCGGTCTCGGGCGCGATCTCTCCCTCCACCGTGATCTCGCATCGATAGTTGTGTCCGTGGCCCGGTGCCGCGCTGCATTTACCGAAGCGCTCCGCGTTTTCCTGTTCGGTCCACTCCGGGCGGAAGTACCGGTGCCCGGCCGGGAACTCCACGACCCTCGTCAACCTCGCTTGACTCATGCGCGCGTTTCTCCGGTGTGGGAGAGGGTGGGCCGCGAGATGGAGAATCGGGCGGCCATCCGCGCGGCAAGATACGCATGCTCGACGCTCTGCTGAAGCCGCGATCCATCGCGGTCATCGGAGCCAGCCGAAAGCCGGGCTCGATCGGGTACGAGATTCTGGATAATCTTCTGCTGGCCGGCTTTCGGGGTCCGGTCTACCCCGTGAACCCTACAACCTCTTCCGTTCATTCGGTCCGCTCCTACGCCGCGGTGTCCGATCTCCCTGAAACACCGGATCTGGCGGTGGTCGTGGTGCCGAAGGACAAGGTCATCGAGGTAGTGAGCCAGTGCGGCGAGTCCGGCGTAGGGGCGGTCGTGGTGATCAGCGCCGGCTTCCGCGAGGTGGGTGGTGCCGGGGTGGAGCGGGAAAGCCGGCTGCGGGAAACCGTCGAGCGCTTCGGGATGCGCATGGTGGGACCCAACTGCATGGGGATCATCAACACATCTCCGGAGGTCCGGATGAACGCGACGTTCGCGCCCACCACGCCACCCCGGGGACCCATCGCGTTCATGAGTCAGTCGGGTGCCATGGGAGTCACGATTCTCGACTACGCGTCGGAGTATGGGATCGGCGTAAGCCATTTCGTCTCTGTCGGCAACAAGGCGGATGTGTCGGGAAACGACCTGCTCGAGTACTGGCGCGAGGACGACGATGTCGGTGTGATTCTCATGTATCTGGAGAACTTCGGTGACCCCAGGCGGTTCACCCGAACCGCCCGGGAGACGACCCGGCGCAAGCCGATCATCGTGGTCAAGGCCGGACGAAGTGGGGCGGGGGCGCGGGCGGCTTCCAGCCACACCGGCGCGCTGGCGGCTCTGGACGAGGCCACGGATGCGCTATTCGGACAGTGCGGCGTGATCCGGGTGGATACCGTCAAGGAATTGTTCGATGCCGCGATGGCGTTTGGCAACGCACCCCTTCCAGTGGGTCCGAAGGTTGCTGTGGTGACCAACGCCGGGGGACCGGGAATCATCATCGCCGACGCGTGTGAGGCGCGGGGCCTGCGGGTGGTTCCTCTGTCGGACGCCTCGCGGCGGAAGCTGCGGGCGCAGCTTCCCGAAGAGGCGAGCGTCGCCAATCCCGTCGACATGATCGCGAGCGCGGGAGCGGAGGAGTATCGGATGGCGCTGGAGGTGGTCCTGAGGGATTCGGAGGTGGACGCCGTGATCGCGGCCTTCGTCCCGCCGCTCGGGATCGAGGCGCTGGAGGTGGCCCGCGCGATCCGGGCGGCGGCCGAGGGTTGCCGCAAGCCCGTGCTCGCCGTCCTCATGGGGCGAGAGGGATTCCCCCAGGGGAGGGCGGAGCTGCATGAGGCCCGTATTCCCACCTACATCTTTCCGGAATCGGCCGCGGGTGCGCTGGCCGCCCAGTATCGATACCGCCGCTGGCTCGAGCGGCCGGTGGGCAACATTGCGAGGTTCGAAGCGAACGCCGCGGCCGTGGAAGAACTGCTGGATGCATGCGAGCGGGACGGCCGGCGGCTGCTGGCGCTGGACGAGGCTCTCCGCGTTCTGGAGGCTTACGGAATACCGGTGGCGCGGTACGCCGTGGCCGGCAGCCGTGCGGCCGCGGTGGCCGAGGCCGCCGAGCTGGGCTGTCCGGTCGCCATGAAGGCCGTGTCACCTCGGATCGTTCACAAGACGGAAGCGGGAGCGGTATTGGTGGGGCTGGAGACGGCGGCGGAGGTGGGAGATGCGTACGAGCGCATCACGGCTGTACAGGCGGGTGCGGGCGCCACCAGGGCTCACGAGGTTGTCGTTCAGGAAGTTCTCGAGAATGGGAGGGAAACGATCGTGGGGATGACCATGGAACCCAACTTCGGCCCGCTTCTGATGTTCGGGTTGGGTGGGATCTATGTGGAAGCGCTGGGCGATGTGGCCTTTGGGGTGCAACCGGTCAGCGACGTGGACGCCGACGGGATGATCCGGTCTCTCCGAAGCTATTGTCTGCTGGAAGGGACGCGCGGAGAAATTGGCGTCGATCTGGCCGCGCTTCGTGAAACGATCCAGCGGGTCAGCCAGTTGGTGGGCTCGCATCCGAGGATTCGGGAGCTCGACATCAACCCGTTTCTCGCGTTTCCACGGACGGAGCGATGCGCTGCGGTGGATGCCCGCATTCGAATCGATGGAAAGGGGTAGTAGAACCGTGCCCGTGTGCGCACACTGCGGTTTCGAGGTGAGCGGTGGAAGGGATCGCTGCCCGCTGTGCGAGACTGCGCTCAAGCCGGCCGAGCGCGGGGCCGCGGACCTGCCGGCCTGGGAGGCTCCGGGAACGAACTTCCCGGCCAATCTGATCGCGACGTGGCGGGAGAGCGTGCTCGCGCCATCCCGTTTCTTCCCGCGAGTGGCCTCGGGAGCGTCCCTGGCGCGGCCTCTGCTCTACTATCTACTGGCTGCGATCGCGGGAGCGGGTTTCAGCTTCTGGTGGGAAGCCAGCGGCGTCACGCCGGACCCGTCCGCCATCCTGTTGGGCGGCGACGGGGCCGGACCGGACGGGGTCGGAACGCTCTACCGCTTCTTCCTCAGCCCGTTCGTGGCATTGCTGAGTCTGTTCCTGTGGTCGGTTCTGCTGCATGGGTTCGTGGCCATGCTGGCTCCCGAGCGGCGCGGTCCGGGCGCCACGTTCCGCGTCGTCTGCTACTCGCATGGCCCGGCCGTGTTCGCACTGCTGCCTTTTCTCGGCGCGCCGGTGGGTTTCGTGTGGCAGGTGGTGCTTCAGGTGATCGGAATCCACAAGGTTCATCGGGTCTCGGCGGGGCGGGCGACCGCCGCGGTGCTCCTGCCCGTCGTGCTCCTCGTTCTCGTCGGAGTCCTGGTGGTGGTGGCCGCCTTCGTGTCGGGCGCTCGGCGTTTCCTGTGACCTTCCCCGAGTCGACGAACGGCGATCCGGGTCCCGGGGAGCCGGAGAGCGAGGTGGAACGGATCGAGCGGGCCGAGTTCGAGCGCGGCCACATCGGTCCGGATGATGTGCCGGTGGCGCCCCGTCCGGCGGCTACGGTGGTGCTGGCTCGGCCGGCCCAGCGGGAGTTCGAGGTGTTGCTGCTTCGCCGACCGGCCAACTCCCGGTTTGCGGCCGGAGCCTTCGTCTTCCCCGGCGGGGCGATCGACCGTGAGGATGGGGCGGAATCCCTGCAGGAGGTGCTCCCGGCCTTGGACCACCCCGAGCAGCGCCCGGCCCTGGCGGCCGCGATTCGAGAACTGTTCGAGGAGACCGGGATCCTCCCGGCGGACCGGGTGCCATCCCTCGCCGTGCGATCGGAAGCGCGGGAGCGTCTGCTGCGCGGCGAGGCCAACCTTCCTCGGATCGTGCGCGAGCTGGACCTCTGCTTTCGACGGCTGGAGGTGATCTACATGGCACGCTGGATCACTCCGGCGCTCCTCGCCCGCCGCTACGACACCCGCTTCTTTCTGATGCGCCATGCGGGCGGCGAGCCCGTGCTCAGCCCCGAACATACGGGCCATCTGTGGGTGAGCCCGCGCGTAGGACTTGCGCGGTTTCGCGCCCGGGAGCTGCCCATGCTGCTGCCCACCTGGAAGACGCTGGAGATGCTGGACGGGTATCCGGACCTTGACGAGGCGATGCGGGCTTTGGCGGTCTCCGAAGTCGTGCCCATCCTGGCCCGGCTGGCGATTCAGGAAGGGGTGGTGAGGCCGGTGATGCCCGACGACCCCGGTTACGAAAGCGCCGAATGACCCCGGATGTCAGGAGGGCCGAGGCCGGACCGCCGGATCTGGAGGTCCTGGTGGCCCCCAACCCGGGCCCGCTCACCCTCGAGGGGACCTGTTCGTATCTGTTGGGCCGGTCCGGCCTGGTGCTCGTCGATCCCGGTCCCGAGCTTCCGGGGCAGGTGGAACGACTGGTCGAAGCCGTGAGGCGGCGGCGGGCCTGCGTGAAGGCCGTGTGCCTCACCCATGCGCACCCCGATCATGCCGGCTGCGCCCGCCGGGCGGCCGAAGCGTTGAGCGCCCCGGTGGCGGCCTCGGGAGAGACGCTTGAGCGTCTGGGCCTGGCGGGCCTCGCGCTGGCCGACCAGGACGTGGTGGACGTGGACGGAGGGGAGAGCACGCTGCGCGCTCTCCGTACGCCGGGGCACTCGAAGGATCATCTGGCCTACCTGTGGCTCCCGCGACGCTGGATCCTCACCGGCGATCTGGTGCTGGGCCGCGGCACTAGCGTAGTGGTCCATCCGGATGGAAGGGTGGGCTCGTACCTGGCCAGCCTGGCGCGTCTGATCGCGCTCCGGCCGGAGCGTCTTCTGCCCGGCCACGGGCCGGCGGTGAAGCATGCCGTGGACAAGCTCGAAGAGTACGGGCGGCACCGCAGGTTGCGGGATCGTCAGATTCTGCGTGCCGTGCGGGAAGAAGGAGCGCGCACGCTGGCCGAGATCCGGAGCTCGGTGTACGGAGAGCTGCCGACTGAGTTGGTCCAACCCGCCGAGCTCTCGATCCTGGCTCATCTGGAACATCTCAGGCAGACGGGACATGATCTTCCAGAGGGGATCGCTTCGGGAACGGCCGGCGGCGCGGTACCGTAAGAGATGCGGTGGGGAGGGCGGAGCGGCGCTGAGCTCCGCCTCGTCGTCGGGGCTTCGATAGGGAGCGAAGGGGATGGAACGACCCGACACGCTGGGTGCGCTCACCGCATCGGGCTACCGGGCCCGCTCGGTGAAGCAGGAGCTCCGGGAGAACGTGATTCGCGGCCTGCGCGGCGGCGCGGCGTTGTTCCCCGGCATCGTGGGATACGATGAGACGGTCGTGCCCGCGATCGTCAACGCGATCCTCTCGCGCCACAACTTCATCCTCCTGGGCCTGAGGGGCCAGGCCAAGAGCCGCATTCTCCGCGGGCTCGTGGACCTCCTCGACGAGGAGATTCCGGCCGTGGCGGGCTCGGAAGTGAACGACGACCCCTTCCAACCGATCAGCAAGTACGCGCGCGAACGGATCGACGCCGAGGGGGACGGGACGCCGATCGAGTGGATCCCGCGGGAAGCCCGCTACGTGGAGAAGCTGGCCACCCCGGACGTGACGATCGCCGACATCGTCGGCGATATGGATCCGATCAAGGCCGCGCGCGGCGGCCACCAGCTGTCCGACGAGCTGACCATCCACTTCGGGCTTCTTCCTCGGGCCAACCGCGGCATCTTCGCGGTCAACGAGCTCCCCGATCTGGCCGGCAAGATCCAGGTTGCCCTGTTCAACGTCATGCAGGAGGGGGATGTGCAGATCAAGGGCTTTCCGGTCCGGCTCCCCCTGGACGTGCAGCTCGTGTTCTCCGCGAACCCTGAGGACTACACCGCCCGAGGCAAGATCATCAGCCCACTCAAGGACCGAATCGGATCGGAGATCATCACCCACTATCCGGCACGCCTCGAATCCGCCCTCGCGATCACCTCCCAGGAGGCGTGGACCGAGCGGGGGCTCGACGTCCGGATACCCGAGTTCGTGCGGGAGCTGGTGGAGCGGATCGCCTTCGCCGCGCGGGAGGACAAGCGGGTGGATCAACGCTCGGGGGTGAGTCAGCGGATGCCGATCACGGTGCTGGAGAACGCGATCTCCAACTCGGAACGGAGAGCGCTCACGTTCGGCGAGTTCCCGGCCACCGTGCGGATCGCCGATCTCTACGCGGCGCTTCCATCCATCACCGGAAAGCTCGAGCTGGAGTACGAGGGGGAGATCCAGGGCGCCGACAGGGTGGCCCGCGACTTGATCGCGGATGCCTGCGCGGCAGCGTTCGACGAGCATTTCGAGGAGGAGGATGCGGCCCTCGTCGTCGAGTACTTCGACTCCGGCGGTGCGCTCCAGATCGCGCCCACGGCCCGGGAGGACGCTCTGCTGGAGGGATTCGAGACCGTGCCCGGGCTGGTGCCCCTGGTGGAGGCTTCCGACCTGCTGTCCACGCCGGCCTCGCGGGCGGAGCTGGCGGCCGGCTGTGAGCTGGTGCTGGAGGGCCTGCACGCCAAACGGAGGATCAGCCGCACGGAGTCGGGGGGATTTCGCCGCCACCGGCCCAGGAGCCGCCGCGGACCCGGGGGCTCGTTCGAGGGCCCTCTGGCATCGGGACTCTAGCGGGGGGAGGTCGAGAGTCCATCCGGGGGCGAGCCCCCCGAGAAGCTCCCCGCCCGGAGCCGCTCGAGGATTCTCAGGTTGGCGGCGGGAAACGCTAGCTCCGCCAGGCGTCCGGGCTCCGCCCACAGCCAGGCCGTGGCGCGGGCGGGGCGTGGCTCCCCGGACACGTGATCGGCGTGATAGGCGTGCAGCGTCACCCGAAAATGGCTGTATGCGTGATCGACCGTGGCGATACGGCGCCGCACCCGGATCTCGATCTTCATCTCCTCCCGAAGCTCCCGGACGGCTGCCTCCGCGGGCGTCTCCCCGGGCTCCACCTTGCCGCCCGGAAACTCCCACAACCCCCCCAGCAGGGTGTGTTCGGGCCGCCGCGCCACCAGCACGCGGCCGCGGCGCCACACCACACCCAAACTCACTACCTGATGAGGTGTGGCCCTGCGGAGGCGGCGTGGGGGACGCCGGTCCACGGTGTCACGCGCGAGCGCCAGGCAAGCGGTTCCGATCGGACAGCGGACACAGGCGGGGCGCGCCGGGAGACAGATCTCTCCCCCCAGATCCATCAAGGCCTGGTTGATCTCGGCGGCCCGCTCGGGTCGGGCCCCGATCAGCCGGCATGCGGCGGTCTCCAACTCCGCGGGCGAGGCCCGCTCCAGGTCGAAGCACCGCGACAGGACGCGGCGCGTGTTGCCATCCACGGCCGGTTCAGGCCTTCCGAACGCGAGGCTCGAGATGGCGCCCGCCGTATACGGTCCGATCCCTGGGAGCCGCCGGAGTCGCTCGGCTTCCCGGGGCAGGCGGCCGCCATAGGCGGCGACCACCTCGCGCGCGGCGCGGTGCAGGTTGCGGGCTCTGGCGTAATAGCCCAGCCCCTCCCAGGCCTTGAGAACCTGATCCAGGTCGGATCGGGCCAGCGTCTCCACGTCCGGAAACCGTGCGAGGAATCGGTCGTAGTGGTCCCGCACGGTTCCGATCCGAGTCTGCTGGGCCATGATTTCCATCACCCAGATCCGGTACGGATCCGACTCGCCTCGTGAGGGGACGTCCCGCTCCCTGCTCCGGAACCACGAGAGAAGGGCCTCGACCACCTCCCCCGCGGAGACGGCTTCGGGACCGCTCACGTGCTGCGGGGCGGGATCCGTACGGGAAACTTCCCGTCGAACACCCGCCGAGCCGGCCCGGTCAGATGGATCCGCCGGGGCCCCGCCTCCGGGGCGGAATCCTCGAGGTGGACCCGCAGGGACGCGCCGCTCCGCGTCTGCACGGACAGGGACGGCCCGCACAGACCGGCCTCGCGCAGCGCGACCGCCGCGGCCATGGCTCCGCTGCCGCAGGCGAGAGTCTCGCCCTCCACTCCGCGCTCGAAGGTGCGAATGCGGGCCGAACCGCCGTCCAGCCGCTGGACCAGGTTCACGTTCACGCCAGCGGCTCCGAGCGCCGGGTGGTGGCGTATGGGCCGGCAGATGTCCTCGAACCCCTGTTCGGGCATCGCTTCCAACGGCAACACGAAATGGGGCGTTCCCAGGAACACCAGACGTCCCGCGAGCCGGGTTCCCTCCACCGTCACGCTCAGCTCCGGCCCGACTCGCGGCTCGAGGCGGTACTCGAGCGACACCTCCGATCCGTCCAGACTCGCCGCGACCTCGCCGTCCTCCGTCACCAACTCCAGCCGCTCCCTTCCCGCGAGATTCCGCTCGAAGGCGTAGAGAGCGGCGCACCGGCTCCCGTTCCCGCAGGTCGGGAACTCCGACCCGTCGGGGTTGAAGAAGCGGAGCCGGATCCGCCGAGGTGCGAGGGGGCGTAGCAGGATCAGGCCGTCGACGCCGACGCCGGTGGCCCGCGGGCAGGCCAAACGCGCCACGGCCGCCGGATCCGCGCCCTCGACCTCCTCGGCCCGAACGATCACGAAGTCGTTGCCGGCCCCCGTGTACTTGCTGAACTGTAACTCGCGACTCGAAGCTCCCGACAACAGGCGCATCCGCTTTCGAGGAGGGCACGGTCCGTACCGGCTGGCACGTTGCCCGCTCCATCCTGTATGAGAGAAGACAGCTTCGGCGGGACCGGCGCTCGTACTGCTCTCCGGCGACAAAAGAGAGGCGGCGAGGCCGCGTCCTGACGGTGTATGCAGTGTACCTGTCGGCGAACCGGGTGGCCAGAATGCCTTACGTCACATACGAGAAATACCGCGCGAGTCTCCTCGACGCGCTCAACCTCCAGGATCTGCTCGATCGCCTGTCGGATTTTCTGTTGCGAAGCGGGTTCGGCGAGGTTCGTCGAGGGCCGCGTTCGGGTTTTCTCCCGCCGGACGATGAATCGTGGCCGACCGGCCCGGAGCCGGCGGATGCGCTTCGGCGGGCCATCCTGCAGGCCATGATGGATGGCGGCCAGCTGACGCCTGGGATGCTCGCCGCGCTCCGGGGCGACGAGGGGGCGGATGCGGACGCCCTGGCGCGGCTGGCCGATCTGCTGGACGACGTGGTCGCGGCTCTCGAGCGCGAGGGCTATCTGCGCTCCACGGCCTCGGGCGGGGAACCGGCGGGCCCCGGCGACGCCGCGGCCTCCCAGGCCTCGGCCCACCGTACGGTGCGGTTCGATCTTACGGAGAAGGCGATCGACTTCCTCAGCTACCGCGCCCTGCGGGAGTTGCTCGGCGCCGGGGGCCGCGCGAGCGCCGGACTGCACGAGACGAGGGAAGTGTCCACCGGGGTGGAGGCGGAAGCGAGCTCGAAGCCTTACCGGTTCGGCGATACCCTGAACCTGGATGTGCCCGCCACCCTGTTACGCTCGTTCGCCCGCAGCGGGATGGGCTTGCCCCTGGAGCTGGACTACCGGGATCTGATGGTCCATCAGTCCGCCTACCGGTCCAGCTGCGCCACTGTGCTGATGCTCGATTGCAGCCATTCAATGATCCTGTACGGGGAGGATCGTTTCACTCCCGCCAAGCGCGTCGCGCTGGCGCTTTCCCATCTCATTCGCACGCAGTTCCCGGGCGACACACTCCGTTGCGTGTTGTTCCACGACTCCGCCGAGGAGATTCCGATCTCCGCGCTGGCCCGCGCGCGGGTGGGGCCGTACCACACCAACACGGCGGCCGGACTGGCTCTGGCGCGCCGGCTGCTTCGATCGGAAAAGCGGGAGATGAGGCAGATCGTCATGATCACCGACGGCAAGCCAAGTGCGCTCACCCTGCCGGATGGTCGGATCTACAGGAACTCGATGGGGCTGGATCGTCGCGTGCTGCAGGCCGCGTACACGGAGGTGGCCGCCTGTCGGCGTGAAGGCGTTTCCATCAACACGTTCATGCTGGCCCGAGATCCGGCCCTGGTGTCGTTCGTTCGTAGGATGACGAGCATCTGCCGTGGCAAGGCGTACTTCACCACGACGCTGACGTTGGGTCAGTACCTGTTGCTCGACTACATGCGACGGACGAGCCGGATGATCCGGTGAGCGGGTGGGCCGGTGGGCCGGCCCGCGCGGAGGGAGAGAGGAACGGCCGCGAACCGGTTCCGGTCCGCGGCCGTTCGCTTCGGCGGGAGCTGACTCGACGCGATGCCTCGCGCAGGCCGACTTCAGGAGACGGCCACGCCCACATCGACGCCGGTGTGCAGCGAGTACGGCCCCCTAGGACATCCTTGCGAGGCGATCGCCTGCCCGTGTCGAGCCACCCCCGGGTATACTGCCAGCAGACACTGGATCACCTCCTTTCGAATAGTTCACGTTAGGGCACGAACCGACCCATCAAGGTACCCGGGGAGCGGCCGCCGGCAAGTCCCGGAGCCGTCTTTCCGCGCGCTGGGCCCCGCAGGGAGAGATTCCGGAGCCTCGGCCGCCGGCTTGCCGGCGCGGGGAGCATGCCGGAGAATCACCTGGACCTGCGGTGGCCGAACTACGGCGATCCGGGTGTAGGGAGACTGTCCTTCCCCAGCAGCGGTGGAGTTGACGATGAACGGGGATCTGCCTGCCGAGCCGCTCTCCGCCTCCGCGCGCGAGCGTGTGGCGGAAGAGCTGTGCGCGCATTTCGCGCGGGACCACCTGGACCTGGATGAGCTCGAACGCCGGCTGGACCGGGTGTACACCGCCCGGCTCCCGGCCGAGCTCGACGCGCTGACCGCCGGCCTGCCCGTCCTGGCGGAGGATACGGAACGGCGCCCCGGGGTTCGCGCGGCGCCGCGCTCGGCCACGCCGGCGAAGCGGCACGACCTGGTGATCTCGGTGATGGGCGGCGCCGAGCGGAGCGGCAGCTGGGTTCCTCCCGAGCGCCTGACCGTCCTCACCCTGATGGGTGGCGCGACGTTGGACTTTCGCGAGGCCGAGTTCGCCTCCGATGAGGTGGAGGTGACCGTCGTATCCCTGATGGGCGGCGCCGAGATCCTGCTGCCGCCGTGGGTGCGCGCGGAGGTGAACGGCATCGCCATCATGGGCGGATTCGAGCGGAACACGCCCGGTCTGTCCACCGACCCCGGGGCGCCCCTGGTCCGGGTCCGGGGTTTCGTCCTGATGGGTGGGGTGGAGGTGAAAGTCCGGCTCCCCGGTGAGAGCTCGCGTCAGGCCCGCCGTCGGCTGAAAGAAGCCCGAAGAATCGAGCGAAAAAGGCGTTGAGGCTTCTTGTGCCCCGCTTCCGTGCCCGGTATTCTCTGCACCCGATCCGGGGCACTGAGAACCCAGGCGATGCCGGAGGGCAGGATGTCGGAGATTCCACGTGATCTGCGGTATACGGAGGAGCACGAATACGTGCGCGACACGGATGTCGAAGACGAGTTCCTGATCGGAATCACGGACTACGCGCAGGGGGAGCTCGGGGACGTGGTGTTCGTCGAGCTTCCGTCGCCCGGGGATCGTTTCGACAGGATGCAGGTGTTCGGGACCATCGAGGCCGTGAAGGCGGTATCCGAGCTCTTCTGCCCGCTGGCGGGCGAGGTCCTCGAGGTCAATGCCCTGCTCGACGACGACCCCGCCCTGGTCAACTCGGATCCGTACGGCGACGGATGGATGATCAGGCTGAGGGCCAGCGACCCATCGCAGCAGGATGAGCTGCTGGACGTGGCCGCCTATATGAGCCTGATCGAGGAGGACTAGCCGGGCGGCGGGCGGAACCGGCGCCCCGGCGCCGGGGTCCGGCAACGGACCCCGGCCCGCGCGGAGGCCGGCGACCGCCCTCATTTCGAGACACTCCTGGATCCACGGATGGCTTTCATTCCGCACAGTGATGAGGACGTGGCCGCGATGCTGGAGGCGGTCGGCGCGTCGAGCGTTCGAGAGCTGTATGAGGATATACCGGACCGCCTGATCCTGGACGGCCCGCTGGCTCTTCCGGACCCGCTGTCGGAATGGGAAGCGGTGCGGCTGCTGCGCGAGTATGCGGCGCTCAACTCTTCGCTGACGAGCTTCGCGGGGGCCGGGATCTACGATCATCACGTTCCGGCGGCGCTGGACCACCTGACCCGGCGAAGCGAATTCTACACCGCCTATACGCCGTACCAGCCGGAGGTGAGCCAGGGCACCCTCCAGGCGGTGTACGAGTTTCAGACGATGGTGTGCGAGCTGACGGGCATGGAGGTGGCGAACGCTTCCATGTACGACGGAGCGTCGGCCACCGCCGAAGCCGTCCTCATGGCGATGGCGTTGACCCGGCGGTCCCGGGTCGTGCTCAGCGCCTCTCTCCATCCCCACTATCGGAAAGTCGTGGAGACGTATCTGACGGGACAGGAAGCCCGCCTCGACAGATTGCCCGCGGCCGACCGGGGTGTGGTGGATGCGGCGGAGGCGTCCCGGGCGCTGGATGAGGACACCGCTTGCCTGGTGGTGCAGAATCCCAATTTCTTCGGTCTGCTCGAGACGCTTCCGCCACTGGCCGAGGCGGCTCACGCGGCGGGAGCACTGCTGCTGGTGGTGGTGGCCGACGCCATGTCCCTGTCGCTGGTCCGCCCGCCCGGTGAGTGCGGCGCAGACATCGTGACGGCGGAAGGACAGGCCTTCGGCAACGCACCGAGCTTCGGTGGGCCGGTGGTGGGCCTGTTCGCCTCGCGGGCGCGGTTCGTGAGAAAGATGCCGGGCCGAATCGTGGGAGCCACGGTCGATGTGGAGGGCCGGCGCGGCTACGTGCTGACGTTGCAGACGCGCGAGCAGCAGATCCGTCGCGAAAAGGCGACCAGCAACATCTGCACCAATCAGGGTCTGAACGCGCTGGCGGCCACCATCTACCTGGCTCTGATGGGAAGAACGGGTCTTCGGCAGGTAGCCGAGACGGCGGCGCAGAATGCCCACTACGCCAGGGACCGCCTGGAGGAGCGGGGCGTTCGGCCCTTGCACCCCGGAGTGCCCTTCTTCCGAGAGTTCGCCGTGGCGACGCCGCGGGACAGCCGGGACGTCCTGGCGCGCGGGACCGAGCGGGGCCTGCTCGCGGGAGTCAGCCTTCGCCGGTTTCCGGAGTCGGGGCCGGACGATGGGTTGTTGCTGGCCTTCACGGAAAAGCATCGCAGGGCGGACATCGACCGGCTGGTGGAGCTGGTGGCAAGCTCGGCCTGAGAATTCGACGTCCTGGTCTGGAGGAGCGCGACATGGGAAGGTTGATATTTCACGGACACTCGTGCACGGAGGTGCTCGCCGGCGACGGGACTCGGCTGTTGATCGATCCGTATCTCGCCGAGAACCCGCTGGCCGATGTGGGCCCGGAGCAGTTCGAAGATCGACTGGATTACATCCTGCTCACCCACGGACATTTCGATCATGTGGCCGACGCCTGGGACCTGCTTCGCCGAACGGGCGCGATGCTGGTGAGCACGTATGAGATCGTGAGCTACGCGCAGGAGAAGCAGGGCGTCGAAAGCGTCCACCCGCTGTCGATCGGCGGCGGCTTCGAGTTCCCGTTCGGGCGGCTCAAGCTGACGGTCGCGCTGCACGGAGGCCAGGTGGCGGGTGAAGGGGCCGAGGGATACACCACCTCCCCGGCCGGCATCCTGTTCGCGATCGACGGGACGCGAATCTATCATGCCGGCGACACGGCGCTCACCCGGGATATGGAGTTGCTGCGGGGACAGGTGGATGTGGCACTGTTGCCGATCGGCGACAACTTCACGATGGGGCCGGAAGACGCCGCCCGGGCCGTGGAGCTGATCCGTCCGTCCGTCGTGATCCCGATCCACTTCGATACGTTCGACGTCATCCGGCAGGATCCGGAGGCGTTCCGCGGCGCCGTCGGCACAATGGCGGAAGTGGTGATCCTGAAGCCGGGCGACTCGCATGAGTTCTGAATCGGCGTCCGTGGGGGAGGGTGGGGCGTGAGCCGATTCCCGTTCAAGGGCGACACGACGCCGACGGTGTTCGAGAAATCGACCCCCGGCCGGCGTGGCACCACGGCGCCGTCGCCCGATGTTCCCGTGAAGCCGGTGGAAGCTCTTCTTCCACCCGAGCAACTGCGGTCGGACGCGCCGCGCCTGCCGGAAGCCCCGGAGCATGAGGTGGTGCGCCACTACACGGAGCTGTCCTTGAAGAACCACCATGTGGATCGAGCCATGTATCCGCTGGGTTCGTGCACGATGAAGTACAACCCCAAAGTGAACGAGGTGACGGCGCGGCTGGACGGCTTCGCGGGTCTGCACCCGTTCACCCCTCACGAGTGCGCCCAGGGAGCCTTACGGCTGATGTACGAGCTGGCCGAGACCCTGCGTGAGGTGGTCGGGATGGATGCCGTCAGCCTGCAGCCGGCGGCGGGAGCCCAGGGAGAGATGACGGGAGTGCTGTTGATGCGCGCCTTCCACAGGGCCAATGGAGAACCCGGGAGGCGGGTGATGCTGATCCCCGACTCCGCGCACGGAACCAATCCCGCCAGCGTGGCTCGGGCCGGGTTCGAAGTCGCGGAGATCCGCTCCGACGACGGCGGACGGGTGGATCTCGCCTCGCTCCGTCAGGCGCTGGATGATCGGACCGCGGGTCTCATGCTGACCAATCCCAACACTCTGGGCGTATTCGAAACGCAGGTCGAGGAGATCGCGGGCCTCGTGCATGAGGCGGGCGGACTGATGTACATGGACGGAGCCAACCTGAACGCGCTGATGGGCGTGGTCCGTCCCGGCGACATGGGCTACGACATCGTTCACATCAACCTGCACAAGACATTCAGCACGCCTCATGGGGGCGGGGGTCCCGGGGCCGGTCCGGTGGGGGTGGTGGAACGGCTGTCACCTTTCCTGCCGGTGCCCCGCGTGGAGCGCCATGGGGAGGACTACGTGCTGGAATGGGATCACCCGGACAGCATCGGCAAGCTGCATGGCTTCTACGGCAACTTCGGCGTTCTGGTGCGGGCGTACACGTACATCCGCATGCTGGGCGCGTCGGGGATCCGGGACACGGCCGACGCGGCGGTTCTCAACAACGCCTACCTCAGCGCCCGGCTCTCCGGTACCTACCCGTTGCCCTACGGCCGGGGACTGCACGAATCGGTGTTCTCGGGCTCTCCCCTCAAGAAGGCGTACGGGGTGAAGACCCTGGACATCGCCAAGCGTCTCCTCGACTACGGCTTCCATGCGCCGACCGTCTACTTTCCGCTCAACGTTCCGGAGGCGCTCATGACGGAGCCGACCGAGACCGAGACCCGAGAGGAGCTGGACCGCTATGCCGATGCCATGCTGGCCATCTCGCGGGAGGCGGAAGAGCAGCCGGAGATCGTGACGTCTGCGCCGCACGACACTCCGTTGCGCAGGCTCGATGAGGGCCGGGCCGGCCGCGAGCTGGATGTGCGATGGTCGTTCTCCGGGAGGAACGGGACACGCTCCTGAAGGAGGCGGGCCGCGTTCGCGACCCGCAGCCGGACAGTGGGCGGCCGGCGGCGCGAGGCATTCGCCTCCTGATCGACGGAGCGGCTCCGGGCGCGTGGAACATGGCGGTCGATGAGGCCCTGATGCAGGCCGGGCGCGACGGGGTCGTCACCGTGCGCTTCTATCGATGGGACCCTCCCTGCCTTTCGCTGGGCAGAAACCAGGCCGCTCGCGCCGCTTTCGATCCCGTGCGGGCGAGGCAGCACGCTGTGGACATCGTTCGGCGCCCCACCGGTGGCCGGGCCATCTACCACGACCGCGAGTTGACCTATGCGGTCACGGCTCCAGCCGAGCTGTGGGGAGAGCTTCGAAACGCCTATGCGCGCATCAACGCGGCGCTGGCGAGGGGTCTGACCGGGTTGGGAGTCGAGGTGTCCCGGGCCCCGAGACTGCCGGCGGGGCGCTCCCCCCGGCCCGACTCGAGCGCCTGCTTCCGCGATCCTCTGCCCGGCGAGCTCCTGGCCTGCGGGCGCAAGCTGGTGGGGAGCGCGCAGTGGCGCGATCGGGGAGCGCTTCTCCAGCATGGATCCCTGTTGCTGGTCGATCAGCAGAGGCTGACCGCTGAATTCCGTCACCCGAGAGCTTCCTCGGATGCGGCCCGATCGCCGGCATCCGGGATCCGGCACCCGCCATCCGCCTCCATCGGTCTCAGCGAGCTTCTGTCGCCGCTGCCGGGCCTGGAGACGCTGATCGAGGCGTTGAGCCATGGGTTCCGAAGGGAGCTCGGGCTGCCGGTGGAGCCCGCCCGGGCCGATTCCGGCGAGCTGGCGGAGGCGCGCCGCCTGGA
This sequence comes from Gemmatimonadota bacterium, assembly GCA_046757845.1. GTDB lineage: Bacteria > Gemmatimonadota > Gemmatimonadetes > Palauibacterales > Palauibacteraceae > JBHHYZ01. Next base: position 59,308 of record JBHHYZ010000004.1, read on the forward strand.
GTCCCGCTACCGTAGCTTCGAGTGGACGTGGCGGCGGTGATGGGGGCGACGAGAAGGGGCTGCGTCCGGAAGGCCGCCTGGTGGAGGAATCTCGACCGACAGGGGCTGGTGTGGGCCGGGCTGGTGTGGGCGGGTCCCGTCCTGGCCGGCTGTGGGGGCGATGGGGCGGGTGGTCCCGGGGGCGGACGGGAGCTCGGCCGGCCTCTCGTCCTCGGCTACTCCTCCGAGCTCCAGACGCTCAATCCGCTCGTGAGCACCGACCAGATGGCCAACGAGATCATGGACTACCTGCTGTTCACGCCGCTGGTCGTCTACGACTCCACCGGCCGGATCGAACCGTGGCTCGCCGAATCCTGGGAGCTGAGCGCGAACGAGGTCGTGTTCACGCTCCGTCCCGACCTTCGCTGGCACGACGGGGCGCCGGTGACCGCGGAAGACGTGGCGTTCACCTTCCGGCTCGCCAAGAATCCAGCCGTGGCTTCCCCACTCGCGGCGGCGTATCTGGCCAATGTGCGCAGTGTCGAAGTCCTCGGCCCCCGGCGGGTCCGGTTCAGCTTCTCGAGCCCACACGCGCAGCCGCTGGAGGATTTCTTCTGGCCGCCCGTACCCGAGCACCTGTTGAAGGACGTGCCGCCCGGCGAGCTGTTCCGCCATCCGTTCAGCCGGAATCCGGTGGGGAGCGGACCCTACCGGTTCGTGAACTGGGAGGTGGGCCGCCGGATCACGTTCGAGCGGACGCGGGAGTTCCCGGCGGGCCTGGGCGGGCCCGCCCGCATCGCGCGCGTAGTCTACCGCATCGTCCCCGAGCCCACGACCCTGCTGGCAGAGTTCCTGAGAGGCGACGTTCAGGTGGATGGCCCGCTGGCCGCGACCGATGCCCGGCGCGTGGAGGAGGCGTCCGGCGTCCGGTTGCTCACTTTCCCATGGCGCCAGTTCACCTACATCGGCTGGAACGGCCGCCGTGAGCCGTTCGACGATCCCGGTGTACGGCGAGCGCTGACCCTGGCCATCGATCGGCGGGGCCTGGTGGAGGCCCTGCTGCGCGGGTACGGATTCGTGGCGGCCAGCGTGATTCCGCCCTGGCATCCCTACTCACCCCACCTCGATCCTCTTCCCTACGCGCCTGATTCGGCGGCGGCTCTGCTGGAACGGCTGGGCTGGCGCGACGAAGACGGCGACGGGGTCCGGGAGCGCGACGGGCGGCGGTTGCGTTTCGTGCTGCTGGCCAGCCAGAGGAATCCGCTGCTGGCCGATCTGGCCCAGGTGATCCAGTCCCAGCTTGCGGGGGTGGGCGTGGAAGCGGTGCCACGGTTGCTCGAATGGCAGACCGTGCTGTCGCTGCACCGCGCCCGCGAATTCGATGCCGTGCTCACGAACTGGGTGTTGGATAACTTCAGGATCGATCCGCGGCCGCTATTCCACAGTCGCCAGATCGATATCGAGGGGAGCGCGAATCGAAGCTCGTACTCGAATCCCGTGGCCGACAGCCTGATGGATCTCGGAGTGGTGACTCTGGATCCGGCCGCGGCCGCCGCGATATGGGAGCGGTTCGCCCGGATCATTCGGCGGGACCAACCGCTGACGCTTCTGTTCTGGAACGACGAGCTGGCGGGAGTTAGCGAGGACCTGGAGGACGTGAGGATGGACGCTCGCGGTGAGTTGGTGACCCTACCTCGCTGGCGGTGGAAGAGACCGTCGGCGCTCGGGGGCGAGACACAGTGAGCGGCCACCGCCTGAGGGCGATCCTGGTCGGCGCGGCGGTGCTCTGTCCGTGGCTCGTGGTGGGCGGTTGCGCAGATCGGGGATCGAGCTCGGCCGAGTCTTCCCCGGCCGCGACTCCGGACGCGCCGGCAGCCGGCGGCACGGTCGTGATCGGCGGGCGGGAGCCGATCGCCACCCTGAATCCGCTGGTCTCGACGGACTACGTGACTTCCCAGCTGCAGAAGCACGCGCTGCTCATGACGCTCGTGCGGTACGACTCGGCGTTCACCGTCCGGCCGTACCTGGCGGAATCGTGGGAACCGGACGACGCGGGATCGGAGGTCGTGTTTCACTTGCGAACCGATGTGCGGTGGCAGGACGGGGTGCCCACCACGGCTCGGGATGTGGCGTTCACGTTCCGGATGGCCAAGGATCCTCGGGTCGCGTACCCGAACCGCGGCTACTTCGACCTGTGGAAGAGCGCGGAGGTCGTCGACGATTCCACGTTGCGCTTCCGCCTCCGGCCGCACGCCGGATACCTGTTCGCGTGGACTCAGCTCCCGATCGCACCGGAGCACATCCTGGCCGGCGTGGCGCCGGAACAGCTGCCCCGGCATCGGTTTGGCACGTCGGAGCCGGCCGGCAACGGGCCGTTCCGCTTCGTGGAGCGTCGGAACGCGGACACATGGATCTTCGAGGCGAATCCGGAGTTTCCGGCGGCCCTGGGTGGCCGACCCTACGTGGACCGGTTGGTATACCGGGTCGTACCGGACGAATCCACCCTGCTCTCGGAGTTCCGGACGGGTGGTGTGGATCTCTACCTGGACATCCCCCCTTCCCAGATTGCCCGGGCTCGCGGCGTCGCCGGGGCACGTGTGGTCACCTACCCCTCGCGCAGCGTGACTTTCATCGCCTGGAATTCGCGGCGACGCGAGTTCTCCGACGCGGCCGTTCGCACGGCGCTCACCCTGGCGTTGGATCGCGACGGCCTGGTCGCGGCGGCTCGAAACGGGTTGGGCGTCGTGGCCTCGGGGCCGGTGGGACCCTGGCATTGGGCGCACGATCCGGCCTGGAAGCCGTTGCCCCACGCGCCGGACTCCGCCCGGGCGATTCTGGAGAGCCGCGGCTGGGTGGATCGCGACGGCGACGGTATCCGCGACAAGGATGGTGTGGAGTTTCGCTTTGATCTGCTCACCAACGAGAACCCGGTTCGCGAGGATCTGGCCGTGATGATCCAGTCGCAACTGGCCCGGGTGGGCATCGCGGCGCAGCCGGCTATCCGGGAGGCGGCCGCATTGGGCGCGGTCGTGACGAGCCCCGAACGGCCGTTCGATGCGGTGATTCTCGGCTTCGAGCAGGATTGGAATCTCGACGACCGAGACCTCTGGTCGTGCGATCGGATGGAGCAGCCGTTTCAGTTCACCGGCTACTGCAATCCGGCTCTGGATGCCGTCCTGGATTCGATTCCACTGGCCCTGGACCGGGACACGCGCGAACGTCTGTACCGCCGGTACCATCGGATGATCGCCCGAGACCAGCCGTACACCTACCTGTACTTCGACATCGTCGCGGTCGGGCTGGGCCCCGCCCTGTACGGGGTGCGGCCCGATTCCCGCGGTGAGCTGGCGACGGTTCGAGAGTGGTGGCGGCGTCCGGACGGTCCCGTGCGGGCGCCGTAGCGGGCCGCGCGGCGTTCCGGGGAGTCCGACCGCTGTTCCGCTACGCCGGGCGACGCCTCCTGCAGGCGATTCCGCTGCTGCTCGGGATCGTGACGCTCCTCTTCTTCCTGCTCCATCTGGCGCCCGGTGATCCGACTTCGGCGTACTTCAACCCGAACGTCAGTCCCGAGGTCATCGCGCGCATGCGGCACAATCTGGGGCTGGACCAGCCCCTGTACGAGCAGTACGTGCGCTGGTTGGCCAGTTTCCTGACCGGCGACTTCGGGTACAGCTTCAGCCAGTTCCGCCCGGTCACCTCGGTCATCGCGGATGCGCTTCCCGCCACCCTGATCCTGGGAGGTGTGTCGCTGGTTCTGATCTTCGTTGTGGGTTGCGGCGTCGGGATCGCACAGGCCGTCCGGCAGTACTCGGCGCTCGACAACGGCCTGACCCTCCTCACCCTGTTCATCTATTCCGTGCCGGGCTTCTGGCTCGCCATCATGCTGATCCTCCTGTTCTCATCCCCGTGGGTGCCCGACGCGCTCCGCCTTCCCATCTCCGGAATGCACGGATTGGACTACGACGCCCTGGGCTGGTCCGGCAAGCTCGTGGATCTGGCCCGACATCTCGTGCTCCCATCCTTCGCGCTCGGGATCGCCTCCGCCGCCGCGGTGGCCAGATACATGCGCTCCTCGATGCTGGAGGTGATAGGCCAGGACTACATCCGGACGGCGCGGGCCAAGGGACTGCCGGAGCGCCGGGTCGTGCTCAAGCACGCGCTTCGCAACGCGCTCCTGCCGATGGTGAGCCTGCTGGGCTTGTTCCTCCCCATCCTGTTCGGTGGAGCGGTGGTGATAGAGGTCGTGTTCTCATGGCCGGGGATGGGCCGCGTCCTGTACAACGCGATCTTCGCCCGGGACTACCCGGTGGTGATGGCCGCCAGCTTCCTGTTCGGAGTTCTGGTGCTGGCCGGGAACCTCATGGCCGATCTCCTCTACGCGGTGGTGGATCCCAGGATTCGCCATGAGTGAGCCCGGTCCGCGCGCCGCCTGGCGCCGCTGGAATCGGATCCTGCCCGGAGTCGGCGATGCCGCGTGCGGGCGTCTCCGCGGACTCGGGCTGCTCGCGGCCTGGGTCGGCCTGGTTGGACTCGCGATCTTGAGCCGAGCGCGCATCGCCCACACCGTGGGCGGCGGGGCGCCCGACGAATGGGTGGCGCTGGCTTCCCTGATCGCAAGCCTGACCGTGGTGTGGAGACTGGGTAACTCCTCCGCCGGGGGGACGAACGGGCGGACCGAGCCGCGCTCCCAGTGGTACCTGGCATGGAGAATCTTTCGGAGACACCGGCAGGCGGTGCTGGGCCTGGGCCTCATGTCGATCCTGTGCCTGAGCGCTGTGTTGACGCCCTACCTGGCGCCCTACGATCCGGATGCCCAGGGCGACATCGTGGCCACGCGCTATCAGCCGCCTTCGCTGTCCCATCCGATGGGGACCGATCGGTTCGGCCGGGACGTCCTGAGCCGCGTCCTGTACGGAGCGCGGATCAGCCTTTCGATCGGCTTCTCCGCCGTGTTGATCGCGATCAGTCTGGGTACGCTGGTCGGCGCCGTGGCGGGCTACGAGCGGGGCTGGTGGGACAGCCTGTCCATGCGCTTCGTGGACCTGCTTCTCAGCTTTCCGAGGCTGGTGCTGCTGATCACCGTGGTCGCATTCTTCCAGCCCTCCATCGCGCTGGTCACGATCGTTCTCGGGCTCACGGGTTGGATGGGTACCTCTCGAATCGTGAGAGGGGAGGTCCTGTCGATTCGGGAGCGCGAGTTCGTCCTCGCCGCGCGGGCGCTCGGCTTCCGGGATCGGCGGATCCTGCTGCGGCACGTGCTGCCCAACGCCCTCAGTCCCGTGATCGTGGCGGCCACGTTGGGGATCGGCAACACCATCCTCGCCGAGGCCGCGCTCAGCTTTCTGGGTCTCGGAGTTCAGCCGCCAACGGCGAGCTGGGGCAACATGGTCGCGTCCGGACGCGACGCCATGCTGCAGGCCTGGTGGGTGGCGGCGTTCCCGGGACTGGCGATCGTATTGACAGTCATGAGCTTCAATCTGGTCGGCGACGGACTCCGGGATGCGCTGGACCCGAGATCTTCCGCATGAGCGCGCAGCCCGCGGCACGGGAGCCGGCGGAGGTGAAGCGTGCGGACGCCGAAGCCCTCCTGCGCGTCACGGACCTTCGCGCCTACCTGGACACGGAGGAAGGCGAGACGCGGGCGGTCGACGGTGTGTCCCTGGCGGTCTGGCCCGGCGAGACCCTGGGACTGGTCGGCGAGTCGGGAAGCGGCAAGTCGCTTACGGCGCTAGCCATCGTGGGCCTGCTGCCGCGGCCGCGCGGTCGGATCGCCGGCGGCAGCATACGGCTGCGCGGTGAGGAACTGCTGCGGGCCTCGCGCTCGCGCATGCGGGAAGTGCGCGGTGGAGAGATCGGCATGGTGTTCCAGGAGCCGATGACGAGCCTGAATCCCGTGCTGCGGATCGGCGATCAGGTCGGCGAGACGATTCGCGAGCACCACGGTACGCGGGGCGATGCTCTGGACCGGGCGGTCATCGAACTCCTGGAGCGGGTGGGAATCCCGGATCCCGAACGGCGGCGGCGCGCCTATCCCCACGAGCTCTCGGGCGGGATGCGGCAGCGCGTCATGATCGCGATGGCGATCTCGTGCCGTCCCGCTCTTCTCATCGCGGACGAACCGACCACCGCGCTCGACGTCACGATCCAGAAGCAGATCCTCGAGTTGCTGTCCTCCCTGCAGCGGGAGACGGGCATGGCGCTCCTCCTGATCACGCACGACCTGGGGGTCGTGGGGGAGGTGGCCGATCGGGTGGTGGTGATGTATGCGGGTCAGATCGTGGAGCGGGGGCCGGTATCGGGACTGTTCGATCGACCGCTGCATCCCTATACGGAGGGTCTGCTGGCCGCGGTCCCCGACCCGGATGTCCGCCGGCTCCCGCTTCCGGTCATCCCCGGCGGCGTGCCGCATCCGGCGCGCTGGCCGTCCGGTTGCCGGTTCCACCCGCGTTGTCCTCACGCCTGGCCACGGTGCGCCGCCGAGCCGCCGCCCATGCGGGAGGCCCGGCGGACCGCTCGCTGCTGGCTGGTGGAGGAGCCGGACCGGCGCCTCCCGGTTCCGCGGGTCCCGGGCGGCGTGAGGGCGAGATGAACGGGCCGGATTCCGCGGGGACCCTGCTCGAGTGCCGGGATCTCGTTCGCCGCTACCCGTCCCGGAGGCGAGGGCGGCGCGCGTCCGCGGGAGGCCCGGCGGTCGATGGCGTCTGCTTGGCGATCCTCAAAGGGGAGACGCTGGGACTGGTGGGTGAATCGGGCTCGGGGAAGAGCACGATCGCCCGGCTGCTGCTGGGCCTGGAGAGACCGACGGGAGGAACCGTGCGCTTCGAGGGTCGGGATCTGGCGGGCCTGTCGCGCGCGGAGCTGCGGCGCTTCCGGCGCAGGGTGCAGATCGTGTTTCAGGATCCCTTCGGCTCGCTCAATCCGCGACTCACTGTGGGAGCGATGTTGCGGGAAATTCTCGGCGTCCATGGTCTGGCTCCGCCCGAGGGCGTCCGGGAAAGGGTCGCGGGCCTGCTACGGCTGGTGGGCATCGATCCCGGGGACGCCCGCCGGTATCCGCACGAGTTCTCGGGGGGACAGCGGCAGCGGATCAGCATCGCGCGCGCCTTGAGCGTTGAGCCCGAGTTGATCGTGGCGGACGAACCCGTCTCCGCTCTCGACGTTTCGGTTCAGGCCCAGGTCTTGAATCTTCTTCACGACCTGCAGGAACGGCTGAATCTGACCTACCTGTTCATCTCGCACGACCTGGCCGTGGTGCGTCAGGTCAGCGATCGAGTGGCCGTGATGCGAGCCGGACGCATCCTGGAGATCGCCCCCGTGGCGGACCTGTTCGGCTCCCCGAGAGACCCCTATACGAAGACCTTACTGGCCAGCGTCCCACGCCTGCCGCGGCCGCGTCCGGGGCGCTCCCGAACGCGTGCGGACCATACTTGACGCGGCCGAAGGTGGTAAATAGCTTGTGCCGGCCCGTCTCTAGGCGGGCCGCGAACCGGGAAGCACAACGTCCATCTGACCGGAGAGGTTCACTTGATCGCTTGGACATCTGCCGCTCTGCTGCCGATCCAGCAGGCGACGCCGAGACTGGGTGAGGGCCAGGGGCTCAACTTGGGCGAGATCTGGAGGGCGGGCGGCTGGATGATGTGGCCGCTGGGCGCCTGTCTCGTCATCGGACTCGTCATCATCCTGTGGAAGTTCGTGGATCTGCAGTTGAAGGCTTCGCGCACCCGCAGCCTGTTGGGCGAGGTCGACGAGGTCATCGCGCAGGGACGCCTGAACGAAGCTCTGGAGTTGTGTGAGCAGTCGAACTCGCCGGCCGCGGAGATTCTCAAGGCGGGTCTCCGCCGCCACGAAGAGGGCACCGAGCGCGTCATGCAGGCGATCGAGAACGCGGGAGCCATCCAGGTGGCGAACCTGGAGCGAGGTCTGGTGTGGCTGGCCACGCTGGCCAATGTAGCTCCCCTGCTGGGATTCCTGGGGACCGTGATCGGCATGATCATCGCCTTCCAGGCGATCGAGATCGCCGGTGAAGTGGAGGCGACGCTGGTCGCGGGCGGGATCAAGGTAGCCCTGATCACGACGGCGGCCGGCCTCACCATCGCGATCCCGATCAACATCATGCACAACTACTTCGTGACGCGAATCGATCGACTGGTGATCGACATGGAGGAGAGCGCTCAGCGGATGATCGACGCGCTGCACGCCCGTGCGGCACAGCGCGCGGCGGGTTAAACGCGCCCGGCTGAACGGATGACCATGTCGGTGTCCTCCGGCCGCGGGGCCGTCTGACCGGTTCGAAGAAGGGGCGGTGAGGCCCGGGCTCTGGTCCGGGCCTCGTTTTTTTCGAGCACGCCGTTCGTGAAGGCGTGGGAGGTTGGTGCCGTGCTCTCTTGCGCTCTCACGCTTGAATGTGGACCTTTTTGTCCGTAACACCCTTTCGCGGCCGACCGGCCGCACCCAAGCAGGTCGCTGAGAGGCCCCCGGGCGGTTGCACGCGCGGGTCGTAAGGCGGAAAGGCCGGGGGCGACCTGTTGGCGCGATCACTTTGGCGCGAGGCGTGAAAATGATCAGTCGTGCAGGCACCCGAAGTGTGTGGCTCGTGGTTTTCTCCCTGGTGCTTCTCGCGGCACTGCCGCGACCGGCCGCCGCTCAGCAGGGCGGTATCTCCGGTACCGTTCAGGATTCGACCAGGCTCGGCCCGTTGAGTTCCGTGTTGGTGGAGGTGACCGATGGGAGCGGAGCCGTGGTGGCCAGTACTACCTCGGGCCCGACCGGAGCCTTCCGGCTCGTAGCGATTCCGGCCGGGACGTATACGCTCCGGTTCACGGCTCCCGGATGGGAGACTCGAATCCTGCCCGGCCAGGTGGTGACGGCTGGAAAGACCACCAGCGTGACGGTGTTCATGATGGAGCGGAGCTACAGCCTCAATCCGATCACCGTCACGACGTCCAAGCGGGAGGAGAAGGTGCTCGATGCGCCCGCCGCCGTGGAAGTCGTGTCTTCGAGGGACATCGCGGAGAATCCCTCCATCACGATCGCCGATCACGTGATCGACAAGGCGGGCGTCGACGTCATCACGACGGGCTTGCAGAGCAACTACATCGTGGCTCGCGGATTCAACAACATCTTCTCGGGCGCGATGCTGACCATGACCGACAACCGCATCGCCCGGATCCCGTCCCTTCGCGCCAACATCGCGTACCTCAACCCGACCACCGACCTCGATCTGGACCGCGTCGAGATCGTGCTGGGCCCGGCGTCGGCGCTGTATGGCCCCAACGCGGCCAACGGTGTGCTTCATTCCATCACGAAGTCACCCATCGATGATCCGGGGGCGAGCTTCTCGATTGCCGGCGGGCTGCGCCAGCAGGACACAGAGCAGAACGTGCCCTCCTCGTTCACCGGGTTTCCGAGCAGCGATGAAGGGCTGTTCCAGGGGGAGGGCCGCCTCGCGGTCAAGGCGAGCGAACAGTTCGGGTTCAAGGTCTCGGGCCAGTACTTCGACGGTACAGACTACCGCTTCACCGACCCGGTCGAGGCGGAACAGCGGCAGATCGCCAAGGCCTGTCTGGCCAGCAACCTGGATTTCACGAACCCCGCCTGCCTGAACTTCTCCAACGGACTCAATCTCCAGGACTCGAAGGATCAGCAGATCCTGGCGCGAAGCGTCCGCAACGTGGCGGGGGGACGAGACAACGACCTGCAGCGCTGGTCGTTCGACGTGCGGACCGATATCCGTCCGACCCCGGAATCGGCGATCATCCTCTCCGGAGGGCGCACGACGGCGGTGAGCAGCGTGGACCTGACCGGACTGGGAGCCGCGCAGGTCGATGACTGGGCGTACAACTACCTCCAGGGGCGCTTCCTCTACAAGAGCTTCTTCGGGCAGGTGTTCTACAACAAGAGCGACAATACGGATACCTATCTGCTTCGTTCGGGTCGGCCCCTGGTGGACAAGTCGTCGCTTCTGGTGGCACAGCTCCAGAACAGCACGCAGGTCGGATCTCGCCAGAACTTCATCTACGGCTTCGATCTGCTGCGGACGGTTCCGAAGACCAACGGCACGATCAACGGGCAGAACGAGAGCGATGACGACGTCACGGAAGTGGGTGGCTACGTCCAGTCCGAGACGTCGCTCACCGATCGGGTGGACCTGGTGCTCGCCGCCCGGCTCGACAACCACTCTCGGCTCGAGAACCCGGTGTTCTCGCCTCGCGCGGCGCTCGTGTTCAAGCCCAACCAGGAGAACAGCCTCCGCCTCACCTACAACCGCGCCTTCTCCACTCCCACGTCGCTGAATCTGTTCCTGGACATCTCCGGTGGGACCATTCCGCTGTTCGGGCCGTTCCGCTTCGACGTGAGGGCACAGGGGGCGGGGGAGAACGGGTTCACCTTCGCCCGGAGCAACGGAATCCCGATGCACATGTCGCCGTTCGCCCCGCTTCTGGGCGCCGGGTCTCGGGACTTCCTGCCGACGACCACCGGACAGCTGTGGGCCGAGGCGCTGGCCGCGGCCCAGGCCCTCGCGGCGGGTGGAGCGATCCCGGCGTCGCTGGTACAACTCCTCGGAAGCCTGCCCGCTCCCACGGAAAGCCAGGTGGGGGTGCTGGCCATGACGCTCAATCAGCAGAAGGTCGCCGAGGGCAATCCGTTCCCGTTCGACCCGACGCCGGGCGGGCTGGCCGGGATCCAGGATATCGCCCGTCTGGATCCCACCATCACGAACACGATCGAGGTGGGGTACAAAGGACTGCTGGGCGACCGGGTGCTGCTGGCGGCCAACGGCTGGTACAGCCACATTACCGACTTCATCTCGGCACTGCGGCTGTCCACGCCCAACGTGTTCCTGAACGGGCAGGATCTCACGGCGTATCTGGCCGCCCAGTTCGCCCCGCTGGTGGGCATCGTGTTCCCCGATCAGGCGACCGCGAATGCCACCGCCGCCACGCTCGGGCAAACCCTGGGCGGGCTGCCCCTGGGCGTGGTCACCGTGGAGCAGGCGGGAGGCACCGATCCGGCGCTCGTGCTGGCCTACCGCAATCTGGGGAGCGTGGACCTGGGAGGGCTCGATCTCTCGGCCACGGTGCTCCTCAACGACAACTGGGAGTTCGAGGGCAGCGCGTCGTTCGTCAACAAGGACTCGTTCGTGGCGGGCACGGGAACCGACTCGGAAGTGGTCCCGCTCAACGCCCCGACCGTGAAGGGAGCGGCGGCCCTGCGGTACCGGCAGGGGGAGACGGGCCTCAACGGCCAGATTCGATTCCGACACGCCAACGGCTTCGACGCCAACTCGGGCGTGTTCGTGGGCAAGGTGAACGACCACCAGGTGTTCGATCTGTCGCTCGGCTACAAGCTGCCGGGCTTCAATGGCGTGGCGCTGCAGGTGGACGTTCAGAATCTGTTCGATGAAGAGTACAGCAGCTTCGTCGGGGCGCCGAGCCTGGGCCGGTTCACGCTGGTCCGGCTGCGCTACGATTTCAGCCGTTTCTAGCGGATGACGGCCCCGTTTTCCGGCGGTGCGGGACCTGCTTGACGAGGGTTGGGGTCCGCTTTAGCATAGAAGCGCTTTCCCGGGGGCGCTTGCTCCCGAGTATGTCTGAGTGTCACAAGCGCAGGAGGCCGTAGAATGCCCATCGGTCGCGTCAAGTGGTTCAACGATTCCAAAGGGTATGGTTTCATCGAGCAGCCCGATGGCGGAGAGGATGTGTTCGTTCACTACAGTTCCATCGAGATGGACGGCTACAAGACGCTGGCCGAAGGGATGGAGGTAGACTACGAGTTCCGCCAGGGGGACAAAGGCCTTCACGCGACGAGGGTGTGCCGGGCTGAAGGCTGAGCCCGCTCACCTGGCGGATGTAGCGCGCCCCGGTCTCCGGTCCGGGGCGCGATCGTTTTCAGCCGGTCGCTGTCTCGGGCCGGGCTGGTGTCGCCTCCCACACAGGACGGTGCCGGCGGGCCTGGCGTCCTAGCACGCCGTCCCCTCCGAAGCTCCGCACGGCCGGGCCCCATGTCTGAATCCGCCGACACACGCCACCCCACGCTCTTCCTCCTGGATGGCTACGCCCTTCTGTACCGGGCGTTTTACGCCATGATCAACCGGCCGCTCACCACCTCGAGCGGCGAGAACACCTCGGCGCCGTTCGGGATGGCCCGTTTCCTGATCCGACTGCTGGAGGACTATCGGCCCGAGTACGTGGGCCTGGTTCTGGATGCCGGGGACAGCTTCCGTTCCGAACTGCTGCCCGAGTACAAGGCCACTCGCGCCAAGATGCCGGAGGAGATGCAGGCATCCCTGCCCGCCTGCCGGGAGATCGTGGAAGGCTTCCGGGTACCGGTGATCGAAATGGAGGGGTGGGAAGCCGACGACGTGATCGGGACTCTGGCCGGGCAGGCGGCGGAGCGCGGCGTGCGAACCGTGATCGTTTCGGGCGACAAGGACTTCTATCAGCTGGTGGGGCCGAACACCGTGCTCCTCAACCCGGGTCGGCGCGGCCCCGCCGGCGTGGAGCAGGAATGGATCACGCTCGACAATGCGAGCGAACGCCTCGGCGTTCCGCCCGACAGAGTGACCGATTACCTGGCCCTCCTGGGCGACGCCTCCGACAATGTACCGGGCGTACGCGGAATCGGAGCGAAGACGGCACCACGGCTGATCGAGCAGTTCGGAACGCTGGAAGACATCCTGGCGCACGCGGATCAGATCGCCGGAGCCCGGATCCGGGCCGCGCTTCTGGAACAGGCGGAGAGCGCCCGCCTGTCGAAGAAGCTCGTCACGATTCGCTCGGATGTGCCCATTCAGCTCAAGCTCGAGGCCCTCAGGGTCCGGCCCCCCGATCGCTCCCGGCTGCGCGACGCCTTCCTGAAGCTGGAGTTCCACAATCTCATCCGGGAGATCCCCACCACGGAGCCCGCCGAACCGAAGCAGGGGGCCACGTACGAGCTCGTACGGACGGTGGCCGATGCCCGAGAAGCGGCCGGGCTCCTGACCGGGGCCGAGGAGATCTCGCTGGAAGTCGTGGCCACTCCGGGCGACCCCCTTCGCTCCGAGCTCGTAGGGTTGGCTCTGTGCGGGGAGACCGGGCTGGCCTTCTACCTTCCACTGGGCCACCGGCCCCCCAAAGTGGCACGGGACGAAGCAGGCAATCCGACCCTGGCGCTCTCCGCCGATCCGGTGCGCAACCTCCCGCCGCTCATCGAGCCGCGGATGTCGGAGATCAGGGCGCTGCTGGAATCCGGCGTGAGCCTGATCGGTCACGACCTGAAGCGCCAGCTGCTGATTCTCGAACGGGCGGGACTCCGTCCCTCCGTGCCTCGCTTCGACACCGCTCTGGCCTCGTATTGCCTGGATCCCGGCAAGCGGGACCACTCGCTCGACCTCCTGGTCATGGACCGGCTCGGACGGGAGCTCACGACCCGTGCCGATGTGTGCGGGAGCGGACGGGCGGCCACGCCGATCGACGAGATTTCCCCGGAAGCGGTTCTCCGGCACGCCTGCGAACGGGCGGATCATGCCCGGCGCCTGGCCCTCGTGCTGGAGCCGGAGCTCAGAGCTCACGAAATGCTGGAGCTGTTCACCCGGGTGGAGATGCCTCTGATCCCGGTGCTGGCCGCGATGGAGAAAGTCGGGATCGCGCTCGACCTCGATTTCTTCCGCCGATTCGCCGCCAGGCTGGACCGTGAGCTGCGTCTGGTGATGGAGGAGATCCGCAAGATCGTGGGCCGGGAGGTGAACCTGCGCTCGGTGCCCCAGATGCGGGAGCTGCTGTTCGACACGCTTGGGCTTCCGGTGGTGAAGAAGACGAAGACGGGGCCTTCCACCGACGAGAGCGTGCTGGTGGAGCTCGCGCAACGCGGCCACCGGATCCCACGCCTGATCCTCGAACACCGGGAGCTGGATAAGCTGAACTCCACCTATGTGAGCAAGCTGCCCGAGCTCGTGAACCCGGAGACGGGCAGGATCCACACCACGTTCAACCAGACCGTGGCCGCGACGGGTCGTCTGTCGTCCTCGGATCCGAATCTCCAGAACATACCGATCCGCTCCTCCCTGGGGCGCGAGATCCGCAAGGGGTTCGTGGCCGCGCCGGGCTATGCCCTGCTCGCCGCGGACTACTCCCAGATCGAACTGCGCATTCTCGCGCACCTGTCCGGCGATGCGGCCTTTGTGAAAGCGTTTCGCGAGGGCCGGGACATCCACACCGAGACCGCGGCGCGGATCTTCGGCGTCGACGCGGCGCGGGTGGACGGTGACATGCGGGCCCGGGCCAAGACGATCAACTTCGCCACCATTTACGGCCAGGGTCCGTCCGCGCTCGCCGGACAGCTGGGCATCTCGCGAACCGAAGCGCAGGCGTTCATCGAGCAGTACTTCCAACGCTTCAGCGGGGTGGCCGCTTACCTGGAGGAGATGAAACGCCGGGCCCGGGAGAAGGGGTATGTGGAGACGCTGATCGGGCGCCGCCGCTACATCCCCGAGATCCGATCCCAGAATCCGGGAGTGCGCGGCTTCGGGGAGCGTACCGCGACCAATTCGCCCATTCAGGGAAGCGCGGCGGACCTGATCAAGCTCGCCATGATCCGCCTCCACGCCCGCCTGCCCCGCGATCGTGCGCCGATGCTCCTCCAGGTCCACGACGAGCTGCTGTTCGAGGTGGAGGATGCAGCCGTCGATGAGATCGGCGGAATCGTGCGGGAGGAGATGGAAGGCGCGGTCGAGCTCGACGTCCCGCTTCGCGTGGACATCGGCGTCGGTCCCAACTGGTTCGTCTGCAAGGAGGAGCCGGCGGGCCGGTGAACGGGCCCGGAGTCCTCACAGGATCGACCAGAACGCCGGATTGATCGAGAACATGACTTCCCAGATGCCATCATCCAGGCCGCGCAGAGCGTCGACCCGAAGGATGTCGTAGAACAGACCCACGCCGGGCCCGACGGCTGCTCGAATTCCCACCGTCTCGGACGCTGCCAGCACGGTGGCGGCCTCCCGGCCCACATCGGTGAGGTCCGTCCACCCGGCGGCGCCCAGCAGACGGAGCCGAACCCAGGGCTGCCGGAGCGCCCGGGACACGGAGAAGTTGAGATACGCGGAGCGGTCTCCGGCCCAGCTCCGAAACCTGTAGCCCGGGACCGAGCCGCGTCCGCCCAGTAGCAGGGACCTCTGAGGAGGCAGCCGTCCTCCCGCCACGGCGGTCGAGAGGCGGGCGTTCCACGTCCAGCGCCTGTCGCCGGGGGCGTTCCGGGCCTCCAGAGCGGTCAACAGGCGGGTGAAGCCGAAGTCGCCCAGGGCGCTGGTCGCGGCCTGTCCCCGGACCTGAAGCGTCCAGCTGGCGCCCAGAAAATCGCTGAAATCGCGGCGGATTCCCGCCTCGAACTCCACCAGTGTTCCGTTCCGAATCGTCCGCACGGGTCTGGGGGTCCGTCGCGCCAGATCATCGACCTCCAGGCTGCCCGCCCTCTGTCGGAGGACGGACAGCCGCAGAGTCTCCACGCCTCCCCAGCCATGCCCCGTGAATCGCAAACCCGCCCCGCTCTCGAAGTAGGGATCCGTGTAATCCTCGCCGCGGAAAGTGAGACCCAGGGTCGAGACTATCCCGGACGCGGCGGCCTCCGGGCCGATATCGGATAAGCGGTTCAGGAACAGCTCCAACCGGACCGTGCCGGGCGAGAGGGTCCTGGAGTACCCCAGCTCGATCTCGGGCCGCCGCCGCCCGAACGGGTACCCCCCCCAGACGCTCGCCTCGTCGCCGGGCCCGACGCGCGCGAACCCGCCCGCCCCCACCAGCAGACCTTCGGCCCGCCGGGTCCGCAGCACGCCGGAGGCGTTGGGCAGAAACGCCTGGAAGGGCGATCTTCCGATCAGGTCGCTCGGGTTGACCAGCTTGCGCACGCGGGCTCGCAGAGCCGCGATGTCCGCGCGGGCACTCTGTTCGGCGGGAAGCGGCGTGACCTGGAACGGTTCCCGCCAGTCGGCGAAGCGTTCCAGCGCCTCGCGGGAGACGGACACCACGCGCTCTCCGGCCGCCAGACGGTACGGAGGGGGGGTCTCGTTGATTCTGTAGTCGAACACGTGGATCCGGGTTCGAATCACGCCGCCCACGGGGAAGCTCAACCATGCCACCTGCCGCCGGATCTCCACCTCCTGCTCCACCGGGAGCCAATGTCGGCCTTCCCACAGGCCCGACTTGAGGTCGATGTTGATGTAGTCGAGATCGGGATCGCGGTAGGCGGAAGCCGTGAAGGTGAGCCGCATGCGCGCTATGGCCGCCGAAGCGCGGTCGACGAACAGCGTGCCCACCACGCCGGGCGACTTCGGATCCCGCGGCCGGACCTGAAGGCGATACACCCGCGTGGCCTGATCGCGAATCCGGATCTCCAGCGAGTCGACCAGCCGGTACTGGTAGTAGCGCAGCGCTCCGGGCGCGGCTGGATGGAGAACGTCGCGAACCTCCTGGCCCTCGCCCAGCCGGATGCGGTTTCCGAAGTTGTCGAGCACCACGCTCAAGTGGTCGATGTGGTATCGAATGCCGGTCGGGAGGCGCTTCCGATGACGCCGGCCCACGATTCTCTGGAGGGAGCGGCCGGGAGCCTGCCACATCAGCTCCAGCGCCACCTGATCCGATCGGACCACCTCCCGCTCGCCCTGGAATTCGCCGAGAAAGAACACGTGGCCTTCGGCTCGGGCGCGAAAATTGTGCAGGGAGGTATCCGAATAGGCGTTGCGCCGGGCCTCGGTGGCTCGGGACGCGATCGCGATGGCCTTGCCGCTGTCCCAACCCTCCCCGGCGGCGTCAGAGGAGTCCGCGCTCTGCGCGCGGGCGGCGTCGGGCAGGCCCAGAGGCGCGCAGGCGATCAGCGACGAGAGGGCGAGGATCCGCGCGATGCCCGACTCGAGCTTCGACCGTCCTCGAGCGGGTCGCGGCGGACGCCGGAGGTCTCCCGGGAGCGCCGGCGTGGAAAACACGGTCTTGCACACCTAGCCAAGTACCGCCCGCGCTTTCGGGCGTTCCGGGCCGCCGCGCTTCCACGCCGGCCACCGGAGCGGCGCGGGTCAACCGCCGGAGAACAACTCTTCCTGCTCTCCGGGGTCGCCGTCGGCCTCCGTGGCCTGGCGGATGCGGCGGATCCAATACTCCACATCCAGCTGACCTTCATTCTTCAACATGCGCCGCAGCACCGGCGACAGGTCTTCCAGAGCTTCCCGAAGGTCCTCGATGATGGCACGCAGCTCGGCGCCCCGGGCCATCTCCTCGGGCATGGCGGCCATGTCCCGCAGGATCGCGGCTTCCGAACGGGACGCCACGATGGGGACCTCCAGCGAGGCCACATAGACCTCGGTGCGCCGGCCGGGCCCCCGATCTTCCTCGATCGGCAGCAGTCCGAGAATCTCGTCCGATCGCCAGTACTTGGCGTATCCAAGGTGGATCATCTGGTCGCGTTTGATCTCCACGATACCTCCGGATGGATGGCGGTTCCTTCCAACCTCCCTGGACCGTCCGGGCCTGTCAAGCGGGCGTTTGCCAGGGCCGCCGGGCGCGGGCATCTTGGTCGCGTGAGCCCGATCGCCAGACCGAGACGCCTGCCGGCCCCGCCGGGTTCCGGGACGCCCGTATGACGACTGCCGGGCGGACGGAACCGATGGCCCGTGCGCGCACGGTTCGGGACCCCGTGTGGGGCAACATCCGGCTCGATCGGACCGCCGCCGCGGTTCTGGATACGGCCGAGTTCCAGCGTCTCAGGAGAGTCAAGCAGCTCGGGTTCGCGGATCTGGTCTATCCGGGCGCCGTTCACACCCGCTTCCTGCATGCGCTGGGCGTCTATCACCTCACCGGCCGTGCGATCGAACTGTTGCGCGTCCGCGGGGACCTGGATCGACTGGACGCCGGAGAGCGGGCCGAGGTGCCGCTTGTACGGTTGGCGGCCCTGCTTCATGATGTGGGCCACTACGCCTTCTCGCACGCGATGGAAGAGGTGGCTCGCGGGTCCATCCCGGGGGACCACGAGGAAGTGGCGGCTTCCTTCCTGACCTCAGGCGCCATCGAGTCGGCCCTGGCGGAACAGGGCCCGGAGGCCGCCGCCAGAATCACGGCGCTCATCCGGGGCACCTCGACACATCCCCTACAGGGTCTGGTCTCCGGGTCCCTGGACCTGGACAAGATCGACTACCTGACCCGGGACAGCTTCTTCTGTGGAGTTCCGTACGGATCCGTCGATGTGGCCCGCCTGCTCGACGCGCTCTGCCTGGCTCGCGAGACGGAGGGGGCGCCTCTCGAAGTGGGTGTGACCGAGAAGGGACTCAGCGCTCTGGAGTCGCTCCTGTTCTCCAAGTATCAGATGTTCCGGAACGTGTATTGGCACCACACCGTGCGGGCAGCGACGGTCGTGTTTCGACGGCTGGTGGAAACGGCCCTCGCTGTGGGCCTGCTCAGGCCCGGGGAGCTGGCCGGGCCCACCGACGAAGATCTGCTGGGCCTGCTCGAGGCCCGTTGGAAATCCATCAGCCGGAGCATGCCGGACCTCGCCCAGGTGCCCGCGCTTCTGGAGGCGCTCTCCGGCCGCCGGCTCCCGAAGCGCGCGGTGGAGCTGTTCGGCGATCGGTTGCCGGCCGGAATCGCCCGCTGGATGATCGAGGACCCGGCGCTCGTTCGCAGGGTGGAGGAGCGGCTGGCCGGAGAATGGGGCTTGCCCGGAGGATCGCTGTTCCTGGACTATCCGGCATATCCGGACATGCTTCGCCTGCGCCTGCTCGTCGTGCGCCGGGGTTCGGAGGTCCGAAGGCTCACGTCGGCCGGAGAGAAGGGCCTGATCGACCTTCCGCGCCTGAGCGCCTCCCTGCATCACTCGGCGAGAGTCTTCCGCATCTTCACGCTTCAGCCGGTCGACAAGAAGGATCCGACGCCGCTGCTGTCTCTGCTGGAGGCGTCCGGGTCGGAGGTCGAGGGGCGACTGAGGGAGGAGAGGGCTCTCTACTGAGCCGAGGCGGCATCGCCGCCGTGGCGACGAGAGTCCCCATTCGTGGCCTCCGCCCACACGTCCACAACGATCACCGATATGTTGTCTGCGCCTCCCGCCCGGTTGGCGGCGTCGACCAGGCGATCCGCCGTCTCACCGGGTTCCGCCGTGTCGCACGCCAGCCGCGCGAGAAGGTCGTGCGGCAATGCCCCGCTCAACCCATCCGAGCAGAGCAGAAAGCGCTGTCCGCCCTCCACGCGGCCCTGGTAGAGCGCGATCTCGACCGAGGCGTCGATGCCGAGCGCGCGCGTCAGCAGACTCGAGCGGGGGTCGAGCCTGGCCTGCTCGGGAGTCAGGATTCCGCGATCCACCAGGTCCTGCACGTAGGTGTGATCCTCCGTGATCCGGACCAGGTCGTCGCGCTGCCGGAGGTAGGCGCGACTGTCGCCGACGTGGCCGACGACATAGGCGCCCGGCCGCAGCAGCACGAGCGCCGTGGCCGTGGTTCCCATGCCCGCCAGACGCGGAGACTCGCTCGCCCTCTCGCGGATCGTGCGGTTCGCCTCGCTGAGCGCCGAGCGCAATCTCTCCCGCACCTCGCTCTGCGATGCGTCCGCCCGCAGAGCGGCAAGCCGCCGGGCGAGCACGGAGACGGCGAGGCCGCTGGCGACTTCGCCCGCCGCGTGGCCGCCCATGCCATCGGCGATGACGAAGAAACCTCCGCGCTCATTCGCCAGGAGGGCATCCTCGTTCGTCGCTCGAACCCTTCCCAGGTCCGAACGAGCCGCATGTCGCCAGAGCAGTTCATGCATGCCGGACTCGACGGGTTGTGGGGCGCGTTGACGTGCGGCGCGACCCGGCCTAGCTTGGGCCCCTGAGCTAGATTGGCTCGTTCTCGTAACTCACCCGCGGCGCTCGCTTCCCGGGTATAGTAGCATCGGATCGACGATGACCCTAAGCCGTCGGCCGTCGGAAAACATGCTGATCGATGGCGCGGCCAGCGCGCTCGACCTCTATCTCGAAGAGTTGAGTCGCTATCCCCTGCTCGACAGCGCCGAAGAAGATGCCGTGGCCCGCCGGGCGCGAGCAGGCGATCCGGAGGCGCTCGCGACCCTCGTGCGGGCCAATCTCCGGTTCGTCATCTCCGTGGCCAAGAAGTATCAGAACCGGGGCATCTCCTTCCTGGATCTCATTCAGGAAGGCAATGTCGGCCTGGTGACCGCGGCCCGAAAGTTCGATCCCGACCAGGGCGTGAAGTTCATCAGCTACGCGGTCTGGTGGATCCGCCAGGCCATTCTCGCGGCGCTCGCCAAGCAGAGCCGGGCCGTACGGCTCCCGCTCAACCGGGCCACGGAGCTGGCTCGCGTCGTGCGGGTGCGCGAACGACTGCGCCAGGAGATGGGGCGTGATCCCACGGCCCAGGAGATCGGCCACCACGCCGGCCTGACCCCCGCGACGGTCGACATGCTCCAGACACTCAACGTGGCCGAAGTCCGCCTCGATGCCCCCGTGGGACAGAGCGAGGACAATCAGCTGGGGGACCGTTTCCTGGTGGACGAAGGGACCCTGGAAGAGAGCGTGGAGCAACTGGTCCTCAAGGAGTACATCGCGGATGCCCTCCAGAGCCTGCGCCCCAGGGACGCGCGCGTCGTGAGACTCTACTACGGGCTGCAGGGGGAACAGGAGCACACCCTGGAGGAGATCGGGCATCTGCTGGGGGTCACCCGGGAGCGGGTCCGCCAGCTCCGGGACCGGGCCCTGCGGGATCTCGGGAACGGCGAGACGGGCCGGTTGCTGCGCAGCTTCGCCGCCTGATCGGGTCTCACCGCTCCGGTCGCCGTGCGGCGGCCTCCTCCAGCAGCCGGAGGGCACGGCACCGCTTTCCCTCCACCCAGTCGATGTGCCGCCCGCGCTCCGGAGCGTCCCGGGGAAGGAGGCTCGCCGCCAGAGAGACCCCCTCCCCATCGAACCGGCGCAGGAAGTCTACGCGCTCCCGCGGCGTCCGCAGCCAGTCGAGGTACTCGAACGCTTCCTTGTCCTCCCCCGAGCTGTAGCGCCGCAACTCCGTCCACGTCGGCACGTAGCCGCGTCCCCGCTCGTAGCGGGCCAGGAAGAACAGCGAGACCGCGTCACCGACGGGGGGACCCGGACGCAGGCTGTCGGCGACCAGATACGTCGCCGCCATGCGGGGCAGCGAATCCTCGTCCCAGCCCACGGCCTTCAGCGACGCCCGCCGGGCCAGATAGGCCCGTGTGCCCCCTATGAGTTGTTCGGCCAGCACCGGGCCGGCCACCGCCATTCGACGGTCCGGCCGGCGAACGGCGGGTGCGGCAGGGGGCCGAGGGAGATCGGTGGACAGGGTGAAAGCCGTCCGGGGAACCGGTTGGCCGGGCAACAGCAGCGCCGCCGCCGCCGCGACCGAAAGACAATGGGCGTCCACGACCTTCGGCGGCCCCTCCAGCACCAGGGTGCCGATTCGCCGCCCGCCCGCCCGGAGACGAAACTCCATTCCGGATCGCAGGAAAGCGGAGTCGAACGCTGCCCGGTAGCGCCCATCCAGGCTGTCCGGAAGCGGCAGAGACTCCATGCGCTCGCCCAGCCGCGCGATGGGTGCCGCCATCGCCCGCCCGTCGCCCTCGAGACGGACCAGGAACAGGATCGGGCCCGCGGGCAGGACGGCCGGCTTCGGCGCCGCCGCGGAGTCCGCCGCGGCGGCCGGGTTCTCCAGCGCCAGGCGGCTTCCGCCCCATTCCACCTTGCAGCCCCCCACCAGGATGCAGACGACCAGCACGACACCGATCGCCGTCCGCATCTCTCCGGCCGAACCGTTTCGAACCTTCACGCCCACCTCGCTTCCGCCCCGAGCGCCTTCCACAACATACCGCACAGCGGTGGATCGAAGGCTGCCGCCGCCGGACCGGCCGCACGGCGGTCGGCGGCCGGAGTCTTGCCCACCTCGCCGCGCAAGCTAGTGTATCGTCCGAGGTCTCGACCCAGCAACGGAAGCCACGTGCCGGGCACGACCGTCGAGATGTCGGGTGACGAGGAGGAGCAAGCGTTGGGACGGCTGGGGCTCTACTACCATCCGCAGTGCAGTCGGCACGATCCGGGTTGGGGCCATCCGGAGCATCAGGGCCGGCTGCGGGCGCTCATGGGAGCGATCGGTGAAGCCCTGCCCGACCTGCTCGAGCAGGTCGAGGCCGTCCCGGGGACGCCGGTCCAGCGTGAGGCGCTGCGATCGATCCACACGAGCGCCCACATCGACCGGGTGGAGCGGGCGGTCCGTGAGGCCCGGTCCACGGGTCGGGCCGTGCGGCTGGATCCGGACACCGCCGTGAGCGCCGCCTCCTGGGACGCGGCCCTCGCGGCCTCCGGCTGTGCCGTAGACGCGGTCGAGGCCGTGGTGAACGGTCGCTTCCGGGCGGCGTTCTGCGCGGTGCGGCCGCCCGGGCACCATGCCCGGTCGGACCGGGCGATGGGGTTCTGCCTGTTCAACCATGTCGCGCTCGCGGCCCGCCACGCCCTCCGGGCGGGCATGGCGGGGAAGATCCTGATCGTGGACTGGGACGTCCATCACGGGAACGGCACTCAGGAGATCTTCTACGAGGATCCCGATGTGTACTACCTTTCCATGCACCAGAGCCCGCACTATCCGGGCACGGGGGCTCGGGAGGAGAGAGGCGCCGGCGCGGGCCTGGGGACGACCCTCAATCTGCCGATGCCCGCCGGCCTCGAGGCCAGCTGTTACGTGGAAGCGCTGACCGGCGCCTTCGACGAAGTGCTGAACGGTTTCGCGCCCGATCTCGTGCTGATCTCCTGCGGCTTCGACGCCGCGCTCGAGGATCCGTTGGCCGGTTTCACCCTGCGGCCCGAGGACTATCGCCGGCTGACCGTGGAGTTGGTGGGACGCACCCGGGACAGCGTCCGGGGCCGAATCATATCCGTTCTGGAAGGTGGCTACGAGCCGGCCGCCCTGGGCGCGTGCGGAGTGGCGCACCTGATCGGGCTCCGCGATGCGGTGGCGAGCCTTGGCGGGCCGTAGCCGGCGGGTGAAGCGCTCCCGGTGCCGGCGAGCGGGGGGCTCTCGCGGCGGCCGGGCACGGAAGCGGGACGAAGGAGGTAGGGAGGCACCGAGGCCATGAGAGTGGAATGGGAGAGACTCCGGATCGAGACGAGGCATCCGTTCCGCATCAGCCGCGGCGTGCGGAGCCACGAACAGGTCGTATGGGTGCGGCTGGAGGCCGAGGGACTGGAAGGCTGGGGCGAGGCCGACCCGTCCGCCTACTACGGAGAGTCGGCCGACAGCGTGGAGGCGGCGCTGGGCAGGCTCGCGGCCCTGCTCGAAGCAGTCGACGAGCCGTGGGCGCTCGAGACTCTGGAGACCGAATGCCGCCGGCTGTGCCCGGGAGACGGCGCGGCGCGAGCCGCCGTGGCTGCCGCCATGCAGGATTGGCAGGGCAAGCGATTGGGCCAGCCGGTGTGGAGGTTGTGGGGACTGGACCCGTCCTCCGCTCCGCTGAGCTCGTTCACGATCGGGATCGACGAGCCCGAGGTCGTGGCGGAAAAAGTCCGCGAAGCGCGCGGATTCCCGATCCTCAAGCTCAAGCTGGGCACGGGTCGGGACGAGGAGTTGCTTCGCGCGGTGCGCGCGGCTGCGCCCGATGTGGTCCTCCGGGTGGATGCGAACGCGGCCTGGACGCCCGAGGGAGCGCTCGAGGGAATCGGTCTGCTCCTGGATTACGGCGTGGAGTTCGTGGAACAGCCGCTCCCGCCGGAGGATCGAGACGGCCTGCGGTACGTGTTCGAGCGGTCGTCACTTCCCATCATCCTGGATGAGTCCTGCATCGTGGCGCAGGACATCCCGGGCCTGGTGGGCCTCGCCGACGGCATCAACATCAAGCTCGCCAAGTGCGGCGGGCCGCGCGAAGCGCTCCGGATGATTCATACCGCGCGCGCCTGCGGCCTCAAGGTGATGATGGGCTGCATGCTGGAAACGAGCCTGGGGATCGGCGCGGCCGCCCAGCTCGCACCCTTGCTGGATTACGCCGACCTGGACGGCGCCGCGCTGATCGCCAACGATCCGTTCGAGGGACCTCATCTGGAAGGGGGGCGAATCGTGCTGGGCGAGACTCCCGGACTCGGCGTCGGCCTTCGGTGAGCCGTCAGAGCCCTTCGGGCCGTTCGCGCAGCACGCGTGCTCCGTACAGGCACGCGTCCCGAAACGAGCCTTCGCCCGACTCTTCACACCGCTCTCTTCGGGCCGGCTCCGAACTGTCGAGCACCGCGATCTCTTCGCCGATGGCCTCGTAACACCGCAGCCTTGCCGTCCTATCGTCGATCCGGGGACATAGATCGAAGGCGCTCTCGGTGGAAGCCGTCACATCGATGAAGTTCTTCACCAGTCCCACATAGCACCACTGGCGGTACTCGCGGCTCGCCTTCCCACACAGGCGGAGGGACTTGCGGGGATCCTGCAGCGCGTAGGAGCTCGCGTCACGCCCCAGGCTCTGAAAGCAGGTACGACGCATGGACTCAGGGGCGCGCTCGCAGCTGTGCGAGGCGTCGGTGAAGTCTCCGCCGTTGAGGGACAGCATGGCCGAGGTCTGCATCATGTAGCACTCGGCCAGGTAGCGTTCCTCCATCATCGAGCAGGGGTAGAGCGGATCCTCCGGATCGAGCGGCTTGAAAGAGTGGGCGCCCGCGGCCTCCGCGCCCGGCGCGCCTCCGGCGTCGCCCTCCGGCCCGGCCGCGAGCAGGGAAGCCGGATGGTGCGGCGAAACGGCGTGCATGATGTTCTCCATGAACGCGCCGCCGTAACAGGAACGCCGATCCCACAACTCGGCCAGGAAATCACACGCGGAGAGCGCCCGGGGCAAGTCGTGGCCGTAGAACATCGTCAGTCCGTGCCCCAGGCCGTGGAGGCACTGAAACAGAGTCCAGCGGTCGCCCTCCGGTCCCTTGTACGCCGTGCACAGCTCACGGACGCGGTCCGGGGTCACGCTTCCACGGGTCATGAAGTAAGCCTGGATCACGCCGTGGTAGCAGCCGGATTGAAACAGCGGAGAACACCGCACGAACACCTCGGACAGGTCCGGCTGTAACCGAAACGCTTCGATTCCGATCGCGTGGGTGTAGACGTGGCCATCGCGTTCCACGTCCCGGTCCGCCGCGGCCACCGAGCGCAGCGCGGAAAGAGCGTCGGAGACGCCATGGTCCCGAAGCCGGCCCAGGAACACCTTCGTGTAGCAGCCCTGCTTCGCCTCGGCGGCCAGGCTCGAGCAGGAGGAAACCGCCGCGCGCGCGTACTCCGGGATGTCCTCCACGGATGCCTTGTTCTTCCCGGAGGGTGGCGGGCCGCCCCCGCAGGCCAGGGCGAGCGCTCCGGCCGCGAGACCCGCGGCCGCGGCGGCGTTGGCCGCTCGCCCGAAGCCCCGTCTCCCGTACCCCGGCTGGCCTCGCGGCCGGGCGGATGTCCATCTCGGAGGCTCCGAGCGAGCTCGGGCGGTCCCCCGCTCCGACGGTGGGGACCCGGTCCGAGGTGGGGTGGGTCTGGCGTTCATGCTCGAGGCCTCCGACTCCGATTCCGGCTTCCGGCGGCGCGCCGCGATGGCGGCCTCCCGGTTCGAACCTAGAAACCGCGTCCCCGGCGGGTCAAGCAAGCTCACATGAGACCTTCCGGGTCCCGGTCGATCTCCAGCCGCGCGCGGGCCGTCGAAGCTCCCTGGTGCCGTCCCATGTAGCGCAGCACTCGGCCGAGGACGGCGGGCCGGTCCGCCCTCACCAGGTAGTGCCAGCGCCAGCGGCCCCTCAGACGGTCGATCGGGCACGGAGCGGGCCCGATCACCTCGATGCCCTCCAGGGAACCCCTCCGGATGAAATCCCTGGTCAGCTCGGCCAGCTTGCCCGCCCGCTCCGCCACCACGTCCTCAGAGGGTCCCGAGACGATCAGATTTGCCAACCGCCTGTGCGGTGGGTAGCCGGGCTCCGCCCGGTCCGCCAGCTCGCGTTCCGCGAACGCGAGGTAGTCGTGCTCCGCCGCGGCGAGGAGCGCGAAGTGCCGGGTCCGCGACGTCTGCACCAGCACCTGTCCCGGCTCGGCACCGCGGCCGGCTCGGCCCGCCACCTGAGCCAGAAGCTGGAACGTCCGCTCACTGGCCCGGAAGTCGGGCAGGTTGAGGCTCACATCGGCGTTGACCACGCCGACCAGGGTCACATGCGGAAAATCCAGCCCCTTGGCGATCATCTGAGTGCCCAGCAGGATGTCGACTTCCCGACGGCGCACGCGCTCGAGGATCTCGAAGTGGGCCCATTTGGTTCCGGTCGTGTCCACATCCATGCGCGCCAGGCGGGCCCGCGGGAAGATCTCTCCCAGGCGCCGTTCCACCTGCTCGGTCCCCACCCCCGTGAAGCGCGGCTCCGGTGCCCCGCAGGCGAAGCACCGGTCCGGAGGAGGCGCCTCGTATCCACAGTGGTGGCACACGATGCGTCGGCGGCGCCGGTGGTAGGTGAGCGACACGTTGCACTGATGGCAGCTCCACACCTCGCCGCATTCCCCGCACTGGACGAACGTCGCGTACCCGCGGCGGTTGAGCAGCAGGATGACCTGTTCCCCCCGACTCAGCCGCTCCGCCATCGCCGTGCGGAGGGCATCGGAGAAGATGGGGAACGGAGCGGGCGGAGCCTCCGGCTCCCGCTCCGCCGTGCTCCGCGGCCGCGCGGTCGCCGCCTCTACCGTCCGTGCCTCCCGCAGATCGATCAGCCGGACTTCAGGAAGCGGGTTCGCGGTGACGCGCTCGCCCAGTTCGTAGAGCCGGTAGCGGCCGCTCGTCGCGTTGGCCCAACTCTCCAGACTCGGGGTGGCGGAGCCCAGCAGACACAGCGCCCCTTCCAGGCGGGCTCGAACCGTGGCCACGGCCCGGGCGTGATAGCGCGGCGTGTCGGATTGCTTGAACGTCCCCTCGTGCTCTTCGTCCAGCACGATGGCGCCGAGATTCCGGACGGGCGCGAACACGGCGGAGCGGGCGCCGATGGCGACCTGTTTTCTGCCCTCCCGGAGCGCCGTCCACTCGTCGTGACGCTCGCCGGGAGACAGAGCCGAGTGGAGAACGGCCACGCGGTCACCGAAGCGCGTTCGAAAGCGTGCCACCGTTTGCGGCGTGAGGGCGATCTCGGGAACCAGAACGATGGCCGTCTTCCCTCGGCTCCCGACGATCTCCTCTAGGAGCTCGAGGTAGACGAGCGTCTTTCCGGAGCCCGTGACACCCCGCAGGAGAGCCACTCCCGGCTCGGCGGACCGGCTTTGCGCGAGCAGGCCGCGGATCACCTCCCGCTGCGCCGGCGTCGGCTTCGGGGAAGGCCCGGGCTCCGGCTCCATTCGGGCGAAGGGATCGCGCGAGATCTCCGCCGTCACCAGCTCGGCCACGCCCCTGCGGACCAGACCGGAGAGGACGGAGCGACTGAAGCCGAGATGCTCCGCCAGGTGAGCCGCCGTCGACTCCCCTCCCAGCGATTCCAGCATCTCGTAGGCCTCGCGCTGTCGCCGGGCCCGGCCGAACACATCCTCCCGCGCGGACAGGGTCGGGATCCGCTGTGTGAGGCGAATCACCTGCGTCTCACGAACCGCCGGACGCAGCCTAGGAAGCTCCTCCACGATCTCTACCAGACCGGCGTCGCGGAGGGATCGGAGGGCGGGCCAGATCACGCCGGGCGGGAGGACGTCGCGCAGCGCTGTGGCCCGGAGACCACCGGGCGAGGTCGCGAGGCGGTCCAGAATCGCGATCTGCGGCCGGGAGAGGGAGGCCGGGCGCGGAACGCCCGGACGGGCGTACACGCGATATGCGGACTCCGACAACAGTCCCGGTGGGAGAGCCGCCTTCACCACCATTCCGAGCGGCGCGACGTAGTAGTCGGCCACCCAGCGGCAGAGCTCCCGCAGGGATCCGGGGAGCACGGGGTCCTTGTCCAGCACCTCGATGATGGCCCGGACGCGTGGGACGGTACATTCATCCGTGAGGGAATCGATCAGACCGATCATGCGGCGGCGCCCGAACGGCACCAGAACCCGCATTCCCGGTTCGGGTTCGGCGGCCGGGCGCGCGGGCACCGCGTACAGAAAGGTCCGCAGAACCGGCCGCGGGAGCGCGACCCGGCAGTAGGCTTGGGATGAATCTTCCGCTCTCATGGGTGGTACTCGTAGATTGTCATAGCCACGCGGGCGGCGATGCGCCTCCGGCCGCTTGACTGGGCCTCCCGGCCGGCTCTAAGCTCCCGCGCGACCCGATGTAGGAGGAAAGTGCACATGGGCTGTCTGGCGTTGAACGCCTCCTTCGAGCCTCTGACGCTCATCCCGGTCCGCCGTGCGCTGCGGCTGGTGATCGACCAGAAGGCCGAGGCGCTCGAGGTCGACTCCGACCGGCCGTTTCGTTCCGAGAGGCTGGAATATCCGGCCCCCGTCGTCATTCGTCTGGTCCGATTCATCCACGTGCCTCGGAGGTTCCGCCGTCAGGTGACCAACACGTTCCTGTTCGCGAGAGACGGCTATCGCTGCCAGTACTGCGGCCGGCACAGGCGTGAGTTGGGCTACCGCGAATCACTCACTCGCGACCACGTCGTCCCGCTCTCGCGCGGTGGCGGCAACGGGTGGGCGAACGTGGTGACCGCGTGCAGCAAGTGCAACCTGCGCAAGGGCGATCACCTGCCGGAAGAGTGCGGATTGGCGCCCCGCGCCCTGCCGCGCGAGCCCAACCACGTGCAGCTGATCTGGGCGGTGCGCCGAATCACGCCGATCCAGGCCAAGTACATCGACATGTTCTACGGAGAGGAGATCCTGCGGGCTCTGTCCCGCTGACGGGAATCCATGGGCTTCGGCAATCTCGGCATCTGGGAGATGCTCGTCATCGCGCTCGTCGTGCTCATCTTCTTCGGGCCGCAGCGGCTTCCCGAGATCTCCCGCTCGGTAGGACGGGCCATCCGCGAGTTCAAGCGCGGCGTGAACGAGATTCAGCGCGAGCTGGACATCACGGACGACTCCTCGCCGCGTCCCCCGCCCCCGCGGCGCGGGCCGCCTCCATCCCCTCCACCCCCCGAATCCACCCCGGTTCTGGATCCGGCCGCCGCCGCGCTCGGTGACGCCGTGGCGGCCGGACCCGGGAAGTCGCCGGCCACGACGCCGGCCGCTCAGCCGCCGCCGGAAGAGTCCCGACCGGCTGGAAGCGGCGAGGAGGAGGGTGGGACCGATGCGCCGCCCTCCGATGTGGACGGCGCGGTGGATCCGGAGTCGGCGTAGCGGTTGGACAACTCCAGATAGCGGCGGTTCTCGTCCTTTCCCAGCGCGCGCAGCCATTCTGCGGCCGGAGGCGCACCCGGGCGGCCGGCGGCCGCCGGAAAGCCCTCCTCCGCGATCCGTACCCGCGGTTCCCGCGTCCACTCGTCCGTGGCCCGGACCCGCAGCTCGAGCTTCCGGCCCTTCCTGCAGGGGCCGCAGAGGCGCAGCCGGTCCGTCTCGCCCGACAGCGGGGACCCGTTCAACCGATACTGCCCGGGCGCTCCGTCCGTGAGCAAGTCCAGGCTGAAGCCTGCCAGCGCTTCGGGCACGCGCCAGGTTCCGGCGGCGACCCTTCCGGCGATCATCGAGGCCGGGCCTCCGCTGGCGGAAGCGGCCGCGCCGGTCGAGTCGGCCCATCCCCGCAGGGTGATCGGCGCGTGCAGGCGTCGAAGCACCGAAGCCGCGGGCAGCGGCAGGCGAACCTCCCGGTCTCCGGTTCGCCAACGCAGCTTGATCTCCACCCGGGAGTCTGATAGCGCCGCCTGTCGGAGGGCTTTGAACCGGAAGGTGTGGCCCGCCCGCACCGGGCGAGCGGGCGCCAACCCCCGGATCTCGGTCTGGACTTTCGCGCCTGCCAGCTTGAGCTCGGCGCGGGCCGATTCCGGTGCCGGCGGCGGAACCTCGACCCGCGGCAGGAGTCGAAGGCGCACGTCGTTCGCGACTCCCCGGCCCGCCGGTCCGAAGCCCCCGGCGGCACCCCCGCGCCCCCCGCGTCGTCTTGGACGGCGGGCCCCTTCCGGCGGCTCGCCCGGCTCGGGCGGCTCGGCGGCTCCGGTCGGCTCGCCCGGTTCGGCCCCTTCCGGCGGCTCCCCCGGCTCCGCCCCCTCGGGCGGCTCGGCGCCGAACGGTGACTCGCGCTGCTTCTGCGCGGCCGGCCGTTTCGCGATCGTCG
>JBHHYZ010000005.1:0-88341 GCA_046757845.1 Gemmatimonadota bacterium
CAAGGATCGTCTCCGGCTGAACATCGAGTTCGCCAGGCCGGAACAGTTCGTCCCGCCGCTCGCCGGGAGCGCCGAACGGCACCTGTTCATCGACCGTGTCGGCAGCGTAGAGTTCTACCACTACGACCCCTACGCCCAGCTCCTGTCCAAGATCGTTCGCGGGTTTCGACAGGACCTGCTGGACGCCGAGCAGTTCGTGACCAGCGGCATGGTCGACCCCCGTCGCTTCCTCGAGCTGGTCCGGGCGATCCCCGACTCGGCGTACGCGAGGTACCCTAACCTGAGCCGCGACTCGGTCCGCGCCGCGGTCGACGAGTTCGTCTCGAAGATCGGGTGAGCTTTCCGCCTCGAGGCACGGGGCGGGGCAATGGAGCCGACCGGGATCGAACCGGTGACCTCCTGCTTGCAAAGCAGGCGCTCTCCCGACTGAGCTACGGCCCCTTAGCGCGCGGCCAGATCCCGCAGGCCGTGTGCCGGCGCGAACGCCGTGCCGACCGGATGATGCAACGCGCGGGGGTCGATCGCCACTCCGGGGCGCTCGGGCGGGCGTCGATCGCCATGCCGGCGCGCTGGGCAGGCGCCCGGCGTCACCCCTTCAGGGCCGCCGCCAGCACCCGCGCGAAACCGGCCCGCCGTCCCACCCGCACGGAGGTCAGACCCAGCCAACCGGCCAGCGACCGCAGCTCGCCCGCCAGCGCCTCGGCGACCCGGCCGGGCTCGGTGCCGGGCTCCAGGTGGGCCGCGGGCACGAGCAGACAGCCATCCCCGCGGTCGGCCTTGAGGTCCACGCGGGCCACCAGCCCCTCGCCCAGCAGGAACGGCAGGACGTAGTAGCCCCACCGCCTCTTGGGCCGCGGGACGAAGATCTCGAGGCGGTAGTCGAAGTCGAACAGGCGGGCGATGCGCGCCCGGGTCCACACGAGCGGGTCGAACGGGGAGAGCAGGGCACACGCATGGATCCGCCGCGGAAGCCGAGCCTCCGGATGGAGGAACGCGGGCTCGCGCCAGCCTTCCAGCCGGGCCTCTCGCAGGGTGCCCGCCGCCGCGAGCTCCCGGAGGCGCGCTCGCGCCTCCGGGATCGGCATGCGCCAGTAGTCCGCCAAGTCGCCCGCGGTTCCGACGCCGTGCGCGCGGGCGGCCCGCACCAGGAGCTGGCGCTGCGCCTCGCGGCGGTCGACCCGGCGGTGGAGGTGCTCGGGCGGGATCACCCGTTCGGCGAGATCGTAGACCCTCTGGAAGTTGGAGTGCCGGTCCGCCACCGCGAGCCGACCGAATCCGAAGTGCGCCTCTAGCACCTGTCTCTTCACGGACCGACCCCACCCCCACCGGTCCGTGATCCGGCACGAGGACGTTCACGTGGTCGATTTGCAGCAGGCCCAGCCGGCGGATCACGCGGCGGAGATGGCGGGCATCGACACGAGTCCGCGGGCGCGGACGATCGAAGCCCTGGGCCGCGAGCGCCACACGGCGCGCTTCCCGAAGTGACAGGCGCTCTCGGCTCGACGGCTCCCCTTGCGGTAGCTGGAAAGCGGCGCCAGGCTGCGATTGAGCGGTGCTCCGCGGCGCCCGAATAACCCCGTCGGCCGAGGGTATCGTACGGTGCACGCTTGCGCCGTCCCCCGGGGACGGCGACACCCGAACGATCTTACCGACGCCCCGGGCGGATCGGCCAGTCGGTCTCGCCCTTCGGAGCGTCCGAGGAGGCCAACATGACACTGGGGATGCGTGACGGCGCGGCGCTGAGCCTGGTTCTGGGCTGTCTGTTGGGCGGCTCGCGAGCAGCGGCCCGGGAGCCGGCGAGACAGGACGCCGAGGGGCGCACGCCGTCCACCCGCGCCGACACCCTGCCGGGCCGCGTCGACAGCCTGGCGGGCAACTGGGAGGGGACCCTCAAGACTTCCGGGATCGAGCTCCGGGTCGTCTTCCGCATCCAGCGCGCGAAGGACGGCTCCTACTCGGCCACCATGGACAGCCCGGACCAGGGCGCCCGGGGGATTCTGGTGAGCGATGTCTCGTTCTCCGGGCGCGCCGTCAAGCTCACCTCGGCCGCGGTGGGCGGCGTGTTCGAGGGCCGGCTGGCCGAGGACGGCTCCACGATCGAGGGCGAGTGGCGCCAGGGTGGAGCCACACTGCCGCTGGTGCTGCGGCGGGTCGAGCAGGTGACCGAGGTGCGGCGCCCGCAGGAGCCGGTGCCGCCCTATCCGTACGAGGTGGAGCAGGTGCGCTATCCGAACGCCGAGGTGGGCAACGAGCTGGCCGGCACGCTCACCCTGCCGCGCGGCGAGGGTCCCTTCCCGGCCGCCGTGCTGATCTCCGGCTCCGGGCCCCAGGACCGCGACGAGACCGTGTTCGGGCACCGCCCCTTCTGGATCCTGGCGGACTACCTCACCCGGCGCGGGATCGCCGTGCTGCGGTTCGACGACCGGGGGGTGGGTGGCTCGACCGGGAGCTTCCCCACCGCCACCTCCGAGGACTTCGCGAGCGACGTGCGGGCGGGGATCGCCTACCTGCGCACCCGGCCACGGGTGGACGCAAAGCGGATCGGCCTCATCGGGCACAGCGAGGGGGGGCTCATCGCGCCCATGGTGGCGGCCGAGGACCCGAGCGTGGCGTTCGTGGTGCTGATGGCCGGGCCGGGGCTGCCCGGGACCGAGATCCTGGAGCGCCAGGCCGCCCTGATCGCGCGCGCCGGGGGCGCCCCCGAGGAGGCGATCGAGCGCAACCGCCGGCTCCAGCTCGAGCTGTTCGAGATCGTGAGGGAAGAGCCCGACACCGCCGCCGCGGCGAAGAAGCTGCAGGCCGCCATCCGGCAGGCACTCGCGTCGCTCAGCGAGGAGGAGAAGGCGAGGGCCGGCCTCCAGGGAGACCCCGAGCGGGTGGTGGAGGCGCAGGTGCGCCAGGTCAACTCACCCTGGTTCCGCTTCTTCCTCACCTACGACCCCCGGCCCACGCTGCGCCGCGTGAAGGCTCCGGTGCTGGCCATCGGCGGGGAGCTGGACCTCCAGGTGCCACCGAAGCAGGATCTGGATGCGATCGCGGCGGCGCTGAAGGCCGGCGGCAATCCCGATTTCACCGTGAAACAGCTTGCGGGCCTCAACCACCTGTTCCAGGAGGCGAAGACGGGGGCGCCCGCGGAGTACGGGCGGATCGAGCAGACCGTCTCGCCCGAGGCCCTGAAGCTGATCGGCGACTGGATCCTGAAGCGGATGGGAGGCTGAGCGGATGATCCACCGGATCCGGGGCTACGTCCTTCCGGCGGTCCTTCTCGTGGCGGTCGCCCTGGGCGGGCTGGGCCTGGTGTGGGCGCCGGCCTGGTGGGGACTGGTGCTCGTGGGTCCGCTGGCCGGGCTGGGGATCCACGACGTGCTCCAGCGCCGCCACGCGTTGCTCAGGAACTACCCCATCCTCGGGCACCTGCGCTTCCTGCTCGAGGACATGGGGCCCGAGCTGCACCAGTATTTCGTCGAGAGCCACACCGACGGGCGGCCGTTCGACCGGGACCGCCGGACGCTGGCCTACACGCGGGCCAAGAACGTGGCCGACACGAAGCCCTTCGGCACGGAGCTCGATGTCTACGAGGAGGGCTACGTGTGGCTCGCGCATTCCATCGCGCCCAAGCCGGTGCCCGAGCGCCCCTGGGAGACCCTCAGGGTCCGGGTGGGCGGACCCTCGTGCTCTAGGCCCTACGAGGCCTCCATCCTGAACATCTCGGCCATGAGCTTCGGCGCGCTGGGCGCCCGGGCGATCCTCGCCCTCAACGCGGGCGCGAAGAAGGGAGGCTTCGCCCACAACACGGGAGAGGGCGGGCTCAGCCGCTATCACCGGGAGAACGGCGGGGACATCATCTGGCAGATCGGGACGGGATACTTCGGCTGCCGCACCCCGGCCGGAGGGTTCGATCCGGACCGCTTCGCCAAGCAGGCCCGGCTGGACCAGGTGAAGATGATCGAGCTCAAGCTCTCCCAGGGCGCCAAGCCCGGGCACGGCGGGATCCTGCCGGCCGCCAAGGTGAGCGAGGAGATCGCGGCGGCCCGCGGCGTGCCGCCGCACGAGGACTGCCTGTCTCCGACCTGGCACCGGGCCTTCTCCACCCCGATCGAGCTGCTGGAGTTCATCATCCGGCTCCGCGAGCTGTGCGGCGGGAAGCCGGTCGGGTTCAAGCTCTGCGTGGGCCGCCCGGCCGAGTTCCTCGGGATCTGCAAGGCGATGCTCGAGACCGGGATCACGCCCGACTTCGTCACCGTGGATGGCGGCGAGGGAGGCACCGGCGCCGCGCCGCTCGAGTTCTCCAACCACGTCGGGATGCCGCTGGTCGAGGGGCTGCTGTTCGTGCACAACGCGCTCGTGGGGATCGGGGTGCGGGATCGGCTGCGCATCGCGGCCAGCGCCAAGCGGATCAGCGGCTTCCACATCGCGACGGCGCTGTCTCTGGGGGCCGACTGGTGCAACTCGGCGCGTGGCTTCATGTTCGCGCTTGGCTGCATCCAGGCCCAGATCTGCCATACCAACCGCTGCCCGGTGGGCGTGACCACCCAGAACCCCCGCCTGCAGCGGGCGCTGGTCGTGGAGGAGAAGGCCGAGCGGGTCTACCACTTTCACCGCAACACGGTCAAGGCCCTGGCGGAGATCGTCGCCGCGGCGGGTCTGTCCCATCCGGGCGAGCTCAGGCCCCACCACATCTGGGAGCGCACGGCGGCCTACGAGGTGCGCAACTTCGCCGAGATCTACGAGTTCCTGGAACCGGGCCAGCTCCTGGACGGCCGGGCCGACGGGTTCCTGAAGCCGTACTGGGACCGGGCCGACGCGCGGTCCTTCCAGGCTTGATGAGCCAGGTGCATCTGGCCCAGCGTCGAGCCAGCCAGTGAAAGGCTCCCGCGCGAGTCGGTACGTCGCCTTTCTCCGCGGCATGAACCTCGGTAGGCGGCGAATCAGGAACGACGCGCTGTGCGAGATCTTTCGCAGTCTGGGGTTCGACGATATTTCGGCGTTCCTGGCCAGCGGCAACATGATCTTCCGCTCGCCGGGACGCACGGCGGCCGAGATCTCCGGTCGGATCGAGAGCGGATTGCGGCGAGCCCTGGGGTACGAGGTGCCGACGTTCCTGCGCACCGGCCGTCAGGTCCTGGCGATCTCGCGGGAAGATCCCTTTCCCGAGCCGCTCCCCGCGACGGGCGGGAAGCTCCAGGTGGCCCTGCTCGGCGATGAACCGGTCGATTGCGCCCGTGCGAAGGTGTTGGCCATGTCCACGGACCGGGATCGCCTGGCCTTACGCGACCGGGAGCTCTACTGGCTGCCGGAGGGAAGGATGAGCGACTCCGAGCTGGATCTGGCTGCCATCGAGACCGCCCTGGGCCCGATGACGATCCGCACGAGGCGGACGCTGGAGCGAATCGCGGCCCGGTTCCTATCGGATTGAGCGTGCTGCGGGCTCTCCCTCACACGCCGCTGAGCTCGCGCTCATGCACCGCCGGGCTCGGGCTCGCCTCCCGTGCTGGGCTCTGCTCACGCGCCGGCCATCCGCCGCAGAGCCCCGCGGTCCACCTTGCCCAGGTGGCTTCGCGGGAGCTCACGGACGAAGGCGATCTCCCGAGGGTACTTGTAGGGGGCCAACCGCTCCCTCACGAACGCCTTGAGCTCCTCTGCCAGCTCCCGGGTGCGTGCCTCGGGCGGGACGGCAGTGGCCGCCGGCGCTCCCCTGCTTTCGCTCGCCGCCGGCGCTCCCCCGCCTTCGCCGGTTCCCGGCGCTCCGGCGCCTTCGCCCGCCGCCGCGAGGATCACGAAGGCGTG
This sequence comes from Gemmatimonadota bacterium, assembly GCA_046757845.1. Taxonomy (GTDB): domain Bacteria; phylum Gemmatimonadota; class Gemmatimonadetes; order Palauibacterales; family Palauibacteraceae; genus JBHHYZ01. The sequence goes on from JBHHYZ010000005.1 coordinate 5,788, forward strand.
CGGCTTGGTCAGCCCCCGCTCGTCAGGCACTCCCACCACAGCCACCTCGCGCACCGCCGGGTGCTCCAGCAGGCAGCTCTCGACCTCCCTCGGCGCCAGCCACTTGCCCGACACCTTCAGCATGTCGTCGCCCCGGCCGCAGTAGGTGAAGTAGCCCTCCGCGTCCCGCACGACCATGTCGCCCGACACGTACCACTCCCCCCGGAACGCCTGACGCGTCTTCTCGGGGTGCCGCCAGTAGCCGATCGCGCGCGCGCCGCCCCGGACCCACAGCCAGCCCACCTCCCCGTCCGGGAGCTCGCGGCCCTCGTCGTCACACACCCTGACATCGAAGCCGGGGACGATGCACCCCAGCGTGCCGGGCCGCACCTCGCCGGGACGGTTGGACAGGAAGATGTGCCACATCTCCGCCGTCCCCAGCCCGTCCAGCACCTCCACTCCAAACGTCTCCAGCCAGCGCCGTTGAAGGTCGGGCGGGAACGCCTCGCCGGCCGAGGTGCACAGCCGCAGGCTGGACAGGTCCCGGCGGCCCGCGTCCGGAGCCGAGAGCAGGCGGTTGATCATGGTGGGGACGTTGACGAGAATCGTGGGCCGGAACGTCTCGATCTTCTCGAACAGCACCTCCGCGACGCAGCGCTCGGGGAACAGGACCGCGCTCGCCCCCACGGAGAACGGAAAGAAGAGGTTCGAGCCCGTGGCGTAGCCGAAGTAGAGCTTGGGGACCGACAGGGTGATGTCGTCCTCGCGGTAGCCGATCACCCGCTTGGCGTAGCACTCCGTGGTGTGGGCGAAGGACGCGTGGGTCTGTACGACGGCCTTGGGCCGTCCCGTGGTCCCGCCCGAGAACAGCCAGATGGCCGCCTCGTCGTGGCGCGAGGGGAAGTTCTCCAGCTCGGGCGCCGCGGCGGCGCGCCGCGCCTTGAGCTCCGGCGTGCCGACGGTCAGCAGGGTGCGCGTGCCCGACGCCGCCTCCGCGGCCGCCCGGAAGGCGCCGGCCGTGTCCCGGTGTACGAGGACCACGGAGGCGCCCGTGTACTCGTAGAAGTAGGCGATCTCGTCGGGCTTGAGGTGCGGGTTCACCATCACCGCCACGGCCCCGATCTTCAGGATGCCGAACAGGGCTTCCACGTACTCGGGGCCGTCGGGAAGGGCGAGCATCACCCGCTGCCCGGGCCGCACGCCGGCCTCCCTCAGCAGGTTCCCGAACCGGTTGGCCAGCTCCCGAACCTCCCGGTAGGTGAGACGGCCCCGCTCGGTGCGGAGCGCGATCCGCTCCCCGCGGTCCTCCCGGATGCGATCGTCCAGGAAGTAGTCGGCGATGTTGAGCCGGGCCGGCGGAGTGTACGGACTCTCCAGCGGCTCCGGCGTCGGGCCCGAGGGCGGTCTCGGCGCGTGTCCCATGGTGGAAGATGTTACCGGACGGCCGGAATCCCGGTCAACGGGTCGCCGACGGGAGGGCGGCGCAAGGGGTCGGCCGGCACCGTGATATTGACAAATCATTAGTTATAGCACTAAATTTATATCACAATATTAATTGAGGTGTCGAGGTAAAGGGACCTAATGATGACGGAAGCGGCTTTCAGGAATCCGTTCCGACCGGGGGCCGGACATCCTCCACCATATCTGGCCGGCCGCCGCGAAGAGCGCGAGGAGTTCGGGCGCCTTCTCCAGCAGGAAACGATCCTGGAGAACCTCATCCTTACGGGGCTTCGAGGTGTCGGGAAGACGGTGCTCTTGGAGACATTCAAGCCGCTCGCTCTTCAGGAGGGCTGGCTGTGGGCCGGCGCCGATCTGTCCGAATCCACGAGCGTCAGCGAGGAGATGGTAGCGACACGCCTTCTCACGGACCTGGCGCTGGTCACGTCCGGGGTCGTGGTCTCGCAACATGAGAAGATCGGTCTTGGTTTCAGTCCGGAGAGACAAACGATCGAGGTCAAGCTGAGCTTCGACACGCTGCTCGGCGTGTTCACCCGCACACCAGGGCTCGTGGCGGACAAGCTGAAGGCTGCTCTCCAGCTCGTTTGGGCATGTCTCGTGGCGGCGGCGCACACGCCTCCTGGGATCGTATTCGCCTACGATGAGGCGCAGAACATGTCGGATCATGCCGAAAAGGAGCAGTACCCGCTCTCGCTCCTCCTGGATGTGTTCCAGTCCCTCCAGCGTAAAGGCATTCCCTTCATGCTCGTCCTCACGGGTCTACCCACCCTGTTTCCGAAGCTCGTCGAGGCACGGACCTACTCGGAGCGAATGTTTCGGGTGCTCTTTCTGGATCGCCTTCCCGAGCCGGATGTGAGAGACGCGATTCTCGTCCCCATGAAAGCCGAGGAGTGTCCGTTCAGGTTCGACGACGGATCGATCGAGCTGATCGCGCACGAAAGCGGCGGGTATCCCTACTTCATTCAGTTCATCTGTCGAGAAGCCTACGACGCCTTTCTCCAGAGATTCGAGGCTGGCGAGAAGCCGAGGGTCCCCGTCGAGGAAATCACTCGCAAGCTGGACTCCGACTTCTTCACGGGGCGCTGGTCACGCGTGACCGACCGGCAGCGCGCGCTCCTGTTCGTGATCGCGACGCTCGAGCCCTGCGACGAGGAGTTCACCGTCCAAGAGATCGTCATGCGGTCTAGGGTCCTGCTGGAAAAGCCGTTCAGCGCGAGCCACACCAACCAGATGCTGGCATCGCTCGCCAACGCGGGTCTCGTATACAAGAACAGGCACGGAAAATACTCGTTCGCGGTGCCGCTTCTCGGTCAGTACATTCGGCGCCAGTCCAACATCGAGGGTCTTCGCCCGGGGCATCAGGATACAGTGGCAACATGAGTCCGATGTCGGTTCACAGGCTGGCCGAGATGACCTGGGAGGAGGTCCGCGATCTGGACGTGTCGCGGGCCGTGGCCGTCCTGCCCGTGGGCGCCGTGGAAGCCCACGGCCCGCACCTGCCGCTGGCGACGGACGGGATCATCTCGGAGGCGATGGCCGAGGCGGCGGCGGCGCGGCTGGCGGACTCCGGCCGCGAGGTCCTCATCCTGCCCACCCTGTGCTACACGGCGGCGAGCTTCGGCGCTGGCTTCCCGGGCACCCTTTCGCTCCGGCCGGAGACGGCGACGGAGCTGCTGATCGACCTCGCCCGAAGCCTGGCCCGGCACGGAATCGGGATCCTGGCGATCGCCAACTCCCACCTGGATCCCGCGCACCTGGACTCGATCCGGGAGGCGGTGGCGCGGATCGAGGCGACGCTCCCGCTCGCCGTCGCCTTCCCGGACCTCACGCGCAGGCCCTGGGCGCTCCGCCTGGGCGAGGAGTTCCGGAGCGGCGCCTGCCACGCGGGCCGGTTCGAGGGCTCCGTCGTGCTGGCCCGGCGTCCGGATCTGGTGCGCGAGGCCGTCCGGGCCAAGCTTCCACCGGTGAAGGCCTCGCTGTCCGAGGCCATCCGGACCGGTAAGCGCGACTTCGAGGAGGCCGGCGGGCCCCGCGCGTACTTCGGGTATCCCGCGGACGCGAGCCGAGAGGAAGGGGAGGACACGATCGAGCGTCTGGGCGCGATCTTGGAGGAGGCGGTCGTGAGCATGCTGCGGGGAGAGGCCGAGCCATGAGCGGGAGGCCGCGCGGCGGCGAGCCGCGCCCGGATGCCATGGCACGCCGCGAGGCGCGGGTCCGTGCCGGCTGAGCGGAGCCTGGAAGGCCGGGGCGCGGTCGTCACGGGCGGCGGCCGCGGGATCGGCGCGGCGATCGCCCGGGCCCTGGTGGCCGCGGGCGCGGGCGTGGTGGTCGCCGCGCGGAGCGAGGAGCAGATCGAACGCGTGGCCGGGGAGCTTCGAGAAGCGGGCGGGCAGGCGTGGGCCGTGCCCTGCGATGTGGCGGACCGCGCCGCCGTGGACGCGCTGGCCGGCGCCGCCACGCAGCGCCTGGGGCACGTGGACATCCTCGTCAACAACGCGGGCGTCGGCCACTCCGCGGCGATCAAGGATCTGAGCCTGGAGGACTGGACCCGGGTGCTCGCCGTGAACGCGACTGGAACCTACTTGTGCACCCGAGCCTTCCTGGGTCCTATGATGGAGCGCGGCTGGGGCCGGGTGGTGAACGTCGCCTCCGTGGCGGGCGTGGCCGGGGCACGCTACATCGCGGCCTACTCCGCCTCGAAGCACGCCGTGGTGGGGTTCACCCGCTGCGCTGCGATCGAGGCGGCTCCCCGCGGGGTCACGGTGAACGCCGTGTGCCCGGCCTTCGTGGACACGGACATGGCCCGGGGCGCCATCGAGCGAGTCGCGGGCCGGACGGGGCTGTCGGAGGAGGATGCCCTGGGTGCCGTCCTCGCCACCACGCGCCAGCCTCGGCTCATCCTCCCCGACGAGGTCGCCCACGCGGTGCTCTGCCTGTGCGAGGAGGAGGCGCGGGCGATCAACGGCCAGGCCATCGTGATGGACGCCGGAGCGGGCCTCGGATGAGCTTTCGGATCCTCAACCCCGACGCCCTGGCGAAGCCTCGCGGATGGAACCATGGTCTGCTGGCCGACGCCGGCGGGCGCGTGCTGTTCGTGGCGGGCCAGACGGCGACGGACGCCCGTGGCGAGGCCGCCGGCCTGGACTTCGCCGCGCAGTTCGAGCGTGCCCTGGCCAACGTGCTGGCCGTGGTCCGGGAGGCGGGCGGGCGGCCCGAGGACGTGGGCCGGCTCACGATCTACGTGACGGACTTGGAGGCCTACCGGTCCTGCCGCAAGGAGCTGGGGGAGGCGTACCGCCGGCACATGGGCGGGCACTATCCCGCCATGGCGCTGGTGGAGGTGGCGGGGCTGGTGGACGAGGGCGCCGCGGTGGAGATCGAAGCTACGGCCGTGATCCCCCCCACACCCTCCACACAGGAGACAGGACGGACATGACGCTCACACCCGAGTCCTTTCGGTACGAGCACGACACGGCGCGCTCGGTCGCGACGATCACCCTGAACCGGCCGGAGCGGCTGAACGCGCTCACCTTCGAGGTCTACGCGGAGCTGCGCGACACCTTCCGGGCCCTGGACACGGAGCCCGGCGTCCGCGCGGTGGTGATCACCGGCGCCGGGAGGGCGTTCTGCTCGGGCGGGGACGTGGAGGACATCATCGGGGCGCTGTTCGAGCGCGACTACGAGGGGCTCCTGGAATTCACCCGCATGACCTGCGACCTGATCCTGGCGATCCGGCGCTGCCGCCGGCCCGTGGTGGCCGCCGTGAACGGTACAGTGGCCGGTGCGGGCGCCGTGATCGCGACCGCCTGCGACGTGCGGATCGCCGCCGAGAGCGCCAAGATCGCCTACCTGTTCAGCCGGGTCGGCCTGTCGGGGGCGGACATGGGGTCAGCCTGGCTGCTCCCGCGCATCGTCGGCGTAGGCCGCGCGGCCGAGCTCCTCATGTCGGGGGAGTTCATCGACGCGCGGCGGGCGTTCGACATCGGCCTGTACAATCGGGTGGTGCCGGATGGGGAGGCGCTGGCCGAGGCCCGGGCGTTCGCCGAGAAGCTGGCCGCCGGCCCCTCCTTCGCGCTCGAGATCACGAAGGACTCGTTGAACCGGGAGGCGGTCCAGAGCCTGGAGAGCGCCCTGGAGGCCGAGGCCCAGATCCAGGCCGCGTGCATGCTCAACCCCAACTTCCGCGAGGCATACGAGGCGTTCGTGGAAAAGCGCGCTCCGGATTTCGTTTGAGCAGGCCACCGCTCTCAGATCGGCCGGGTTCGGAGGGCGGGAGCGCCTGGCCCGGCGCTGACCGGCAGGGCGCTCACCGGCCCGGCGCGGCGCCCGCCACCGCTGGAAGCCGTAGGCCCGGCGCGCACCGAGGACCCTGAATGCCCGACGTCACCACGGTTCGCGCCTTCCTGGACGAGTCCCACGTCGAGCTGGCGGAGCGACTGGAGGAGTTCGTCGCCGAGCGGATCGCCGAGCTTCCGGCGCCGGCCGGGGATGACGCGGCCCGCCAGCAGGCCCGGACCCTCCTGGGCCGGCTCGGAGAGGCCGGCTTGCTGCGTCCGATTGCCCGGCAGGATTTCCGGGCCTGCTGCCTGGTGCGGGAGGCGCTGGCCGGGGCGTCGCCGCTGGCCGATGCCGTGTTCGCGCTCCAGGCGCTCGGCACGACGCCGCTTCTGCTGGCCGGGAGCGTGGAGACGCGCGCGCGTTGGGTGGAGCCGGCGACCGAGGGGAGCGCCATGGCCGCCTTCGCCATGACGGAGCCCGAAGCGGGCTCGGATGTTGCCGCCCTACGCACCACGGCGGCCCGCGAGGGCGAGGAGTACGTGCTCGACGGCGCCAAGACCCTGATCTCCAACGCGGGGATCGCCGACTTCTACGTGACCTTCGCCTCCACGGATCCCCCGGCCGGCCGCCGCGGGATCAGCTGCTTCCTGGTGCCGGCGGCGGCACCGGGGCTGAGCTTTGTCCGGCCGCTCGTCCTCTCTGAGCCGCACCCGCTGGGGGACGTCGAGCTCCGCGATTGCCGGGTGCCCGTCTCGGCGCTGATCGGCGCGGAGGGAGAGGGCTACAAGCTGGGCATGGCCACACTGGACCGCCTGCGGCCGACCGTGGGCGCCGCGGCCTGCGGCATGGCCACCCGGGCGCTTCAGGAGGCGCTGGACCACGCCGTGCGTCGCGAACAGTTCGGCAAGCCGCTGGCGGAGTTCCAGCTGGTCCAGGAGAAGCTGGGCCGGATGGCCACGGACCTGGCCGCGGCGCGGCTGCTGGTGTACCGGGCGGCCTGGGAGCGGGACAAGGGGGCCGAGCGGACCACGGTCGAGGCGGCCATGGCAAAGGCGTTCGCCACGGAGGCCGCGCAGCGGATCGTGGACGACGCGGTCCAGATCCTGGGCGGACGCGGCGTGCTGGCCGACCACCCGGTGGCGCGGCTGTACCGGGCGGTGCGGGCGCTGCGCATCTACGAGGGGACGACCGAGATCCAGCGGCTCATCGTAGCGGGTCGGCTCATCGAAGCCGCACGGGCCACGGCGGCGGCGAGGGAGGAAAGGGAAGAAGCGACGCCGGAAGAAGGAGCCGCGGGGGAAGGAGCGCTCCGGTGAAGATCGTCTGCGTCGGCGGCGGACCCGCGGGCCTCTATTTCGCCATCCTGATGAAGCAGGCCGATCCTGCCCACAAGCTTCTGGTCCTGGAGCGGAACGGGCCCGACGACACGTACGGCTTCGGCGTGGTGTTCTCCGACGCCACCCTGGAGGAGCTGGCGGCGGCCGACCCTCCCACCTTCCGGGAGATCACGCACCGGTTCTATCACTGGGACGACATCGACATCCACTACAGGGGCGAGGTCCTCCGCTCCACGGGGCACGGCTTCGCCGGGCTCTCCCGCCTGGAGCTCCTGCGGGTGCTCGCCAGGCGCGCCGAGGAGCTGGGCGTCGAGGTTCGCTTCGGGGTGGAGGTGGAAGACCTGGCGCCCTACTCGGATGCCGATCTGATCGTGGCGGCCGACGGCGTGAACAGCCGAATCCGCGAGCTCGGCCGCGCGCGCTTCCGGCCGCACATCGACTTCCGGCCCAACCGGTTCGTGTGGCTGGGGACGACGAAGCCGTTTCCGGCCTTCACCTTCTACTTTCGGCGAGACGAGCACGGCCTGTGGAGAGTCCACGCCTACCAGTACGAGCCGACCCGGAAGGGCCGGGCGGCCTCCACCTTCATCGTGGAGGCGACCGAGGAGACGTGGCGGGCGGCCGGCATGGACGAGGCGGAGACGGACACGCTCGGCTTCTGTGAGGCCCTGTTCGCGGAGGAGCTGGAGGGCCACCGGTTGATTCCCAACCGCTCCGTGTGGCGGAGCTTCCCCACCGTGACCAACGAGCGCTGGCACGACGGCCGCGTGGTGCTGATCGGAGACGCGGCGCACACGGCGCACTTCTCCGTGGGCTCCGGGACGCGGATGGCCATGCTCGACGCGATCGCGCTGCGAGATGCGCTGCTGGCGCACGGCGGCGACGTGTGCACGGCGCTGTCGGCCTACGAGGACGAGCGCCGCCCTCCCGTGGAGAGCCTCCAGCGGGCCGCCAAGGCGAGCCTCCAGTGGTTCGAGGGCACCGAGCGCTACATGGACACGGAGCCCACCCAGTTCGCCTTCAACATCCTGACCCGCAGCCTGCGAATCACGCACTCCAACCTCATGCTGCGGGACCCGGCATTCACGGACACGGTGGACCGCTGGTTCGCGGAGAAAGCCACCGAGCAGAGCGGCGAGGACGTTCCGCTGGACCCGCCCCCCCCGCCCATGTTCACCCCGTTCAAGCTGCGGGACATGGTGCTGGCGAATCGGGTCGTGGTGTCGCCGATGTGCCAGTACCGGGCGGTGGACGGGATGCCGAACGACTGGCACCTGGTCCACATCGGAAGCCGGGCCGTGGGCGGAGCCGGCCTCGTGTTCACCGAGATGACCGACGTGAGCGCGGAGGGTCGCATCTCGCCCGGGTGCGCGGGGATGTACCGCCCCGAGCACGTGGAAGCCTGGAAGCGGATCGTGGATTTCGTGCACGCCCACAGCTACGCGAAGATCGGGCTGCAGCTGGGCCACGCGGGGCGGAAGGGCGCGACTCGGCTCGCCTGGGAGGGGATGGACCAGCCGCTGGAGGAAGGCGCGTGGCCGATCCTCTCGGCCTCTCCCATCCCCTACTATCCGAACAGCCAGACGCCCAAGGAGATGGATCGGGACGACATGGACGGGGTGAAGGCCGACTTCGTGCGGGCCGCCCGGATGGGCGAGGAAGCGGGCTTCGACATCCTGGAGATCCACTTCGCCCACGGGTACCTGTTCGCGAGCTTCATCTCGCCGCTCACCAACCGGCGGACGGACGAGTACGGCGGGCCGCTCGAGAACCGGCTTCGCTTCCCGCTCGAGGTCCTGGACGCGGTCCGCGCCGCCTGGCCGGAGCGGAAGCCCTTGTCCGTCCGTATCTCGGCCGTGGACTGGGCGCCCGGGGGCATGGAGCCGTCCGAGGCGGTGGAGGTGGGCCGGCGGCTGAAGGCGCACGAGGTCGACATCGTGGACGTCTCGGCCGGTCAGACCGTGCCGGACGCCCGGCCGGAGTACGGGCGCCAGTTCCAGACGCCGTTCAGCGACCGGATCCGGCACGAGGTGGGGATTCGGACCATGGCCGTGGGGAACATCTCCTCCTACATGGACGTGAACACGATCCTGGCCGCGGGCCGCGCGGACCTGTGCTGTCTGGCGCGGGCGCACCTGTGGGACCCGTACTGGACCCGGCACTTCGCCTACGTGCAGGGATACGACCTGCCCTGGCCCGCCCCCTACTCGACCATGAACGACTACACGCCCCGGTTCGAATGAGTTGCGAGAGGCGGACGATCTGATGCACGAGAGGCGGGCGCACTGATGCACGAGAGGCGGGCGCACTGATGCACGAGAAATACCTCACCTACTCCCGCTACCTGCAGCTCGACCAGCTCCTGTCGCTCCAGCGCCCGCGTTCGGGCGCGGAGGGCGGGGAGCCCGAGCACGACGAGATGCTGTTCATCGTCATCCACCAGGTCTACGAGCTGTGGTTCAAGCAGCTCCTGCACGAGCTGGACTACGTGAAGCGCCTCCTGGGACGGGATGATCTGCCCCGCGCCCTGCACGCCATGAAGCGCGTCCTGACGATCCTCAAGGTGCAGGTCGCGCAGCTCGACATCCTGGAGACCATGACGCCGCTGGAGTTCCTCGCCTTCCGGAAGCGGCTGGAAGAGGCCAGCGGGTTGGAATCGTTCCAGTTCCGGGAGCTTGAGTTCCTGCTCGGCCTCAAGCGGGCCGAGGTGTTCGACCGCTACCCGGAGCGAAGCGAAGCGAGGGCTCGACTGGAGGCGCGCTTCGGCGAGCCGACCGTGTGGGACGCGTTCCTTCGCTATCTGGCCGGGAGGGGGCATGATGTCCCGGCCGCGCTGCTGGAGCGCGACGTCACCCAACCGATCTCCGCCTCGTCCGAGGTGCAGGCCCTGCTCGTCGCTATCTACCGGACTGATCCCGAGCTGGTGCAGCTGTGCGAGCGGCTGATCGACCTGGACGAAGGGGTGCAGGAGTGGCGCTACCGGCACGTGAAGATGGTCGAGCGGACCATCGGTGCCAAGCCCGGGACGGGCGGCACGGCGGGGGCCGAGTACCTGCGCCTCACCCTGCACCGCCCCGTGTTCCCCGACCTGTGGGAGATCCGGTCGCAGCTGTGAGTCGCGTGCCCGAGCACCCGCCGCCGGGACGGAAGCGGAGGGGACCGTGCTGAGGCCCGAGGAGCTCTACGGGAGCCCCAACGCCCTGGCCCCGCACTACTCCGCGTTTCAGGTCTCCGAGCGCCTCCTGCTCACCGGGCACTCCCATCAGGCCTGGCCCGACCAGGGCTTCGAGGGCCAGCGCCAGGCGTGGCGGGACGCGGCCGACTGCGTGGACGAAAAGTGGGTCCGGGCGTTCGAGCGGGCCGAGCGCGTGCGCGAGGGGTTCGCCCGCCTGCTGGGCGACGAGCCCGGCCGCATCGCGCTCGGCGCCAACACGCACGAACTGATCACCCGTTTCGTCTCGGCCCTGCCGCTGCGCGAGCGCCTGCGGCTGCTGACCACCGACGGGGAGTTCCACACCATCCGGCGCCAGCTGGACCGACTGGCCGAGGAGGGGATCGAGGTGGTCCGGGTCCCGAGCCGCCCGGCCGACGCGATCGCGGAGCGGCTGTGCGCGGAGGTGGACGCGCGAACCGCCGCCGTCCTCGTCTCGGCCGTCCTGTACCGGAACGCTCATATCGTGCCGGGGCTCGAGCGGGTGGCGCAGGCCTGCCGAAACGCCGGCGCCGAGCTGTTGGTGGACGCCTACCACGCGGTGGGTGTCCTGCCGGTCGCGCTCGCCGAACAGGGTCTGGAGGGGGCGTTCGTCGTGGGTGGTGGATACAAGTACTGCCAGCTGGGCGAGGGGAACTGCTTCCTGCGTTTGCCGCCGGATTGCGCGATGCGGCCGGTGCTCACGGGCTGGTTCGCGGAGTTCGGCGCCCTGGAGGGGGCGGCCGAGACGGAGGGGAAGGCGGGCGGCTCCGCTGCCGGGCGGGTCGCGTACGGCCCCGGCCCCGCGCGGTTCGCCGGGAGCACCTACGATCCCACCAGCCACTACCGCGCGGCCGAGGTGTTCGCCTTCTTCCGGGAGCACGAGCTCACCCCGGCGCTGCTGCGCGAGGTGAGCCGGCATCAAGTGGGGCGCCTGGCGGACCGCTTCGATGCGCTGAATGCGGATCCCGGCGTGATCGACCGGGACCGGTCGGTGCCGTTGTCCGGGATCGGAGGCTTCCTGGCTCTCGATTCGCCGCACGCCGAATGGCTGTACCGGCGGCTGCGCGAGCGCGGGGTGCACTCGGACTACCGCGGGGAAACGCTGCGCCTCGGGCCGGCGCCCTATCTGGCGGACGCCCAGCTGGATGCGGCGATCGACGCCCTGGAGGAGTCCCTCCGGACCCTCTGAAGGCTCGGGACGATCCGTCTCGCTCCCGGTCGGTCCAACCGAGGCCATGTGTCCCGGCCCTCCCTTCGTCGCCCCGACCCCGTGCGTGCGCGCCGGCGGCGCGAACGTCCTGCCATCCGGGACTTTCCGAGCCGCATTCGCCCTCCAGGCGGCTTCGAGACGGCCTCGGGACGGCCTCGGGATGCCAGGCTCGACGCTTGCTGATCGGAACTCGAGATCATGCAACTCCCCGGGCCCGGCGCGTTGACATCCTCACCCGTCGCGACCGCCGGGGAACCAACGGAAGAGACGTGACCGCCATGAGACCCCACATTCTCCTGTCCGCGGCGCTGGGCCTGGGACTCGTCTCCGGCTGCGGCGGCGGGACCACCGGTTCGGGCCCGAATCTGCTGCCTGAGCTGGTGGGCACCTGGGACGCGAGCATAGTCGAGTGGGTCAAGCGGTCGGATCCGAGCGTCAGCTTCGAGCTCATCGGGCAGGGCGGAAGCCTTACGCTGACGGTGACCGCCGACGGACGTTAGACGGTCCAGATTCTCGTTCCCTCGGAGCCGGCTGACGTGTCGGGCGGCACGATCACCGCGGTGGACGGCACGATCACCGTGGTCGACGATGTGGATCAGGACACCGACGTGTTCTCGTACACGCTCGTGGGTGGGACGCTCGACATGCTCAGCGCCGACGATATGTTCGACTTCAATCAGGATGGGACCGACGAGCCGGCGAATCTCCACCTGATCCTGGTCAAGTCCGAGATCTGCTGCAAAAGAGGAGGTTGAGACCGGCCCCGGGTGCGGTCTCCAGATGGACACGCCCCACCCGGCCGCTGAAACCCTCCCGGCCCCGCTCTCGTAGGGTGGGCAGGTCGAACGCATGCAACCTTTTTTCAGGTCAACGCGTCAGACTTTTCGAACCGTGCACGGAAGAGACCGGACGAACGACGGGATATGGAGGACAACAATGTTCAACTCGCGCTGGACGGGGAAGCGCCGGCCGAAGATGATCTTCAAGAAGCTGGTCATCTAGGTGATCGTGGAGTCGCAGGCGGATTCACCCCAACCCCTGACGGTGTCCTTGGTGGTCGCGGACGGGTCCCGAGTGTGTAGCCCATCGCATCCTCTCGTGCTCGAACCCAGCGATTCGCCGGGGCGCCGTCGGGGATCCTCATCGGACCGGTGAGGGCCCCCTCCCCGTTTCTCCCTCTTCGTTGACACGAGGTTTCATACCGGTCCGGCGTTGGCTCCCCCTGTGCGCGTCGGCCGTTCTGGGCCTCCCCGGCCTCGCCCCGGCGCAAGCGGCTCCGGCGTCTGACGCCGGCCAGGCGAAATCTGCCCGCCGTCCTCCGCAGCATTACCGCATCCCGGGGGCCTCGTCCGAGATCCGCGTGGATGGCGTGCTCGACGAAGCCGCGTGGGACGGCGCGCTCCGGCTGACCCTCCCGCACCAGTGGTTCCCGACCGACGGTGTCCCCGCGCCGGTGGATACCGAGTGCTACCTGACTTACGATTCGACCCGGCTATACATCGGCTGCCGCGCCTTCGATCCCGATCCCTCCGCCATCCGCGCGCACCTGGCCGATCGGGATACCCCCTTTCAGGACGACTACGTACTGTTCCTCCTGGACACGTTCAACGATCAGCGCCGGGCATTCGAATTCCGCGTCAACCCATATGGTGTGCAGATGGATGCCCTGCTGGGCTCGGGGTTCGAGGACTTCTCGTGGGATGAGATCTGGGACTCCAAGGGCCGGATCACGCCACGGGGTTACGTCGTGGAAGTCGCGATCCCGTTCAAGTCGCTCAGCTTTCCGGAGCGTGCCTCAGGGCCGCAGACGTGGGGCGTGATCGTGGGGCGATCCTATCCGCGCAACGTGCGCCACCGGGTTCAGAACATCGAGCAGGATCTGTCCAACAGCTGCCTCCTGTGCCAGGCCGACAAGGTCACAGGGTTCGTGGGGATCACGGCCGGCCGGGATATCGAGATCAACCCGACGCTCACCTCCACTCGAACGGACCGACGTGAGGATCTCTCGGCCGATCATCTGAGCACGGGTACGGCGGACTTCGAACCGGGGCTCACCGCACGCTGGGGCGTCACGACGAACCTGAGTCTGGATGCGACCGCCAACCCCGATTTTTCGCAGGTGGAAGCCGATGTGGCCCAGCTGGAGACGAATCGCCGTTTCGCGCTGTTCTTCCCCGAGAAGCGGCCGTTCTTCCTGGAAGGCGCGGATCTGTTCCAGACGCCGATGAGGCTGGTGTTCACGCGTACGGTGGTCGATCCGCAGGGAGGGATCAAGCTGTCCGGCAAGGCGGGCCACAGCGCGCTCGGGCTGTTTCTGACCCGGGACGACGCGAACAGCCTGGTCTTCCCGGCCAATCAGGGCTCGAGCGGAGTGCTGCTGGGCGATCACGTGACGGCGGCGGTGGGGCGGTATCGGCGCGACATCGGGGCTTCGTCTTCGATCGGAGGGCTGGTGACCGTACGGTCGGCCGGCGGCTATCACAACCTGGTGGGATCGGTGGACGGCGATCTCCGGCTCAACCGCAGCACGTCGGTCACCTTCCAGTACGTCCACTCCGATACGCGGTATCCCGACTCCATCGGCAGCCGATTCGGCCAGAACGTGGGTTCCTTCGGCGGGAACGCGGTGCAGCTCAGCCTTCGGCACATCAGCCGCGACTGGTTCACGATCCTGAACCTGACGGATCTGGGGAAGGAGTTCCGGGCCGATGCCGGGTTTCTCCCTCGCGTGGATGTGCGTGGCGGGAGTCTGAACGTCGGGCGGACGCTGCGGGGCCGGCCGGGCACCTGGTTCAGCCAGCTCCGGTTCTCGGCGGCCGGCCTCTACCAGGAGGATCACGACGGCCAGCCTACGGATCGCCTCGCGGGCGTCGCCGTCACCTACCAGGGCCCGCTTCAGTCCTTCCTCTCCGGCTCGGTGACCTGGCGGGATCAGTTCTTCGCCGGCGAGCTGTTCGGCCAGCGGATGCAGAGCCTCGCGGTCGGCCTTCAGCCCTCCGGCTCGCTATCCCTGTCGGCGAGCGGGTCGTTCGGGGACCAGATCGATTTCGCCAACGCGCGCCGCGCCGATGTGCACCGCATCGCCCCCTCGCTCACCTGGAAGCCGGGCGGCCGCGTGAATGTGGGGCTCAGCCACGCCTATGAGCGGTTATCGCTGGAGGGTCGCAAGATCTTTGCCGTGAACCTGGCCCAGGCCCGCGTCCTCTACCACGTGAGCCTGGAAGCGTTCTTCCGGGCCATCGTGCAGTTCCGGGACGTGAGCCGCGATCCGGCCATGTTCTCCTTCCCAGTGGAGGAAAGCACGCGAACGGTGTTCACGCAGCTCCTGTTCTCCTACAAGCTGAATCCGCGTACCGTCGCCTTTGCCGGCTATTCGGACAATCGACTCGGCCTTACGGACGTCAGCCTGACCCAGACCGACCGCACGTTCTTCGTCAAGCTGGGCTACGCGTTTCGCCCCTAGCGGGGCTGCATGAGGCCTGCGCGCGATCTGCTCTACTTCTTCAAGGGCCTTGTCGTGCCGGCGGGCACCCGTCTCGCCACGGACCGGCTCACCGCTCCCGCAGCAGGCGCCGGGCGCGCTCCCAATCCCGCGGCCGGTTCAGGTTGAGGAACAGGACTTCGGCGTCTCCGGAGACGCCCAGTTTAGAGGCCTCCAGGCAGCGGACCCGAAGCTGCTCGAGCAGGCTGGCCATGCTCGCGAGGCCCGCTTCGAGGCAGTGGACGGCGGCGGCCCTGGCCGCCTCGCGGGAGTAGGCCGCACACAGCGGCTGAGGACGGCCCAGGAGCCGCGGCACCACCGCCTGGACGGCCGGGGAGGACCCGGCGGTCGTAGCGGCGTGGACGGGCCGAGCGGCCGCCCCCGCCAAGGCCAGCTCGCGCAGCAAGCGCTCACCTACGTCCGCCGTGACGAACGGCAGGTCGCAGGCCTGGACCCAGCAGCTCTCGGAGCGGGCGGCTTCGAGACCGGCCTCGAGGCCGGCCAGCGGACCCGAGCCCGGGCGGAGGTCGGGCACCACGCGGAGATGCCGCGGCTCTCTGTGGTAGGTTTGCCAGGCCGATGAGGCGCGCGCGCCGCCCCGTCCACGGGCGCGGACATCCTGCCGGATCCAACCGTACCGACGCAGGGCATCGTCGTAGCGTTCCGGCCTGTCCACGGCCAGCACGAGATCGCGGAACGGCGCACCGGGTCCCTCCAACACGCGCTCGAGCAACGCGCGATCCCCGAGCTCGAGGAACGCCTTGTCGCGGCCCATCCGCCGGCTCGCGCCTCCGGCCAGGATGAGGATCGAGCTCCTGGAGATCACGGCGGCGTCCCGTCCCGTCCCGGAGGGGTCTTCCGGCTCCGGCTCCCGCGGTGCGGAGGACCCCTCCTCGGCCGGGTTCACGAGAGCAGGGCCCGGATCGAATTCCACAGCACGAAGATGGATACCAGGAGATAAGCGCCGGTGAGGAGGCGCAGCAGCGTGCGTTCACTCAGGCGGCTGTTGAGGAAGGAGCCCAGCTGGCCTCCGATGATCACCACGGGTGCGAGCAGGAGTCCGATGCCCCATGGAATCACAATCCTCTCCGCCCGCATGACGGACGCCCCGCCGGCCAGGACGAGCAGGTTGGTTGTCAGCGCGGACAGGATCGTGAGGTGAAGGACCAGGGCGCTCGTGCCGGTCGACATCTTCACGGACACCCGTTTTCGGACCGTAAGGAAGGTGTTGGTGACCTCCCCGATCGCGATCCCGACCAGGCCCGCAAGCGCGCCGCCGAGGCCCACGATGATTCGGTCGAGCGCCGCGAGCCCGATGCCGCCTCCGGCCGTCCCGCGCCAAAGGTGGGTCCGGGGTCGATAACCCGGCGGCCCCCACACCGCCTCCGCGGCCGTCCCCGGGGCCGCCGGAGCCTCCGCGTGGGACGGTGAAGCCTCCGACGGCCCCCCACCCTCCACGGTGCCCTCGTCCATCCGCATGCCCGCCAGCGAGTCCCCGCACAACAGGCAGGTGTGTCGCACGTCGTTTCGGTAGGAGCGGTAGATGACGACCGCGAGCCCGGCCAGGATGAGTCCGAACAGGAGCAGCAACCCGGTCCCGGGCACGAAGTAGGAGGCCAGACGCCCCGCGACGGCGAGGGGCACGGTCACGGCGAGCACCCGTCCGGCGGTCGAGAAATCGATCTGTCGGCGCAGCCAGTAACCCGTGACGCTGCTCGTGTAGCCGAAGAACTCCACCACCAGGGCCAGACCGATCGCCTCGTTCGGCGTGATGCTGGGGAAGCCTCCCACGATGTGAGGAAACAGGAACAGGAAGGCCGGGGTGAACAGTACCGAGGCCTCCATGGCCAGCGTGCAGAGGGTCACGCAGATGGCCAACGAGATGGAGAGGAACAGCAGCAGGTCCGGAAGCTCGAAGCCCAGCACCGGCTAGCGCTTCGGGTTCACGGGATGAGGACGAGGCTCCGAGCCTACGCCGCCCCGGCCACGTGGCTTCCCGCGCCTCATACGGCTTCCAGCGCCTGCTCGAGGTCGGCGATCACGTCCTCGGGGTGCTCGATCCCCACGGACAGCCGGATCAGACCGGGAGTGATCCCCATCTCTTCCTGCTGTTCGCGCGGCACATCGGAGTGGGTCATGGTCGCCGGATGCTCGGCCAGGCTCTCGGTTCCGCCCAGGCTCACCGCCAGCTTGATGATGCGCAGGCGGTTCAGCAACCGGAACGCCTCCTCTTCGCCGCCGTGGATCTCGAACGAGAAGGTCGCGCCCGGCGCCAGACACTGGCGCTGGTAGACTTCGAACTGCTCCGCATCGGAGTCGAGGAATCCCAGATACAGGACACGGCGGACCTTGGGGTGGTCCGCCAGGAACTCCGCCACGTAGCGGGCGTTCTTCATGGCACTGGTCATCCGGAGCTTGACGGTCTCGAGACTGCGCATGAGCAGCCAGCCCGTGTGCGGATCCGTCATGGTGCCCAGGATCGTGCGCATGCCCCGCACGGCCGAGATCAGCGCCTCCGATCCGAGGCAGGCTCCGGCGATCACGTCGCTGTGGCCGCCCACGTACTTGGTGAGCGAGTACAGCACCAGGTCCGCCCCCTGGCTCAGGGGCCTCTGCCACAGGGGGCCGAGAAAGGTGTTGTCCACGGCCACCAGCGGCCGGTGGCCCCACCGCTGGGCCAGCGCCTCCGCGGCTTCCGCGCAGCGGTGGATGTCGACCAGGTCGTTGGTGGGATTGGCGGGAGTCTCGATGTAGATCATACCGACTCTGCCGGACTCGGCGGCGTTCTCCAGCGTCCGCTCCGGCTCTCCGGCGTCGCCGGCACCGAAGCTCGCGCGCCGGATGCCGAACTGCGGAAGGATGTGGTGCACCAGGAACTCCGTGCCGCCGTAGATCGGCTCGCTGTGGACGATCACATCGCCCGGCCTCAGGAAGGTCAGGATCGTGGTGGAGATGGCCGCCATTCCGCTGCTGAACGACAGGCCCGCCTCCGCCCCATCCCAGATGGTGAGCCGGTCCTCGAGGATCTGTAAGTCGGGGTTGTTGATGCGGGAGTAGATGAGTCCAGGCTCCTCCGCCGGGCGCTTCTCCCGGAGGCCGTAGGCGAGCTCGAAGAACGCCTTTCCGTCTTCGGCGGTCTCGAACACGAAGGTGGAGGTCTGGAAGATGGGACACTTGACCGACCCTTCGGACAGGGCGGGATCGTAACCGTAGCCCATCATCAGCGTCTCGGGCCGCAGAGCCCGTTCCCCGATCGACAGCTGCCGGTATTTCTTCTCGAGTTCCGTCATGGTACGAGCCACTCGCTTTCCACAGGTTGCTGGAGACGTCCCCGGGCGAAGCGCCGAATCGGGCGCACGCACTCCTCCGGGCGCACACGACCGCCTCGGAGGTCGAGTCGCGAGGAGGAAGACCGGACGCCGGCAATATGCGGCCGCGACGGCGGGAGGACAGCCCCCACCTTCGCGGGCGTCCCGTTGCACCTTCTGCTCGCCTCTGGCCCTGTCCCTGGGCGGGTCGCGGGCGCAATCGATCCCGAAGAGTCAACACGGCGAGGTGCTCCAGCGTGTCGCCGGCATCCAGATACGGATCGTGTACAACCGGCCCAGCGCCCGTGGCCGGAAGCTGTTCAGAGGCCTGGTGCCGTACGGCCGGGCCTGGAATCCCGGTGCCGACCAGGCGACCCGGATCGAGCTGAGCCGAGACCTTCTCGTCGCAGGTCGCCTTCTCCCGGCGGGCCGGTACAGCCTCTGGGTGATCCCGGAGAAGACCCGGTGGACCGTGATCTTCAGCGATGCGTGGGATGTGTTTCATTTCCCCTACCCGGAAGGTCACGATGCCCTCCGGCTCCCGGTCGCGCCCGGAGCCGTCCCTCACACGGAAACCCTGAGCTTCGACTTTCCTCTGGTGGAAGGCCACCGGGCGATTCTCGCCCTGCGCTGGGGCCGGACCGGGGTTCCCATTCCCCTCGAGGCTCCCTGAGAGGTCGCGTGACTCGACCGCGTATAGTAGTTTGGATGTGACATCATGAATTGTACAGCGCCGCTTCGCACGGGGGCTCGGCATGGATTCCAGTAATATGAACAGCGTTCAGACGAGAATGCGATACTGGCGGAGAAAGATCGCGCACCTCTCGCTGCGCGAGTTGCAGGAGGCCGTCAACCGGCACCTTCCCCCGGCCGCGAGGGTGAGCCTGGGAACGGTGAGCAACTACGAGCGGGAGTCGCCCTCGGGTGGAGGAGGGGCCGGACCGCGCGCGGAGTTTCTGGCCGCGCTGAAGCGGGCGTTTCCCGAGCTCCGGCTGGCCTGGTTGCTCCTGGGCGAGGGAGAGCCCACGGAGCTGGCCGAGCGGCTGGCCGCCGCCCGGGAGTTGACGGCGGCCGGGAGTGCCGAAACGGGCGACGGGTCGGCCCCGGGCGCTTCCGGCGATGCGCTCGGAGCGCTGATCCTGCGCTCCTACCCCGATCTGGATCTGCTGGCGCCGGAGGCCTCGGCCCTGTTCGTGGCGGCGCTGACTCGCTACGCGATGGGCGAGCCGCGCATGCGTCTGACGGAGGCACAGCTGCTGGAGCTGGCCGGAGACCTCCGATGGTTGCTGCTGCTGCCGTTTCGGCTATGGGGCTTTCAACATCGTCCGCGCTACGAGGAGTTCGCGAGCTATTCAGTGGCTCTGCTTCACGCGCTGATGCAAGCCATGCCGGAGACCGCCGGAGGGGACGCGATCGAGACGTATGAGCGCTCGCCTATCCGCGGTCTTCGCGCGTCGATTCCGGTGGGATTCGAAAGCGAGACGGTGGGTACACCCGAGGGTGAGACGGCGTAGGCCGGCGCCGCGCGAGGGCGCGATGCCGGAAGCCGCCGCCGCCCGCCGGCGCGTCTGGCCGAGCACTTGCGGGAGAAAGTGGTCGCGGGCCGATGTAGCGGCTATTTTTCTCCGTTGAACAGTGGATCTGGGCCCCGGATCCGACCTGGACCGCCCCGTAAGCGCGGTGGCTCGGACAGCGGATCGGCAGCTCACGAACGGACGGGTTGGGAATGGCGACTCCATTGGATCAGGTGGGCACGCGGCTGCACGAGGAGGTGCGACCCGGGCGGGAGCCCGAGGATCTCCTGGCCGTGTACCGCACGATGTACCTCTCGCGCCGCATCGACGACCGCGAGATGGCATTGAAGCGGCAGCAGAAGATCTTCTTCCAGATCAGCGGCGCCGGGCACGAGGCCGTGCTGGTAGCCGCGGGCCTGGCCACCCGGCCGGGCTACGACTGGTTCTATCCGTACTATCGGGACCGGGCGCTGTGCCTGCAGCTGGGCGTGACTCCGTACGAGATGTTTCTGGAGAGCGTCGGGGCGGCCGACGACCCGGCCAGCGGCGGGCGCCAGATGCCGTCTCACTTCGGGCATCCGGCCTACCACATCGTGAGCGCTTCGAGCCCGACCGGCACCCAGTTCCTGCAGGCCGTGGGTTGCGCCGAGGCCGGCATGCGAGCCGCGAACCTCGATCTGCCATCCGGAGGTCCGCGCGGCCTCCCGTTCGAACGGGACGAGATCGTCCTGGTGTGCGCCGGCGACGGCACCACCTCGGAAGGGGAGTTCTGGGAGTCGCTAAACACGGCGTGCAATCTGCGCCTACCCGTGGTCTACCTGATCGAGGACAATGGCTACGCCATCTCCGTCCCCGTGGAAGTGAACACGGCCGGTGGGAGCATCTCCAAGCTGGTGGCCGACTTCCCTCACCTGTGGGTTCGGGAGGTCGACGGAACCGATCCGCTCGAGAGTCTTTCCGCCATGGAGGCCGCCGTCTCGTACTGCCGGGAGCGTCGCGGTCCCGCGCTGGTGCATGCCCACGTGATTCGCCCGTACAGCCACTCGATGTCCGATGATGAGCGGATGTACCGGCCCGAGGAAGAGCGCGAGGAGCAAGCCCGCCGCGACCCGATTCCCAACTTCGCCGAGCACCTCAAGAGGGAGGGGATTGCTTCCGAGGAACAGCTGGAGCGGTTGCGCGAAGGGGTGGACGCGGAAGTGGCGGAGGCGGCGGATCGAGCCCTGGCGCGGCCTCAGCCCGAGCCCGACACGATCTACCTCCATCTGTATTCGGGGGAAGTGGACCCCGGTTCGGATGACTTCGCCACGGAGCCGGCGTTCGAAGGCGAGCCGACCACGATGGTGGATCTGCTCAACGCGTGCCTGCGTGATGAGATGGAGCGGGATCCGCGCGTCGTGGTGTTCGGAGAGGACGTGGCCGACGCCAGCCGAGAGAATGTGCTCCACCGCGTGAAGGGAAAAGGGGGCGTATTCAAAGTGACGGCGGGCCTCCAGCGTCGATTCGGATCCGATCGCGTGTACAACTCGCCTCTGGCCGAGGCGAACATCGTGGGCCGAGCCATCGGCATGGCCACCCGGGGCATGAAGCCGGTCGCGGAAGTTCAGTTCTTCGATTACATCTGGCCGGCATTCCACCAGCTGCGCAACGAGATCACCACGCTTCGCTGGCGCTCGAACGGAGCATTCAGCGCTCCGGCGGTGATCCGCGCCACATACGGCGGCTACCTGGGGGGCGGGGCTATCTACCACTCCCAGAGCGGGGCCAGCCTGTTCACGCATACGCCCGGCATGCACGTGATCTGTCCCTCCAACGCGCTGGACGCGAACGGCCTCCTACGTACCGCGATCCGCTGCGAGGATCCCGTCCTGTTCCTGGAGCACAAGCACCTCTATCGTCAGACGTACAACAAGGCGGCCTATCCGGGGCCCGACTACATGGTGCCGTTCGGGCGGGCCCGGCTGGTGCGCGCGGGGGATGCGCTGACCGTGGTCACGTACGGAGCCCTGGTGGAGCGGGCCCGCAAGGCGGTGAAGCTGCTGGAGAAGGAAGGTCGGGGGGTGGACGCGGAGATCATCGACCTCCGCTCGCTCAAGCCCCTCGACATGGACACCATCGCTTCGTCCGTCCGGCGGACGAACCGCGTGCTGGTGGCGTACGAGGATCCGAAATCCTGGGGTTTCGGGGCCGAGATCGCGGCCCGGGTGGCCGAAGAGCTGTTCGAGTGGCTGGATGCCCCGGTGTGCCGCGTCTCGGGCGCCGACACGTTCGTCGGCTACGCCCCGCGACTCGAGGAAGCGATCCTCCCGCAGGTCGGGGACGTGGCGGCCGCCATCGCGGATCTCGCCTCGTACTGAGACCGCCAGGCGCGGATGTCGCCGGCCAGCTCCCTGCGGCTCACTCCGCGCCCGCAGCGTGCCAGGCGCTCGCCGAACAGGTCGAAATGCGGCAGAGCCCTGTGCCGGTGGATCCACTCCGGCCGCAGTCCGCACTCTCCGGCCCAGCGGAGCAGCTCGGCCACGGATTCGTCGCTGTAGACGTGGCACAGCTCGTCGCCCGCCTGAATGCCCAGGCGCGGCACCGCCTTCGGTGACGTGTGGTAGTGAAACTTGATCATGCGGCGCCGCGCGGCTCCTTCCACGCCGCGGCGACTGTGTCGACCGTCCTCTGCCCACCCGGAAGATAGGCCCCGCCATGGATACGAGAGCCCCGAGAGTCGCTCCTCTCCTGGTGGCGGCGGTAGCGCTCGCCCTGGGCCTGGTCTGGTTGGCGCCGGGCCCGGGAACGCTGGCCCTCGTGGCCGCGGCCGTGCTGCTGCCCGGTCGCTGGTGGCGCTGGCGCACGCGTCGGTTTCGGCGCGGACTCCGGCACCTGCGGCGCGGGGAGTGGCCCGCCGCCCGCGCGGAGTTGGAGAGGTTTCTTCGCGAGATCGAGGACGACCGGCTGTTCGCGCGTGCGCAGCCCCTCCTCAATCTGGGACGATCTTATTCCTATCGGGCGGCCGCGCTGAGCAACCTGGGCGTGGCCGACCTGGGCGCCGGCGCCCCGTCCGATGCTCTCCGGCACTTTCGCGAAGCCCTGGACTCGGATCCGAGATTCGTGCAGGCCATGTACGGGTGCGCGGCCGCGCTGCGCCTGGAGGATCGGCTGGCCGAAGCGGAGCAGTGGGCGCTGCGGGTGCTCGAAGCGCGCCCGGGCTACACGGCGGCTCGCATCCTTCTGGGGCTGGTTCGCCGGGACCTGGGCGACACGGCGGGCGCCCGAGAGGCGCTCGCGCCGCTGGAGGCTCGCGGTGAAAACGCCGAGAATCTGCTGGCGGAGCTTCGGGCTCAGTGGCCCGCGCCCGGCGAATCCCGAAGCTGAGCCCGGCTTCCCGGTGTCCGGTCCCCGCGGGCCGTAAAGCTCACGGCGAGCCTTCGGAACCGTCCTCGCCATGGGCGTGGCCCCCCTGCTCGCGCTTCATGCGCTCCATCATCCGCCGGGGCGCCTCCAGCGTGTTCTGAAGATCGTTGACGTACGCCAGGTCGTGGCGATTCAGGGGTGGCCACCGGGAGTCTCCCGTCGCCAGCATGATGCCGCCGAGCGCTCCCATTCCGCCATCGGGCGCATCGCGGTCGAGAGGATTGTCGTAGTGGACCACGATCCGGTACGTGTGATCGCGTCGGATCTTCACTCCCCCGCGCCACCAGAGCTTTCGCGTGGGTACGCTGGTCACGCGGCCCTGTTCGTCCAGCTTCGGCTTTCCATCCCACAGCAGCTTGCCGGCCGTCACGTCTTCCAGCCGCAGCCACGTCGCGTAGTTGTGAAGATGTCCGCCGATCGCCAGGATCCGGCCATCGATCGCCGGGCTCCCCTCCCATGATCGCTCGCTCGCCCCGGGCGGGAGGGGAAAGTCCTTCGCGCCCAACGGTCCCATCACATCCATGTAAAACGGGAAGACGTCCCGGGGCCGGAGGAGCCCTTCGCCCTCCCGGCTGTAGAACAGGCGCACATGCAGGTAGACCTCCGGGAAATCCCGGTCGGTGGAGTTGGCGAACATCGAGCTCACCAGGATCCGTGTGGGTGGGTTCAACGGATATCCCAGCAGCTTCGGCATCTTCTGCTTCTGTGTCTCCCGGCCCGCCGCCATCACCCGCCGGGCGATCGGCGCGAACAGCTCGCGTGCGTCCGGGTCGATCAGGTTGACGTGGTGCAGCAGCTCATGTGGGAGCTCGCTTCCCGAGCCGTCGGTGATCGACCACTCGAACCCGTGGAGCCAACCCGAGATGGGGATCGTCACCAGCTGGACGGGCGGTCTGAGATGCGGGCCGCCGGCCGGCAGGGACACCGGCCCGACGATCACTTCCACCTGATGCCGGTCGGGGTGATCCACCACGCGGGCGAGATGGCCGGGTTCGATCGGCAGAGGCGGGCGGGTCTGTTGGGCTCCGAGGGCACCGCCGCCCAGCGCGAGGGCGGCCGCCACGAGGACGGAGGATCGCATGTGCTCGGTCATGGCCTGTCTCACTCCCGGCTCGCGTCGCTCCGTGGCCCGGCCCGGAGAGTACCGGCCGGGTCCCGGCCGCGAAGGCGCCGGGCACCGACGAGCCGTTGAACAAAAGGCCGGATCCCGAGATCCGGCCATCCCGACGCGCCAACGCAGCCGGCCGCGTTTCCTCAGGAGGGCGCCGGCACGTCGAAATGTACGTAGTTCTTGGCGATGAACTCCAGCCACTGTTCCGGCACCTCGTCGTCGGCGAAGATCGCGTCCACCGGACATTCCGGCACGCAGGCGCCGCAGTCGATGCATTCTTCGGGGTGAATGTAGAACTGATCTTCGCCCTCGTAGATGCAGTCGACGGGGCACACGTCGACGCAGGAACCGTCCTTTTCTCCGATGCAGGGTTGCGCGATGATGTATGTCATGGGCCCGAAGATAGGGGAGCCCCCAGGCGCATGCAACGTAGTTCGCGCGGTGGACTTGAACCGCGGCCACGGGTATGTTCCGGGCGCTCCGGAAGCGGCCCTCGGCGGGTTGGCCGGAGAGAGTGAAGCACGAGAACGAGGGGTGCGAGAGCGCCCGACAGACGGGCGCCATGGAACGATATGAGAGAACTCACCGTCCTGAGACCGAGCGAGGTCTCGCCGACGCAGTGGCCGCGGCACAAGCCGAACTGGCTGAAGGTGCGGGCGCCGGGAGGACCGCGCTACCGTAACCTCAAGGCGCTGATGCGGGGGCTCGGCCTGCACTCCGTGTGCGAGGAGGCCCACTGCCCGAACGTGGGCGAGTGCTGGGAGGCGGGGACCGCCACCTTTCTGATTCTGGGCGACGTGTGTACCCGCAACTGTCCGTACTGCGCCATCGCGCACGGCCGCCCGGCGGAGCTGGACGAGGATGAGCCGCGGCGCGTGGCCGGGGCCATCGCCCGGCTGCGGTTGAACCACTGCGTCATCACCTCGGTGGATCGTGACGATCTGCCCGATGGTGGCGCCCGGATCTTCGCCGACACGATCCGGGAGATTCGGGTGGCGCTACCGGAATGCTCCATCGAGGTGCTCACGCCGGATTTTCGTGGCGATCCGGAGGCGCTGCGCACCGTCGTGGCCGCCAGGCCGGACGTCTTCAATCACAACATGGAGACCGTGAGGGCGCGTCACCGGATCGCCCGCCCCGGGGCTCGCTACGATCGTTCGCTGGGCGTGCTGCGCATGGCCCGCGAGCTGGATGGCGACATCCTGATCAAGACCGGCATCATGCTCGGGTTGGGCGAGACGCGTCGGGATGTGTCCGAGTTCATGGAGGACGCGTTGGATGCCGGCGTCCAGATCCTGACCCTGGGCCAGTACCTCCGACCTTCCGTCGGGCACCTGCCGATCTCGCGCTACGTGTCGCCCGAGGAGTTCGCCGAGTGGAAGCGCCATGGCGAGGCGCTCGGCTTCCTTCACGTCGAGAGCGGTCCCCTGGTCCGAAGCAGCTATCACGCCCGGGAACAGGTGGTCGAGCTCACCGGGCCCGCCGTCATGGCCGGTTGATGGGGGAGTCCGGGGCCGCACAGCTCGGCATGCCGGCCACCGAGCTGCGGCGCCTGCTGCGCGCCATGCTGTTGGCGCGCCGGTTCGAGGAGAAGGCGGCCGAGGCCTACCAGATGGGCAAGATCGGCGGGTTCTGCCACCTGTACATGGGACAGGAGGCCGTGGCCGTGGGAGCGATCACCCCGCTGCGCGACGACGACTACGTCATCGGAGCCTATCGGGACCACGCTCAGGCGATCGTTCGCGGGATGAGCCCGAGGGCCGTGATGGCCGAGCTGTACGGGCGAATCGACGGGTGCTCGAAGGGAAGGGGCGGTTCGATGCATCTGTTCGACCGGGAGCTCAACTTCCTGGGCGGACACGCCATCGTGGGAGGGCACCTTCCCCTGGCCACGGGCGTGGGCTACGCGATCCGCTATCGGGAGGAGGACAAAGTCTGCCTCTGCTTCTTCGGTGACTCCGTGGTCAACATCGGAGCGTTCCACGAATCGCTCAACATGGCCGCCAAGTGGGGATTGCCCGTGATCTACCTGTGCGAGAACAACTCCTACGGCATGGGAACGGACATCCACCGAGTGGCCGCGGTCCGGGAGCTGGCGGACCGGGCCTGCGCGT
The DNA here is from genome assembly GCA_046757845.1 of Gemmatimonadota bacterium. GTDB lineage: Bacteria > Gemmatimonadota > Gemmatimonadetes > Palauibacterales > Palauibacteraceae > JBHHYZ01. Next base: position 32,173 of record JBHHYZ010000005.1, read on the forward strand.
ACGAGGGAATGCACGTGGCGGGCGTGGACGGGATGGACGTGCTGGCCGTACGGTCGTCCGTCCAGGAGGCGATCGAGCGGGCCCGGTCCGAACATCGCCCTTCCTTCATCGAGGCCCGTTGCTACCGCTACATGGGCCACTCCATGGCCGACCCCTCGGCGGGCACCTACCGGACCCGCGAGGAGGTCGAGGAGTATCGGGCCCGCGATCCGATCGAGAGATTTCTCGTGCGACTCATCGACTCGGCCGTGCTCACCCGCGAAGCGTACGATCGGATGGACGCGGAGGTCGTGGAGGAGGTGGGAGCGGCCGCGGAGTTTGCGGACGCCAGCCCGGTCCCCGCGCCGGAGTCGGTCTATGAAGATGTTTACTCCGACCATTATCCCGACGACATCGCGCGGCGGGACCGGTGGAGGGAGGAGCTCTCGCCATGAGCGTGATCACTTACCGCGAGGCGCTCCACCAGGCGCTCCAGGAGGAGATGTCGAGGGACGATCGCGTCTTCCTCATGGGCGAAGAGGTGGGCCGATACGACGGGGCGTACAAGGTCTCCAAAGGCCTGCTCGAGGAGTTCGGGGAATGGCGGGTGCGTGACACCCCGATCGCCGAGCTGGGCTTCGCGGGGCTGGGTGTTGGCGCCGCGATGGTCGGGCTGAGGCCGATCGTGGAGTTCATGACCTGGAACTTCGCGCTGCTGGCCTTCGATCAGGTGATCAACGGCGCGGCCAAGCTGTTCCAGATGTCGGGAGGCCAGTACAACGTGCCGATCGTCTTCCGGGGACCGGGCGGGGCGGCGCTGCAGCTGGGGGCGCAGCACTCGCAGGTGCCCGATCCATGGCTCGCCTATGTTCCGGGGCTCAAGGTGTGCGCCCCCGGAACGGCGCGCGACGCCAAGGGCTTGTTGAAGAGCGCCATCCGGGACAACGATCCGGTCGTGTTCATCGAGGGAGAGCTCCTCTACAACGTCAGGGACGAGGTGCCGGAAGGGGAGTACCTAGTGCCGCTGGGGTCGGCGGAGGTCAAGCGGGAGGGCACGGACGTCACGGTGATCGCCCACTCGAAGATGATTCACGCCGCTCTCGCGGCGGCCGATCGGTTGGCGGCCGAGGAGGGCGTGCGGGTGGAGGTGGTGGATCTGCGTACGCTTCGGCCGCTGGACGTGGATACGGTGGTCGCGTCCGTGAAGAAGACCAACCGGGCGGTGGTGGTGGAGGAGGGGTGGCCCGTGTGCGACATCGGCGCTCAGGTGGTCGACGATATCCAGCGTGAGGCCTTCGATCACCTGGATGCGCCGATCGCCCGCGTCTCCGGGCTCGACGTGCCCATGCCCTACGCGCGCAATCTGGAACGGCTGGTGTTTCCGAACGCGGACCACGTGATGCGTGCCGTCCGCCACGTGTGCTATCTGGATTGACGCCTCCGGGCCTGATCTGACGGAACGAGCGGAACGCCATGGCAACGAAGGTCGTGATGGCCCAGTTGAGCCCGACGATGGAGGAGGGCAAGCTGCTCGAGTGGAAGCTCGACGAGGGCGCCGAAGTCTCTCAGGGCGATGTCGTGGCCGAGATCGAGACGGACAAGGCCAACATGGACGTGGAAGCCCTGGGCTCCGGCGTGCTGCGGAAGATCCTCGTCCAGGCCGGGGAGACGGTGCCGGTCGGCGCGCTCATCGGAGTGATCGCCGCTCCCGACGAGGACATCGAGGAGCTGCTGGAGGAGGCGCGGGCTTCGGCCGGCTCCGCGGCGCGATCCGGATCCGCTGCTTCGGGGGAGGCTTCGGCGCCTCCTCCCGAGGTCTCCGGAACTGCGCCTGCCGGGGTGGCCGGCAGGGCCGGAGCGGGCTCCGGCGATGTCTCCGCCGCTCCCCCTTCGCCGGCGAGGAGCGAAGAGAGTCCCGACGCGGCGGGAGGGCGCGTCAAAGCCTCGCCCGTGGCCCGGAAGATGGCCCGGGAGCGGGGCCTCGATCTGACGGCGATCTCCGGCTCCGGGCCCGGCGGCCGGATCGTCAAGTCCGATGTGGCGGCGGCGGGCTCCAGGGCCGCGAGCCCGACCGGGGCGGGCCCATCGCCGCCGGCCCCGCCCTCGCCGGCCGGACTGCGTGACGAGGTCCTCGAGGCGAGCCAGATGCGCAAGGCGATCGCCCGCCGGCTGGTCCAGTCCCTCGGTCCCGTCCCCCATTTCTTCCTGACGACGGAGATCGACATGGAGCGGGCGCTGGAGATGCGGGCGGACGTCAACCGGCGCAGGCCGGAGGAGAAGATCGGCGTCAACGACCTCCTCCTCAAGGCGACGGCGGAGGCGCTGGCCCGCCATCCCGAGGTGAACGCCTCGTGGGTGGGGGAGGCGATTCGGCGCCACGGCAGCGTCGACCTGGGGATCGCCGTGGCCGTGGAGGAGGGGCTGATCACGCCGGTGCTGAGAAGCGCGGAGCGCAAGAGCCTGAGGCAGATCAGCCGTGAGGCTCGCGAGCTGATCGCACGGGCACGGGATCGCAAGCTCCGACCCGAGGAATACCAGGGAGCCACCTTCTCCGTCAGCAATCTGGGGATGTTCGAGATCGACGAGTTCACGGCCGTGATCAACCCTCCCGAAGCGGGAATCCTGGCGGTGGGTCGTACCACGGAGAAGCCGGTGGTGGTGGAGGGCGAGGTGACGGTTCGGCGTCGGATGAGGGTCACCATGTCCTGCGATCACCGGGTGGTGGACGGTGCCACGGGAGCCGCGTTTCTCAGGACCGTCAAGGCGATGCTCGAGAATCCGCTCGAGATGGTGCTCTGAGCATGCGCTTGCGAACGCCGAATTTTCATGCCGGACACAGCATTTACGTATACGTAAAGCGATTCCTCGGCAACTACTTTACGAATCCGCTTGCGACCGATGGCGGCGCGACCGCGCGATTCGGACCAGCGAGGCGAACGGATGGCTGAGCGATATGATGTCGTGGTGATCGGGGCGGGTCCCGCCGGCTACGTGTGCGCGATCCGCGCGGCCCAGTTGGGCCTGCGGGTGGCGTGCGTGGAAAGCGGGTCGTTCGAGGGCGGGTTCGGAGGAACCTGCCTGAACTGGGGTTGCATCCCCGCCAAGGCGCTTCTCGAGAGCGCGGCTCTCGCACAGCATCTGCGCGCGCACGGTCCTGAGCTCGGCGTTCGGGCCACGGAGGTCGAGTACGATTTCGGTGCGGCCGTGACCCGGAGCCGGGCCATCACGGAGCGGCTGACCAAGGGCGTCCAGTTCCTGCTGAACAAGAACGGGGTCGAGTCCGTTGCGGGCCGCGGAAGGCTCCTGGGGGGTGGCCAGGTCGAGGTGACCGGCGACAGCGGTGACAGCCGGGGCCTCGGAGCGGACCACGTCGTCGTGGCCACGGGCGGAGTGATGAAGACGTTTCCCGGCTTCGAACTGGACGGCGAGAAGGTGATCGGCAGCCGGCACGCCCTGGGTCTGGAGCCGTTGCCCGAGCGCATGGTCATCGTGGGAGCCGGATTCGTGGGGGTCGAGTTCGCCGATGTGTTCGATGCGTTCGGCGTGGAGGTGACCCTGGTAGAAGCGCTCGATTCCGTGCTTCCGCTGGAGGATCCGGAGATCGGGCAGACGCTGGCCCGATTGTTCAAGAAGCGCGGGATCGCGATCCGGACGGGGACGAAGGTGAAGGAGCTGGACCGGGACGCCGCTCCGATGATCCTCACCCTCGAGAAGGCGGATGGAACCGAGGGGATCGAGAAGACGGACCTGGTGCTGATGGCGGTGGGCCGGCGACCGGTCACCGAAGAGCTGGGTCTGGAGACGGCCGGCGTCGAGCTGGCGGACGGGTTCATCCGGACCGACGAATGGTGCCGCACGACCGCCCCCGGCGTCTACGCGATCGGCGACGTCGCGGGCCCTCCAATGCTCGCGCACAAGGGATCGCATGAGGGGATCGTCGTCGCCGAGCACATCGCGGGGGTCGCCGAGCATCCGATGCGGTACGACAACATTCCCAGCGTCGGCTACTGCCACCCGGAAGTGGCCAGCATCGGGATGACCGAACAAGCGGCCCGGGAGGCGGGTTACGATACGAAGGTGGGGAAGTATCCGCTCGCGGCCCACGGCCGGGCTCTGACGGCGGGGGCCCCGGAGGGTTTCGTCAAGATCGTGGCCGATGCCCGATACGGGGAAGTGCTGGGTGTGCACATGATCGGCCACAACGTGAGCGAGCTGATCGGAGAGGCCGGCCTGGGACGGGCGCTGGAGGTCACCGTGGAGGAGATCGCGGCGCACGCCCACGCGCATCCCAGCATGGCGGAGGCCCTGATGGAAGCCGCGCTCGGAACGCTGGGCCGCGCCATCCATACATGAGCCGTGGCGTTCCCGGGCCGGCTCCAGGCGCGGCGGGGAAGTGGAGATGAAACGATCGGTGACCGTCGTGTCCACGGGCCGCGTCGACTACGGCGAAGCGCTCGCCGTCCAACGACGGCTGGCCCGGGCCAAGATCCGCGGGAGTCTGAGCGAGGACTTCCTGCTTCTGGTGGAACACGAGCCCGTGGTGACCCTGGGGCGTGGAGCCGACCCCGATCACATCGTGGTGGCGCCGGAACGGCTGGCGGCCCTGGGCATCGCGCGCGTCGAGATCGAACGGGGCGGCGACGTCACATACCACGGCCCAGGCCAGCTGGTGGGTTATCCGATCCTCGATCTCGCCCATTTTCGCACAGATCTGCACTGGTTCCTGCGCCGGTTGGAGGAAGCCCTGCTGTGGGCGCTCGCCGCGCTGGGCATCGCGGGGTGCCGTGTGCCGGGGTACACGGGGGTGTGGGTGGGCGAAACCGGGGAGGCGTCACCGGATGGCTCGCTCCCGCGCCCGGAGGCGGCGCGGCTGGTGAGCCGTGGGGATCTCCGGAAGATCGCCTCGATCGGCGTGCACGTGAGCCGATGGGTCACCTGGCACGGGTTCGCCCTCAACGTCACCGATGCGCCCCTGGAGCGATTCGAGCTCATCGTTCCGTGCGGCCTGGCCGGCGTGCGCATGACCAGCCTGCGCGCCGAAGGGGTCGAAACGGGTGAGGCTCGGATCGTGGAGCACGTGATGGCGGGCTTCGGCCGCGCGTTCGGAGTGAGGTGCGAGCCGTCCCCCGAGCGGAACCTCGATGTGATCGACCGGCGGATCGAATCGTGCCGGCACCCGGCCTGATCCGTCGGGTCGGCGCCGAGGGTACAGAGGACTCGGCATTCCGGTGAAGACCAACTTCGTAGTCCTCCTGGCCTCTCTTTTTCTGGCCCTGCTGGGGGCCGAGGGCGTCCTGCGGCTGTTGGGGAGGTTCTCCCCGCCCGCCTACCCCCCGGTGAGCCGATCGCCGGCCCTCTACGACTCCGCGGCGGGCTTCGGGTACGCTCTGTGGCCCTCGCGCCACCTCCATTACTCCTACCCCCCCGCCCGCCCGCGCCGCCTGTCCGTGATCTCGAACTCCCTCGGGTTTCGCAACCGGCGGGAGTTCGACGAGCCGGATGATCGCTGTCGACTCCTGCTGGCCGGAGATTCCTACACGTTCGGGGAGGGAGTGGAAGCGTCCGAGCGGTTCTCGAACCTGCTGGAGACGATGGAACCGGACTGGCGCGTGGACAACATGGGAATGACCGGGTACGGGCCCGACCTGATGGAGATGGCGCTCGAGCGGGTGGTGCCGCGGGCCAGGCCGGATCTCGTGGCGCTCCTGATCTCGTTCGACGATTTTCGGCGAGTGCGCCGGTGGTACGCCGGCATGGGGTTCGCGATCCCCCGGTACAGGCTGGTCGGCGAGCGGCTCGAGAGGATTCCGTACCCGCGCCCCCGGCCCTGGGATGAGAGCCACCTGTACCACGCCTTCCTGAGGGCGCTGGCGCGAGAGGGAAAGCTCTTCGGACCTCTGACCGATGAGGAATGGCGCCTGAACCGCCGCATCCTGGATCGCGTGCTGGACCTGGGAGCGGAGCAGGCGTTCCTGACCGTCCTGGCCTACCTGCCGGGTCCCTGGAAGGGAGCGGTGAACGATCGCCGCCGCGAATGGCTCGGTGCTTACGCGCGCGAGCACGCCGTGCCGTTTCTCGATCTCAGTGCCGCCATCCATTCCGCGGATTCCGACTCCGTCTTTCTGACGGAGAACTCCCACTACTCGCCTGCGGGCCACCGGATCGTGGCGGAAGAACTGCACGGTCTCCTGCGATCCGTTCTCGCTCGGGAGGCGGTGGAGAGCCGATCCTCAGGGCCTCGAGGCCACGGCCGTTGCGCACGCGCCACAGCTCGCGGCGGACGTGAGTGGCCCTCTCCCGCGGCGTCCCCGAAGGCCGGGGCTTCCAGGAGCCGGCGAGTGTTCTCCGGCGGAGGGGCGGGCACTCGCGAAGCGGAGCGCGGCCGGCGGTCCGCGGCCCCCGGTCCTCCAGGCGTCCGTTCGGTCCGCCTCTTGCGGAAGCACGGGAGCGTCGACGACTCCTGACGGGGCACGGCCACGGGATCCGCGCGAACGCCCGGGGCGTCCGGCCGGTACCCCGCTCACGGAACCGCGATCGAAAGGGGATGATGGGAAAGCCGCATTACATTCTTGGCATCTCGGCCTACTACCACGACAGCGCCGTCTGCCTGCTGCGCGACGGGGAGATCGTGGCGGCCGCACAGGAAGAGCGGTTCACCCGGAAAAAGGGGGACGCGGCTTTCCCGCGCCACGCCGTGTCCTACTGCTTGAAGGCGGCCGGGATCGACTCGCGCGACCTGGCCTTCGTGGGATTCTACGACAAGCCGCTTCTCAAGTTCGAGCGGATTCTCGAGACGTACCTGGGGGTGGCGCCCCGCGGTTTGCGGTCGTTCCTCATGGCCGGGCCGCTGTGGATCAAGGACAAGCTCTACATGGACCGCCAGCTTCGTGAGGGGCTCGAGTACGAGGGTGAGATTCTGTACGCCGAGCACCACGAATCGCACGCCGCGAGCGCGTTCTTCCCCTCCCCGTTCGAGGAGGCCGCCATCCTGACCATGGATGGTGTGGGTGAATGGGCGACCGCCTCCATCGGCGTGGGCCGGGAGGGGGACATCGAACTCCTCAAGGAGTTGCACTGGCCCGACTCTCTGGGCTTGCTGTACTCGGCCTTCACCTACTACACGGGCTTCAAGGTCAATTCGGGCGAGTACAAGATCATGGGTCTCGCTCCCTACGGAGAGCCACGGTACGTCGATCTGATTTACAACGAGCTCATGGACCTCAAGGAAGACGGCTCGTTCGTGCTGAATCAGCGGTACTTCAACTATCTGACCGGTCTCACGATGACCAACGGGGCGTTCGATCGCCTGTTCGGTGGTCCTCCCCGGCGGCCCGAGTCCGACATCACGCAGCGCGAGATGGATCTGGCCCGCTCGGTCCAGGAGGTCTGCGAGGAGGTCATGCTCCGGATGGCGCGTACCGCGCATCGCCTGACCGGGCTTCCCGATCTGTGCCTGGCGGGGGGGGTGGCTCTCAATTGCGTCGGGAACGGTCGGATCCTGCGGGAAGGGCCGTTCGAGCGAATCTGGATTCAGCCGGCCGCCGGCGACGCCCGCGGCGCGCTGGGTGTTGCGCAGCTCATCTGGCACCGGCACCTGAAGCGGGGACGGAAACCGCAGCCGACCGGGGACGGGATGCGCGGCGCGTACCTGGGCCCCTGCTTCACGGCTGCGGAGATCCGGGAGTATCTGGACTCGGTGGGGGCGAGCTACGAGCGGCTGGATCGGGATGCGCTGCTGGAGCGCGCCGCCGACCTACTGGCCCAGGGAAAGGTCCTGGGCTGGTTCAACGGCCGAATGGAATTCGGCCCGCGGGCCCTCGGGGCGCGGAGCATCCTCGGGGATCCGCGGAGCTCGGAGATGCAGGTCCAGATGAACCTGAAGATCAAGTTTCGCGAGAGCTTTCGGCCGTTCGCCCCCAGCGTGTTGCGGGAACGCGCCGGCGAGTACTTCGAGCTCGATGTGGAGTCTCCGTACATGCTGCTGGTCGCGCCGGTGAAGGAGGAGAGGCGGGTTCGAGCGGCGCCGGAGCAGGAGGCCCTGTGGGGGATCGACCGTCTCAACGTTCCCCGCTCCGACATCCCGGCGGTGACTCACGTGGATTACTCGGCGCGCGTGCAGACCGTCGACCGGGCGACCAACCCCGACTACTACGATCTGATCGCGGCGTTCGAGCGGCGGACGGGGTGCCCCGTGGTGGTCAACACGTCGTTCAACGTGAGGGGGGAGCCGATCGTGTGCACGCCCGAGGACGCGTACCGGTGTTTCATGCGGACGCAGATGGATCACCTGGTCCTGTGGCCGTTCCTGCTGGCCAAGGGCCGGCAACCGGAATGGCGGGAGGAGGACGATTGGCGGGACACGATCGCGCTGGATTGAGGGCCGTGGGCGGGCTGCTCCACGAGGAGAGCAAGCTCGCCGAGCCTCCGTTCACGGCCCGGGAGGGTCGCAAGTTCGGCTTCCCGGTCGGCCTGGCGTTCCTCGTGCTGACGGGGTTGCTATGGTGGCGTGGACGCATCCCCGCGGCGATGGCGACGGGCTCGGCGGCTACCCTGCTGTTGCTGGGCGGCCTGTTGATCCCCGCCAGGCTGGGACCCGTCCACCGGGCGTGGATGGGCCTGGCGCACGCGCTCTCCCGGGTGACTACGCCGGTGTTCATGAGCGTCGTATATTACGTGGTTCTCACGCCTGCCGGCTTGCTGCGGCGAACGGTGGGTCGCCATCCGCTGCGGCGGGATCGCGCGAACGCGAGCCACTGGTTGGAGCGAGAGGGGGAAGCTGCTTCGGGGGACATGACGCGGCGGTTCTGAGCGGTGCCGGCTGAGCCGGCGAGCGCATCGGGACGCGGCCTGCGTGGAACGAACGGGAAGCGATGAGGTGTGAGAATGGCGAGACCGAGTCTGGTACGGGAACTGTGGAGCTTCATGCGGGTGCGGAAGAAGTGGTGGCTGGGTCCGATCCTTCTGGTACTGCTGCTGGTGGGAACTCTGCTGGTCCTGGCGCAGGGCTCCGCGCTGGCTCCGTTCATCTACACGATCTTCTGAGGGCCGGCGGCCTGCCGGCGGGGCGAGCTCCGCGCGGGATCGGCGTTGGGCCGGTAGCATGACGAATCTGTTCGACATCCTGGGCCCGACGATGGTGGGGCCTTCCAGCTCCCACACCGCGGGCGCGTGCCGCCTGGGTCTGATGGCGCGCGCCATCCTCGGCGGCACCCCGCAACGCGCCGTGATCGGCCTGCACGGCAGCTTCGCCATGACCGGTGAGGGCCACGGCACCCGAAAGGCCATCATCGGAGGACTCCTGGGCTACTCGCCCGATGAGCCTCTCCTGCGCGAGAGTCTGGAACGCGCCTCGGAGACCGGCCTGGAATATGCGTTCGAGACGGTCGATCTGGGGGAGGCCGCCCACCCCAACACGGCCCGTCTGGACCTGACCCGGGGAGAGGAGCGGACCCGGGTGATCGGCTCCTCGATCGGCGGAGGCCGAATCCGGATCACCGAGGTCGATGACTTTCCGGTCGCGCTGACGGGCTCTCTTCCGACTCTCCTGGTCTACGCCGATGACCGGCCCGGAACCATCTCCCAGATCGCCGGCGTGTTCGCGGAGCGTGAACTCAACCTGGCCACCATGCACGTGGACCGGACGGGCCGCGGCGAGAAGGCGTTGATGACGATCGAATCGGACCACGATATCCCGCAGGATCTCATCGGCGGGCTCCGGGCGCAGCCCTGGGTGCACTGGATCCGGGGAGTGCGGAGGCTCGGATGACGGCGTCGTGTCCCCTTCCTTGCGGAGAGCGTCCCGAGGCAGGATGGCGTCCGGCCCGGGCGTGCGCCCGGGGGCGCGGGCGCCACCGCCGTGGGGCCGCGCCGCCGCGGCCGGGAGCCTGAGGCCCGTGTACCGATCGATCTCAGCCTGGCTCGAGAGCGCCCGGGAGCAGGGTTGCAGTCTGGCGGAGGCGGTGTTGCGAAGCGAAGCTCGAGAGACGGGAGCCGCGCCCGAGGAAAGTCGAGCGCGGATCGACGACACGCTGAAGGTGATGGAGGCGGCCGTGGCGGAGGGTCTGGCCTCCGAGGCCCGCAGTCCAACCGGCCTGACCGGAGGGAGAGCCCGGCGGCTGCTGGAAAGCGGACACGGTCTCCTCTCGCCGGAGTTCACCCGGATCCTCGCCCGGGCCATCGCGACGCTCGAGGTCAACGCGCGGATGGGACTCATCGTGGCCGCGCCGACGGCGGGAGCGGCCGGCATCGTTCCCGGCGTCCTCCTGACCCTGCGGGACTCGAGAGGGTGGTCGAAGGCCGCTGTCGTGGATGGGATGCTGGTGGCCGGGGGAGTCGGGGCGGTGATCGCGGAGCGCGCCTCCATCTCCGGTGCCGGGGGAGGCTGCCAGGCCGAGACGGGGAGCGCCGCCGCGATGTCCGCGGCCGCCGTCACCTTTCTCGAGGGAGGCTCGCCCGAGCAGGTGGCTCAGGCCGTCGCCCTCACGCTTCAGGGCATGCTCGGCCTGATCTGTGACCCCGTGGCCGGGCTGGTCGAGATTCCCTGCGCCTATCGGAACGCGACGGCAGCCGTTCACGCCGTCGCGGCGGCCGAGATGGCCCTGGCCGGCCTGGATTTTCCGATCCCCGCCGACGAGGTGATCGACGTGATGGGGGAGGTGGGGCGCAAGATGGACGTCCGCTACCGCGAGACGGCGCTGGGCGGGCTGGCCGCGACGCCGGCCGGGCAGCGGATCGCGAAACAGGCGGGCATGCCGCAGCTGGTACAGCTGCAGCGTGAAGGCGGCAGCCGGGGAGAAGGCTCGGCGCGGTTGGGGCCGAGCTGACCGGTTGCCGGGCCCGCCGGCGTGACAGGGTTGGCTCCACCATCCGCCGGCCCCAAACCGGGGTGGCGGCGGAGACCGGCGGGCCCCATGCTTCGTCGCCGCGGGAGCCGCGGCGGGACGCGTAACCTGAAGCCGGGAGCCGGAGCGAACGAATGATTCTGATCTTGCTGTTGGTCGTGGTGCTCGTGCTGTCTCTCACGCTGGGCCGTCTGGCCGGGATGCCGGCGTCCGAGATCGCCGGTCTGTTCCTGACGATGTCGGGGGCTGCGGTCGTCTTCTACGGGCTCGTGTCGCTGCTGTGAGCGGCCTCGCCGCCGGCCGGACCGGCGCCCGCGTGCTGGTGTTCGCGGCGGCCATGTTGTTGACCGCGCAAGCGGAGGCGCTGTCGGCCCAGGTTCCCATCGAAGTCGAGCCCGGGATGCCGTTCGCGGCCCCGCCCCCGGAACTCCTGAACGCTCGGCGGCAGCGCCTGCTGGATTCCATCGGCACCGGGGTGGCCATCCTGAAGTCGGCCGCCATGAAGAGCATCGAGGGGGACTACCCGCAGGACTCGGACTTCCGGCAGGAGAACGACTTCTTCTACCTCACCGGCCTGGAGACGCCGGACTCGTGGCTGCTGCTGGCCGCCCGCCCGGATGGGTCCCGCTCGGAGACGCTGTTCATTCCGGAACGGCACCCGGCGCAGGAGCAGTGGACGGGCCGCAAGCCCTCCTTCGCCGAGGCGACCACCGTTTCGGGGATTCGGGACGTACGCGCGGCAGGCGGGTTCTCCCAGTCCCTGGGGCGAAGCGGCGGGCTGCCCTTGCCCCGCGGCGTTCCCATCTACCTTCCGTTGAACCGCAAGGCCCGGGGAGATCCGGTGTTCGAGCGCCTGGTGTTCGATTCGGGGGCACAGGTTCGCGACCTGGATCCGGTCATGGCCCGGCTGAGGCTGGTGAAGGATGAATTCGAGATCCGCATGTTGCGCCGGGCCATCGGCATCACCACCGGTGCGCAGCGGGCGGCCATGGAGGTCGCCCGGCCGGGCATGTACGAGTACGAGCTCGAGGCGGTGATCGAGTTCAATTTCCGGAAAGGCGGGGCGGAACGCCTGGGCTTCCCCAGCATCATCGGGTCGGGTCCCAATTCCGTGGTATTGCACTACGATAAGAGCCGGCGGCGGATGGAGGCCGGCGACCTGGTGGTGATGGATGTGGGCGCGGAATACTCCTACTACTCGGCCGACGTCACGAGGACGATCCCGGTGACGGGGCGCTTCACTCCGCGCCAGCGGCGCATCTACGACCTGGTGCTCGCCACGCAGAACGCGGCGATGGAAGCGGTGCGGCCGGGCGCGACCATGGCCCAGCTCGGCCGGGTGGCGCGCGCCTACCTCCGCGAGCACTCGGGCGACGCCTGCGGGTCGCGAACCTGTGACGCGTACTTCATCCACGGGCTGGGACACTGGCTCGGCATGGACGTGCACGATGTGGGCGACTACTCGACGCCCTTGCGCGCCGGGATGGTGATCACGGTGGAGCCGGGGATCTATCTGCCGGAGGAGAACCTGGGGGTGCGCATCGAGGACGACGTCCTGGTGACGGAATCCGGCTACGAGGTTCTGTCTCGAGCGGCGCCCACGAATCCGGCCGAGATCGAAGCGCTGATTCAGTCGGACCGGTAGGCGCGCCGCCGGCGGGCGAGCTCCAGACTCGCCGCCCGGCGCTCCTCCGCCTCGTGGTAGCGCCGGTACTGTTCCTCCGTCTCGATCCGCAGGCGCGGCACGGGCACCGGACGCCGGGCCTCGTCGATCGCCACCATGGTCACGTAACAGGAGTTGGTGTGCCGGCGCAGTCCGCCGTGCACGGATTCGGCCGAAACCCTGACCCCGACCTCCACCGACGTGCGGCCGACCGTGTTCACGGACGCGTCCAGCGTGACGATCTCGCCGATCTCGATGGGAGAGCGGAAGACGACCTGGTCCACGCTGACGGTGACGCATGGCCGGCAGGCGTGCCGGGTCGCGCAGACATAGGCGATCTTGTCCACGGCAGCCAGGATGACCCCCCCGAACACGCTGCCGAACAGGTTGGCGTCCTGGGGGGCCATGAGCTGGGTCATCGTGACGCGCGAGTCGGACACGGCGCGGGCGGCCTCGAGGTCGCCCGAACCGATCAGGAGCGGAAGGTCGGGGACTTCCAGGCTCATGTTCCGGCCGGGCCCCGATAGTCCAACCGGTCCGTGGCGGGAACCTCTTCGTCCCGAAGCGCGCGGGCCGTCGCTTCCACCTGGCCGAACACCCGCAGCAGGTTGGCGCCCAGAATCTTCTCCACGTCCTGGTCGGAGTAGCCGCGGCGCACCAGCTCCGCGGTCAGGTTCGGGAGCTTGGAGACATCCTCCATGCCTTGCGGCAGCACGGTGACGCCGTCGAAATCGGAGCCGATCCCGACGTGGTCGACGCCAGCCACCTGGACGATATGGTCGATGTGATCCGCGATGGTCCCCACGTCTCCCGGGGGAGTGGGGTGTTCGGCCCGCCAGCTCTCCAGCGCCGATTCGAACTCCTCCGGGTCCGGGAACTCCCGGTGCAGCCGTGCCTCGACCCGGAACATGTCGCGCACGTTGCGAGCCCCTTGGGGCACCAGGAACCCGGAGAAGAAGTTGACCATCACCACTCCGCCGTTGTCCCGGACCCGGCGGAGCACGTCGTCGGGCACGTTGCGGGGGTGGTCCGCCACGGCCCGCGCCGAGGAGTGGGAGAAGATCACCGGGGCTCGGGTCACGGCCAGCGCGTCGCGCATCGTCTCGGCCGTCACGTGAGAGAGGTCCACCAGCATGCCCAGGCGGTTCATCTCGCGCACGACCCGCCTGCCGAAATCGGTGAGCCCGTGGTGGATCGCCGTGTCGCCTGCCGCGTCCGCCCAGGCCAGGGTGGCCGAGTGGGTCAGCGTCAGGTAGCGCGCCCCCGCCTCGTAGAGCTGCCGCAGCACCGGGATGGAGTTGGAGATGGAGTGGCCTCCCTCGATGCCGATCAGGGACGCGATCTTCCCCTCCCCCGTGATGCGGCGGATGTCGGCCACCGAGTACGCCATCTCCAGATCATCCGGGTATCGGGCCGCCAGCCGCTTGATCACGTCCATCTGCTCGAGGGCCACGACTGTGGCCTCGGAGCTCATGTACTCGGTCGGGACCCAGGCGGCCCAGAACTGCACGTCCACACCGCCCTCGCGAAGCCGGATGAGATCCGTATGGCCGTCGTCGAGCCGCCGGTCCAGGTGCATGCCCTCGAACCCCAGGCCCCACGTCTCGCGGATGCGCCAGGGCAGATCATTGTGTCCATCCACCACGATCGACCGTTCGTGCAGGGCCTGGACGTGTTCGGGCAGCAGGCTCATGGTGGGGCCTTTCGTCGAAGCGCGGCCGGCACCGGCGCCGCCCGCCCGGGGAACGTGAACGCCGGCGTGCTCGATGCGCGATCCCAGGAAGGCCGCGTAGCCCATCCCGACCGCCGAAGCTGCGCCCAACAGCAGCACGAAGCGGCGGAGTCGAGAGTCCTTCGGATCGAACAGGGAGAACGCGGCCAGGATGCCAGCCAGCAGGACAGGGATCGAGGCCCAGGTGGCGGCGATCCGGTGTGTTTGGACCGTGCCCGGATGCACGAACGTCCGGTCCGGGGCCACGTCGGCCGCGGCAAGGCCGGTGACGTAGGCCGGGATGATGAACGCCGCGCCGATCAGCAGGGCCAGCAGCCCCCATCTCTCGAGATCCGGGCGATCTCGGAGCCAGCCGGCCACGCCCACCCCCGCCCCGGCCAGCGTGAGGACGATCGGGAACGAATGCGTGAGCAGGTGCAGGTACTCCCAGGTCACGGCCTCGTCCCCCGGGTTCGGCCGGTTCCGTGCATTCGGGTCGCACCTCCGGGGCGTTCGGGTTGACACGAAAGATGAGCGGCCTCAAAATATGCAGCCCTGCGGGCGGGCGCGCCCCCTTCGTCTAGTGGCCCAGGATACCTGGTTCTCAGCCAGGAGACAGGGGTTCGATTCCCCTAGGGGGTATACAGTCCGGCCGCCGGCGCCTTCTCGAGGGAACCGGCCCTACGATCTCCGTGGCCGCACGGATTCCTCACGTCCCCGCCGCACCGAGTCTTCCCCGGCCTCCGCTTCCACACGGCGGCGGATCGCATCTTCCGGTGAGCGCTCGACACGGTGGCGGCGTGAGCGTCGGGCACTTGCCTCCGGGTTCATCTCCGCCTATATGATCAATTCTTCATATGATCTATCCAGCAGGCAGCCCAGCCGGCAGCCAGAGGGCGGCTATGGCGGCGAGTTGGCAGAGCGGAAAGCTGGCAGGGGAGACAGCGGGCCGGGCAACGGCGACGCGGCCGGAGGGTGCGGTTCATGATCCCAGACGCAACGTGCGACGTACAGATCGTCCATGACGAGGCCGTTCAGGCGGTGCTGCGGGACCGGGTGGATCCCGATGTCCTCACGTACCTGGCCGATACTTTCCAGATCCTCGCCAATCCCACGCGGCTGCAGATCGTAGAGGCTCTGGCAGCCCGGGAGCTGTGTGTTTGCGACCTCGCAGCCGTCGTCGGAGCCAGCCAGTCGGCCGTCAGCCATCACCTGCGGCAACTGCGCCAGATGCGGATTGTGCGTTACCGCAGGGAAGGCCGGATGGCGTACTACCGGCTCGACGACGAACACATCGGAGCGCTGCTCGCCATCGGGCTGGAGCATGTCCGCGAATAGGGGCCCCGCCCGCGAGCGGGGCGGGGAACTCGTGCTCCACGTCCATGCCATGGATTGTCCGGATTGCGTGCGTCGCATCTCGGATCGCCTGCACGGGTTGGAGGGGGTCCGCGAGGCGGCGGGCAATCCGGTGTCTCGCCGCCTGCGGGTCCGCTTCGATCCGGACCGCCTGGAAGCGGCGCGAATCCGCACCGAGGTAGGCAAGCTCGGCTATTCGGCGCGCGAAGTGGACGAGAACGGCGGCCGCCTCTCGGCACCGAGCGCTCTCCTCGTGTGGCGGGCTCCGGAGGCTCTGCGCACCTACGCCTCGCTGAGCCTGTTCGGGGTGGCGTTCCTCTTCCGCCTTCTCGGGTGGACGCCCGCCGTGCTCGCTCTTCCGTCGGGCGGGGTCCGCCTGCCCGAGGTTCTGTATGTGATCGCGGCGGGCATCGGTGGCTGGAACTTCTTCCCGGCCGGACTGCGGGCGGCTCGAGCGCGCTCCCTCGACATGAACTTCCTGATGACTGTCGCCATCCTCGGGGCTGTGGGGATCGGAGCCTACCCGGAGGCGGCGGCCATCGCGTTCCTGTTCTCGTTGGCCGAGCTGCTCGAGAGCTACTCGGTGGACAGGGCCCGCAGATCGATCGAATCGCTCATGCGCCTGGCGCCGCAGACGGCCGTGGTGCTGAGAGACGGGGAGGAGGTGACAGTCGCCGCCGACGAGCTGCACGCCGGAGACATGGTGCTGGTGCGGCCGGGCGAGAGGATCCCGGCGGACGGACGAGTCCGGGAAGGGGAATCCTGGGTCGATCAGGGGACCATCACCGGCGAGTCGATGCCGGTCGGCAAGCATCCAGGCGATGAGGTGTTCGCCGGCACGATCGCCGGAGAGGGCTGGCTGCGCGTGGAGGTGGAGCGGGCGGCGGACCAGACGACCTTCGCGCGGATCCTCCGGTTGGTCGAGCAGGCGGAGACGCGCCGAGCGCCCACCGAACGCTTCGTGGAACGGTTCGCCCGCTACTACACGCCTGTCGTGACGGTCAGCGCCCTGATCGTCATGCTGCTGCCACCGCTGGTGTGGGGCGCACCGTTCGCCACCTGGTTCGTGCGGGGCCTCACCCTGCTGGTCATCGCGTGTCCCTGTGCGCTGGTCATCTCGACTCCGGTGGCCGTGGTCAGCGGGATCACGGCGGCGGCGCGAAACGGGGTGCTGATCAAAGGTGGGGCGCATCTGGAGGCGATGGGGGGCGTGCGCGCCGTCGCGTTCGACAAGACGGCCACGCTGACTCGGGGCCATGCGGAGGTGACGGACATCGTCCCGCTGAACGGAGCCGAAGAGGCGAACGTGCTGGCGGTGGCGGCTGCGGTGGAAGCCCGTTCGGAGCACCCGTTGGCGACCGCCATCCTTCAGGCAGCCGAGTCTCGCGGCCTGGAGCCACGGTGGCAAGTGACGGAGTTCGAGGCGCTTCGGGGGCGGGGAGTGCGTGCCCGGCTGGACGGAGTGACCTACCAGGTCGGGGCTCCGGCGTTGTTCGAGCCGTCCGGAGGGCGCCCGGAGCTGCTGAGGTCCCTGCGCGGCCAGGGAAAGACCGTCGTGCTGGTGGGGCGCCCGGAAGCTCCGCTCGGGGTCATCGCGGTGGGAGATCGCCCCCGCGAAGCGGCGGCCGAGGCGATCCGGGACCTCAAATCGGCCGGAATTCGCCGGACGGTGCTGCTCACCGGAGACAATCGGGAGACGGCGCGGGCGATCGCGGCGGAGCTGGGGATCGACGAGGTTCACGCCGAGCTCCTGCCCGATGAGAAGGCCGAGCGCATTCGGGTGTTGGAGCGAACCTACGGTCCCGTGGCGATGGTGGGCGATGGGGTGAACGATGCGCCGGCCCTGGCGGCCGCGACGGTCGGAATCGCGATGGGCGTGGCGGGGAGCGACACGGCGCTGGAAACCGCCGACATCGCCCTGATGGGAGATCGTCTGTCCCGCCTGGCCTATGTCTGCCGCCTCTCCCGGCGGGGACGCGCGGTCATACGGCAGAACATCGGCGTGGCCCTAGCGGTCAAGTTCACGCTGGCGGCCGGAGTCCCGTTCGGCCTCGTGTCGCTGATTCTCGCAGTGCTGCTGGGGGACATGGGCACCAGCCTGGGCGTGACGTTCAACTCGCTGCGCCTGGCGCGAATCCGGTCTCAGTAGTCCACCGGTCGCAGGTACCACTCTCCGATCGCGGTGGCCGAAAGCATGGCCACGGTCGGGAGGTGCCGCTTCCAGTGGGTTCCTTCCAGACGGGTATGGACGGTGCGCACCTTTTCGGGCTCGAACCCCAGCGCCACCAGCCGTCGGGGTGAGTATCCGCGTAGCAGGTGGTACAGGATGAGATCGGCCTCGGGATAGGAGATGCCGAGGTCCGCCTCGTCGGTCTGGCCTCGGATGAGGTCGGCGCTGGCCGGCTTCGACACGATTTCCGCCGGCACCCCGATGGCGCGGGCCAGTGCCCAGACCTGCGTCTTGAACAGGTCGCCGAGCGGATTGATGGGTGGAGAGTCGTCCGCGTGCCAGGTGAAGTAGCCGAGCAGCCGCTCGGACTTGTTCCCCGTGCCCACCGGGAGTCCGTCGAGCTTGGCGGCCTGGTCGAACAGGACGATCATCCGTTGCCGCGCCGCCACGTTGCCGCGCCGGTGATCCGACGCGTCGGGCTCCGACCGTGCCAGATAGCCGTCCACCGCTTCGGTGATCTCGACCGTCTCCACGCGGATGCCGAGCTGATCCGCCACGAGGCGCGCATGCCGGGCGCTCTCCGGACTCGAGGTTTGGTATGGGAGGAGGAAGCCGTGGACGCTGTCCGATCCCAGGGCCTTGACACAGAGCGTCGCCGTGAGCGAGGAGTCCACGCCTCCCGACAGTCCCACCACGACGCGATCGAAGCCGCGGCGGCTGGCGATCTCCTGGCGAAGAAACTCGATGAGCCAGCGTTCTACCAGCTCGGTGTCGATCTCGAGCGGAGTGAGATCGCCCGGGCTGGGCGGCGAGTGGACGTCCCGATCCCATGCGCTGTCATTCGGGCGCAACCGGGATGGGGGTGGATCGGCGTCGTCTCCCGATGGGTGCGCGTCGGGGGGATCCGGCGGATCGCCGCCGCCGGATCGGGCCGGAGCGGTTCCGTCTTCCGCCCCCGAGTCGTTCCCGCCGGTCCGAACGGGATTTCCGGCGCCTCCCTCACCGGGCTTTTCCACCGTGGGCTCCATCGATGGGCCGAGCACGCGGGCACCCGGGCTGGCGGGGAGGAGCCGTGCCCAGGCGCTCCGCAGGTCCGCCAGGAGCGGCTCATCCACTCGAGCCGACAGCAGATCTTCCCGCTCGAGTCGCACGGTGGCCACCGCTTCCTTCCACAGGGGAGCGCGCACCAACCGCTCCCCCCGGGGTCCGTAGGCCGCCGACCCACCGGCGAACCCCTTCCCTCCTTCGAAGCCGACCAATTGCGATACGACGACGTGGAGACCGTGCTCGCTGGCCATCTCGCTCGCCAGTCGATCCCAGCGGGCCAGATTGCCGGGCACGCCGAACCCCGGGGCCGCGCCCCGGGCCGGTGATGCGCTGTGCACGAACAGCGTCTCCGCGCCGTCCAGAGCGGCGAGCGTGCCGCAGATCGAGTGGAACGCGTCCTCGCAGATCAGCATGGCGACCCGGCCCCACGCCGTATCGAATGCCCGAATGCCGCCGCCGGCATCGATGAAACGTTCCTCCTGAAACACGCCATAGGTCGGAAGGAAAACCTTTCGGTGCACGTGGAGGATGCGAGGATCGGCTGCACCCAACTCCGCATACAGCGCGGAGTTGTAAACGTGGCCGTCGGCCCGCTCGAAGAACCCGATCGCCACGTCCAACGGCTCCCGCTCCTCCGCCGAAGACCGATAGGCCTCCCGGAGGGCGCCGAACACCTCCCGCGCCGACCGGGCCTGTTCCCGGACCCCTCCTTCCAGGAAATAGCCCGTGAGGCTGGCTTCCGGGAACACGACGATCCGCGGCCGGGGCTGGCGGCCGACCGCCTCGCGCAGAGCGTCCACGGCCCGCGCCAGACTGGCGTCGGCGTCTCCCTTGCAGGGTCGGAACTGGACGATCGCGACATCGATGGACATCGGGTGAACGTTCCGATCTGACATCTCCGTGTCAACGTCGGACCGGTTGCACCCGTGTCCGGTATCGGGTATGGATCGTTGCCCGTTCATCTCGATGGAGCATCGAGCCCGGCCGCGAACGGCGCCTACCGGTACCGGGGCGCTTTCTGGGGGACCCGAACGATCGAACACAACACGATCCTCGCTGGCTGGGCTCTGGCGCTGCTGATCGGGCTGCCTCTCCTGTCTCATCGCGACAGCCGTCCGGTGGAGGCCCGGGGAGGTGAGGCGGGTTTCCGGCGCGCCATCTACGTCTCCATCGCCATCTCGCTGTCTCTGGTCGCGGGCCTTACGTTGGCGGTCGCCACGTGGCAGCGGGTGGACGCCGGACGATTGGGCTGGCGCGTGGGGAGTGTGCCCGAGGCCCTCGCGTGGTCCCTCGGGACGGGCGCCGCCGGCCTGGCCGGCCTCGGCCTCGTGACCTGGGGAGCTCACCGCATGCGGCTGAAGGAAGGCCGGCTCGCCTTCCTCCTGATGCCGCGGGATGCGGGCGAGAAGCGGATGTTCGTAGTGCTGGCGGTTCTCGGGGCGGTGTGCGAGGAGTACGTATATCGAGGCTTCCTGCTCCGAATGGTGACCGAATGGGTGGCTTCGCCGGGATGGGCGATTGTGGTGACGGCCCTTTCCTTCGGGCTGGCGCATGGTTACCAGCGTGCCGTCGGGATCGTGCGAGCCGCCCTGTTGGGGGCGCTGCTGGCGGTGCCGGTGGTGTGGACGGGGAGCCTGTTTCCGGCGGTGGCCGCCCATTTCTGGATCAATGCGGCCATCGGGCTGGGTGGCTGGAAGCTGCTGGCGCGCGAACAGGAGGAAACGGGTTGAGGGACGGTGCGGGTAGGATGGGGGCTGGAGGGCGAAGCTGGGGATCGATCGTCCTGTGGCTCTCGGTGGCCGGACTGTCGTGGGCGGTCGGACCCGTCCGCCTGGCCGCGCAATCGGAATCGAATCCCGTCCGGATCGGAGGATTGCTCAGGACCGGGTTCCGGGCCGAACCGGGCGATTCGGAGCGCAACGACGGCTTCGACCTGTTCGACACACGATTCAACCTGACCGGCAAGGTAGGGATCGTGTTCGACTACTTCGTGGAGGGCGAGTACGAGGACGACAGCGAGGAATTCCGCTTGCTGGACGCGCGCCTCACCCTGCCCATCTTCCCGGAGGCCAACATCAGCTTCGGCCAGTTCAAGACGCCGTTCGGACGCGAGGAGCTTCAGTACAAGGGAGACATCACCTTCCTCGAGCGTTCCCTGGCCACCCGCGCCATCGCCCCCGCCCGGCAGGTCGGAGTGGAACTGTTCGGCGAAGCGCTCGAATCGAGACTCAGCTACCGGGGCGGTGTGTTCAATGGCAACGGCCGGACCCTGGACAACGACAACGACTCGTTCCTCTACGCCGGCCACGTACAGTACAACACGGTCGGTCCGATCGAGTTCTACGACGACCTGGTGGTCGAGGTCGGTGCAAGCGCCGCCTTCTCCACCGACAGCTCCGTGGTCTTGGGCGCGGGCCTGGACGGTCGGCTCCCGGGCGCTCCCCCACTGATGGGCATCGACTTCAATGACTTCCGCGGAGATCGCTTCATGCTGGGCTTCAATGCTCGGGTGAGCTACCGGGGCTTCGCGGTCGACGGGGAGTATCTACGGGGACGATACGACCTGAATGAGAGCGTGGCCGGGCGAGATAACCTGGTCGCCGAAGGTGGCTATCTACAGGGAAGCTACAGCCTGTTCGGAGCCATCGAGAACGTGGTGCGGTGGGATACCTTCAGTCCGGCCGTCGGGCCCAACCGAAACTTTCTGCTCATCGGATTCAACGTGTATCCCGGCTTCCACGCCAAGCTCGGCCTCCAGTACGCGATCGGTCTGAACGATTCTCCGCCGGGACAGGACCTGGTGGACGACCAGTTCGCGTTGGTCACGCAACTCTCCTTCTGAGAGGGCACCGACACGCCCCGCTCTCCCTCCTTCACGGGCAGGCCGGGCGGCGCTCGACCACCCGGCGGAGGCCCGGCGTTCCGCCGGATTCTTGTCCGGGAAGGCGGAGGTTATGTTACGTGGGCCGCCCGGGCCCGGGAGACCGGTTCTGAAGGAGTGCGAGCGGGGCATGCCCGAACAACGGATACTGGTGGTGGATGACGAGCCGGACATCCTGAGCGTGCTCGTCTATCACCTGAGTCGCGAGGGATTCCGCGTAAGCACCGCCGTGAACGGTCGCAGCGCACTGGCGGCCGCCCAGCGGGACCTTCCCGACCTGGTCATCCTGGACCTTATGCTTCCGGGCCTGGACGGCTACGAGGTGCTCAAGGCTCTCCGACGGAACGAGCGGACGGACCAGATTCCGGTCATCCTGCTCACCGCGCGGCGGGAGGAACGGGAACGGATCCGCGGATTCGAAGTGGGCGCCGACGACTACGTGACGAAGCCGTTCAGCGCGCAGGAGCTGGTCCTTAGGGTCGGAGCGGTGCTTCGCAGGGCTGCCGCCGAGCCTCTCTCACCATCCCGACGCCTGAGCGTGGGTCCGATCGAGATCGACCGGGACGCGCATCGAGTTTTCTCAGCCGGCGTCGAGGTGGAACTGACGCCGCTGGAGTATCGCCTTCTGGAGGTTCTGCTGGAGCGCAGGGGAAGAGTGCAGAGTCGGCGCATGCTGCTGGAGGCGGTGTGGGACACGACGGCCCGCATCGAGACGCGTACCGTCGACATGCATGCGGCTCGCCTCCGGTCGAAGCTGGGCCAGGCCGGGAGCCTGATCGAGACGGTTCGGGGCGTCGGCTACCGCTTCCGGGCCGTGGACAAGTAGGCTTCGGCCCCATGTTTCGCAGGACACTCGTATTCTTGGCTGGAGCGTCGCTGTTCGGCGCGGTGTACGCGGGCGTGGCCTGGTGGGTGACGGTGCGAGTCGAAGCTCAGCTCTCGGACAGCGCCGTCGGTGAGCTGAAGCGCGAGGCGAGCCTGCTGGCCCGCCTGGTGGGGGATCGGCCGTTCACGGACTCGCTGGCCGATTCGTTGGGGCGGATGACGGGTCTTCGGGTCACGCTCATCTCGCCGGAAGGCCGGGTGCTCGGGGACTCCGACGCTTCACCCGGCCGCCTCCTGTATGTCACCCTCCCCCATGGCCCTGGTGTGATCCGCCTGGGAGTGTCGAGGGCGGAGGTGGAGGCCCGTGGTGCCCGGATCCGCAACGCGTTCGTGCTGGGCGGCGTGTTGTTGGTGATCGGGGCGGGCGCGGCGAGCGTGGCGCTGGCGCGCCTCTCCGCCCGCCCGCTTCGCCGCCTTCGGGAACAGGTACAGACTCTGGCGACGGGAGGTTCGGCAGGGCGGATCCGTGTTCGCGCGTCCGGCGAGCTGGGCTCGCTGGCGCGGGCGGTAGACAGCCTGCGCGAGCGGAATGAAGCTCTGGCTCAGGATCTGGCCGCCGGGCAAGAGGACCTGGAGGGACTGTTTCGCACCATCGAGGACGGGCTCGCGGTGGTGGACGGCCATGGGTTCGTCGTACGGGGCAACCGCGCCTTCGAAGCGTTGGCGGGTATCCCCGCGCCGGAAGGTCGACGCCTGGAGTCGCTGTTCCGCCTGCCCGAGCTGTCGGGGGCGCTTCGCCGGAGCGCCGCCGACGGGCCCGTTCGCCTTGAGGTGGAGCTGGGCGGCAGACCGCTCGCCGTCTCCGTCCATCCCCGCCGAGACGGCGCCCTGGTGGTGTTCAGGGACCTGACGCGACTCCGCCGACTGGAGGACGTGCGGCGCGACTTCGTCGCCAACGTTTCACACGAGCTCAAGACTCCGCTCACGAGCATCATGGGCTTCGGCGAGGCGATGGCCGAAGGCGCGCTGCCGCCGGAACAGAGCCGGGAGTTCGCGAGGCGCGTCGTGGCCAATGCCGGCCGGATGCGGGCTCTCGTGGATGATCTGCTCGACCTGTCCCGCATCGAGTCCGGGCGATGGGAGCCGCGCCCGGCCGATCTGGAGCTGGTCTCGCTCGCCCGCTCGGTATGGGAGTCGTTCGGATCCGGCGCGCTCGAGCGCGGGATTCATCTCACAGCCGCCTCGGATCCCCTGCCGGCTGTACGGGGAGATCCCGAGGCGGTCCGCCAGGTGCTGAGAAATCTGTTCGACAACGCGCTTCGGTATGCGCCGGACGGATCGGAGATCCGACTGTCGGCGGAACATGAGGCTGGATGGGTGCGGATCGCCGTGTCCGACACCGGCGCGGGCATCCCATCGGCCCACATCTCGAGGATCTTCGAGCGCTTCTACCGGGTGGATCCGGCACGCTCCCGAGAAGCGGGAGGGACGGGACTGGGACTGTCCATCGTCAAGCATCTGGTCGAGGCGCACGGAGGCCGAGTGGGAGTGGACAGCGAGTTGCGCGCGGGGACCACCGTGTGGTTCACCCTGCCCGCCGCGTCCTGATGCCTTCCGGTTACCGTCTCGTTACCAAGCTGTTGCGGGAGGCGGCCAGATTGTCGTCTCATGGACGCCCAGGGCTCGGAACCGGGACGGGAGGGAGCGGTCGTGGCCGGTAGGGAAAGCCAGCCCGCGCTGGAGACGGTCCGGCTCGCCGTATCCTATGGAGAGACGCCCGCCATCCGGGATATCTCGCTGCGCATACCGGGAAATCGGGTGACCGCCTTCATCGGCCCCTCGGGTTGTGGGAAGAGCACCTTCCTGCGCTGCTTCAACCGGATGAACGATCTGATCGCCACGGCCCGGGTCACGGGTAAGGTGCTGTTCCATGGATCCAACCTGTACGATCCGGGAGTCGATCCGGTGGAGGTGCGCCGCCGGATCGGGATGGTGTTCCAGAAACCGAACCCGTTCCCGAAGTCCATCTACGACAACGTCGCCTTCGGACTTCGGATCAACGGCTACAGGAACCGGGTCGAGGAGCGCGTGGAGCGGGCTCTGCGGTCCGCCGCACTGTGGGACGAGGTGAAGGACCGGCTGGGAGCGAGCGCCCTGGGCCTGTCCGGAGGGCAGCAGCAGAGGCTGTGCATCGCGCGGGCTCTCGCCGTCGAGCCCGAGATCCTGTTGATGGACGAGCCGGCCAGCGCCCTGGACCCTTCGGCCACCGGCCGGATCGAAGACCTGATGACCGATCTCAAGAAGGAGTACACGATCGTGGTCGTGACCCACAACATGCAGCAGGCCGCCCGGGTGAGCGAGTTCACCGCCTTCCTCTACATGGGCGAGCTCGTGGAATTCGGCGAGACGGAGCGCATCTTCACCAACCCGGAACGGGAGCGGACCGAGCAGTACATCACCGGGCGGTTCGGCTGATCCCATGTCAAGGGAACATTTTCACCAGCGACTCGACGAGCTGAGGACGCGTCTGCTGCACATGTCCAGGGACGTGGAGGATCTGGTGGACCGGTCCGTCGGTCTGGCCACGGGAAGAGGCGGGGCGACCACGGCGGACATCGTGGCCGACGATCGCGCGATCGACGAGCTGGAAGTGTCGATCGAGGAGACGGCCATCGAACTGCTCGCCCTCCACCAGCCGATGGCGGGCGATCTGCGCGTTCTGGTCACCATCCTCAAGATCAACAACGACCTGGAGCGCATAGGCGACCATGCGGTCAACATCGCCGAGGCGGCCGAGAGACTCGGCCGAGCGAAGCGTCCGCCGCCCCTTCCCCCCGAGCTTGAGGAGATGAGCGATCTGGCCCGCGGCATGCTCCGTGATGGGCTGGACGCCCTCGTCCACCACAGCGCGGAGGAAGCGCGCCGGGTGATGGAGCGCGACGACAGGGTGGACCGGCTTCACGAGTCGCTGTTCCGGGTCATGCTGACCCACATGACCGAGCACAACATCTCGGCTTGCCTCCAGGTCATCCTCATCGGACGCAATCTGGAGCGGATCGCGGATCTGGCGACCAACATCGGAGAGGATGTCGTTTACATGGTCCGCGGCATCACGGTTCGGCACGGTGTCGGCGCGGACTCCGCCACCGGGGATGCGGAGCCGGGCTCGCCGGATCCCTGAGCCGCCCGAAAGGGCCCGGCGCACGGATCTGGCGGGCGGATCGCGTTGCGCCGCCCGAAGGCCGCCGCTACGATGGACCGGAAAGCTGCCGGGGGTATTCCGGCCGGTCGGGCCGGGATTGAGAAAAACCCTTGGAACCTGATCCGGTTCATACCGGCGTAGGGAAGGCGGCACGGGGGCCGCGTTCCCCGATCGCCGTTTGCGCCTCCGGCTGGCGATGCGGTCCCTTGGCTCGGGAGTGAAACACGATGGCGATCCCGGAGAGCTCACCCGGAGGGTCGGCGGAAAGGCCCTCCTTCGATACTCTGTTTCCCAATTCAACCAAGGTGTTCCTGGAAGGGCCAGGCGGCATCCGGGTCCCCTTCCGCGAGATCGCGCTGTCGGGCGGCGAGCCGCCTCTGCGGGTGTACGATACCAGCGGCCCCCAGGGTCGGGATCCGCGGCAGGGACTCCCGCGCCTGCGGACGGATTGGGTGGAGGCCCGCGACGTGGAGGCGGTCTGCACAGATACCCGTGTGGGCCCGGACCGCCGAATTCCGCCCGGTCTCCGCCAGCCGCGGGTGCTTCGCGGCCGCGGGCCGGTCACACAGCTGCATTACGCCCGGCGCGGAGACGTGACGCCCGAGATGGAGTTCGTGGCTCTCCGCGAGGGCCTGGATCCGGAGTTCGTCCGCGCCGAGGTGGCTCGTGGTCGTGCCATCATCCCGGCCAACGTGAACCACCTGGAGCTGGAGCCGATGATCATCGGCCGAAACTTCAAGGTGAAGATCAATGCCAACATCGGGAATTCGGCGGTCACGTCGTCGATCGACGAGGAGGTCGAGAAAGTCCGCTGGGCCACTCTCTGGGGCGCCGACACGGTCATGGACCTGTCGACCGGCCGGGACATCCACGACACTCGCCAGTGGATTCTCCGGAACTCGCCCGTGCCGATCGGTACCGTGCCCATCTATCAGGCTCTGGAGAAAGTGGGTGGGGTGCCGGAGGAGCTTACCTGGGAGATCTATCGGGACACGTTGATCGAGCAGGCCGAGCAGGGCGTCGATTACTTCACCGTGCACGCCGCTGTCCTGTTGCGCTACATCCCGCTCACGGCGAAGCGGGTTACGGGGATCGTCTCGCGCGGCGGCTCCATCCTGGCCAAGTGGTGCATGGCCCATCACCGGGAGAACTTCCTGTACACGCGGTTCGATGAGATCTGCGAGATCATGGCGGCGTACGATGTCTCGTTCTCGCTCGGCGACGGGTTGCGGCCGGGCTCGATCGCGGATGCCAACGACGAGGCCCAGTTCGCCGAGCTGCGCACTCAGGGGGAGCTGGCTCGGAAGGCGTGGACGCACGATGTGCAGGTCATGTGCGAGGGACCGGGCCACGTTCCGATGCACTTGATCCGGGAGAACATGGACAGGGAGCTCGCCTGGTGCGATGAGGCTCCCTTCTACACGCTGGGACCGCTGACCACGGACATCGCGCCCGGCTACGATCATATCACCAGCGCTATCGGGGCGGCCATGATCGGGTGGTACGGCACGGCCATGCTATGCTACGTCACTCCCAAGGAGCACCTGGGTCTGCCGGGACGGGAGGATGTGAGGCAGGGGGTCATCGCGTACCGGATCGCCGCGCACGCCGCCGATCTCGCCAAGGGACACCCGCGCGCCCGGGAATGGGATGACGCGATCAGCAAGGCCCGCTTCGAGTTCCGCTGGGAAGACCAGTTCAACCTGGCGTTGGATCCCGCCACGGCCCGAGCGTATCACGACGAGACTCTGCCAGCCCCGGGCGCGAAGGTGGCCCACTTCTGTTCGATGTGCGGGCCGAAGTTCTGCAGCATGAGGATCACCCAGGAAGTGAGGGATTTCGCCCGACAGCGCTCCCTGTCCGAGCGCCAGGCTGTGGAGGTCGGGCTCGAAGAGAAGGCGGCGGAGTTCCGCCGCGCGGGAGGCGAGCTCTACGTGCGTGAGACCACCCCGGCGTAACGGCGGAGCAAGGGTAGAGGCGGAGCAAACAGGAGGTCTCGATTGTTCCGTCTTGCGGAGACGAGGCCGACAGGGGTTGCTCAGGGGGTTGCCGAAGGCATGGATGTGATCAGAAGCATGAGGCCGGGCCCGTTGGCGCCGTCCGCTCGCGCCGTATGATCGGCGGTGCATTGAAGGGCGGTTCGCTGCTCGTCATGGGGACGGGCGGCTATGTGCTGATGCTCCTGCTCCTGATCCCTTTCGGCCTGCATAGGCTGTGGCTCGTCTGGCTTCGGCTGCGTACGCCGCCGCGCCGCGAGCCATGGCGGCCGGCCGCGGCGGAGAGGATCGGCTTCCCGTTGGTGTCCCCGACCTCTTCCGGCGCCTTTGCCTGGCCGGGAGGGGAGCTTCCCGTGGTCACGGTGCAGCTTCCGATATACAACGAGGCCAACGTGGCCTCCCGGCTGATCGACGCCGCGTGCCGGCTGGACTACCCGCGGGACCGGCTGGAAGTCCAGGTGCTCGATGATTCCGACGACATCACCTCCCGCATCGTGGCGGAAAGGTCCGCCTGCTGGCGCGCCCGGGGGGTCTCGATCCGGCATCTCCGGCGGACCGGCCGTGCGGGATTCAAGGCGGGGGCGCTCGCCGAGGGAGCGCGCACGGCGCTCGGCGAGTTCTTCCTTGTGCTGGACGCGGACTTCGTGCCGCCGCCCGACCTGATTCATCGCCTTCTCCCCTCCTTTCGGGATCCATCGGTGGGGGCCGCGCAGGCCGCTTGGGCCCACCTCAACGCCGGGGACAGCTGGTTGACGCGCGCTCAGGCGCTCTTCCTGGATGCGCACTTCGCGATCGAACACGAGGCGCGCTACCGGGCCGGCCTGTTCTTCAACTTCAACGGCTCGGCCGGCATGTGGCGCCGCAGGTGTCTGGAGGATGCGGGAGGCTGGACGTCCGACACTCTCACCGAGGATCTGGACTTGAGCTACCGCGCTCAGCTGAGGGGATGGCGGCTGGTATATCACGATGATGTCCGGGTGCCGGCGGAGCTTCCCATGGGACTCGGGCCGCTGGAGCTTCAGCAGGCGCGCTGGGCGCAGGGCGGAGTGCAGACGGCGGTCAAGCTGCTCCCGCGCCTGTGGCGGAGCTCCGTTCGAAACGCCGTGAAGTGGGAAGGCACCGCGCACCTGTTGGGCAACGCGGTTCACCCCCTCACTCTCCTGCTGGGGGTCTCTCTGAGCCTGATCGGCTACTTCGGTCCGACCGGCGGGGTCCTACCGTGGTGGGTACACATGAGCGCGCTGGGGCTGGCCACGCTTCCGTTCGTGGTGTTCTACGGGCTGGCGGCGCATCTGCGCGGTTACCGGGCGCTGAACGCCGCGCCCCGAATCGTGGAGGCGATGCTTCTGGGGCTGGGGCTGGGCGTGCCGTTGAGCTGGGCCATCATTCGGGGTCTGAGCCGCGCGTCGACGCCGTTCCACCGAACGCCCAAGCGGGGGCAGGGCACGAGGCGGCGGTACCGGGCCGGGCGCCATCCCGTGGGGGCGGCGATTCGCGGCGCTCTGGGTCTCTCCCTGGCCGGATCCGTGGCCAACCTGCTGGCCGCCGGGATGCTCCCGGCCGTCCCGTTCACCGGGCTATTCGCCGCGGGGTATCTGGCCACCACGCGCGAGTCGTTTCGCCGCGACGGCGTCGACCACTAGCAGGGTCAGGAAGGGAAGGTGAACGAGGAGGGCCAGCCAGCCCGGATACGGCCACTGGCCGGTGGCATGGTAGGCGTCCCGGCCCCAGTACGCGAACGCCACGAGCCCGCTGAACAGGATCCACGCGCGGTTCCGGAACAGGGCCGCCAGGGGCAGGATCCACAGCACGTACCAGGGGTGCAGGGTCGGAGACAGCAGGAGCGCGGTTCCGGTCACCCAGAACAGGGTGCGGTCCAGCGGCCAGCGCCGCCAGGCGCATCCGAGCGCGCACAGGCCGACGGCTCCGATGGCCAGGCGCCTGGCTCCCGCGCCTCCCGCCGCCGCTTCCAGCAGCCGGAACAGTCCGGGATTGAACTGCCAGCGTTCCGCGTAGGCGCCGAGGCCGGCGAACAGCCGCGAGCCGGCGCCGGCGTATGCCAGGTACAGGGCCGCGGGCACGAGGACGAGGGCGAGGGCGGCGCGGGCTCCTCGCCTGCGGTAGAGGGCCGGGAGAGCCGCCGCCGGCGCGAACTTGATGCTCGCGCCCAGGCCCAGGAGGAGTCCCGCGCCGATTCCCGCCCCAACGCGACACTGGTCGGCGCCCGGGGTCCAGACGCGCAAGCCCGCCGTTCTCGGTGCGGCGGCCACGCCGAGGACCAGCAGCGCGGCCATCATGGGAAGAATCCCGAGGGTTTCCATGTGCCCGCTCCAGGCCACTTCCACCGCGAGCAAGGGCGACCACAGGTAGAGGAGGACTGCTGTGGAGGGGGCGCCGCGGCCGGTCGAAGTCAATCGGTCCAGCATCCACGCGATGGCCAGATCGGCCGCCAGCCACGCCAGCTTGAACACCGGGATCGAGACGCCGATGCTGGCGAGCGCGAAGAAGGCGACCTGCGCCGCCGGCGGGTAGATGGTGGCGACATCGGGGTGGTTGATCAGCGCGTGCCACGAAGTGCGAAGCGCGGCGAGCGAGAGATGGTCCGGTGCGTACAGGAAGGGGTTGATCCCGTGTGTCTGCACCCACCCGTCCCACATGTAGCGATAGATATCGTCGGAGTAATACGGAGTGAGAGGAAACAGGGCGCCTCGCATCGCCAGCCCCAACGTCCACAGGGAGGTGCGGGAAGCCGGGGCGCGAGTCTGGCTGGCAGCGGCCACCGTATACAGGAGAAAGATCCCGGTCCACAGCGCGAGCGCCGGGAACGGGGTGGCCCGGGCACCCGGCCACCAGCCCAACGCGACAAGGAGAAGCCCCTCGAACAGGCCCGCGGCCACCACGCCGCCGGGCTTCCCGAACCCCCACGCCTTCACGAGAATCCGTTCGCCCGCGAGGAGAGGGCTGTTCGGGTCGGAGGCCCGGGCCGGGAGCCGGCCGTCCGGGCGGAGAGCGCCCGGCCCCCCCGGCGTCGTTGAGCGCGTCGTTCTCGGTGACCGTGCTGATCCCGGCCCGGGATGAATCCGAAGCGCTCCGGCCGCTTCTGGAAGCGCTCCGCTCGCACGAAACGGTGAGCCCGGACGTCCTGGTGGTCGACAACGGCTCCACCGACGGGACGGCCGAGATCGCGCGGGCCGGCGGCGCGAGGGTGGTTCCCGAGAAGCGGCGAGGCTACGGGAGCGCCTGTCTCCGCGGGCTCGCGGCCCTGTCCGCACGCGAGCCTCCTCCCCATGTCGTGGTCTTCATGGACGCGGACGATGCGTGCGCACCGGGCCAGCTGGAGCGGCTGGTGACGCCGATTCGGGAAGGCCGGGCGGATCTGGTGATCGGCGAGCGCCGGTCCGCCGGGAGGCGAGGCGTCCGGTGGCACGCCGCTCTCGGGAATCGGTGCATCTCGTTGGTCCTGCGAGGCCTGTACGGTTCCCGCACCCGGGACATGGGGCCGTTCCGGGCCATCCGCTGGCACTGTCTGCGCGATCTGGCCCTGGATGACCGGAATTACGGCTGGTATGTGCAGATGCACGTCCGGGCGCTTCGCCTCCGGTGCCGCATCACGGGCGTTCCCGTCGAATTCGAGCGGCGCACGCGAGGCCGCTCCAAGGTGTCGGGATCGTTCTCGGCTTCGGCGGCGGCGGGCTGGGTGATGCTCAGAACGCTGTTCAGGGAGGTGGTGCGGGCGCCGCCGGAGCGAGCGGCCTATACTTCGCCTCGCGCACCCTAGAGGAGTAGGCCTCCCGGCGCTCACCCCCGGGGCCGCGCCTATCCCCGGGCCGAGAGAAACAGCTGGCGAAGCATCGATTTAGGCAGCTCGCCGGCCCGTCGGATCACGGCCTCCGTCGTCTCTTCGATCAGGACCGGCGCCGTGTCGTAACGTTGATCCTGTCGCCGAAACGACAGCCTGCCCCGGACCAGGTCTCCCGACACCGGCTCCAGGACGACGAGGACATCCCACCTCTCGTCCCCATCCTCGAACGGACCCAGGACCGCCTCCCGCGCCGCGTCATCCCAGATCTGAAGCTGGGGACGGCACGAGTCGCCCTCCGTTCGCTTTCCTCCGCTCCCGCCCATCGCCCGTCCCTATTCGGCGCGGTCGTCCGCCTCGGACGCGTCCGCCAGGAGTTCCTTCCAGAGGCCCAGGAGATACGGTTCGTAGCGCTCCGGATCGGTCTGATAGTCCCGGCACCAGTCCTCGAAATCCGGGAGTGGGACGCTTTGCCGCAGTCTCCTGGTCACCAGCCGGACCATGGTCTTGAAGCCCAGCGAGCCGGTGTACAGGTCGGCGGCCCGCGCGGCCTCCTCGACGAGCTCGTAGATGCGCTCGTCCGAGAGGGAGAGGAAGACCTCGGTGATCTGGGCCGAACAGAAGTCGATATACTTGGCGCGCAACTCCGGGTCGACGGAAGAACCGTCCGGCCCCGGCACCCGTTTGCGCTGCTCGACCATCTCGGCGTCCACCGTGGTGCCCGCTCACAACTGCGGTCTGAAGTGATGTTGGTGACTGGAGGCGATGTAGCCATCCGCCAAAGGTGCGTCAAGGGAAATGGGCGGCGCCGAGACCGGGGAGAGGCCGGGAAAGCGTCCGACCAAACGCCTTCATCCGGGTCTCCGGGAGGAGGCCGCCAGGCGCGCAGCAGGCGGAAACCGGGAGCCCGGTTTCCGGTGTCAGGGCAGGTGCGTGGAGGGTCGCTCGGTCGTGGGCTCGGCCAGACAGGCGCTCAACTCGTCGAACACGATTCGACGGGCCAGCGCGTAGCGTATCGCCTCGCCCAGGAACTCCGGATGCCGATCCCGGACCTCTTCCACGTTGTCTGCCAGATCACAGGGTAGGTGAACGATCATCTCCACCGGCCGGGTGTCCCACATCGACGCAGTTCCTCTCGAAATGTTGAAATTTGGAGGACGATCAAACGCTAAATGAAGCCGGTGGCGAAGGGCCTGCCAACCGCCCCCGGTGACCGGTCCCAGTATAGATAGGGTGAGCGCGGCTTGCAACACGGCCGCCGGGGCCAGCCGGGCGCGCCCCGGATGGCGTTATGTCGTAAGTCACTGTTTGTCAATGTGATATCTTCATGTGTAAGGATTGTCGAAAACCGGTTTCTCGGTGTGGATTGTGAATTCGGGCCAGCAGGCGCTCATGGCGCACGGAGCCGGATGGGGCCCGTTCGCTGCTGAAATCCGCTGTTTGCGAGCGGGGGTGAAGCCGCGGTACACGTTTCAAAAGTTTTCAAAAAACAGGAGTCGTCGTGAATTCATGTTGGTCGGCGGGAACTCCATCCGTGCTGCGCGCGGTCAGGCGCCGCCGTATTGTGAGAACCTCTCCCGCCGGTTCTACCGGGAGGTGTGGACGGATCTCAGAAAGGCAGGGACGAGTGAGTGACAGGGAACGGGACTCGGCGCTGATTCTGGGCGCATCGAGCGGGTTCGGCGAAGCGACCGCCAGGGCGTTCGCCGAGGCCGGCTACGACATCTACGGCGTGCACCTGGATCGGCGCGCCGGGCTCGAGCACGTGGAGGAGATCAAGGCGGGGATCGAGCGGTCGGGTGGGCGGGCCGTGTTCTTCAACGTGAACGCGGCCGATGCCGCCAAACGGTCTTCCGTATTGGATGAGGTGGCGGAGTCGGCCCGGCCCGGCTCCGTGCGGGTGCTTCTCCACTCTCTCGCGTTTGGAACGCTGCTGCCGTTCGTGCCCGGCGACGGAGGGCGCGCGATCACCCCGGAACAGATGAACATGACGCTGGACGTTATGGCGCACACGCTGGTGTACTGGACTCAGGGGCTGGTCGCCCGGGGACTCATGGCGCGCGGCGGGAGAGTGTACGCCATGACCAGCTCGGGAGGCGACAGGGTGATCCCGACCTACGGGGCCGTGTCGGCAGCCAAGGCCGCCCTGGAATCGCACTGCCGGCAGCTGGCGCTGGAGCTAGCTCCACGCGGAATTACGGCGAACGCGATCAGAGCCGGCGTGACGGACACGCCGGCTCTACGGAAGATCCCCGGTGCGGTTCACATGCTCGAAGAAGCTCGCCGACAGAATCCGCATGGCAGGTTGACGACGCCGGAGGACGTGGCGCGCTGCCTGCTCGCCCTCGCCCGTCCGGAGACCGCCTGGATGACAGGCAACACGATTCGTGTGGACGGGGGGGAGGACTTCGTCGGCTCCCGGCCGCCGGAGGAGTCATGAGCTCCGGCCTCGGAGTCACCGGCGGGGTCCTGGCGCGTGTCGCCCAGCTGGCCGCCCGCCGGAGGGTGGGCTCGTGGCGACGTGAGTTCCTGCGTCCTTGGCGGAGAGGTCGGGGTGGCGTTCCCGCGGAGGTGGGGCGATGGGTCGGCCTGGGTCTGGCCGTCGGGGCTGTCGTGGCCGGCCTGGCGGCGGCCCTGTACTCGGAACGGTCACGCGGGTAGCCGGACGCCCGGGTTCCATGCCGGACGGGGAGCGGGTTCGGGTGTGCGGGGTGCAGCTGGCCCCCGAGCTGGGTCGGACGGCCGCCAATGCCGAGCGGGTGGCGCACGAGATCGGGCTTGCCGCCCGGGAAGGTGCCCGGCTGATCGTGTTCCCGGAGGCTGCTCTGACCGGATACGTGTTCGAGAGCAGGGCGGAGGCGCTCGCAGCGGCCGTGCATCCCGATGGCCCGGAGCTGGCCGCCGTGGCTCGCGCCTGCCGCGAGGCCGGAGCGTGGGCCGTGTGCGGCGCGATCGAAAGGGGTGGCCCGGCCGAGTGCGGGTGGGCCGATCTGGACGCGACGCTGTACAACACGCTGTTTCTCGTCGGGCCGGCAGGGCTCGCCGACCGCTATCGGAAGATTCACACCCTGTGCCTGGGAGTGGATCGCTTCACCGTCCCCGGGCGGGAGCCACTTCAGGTGGAGGAACTTCCGTTCGGACGGGTAGGCCTGCACATCTGCTATGACGGCAGCTTCCCGGAGACCGGCCGGGCGCTTCGACTGCTGGGTGCGCAACTGCTGCTCCTACCCACGAACTGGCCGGATCTTCGGCTCAAGCGCGAGCTGGTGCAGATCCGAGCCTACGAGAATCACGTCAATTACTTCGCGGTGAACCGGGTGGGGGCGGAGCGCGGCGTGGAGTTTCGGGGAGGCAGCTGCGCCGCCGATGTCAGGGGACATCTGCTTCTCGACGCCGGTTCGCGGCCCGGCCGGTATGCCGTGGAGTTCGACCTGTCCGCCGCGGACGCTTCCCACGAGATCGTATCGCCGGGGCGCTACGAGTACGATCGGATCGCCGACCGCCGCCCGGATGCCTACGCTCCGCTGGTCGCGCCCGTGTCCGAAGCCGGCCGAACGGGCGGTCGTCGCAGCGAGGAATGAGCCGGCGGGGCCGCAGACGATCTACCGATTTCCGCCCGTATCCAGCACGATTTCGATTCGCCGGTTCCGCCTCCGGCCTTCCGCCGAATCATTGCTCGCGATCGGCCGGTCCTCCCCGTACCCCTCGGCCGAGATCCGATCGGCGCTGATCGGCATGTGAGCCAGCAGGTACTCGCGTACCGCGATGGCGCGACGGCGGCTGAGCGAACGGTTCGCTGTGGCCCGACCCCTCGAATCCGTATGCCCCTCCACGGTCACCGGAGCGCCCGGAAACTCCTCGATCACCCGCTGGACCTTGGTGAGCAGAGCATGGTGCGCCGGCAGGATCTCCGCCTTTCCCGTCCGGAAGGTGAGCCCGAACAGTCGAACGATCAGCCGGTCTTCGCTGAGCAACACCTCCGCCTCTTCGGGCGAAAAGATGGCGCGCACCTCGCGGAGCGTCCGTTCGCGGTCGCGGCGCTCGCGCAACTCGATGCTGAGCCGGGCCTCCCGGGCTTCCAGCCGTGACAGATCGCGCTCCAGCGAGTCCACCCGGGCCCGCAAGCGATCGCTGAGAGCGCTGGCTTCCGTCAGCTTGCGGGCCAGGTCCCGCTTCGCACCCTGGAGTTCCCGTATGCCGGCGAGGAGCCGCTCGCGCGTGGTGTCCCATCCGTGGTCGAAATCGACCTCGACTCCCAGTTGGTCCGCGATGCGCCGCAGCTGCGCCTCGTCTCTCGCGATCACGTCTTCGACCCGCAGCCAACCCTGTCCCAAGCTGTCCGCGAGCGACGTGAGCCGGAGGGACCGCCGGTATCGGGCCATGGCCTCTGCGGCCAGATCACGCGCTTCGGCGCGGCGCGTGCGGTCCCGAGTCAACAGCCGGTCGGCTCGGGCCAACAGCGCCTCGGCCTGCCGGAAGCTTTCGGGAGCGACCTCGGCCGCCCGAGCCTGGCGAGCGGCCGCCTGCAGACCGTGAGCCCCACCCAGCAGCTCGGCACGGATCGCCTCCAGTTCGGCCGTCCGGTAGAGAGACTCGGCCTGCCGAACTCGCGGAGCGGCCGCCTGGAGGCGGTCGCGCTCGAACCGGCGTCCGGCCTCGCGTCCCTCCCGGTCCGCCCTGGCCAGCAGCCGGGGCGCCAGGGTCGAAGCGCCCGCGGAGACCGCGTCCGCGCGCGCCTTGAGCATCGGAGCGAACAACTCGGCCCCGGCCCGCGCCACGGTGTGCAGCTCGGCCAGGGCACGGCGCGCTTCGGCCAGGCGGCGAGAGGCGTCCTCAACGCGGCCTCGGTCCAGCCGCCTCTGCGCTTCCGCCAGTTTCCGTTGGACGAGAGAGAAGGCTTCCGGCGCCAGGAGCTGAAGTCCGGCGGCGCGAGCCGAATCGACCTGCGCCTGCACGGCCTCGAGCTCCGCCCCCGGTTCCTGGGCCACCAGCCGCCCATACGGAAAGACCAGCTGCATGACCAGCAGGCCCAGTCGGAGGCGGGCCCGGAATGGCGATCGAGGAGCGGCGACGGACGGGCCGGCGGCCGGAGTGCGGAGGGACCGGGTCAGCATGCGTCCAATATGTGCGCTGCGGACCGGTCGTGCAGCCGTAGCGCCACGCCGGCCGCCTCCACGCGATTCGTTGAGACGGCATGTCCCGGCGGTGGACCGGGACCTCAGCTCGTCACTAAGCGCGCCTCGGCGGCCCGGAGCACCTCGAACAATTCCCGCAGGGTCGTCTCGCCATGGTCCCGGGCATACCACCGCCGGGCGTCCCGATAGATCTCGGGCGCTGCCCGCTTCCCCCCTCTCTTCTCCCGCAGAACGAAGTCCTGGAGCTCCCGGGGGCGTGGGCCCCAGCGGCCCGCAGGCTCGTAGGTCTCGTCCAGTGCGATCGCGATCGGGATCGAGCGGGAGCCGTTCGTCAGATACCGGTCCATGAGCTCGGGATTCTCATCTCGCTTGAGGATCCGCAGCTCCACACCCGGCGCCACCTCCGCCAACCGTGCCAGCACGGGCACCGTGTTGGACGCGTCGCCGCACCAGTCCTCCGCGAGGACCAGGAGGCGCCAGTGGTGCTCGAGCCGCTCCGCCTCGCGAACGGCCCACTCCGGGATTCGGGCGGTTCGATACACGCCCTGCCACAGGTCGCGGTGTTCCGTGACCTCCCGTTCCAGGTAGCGCTCCCAGGGAATGGCCCGCTCCCAGTATGTTCGATATGTATCGCTCATCATCTCGATCCTTGGATTCTCGTTCTCACGTGAACGTCGGCGCCCCGTTGCATGGCGCGAGTTGCCGGCATGCGGCGAGCGCAGCAACTTCCGCTCCGCCGAACACCGCCGTGCCGGCAGCCCGGTCGCGCGGGGATTGTACACACAACCGGATTCGCCGGGCCACGGTTCCAGATTTCCCGGACCGACGGAACGCAGACGGACGTCCGGCCCGTGGCGGCGGGCGACTCGTACAGGAGGGGAGCAGCAGATGGAGACCGTGATACGGGTGGAACCGCCGATCCCGATGAATGAGCCGGTGCTCGCTTACGCGCCCGGTACTCCGGAACGCGCGGAGCTCAAGCGGGCTCTGGAGCGGATGAGCGGAGAAGAGATCGAGATTCCGCTGATCATCGGCGGCGAGGAGGTGCGGACCGGCGACCTGTTCGATGTGGTGATGCCCCACGCTCACGGGCACGTGCTGGCGCACTGCCACAAGGGCGGCGCCGAGGAGACGCGAGCGGCGATTGAAGCCGCCGGCCGCGCGTGGAGGGAATGGGCCGGTTGGGACTGGGTGGATCGGGCCACCATCTTCCTCCGCGCGGCCGAGTTGTTGGCGGGATCCTGGCGATATCGGGTCAATGCGGCCACCATGCTGGGCCAGAGCAAGACGGCCCACCAGGCCGAGATCGACAGCGCGTGCGAGCTGATCGACTTCTGGCGGTTCAACTGCTACTTCGCCAGCCGGGTGTACGAGGAGCAGCCGGAGTCGTCGCCCGGGGTGTGGAACCGGATCGAGTACCGGCCGCTGGAAGGCTTCGTGTACGCCATCAATCCGTTCAACTTCACCTCGATCGCGGGGAATCTTCCCACGGCCCCGGTCCTCATGGGCAACGTCGCGGTATGGAAGCCGGCTCGTTCCTCCGTGCTCAGCTCGTACTACCTGATGCGGCTGCTGGAGGCGGCCGGGCTCCCCCCGGGCGTCATAAACTTCCTGCCCGGAGATTCCCGGCAGGTGACGGAGGCGGCCCTGAGCAGTCCCGAGCTGTCCGGCATCCATTTCACGGGCTCCACGGAGGTGTTTCGGCTCCTGTGGAAGACGGTGGCCGACAACCTCGAGATGTACCGCTCCTATCCCCGTATCGTGGGGGAGACGGGGGGGAAGGACTTCATCCTCGCCCACCGGAGCGCAGACCCGGAGGCTCTGGCCGTGGCCATCGTGCGGGGTGGATTCGAATACCAGGGTCAGAAATGCAGCGCGGCCTCCCGCGTCTACGTGCCGGAGATCCTGTGGGAGGAAGTGCGCGATCGCGTGTGCGCGATGATCGAGGACATCCGGGTGGGGGACCCGACCGACTTCCGGAACTTCATGGGCGCGGTGATCGACGAGCCGGCCTTCCGGAAGATCGCCTCCTACATCGACCACGCGCGCGAGTCCGAGGACACCGAGATTCTGGCCGGCGGAGGGTACGACGATTCCAAGGGCTGGTTCATCGAGCCGACGCTCGTGCGGTCCGACGATCCTCGGCACCGGCTCATGTGCGAAGAGATCTTCGGACCGGTGGTCACGGTGCACGTGTACCGCGGGGCGGATTGGCAGGAAATGCTGGAGCTGGTGGACACGACCTCGCCGTACGCGCTGACCGGAGCCGTGTTCGCCACGGAGCGCCGGGCGATTCGTGAGGCGATGGAACGGCTTCGGCATGCCGCCGGAAACTTCTACATCAACGACAAGCCGACCGGCGCCGTGGTGGGCCAGCAACCGTTCGGCGGCGGGCGCGCCAGCGGGACGAACGACAAGGCCGGCTCCGTGCTCAATCTCCAGAGATGGGTGTCACCGCGGACCATCAAGGAGACGCTGGATCCGGCGATGGATTACCGCTACCCGTTCATGCGGGAGAAGTAGCTTCGCCCGGCCCCGGCCGGTCCCCGCACGCGGGCCCGGTGAGCCCGCGGCGACTCGGACGCCACGGGCTCAGGAATCAGCGGCCGCGGCGCTCGAGTGGATGGCGAAGCCGGCCCCCTGCGGATCCACGCACTGTGCGATCATGTCGCCGCCGGGAACCTCCATGGGGCCGTTCAGCACCTGGCCACCCAACTCTTCCACGATCGCCGCGCGCCGATGCACGTCATCAACCCGTACGTAACACAGCCAGTGCGACGGCGCCGGCATCTCGACGGGCTTGTTGAACATTCCGCCCAGCGTGGACCCATCGAGCCCGTACATCTGGTAGGTGCCGAGCTCGCCCATATCCATGGCTTCGGTCTTCTCCCACCCGAACAGGTCCCGGTAGAATTCGAACGCCGCCGCCCAGTCGGTGGTGAGCAGCTCGTGCCAGGAGAACTCGCCGATCGCCGCGGGCTCGTCCCCTCCCGGCGTCCCGCTCTCGCTCTCGAAGACCGCGAACAGCGCCTCCTGAGGGTCTGTCAACACGGCGAAGCGCCCCACGCTCGCGATGTCCGTCGGAGGGCACATGATGTTGGCGCCGAGCTCGCCCGCCCGCGCGACGGTGCCGTCCACGTCGGGTGTTCCGAGGTAGGGAAGCCAATGGGGTGGCGCACCGTCGGCCTGAGCCGTCTCCGGCAGCTTCATGGTGCCGCCAAGCGGTGAGTCCCCGCGCGTCCACATGGTATAGGGCTGGCCGGCGCCCTCCCACACCGTCGTGCCCCAGCCCACGACTCGAGTGTAGAAGTCGATGGCGGACGACGAGTCCAGGGTGAGCAATTCGTGCCAGACGAAGCGGCCACGCGGGTCGACCTGGGACATGAGAGCCTCCGGCGAGAAGAGAGCCGCCATCCCCGCCCCGGGGGGAGCGAGGTCCGGATCAGGGACCATCTTCACGCATTATCGGGTAGTGAGGTCGCCGCGGCCAGGGCCCGGTGGTGGTGCCGCGGTCCGGCTTTTGTCCGTTCAGGCCGGCATGCTAGATTCGAGGCCCGGGAGGAGATGGCGGGAAGAGGCCGCGAGCCGAGGAGGTTCCAGAGTGCCCCGATTCACGGATGAGGAGCTGCAGCGCAAGGTGCAGGAAGGCTTCATCGTCGAATCCGAAGCCGACATGACGCCTTCGTACAAGAAGGCGCTGATCACGCAGCTCACGGTCCAGGGCGACACCGAGCTGATCAGCGCCCCGGCCTACTTCATGGCCGCCAAGGACGCGCCGTCCACCAACACCATGGTCTCGGCCACCGCGATCATCCAGGATGAGCTGGGTCACGCGAACATCGCCTATCGACTGCTGGAAGATCTGGGCGTGGACCGGCACTGGCTTCTGTACGAGCGTCCTCCGAACAAGTTCAAACATCCCTACGGCTTCGATCAACCGCTGGAGAACTGGGCGGAGCTGGTGACGGCCAACGGATTGTACGATCGCGCGGGCATCACCCTGCTGGGCGACGTGCACCGGAACACCAGCTACGGGCCGTTGAAGCGCGGTCTCGCCAAAGTGGGCATGGAGGAGAACTTCCACCTCCGGCACGGGGAGGTGTGGATGCGGCGTCTGTCCGAAGCGGGCGGCGAGGCGAAGGAAAAGGTGCAACGTACGCTCGACTGGATGTTTCCGATGGGGGTCGAGTGGTTCGGGATGCCGGACGACAGGAAGCGGCACAACGCCCAGCTGGATTTCAAGCTCAAGGGCATGACCAACGACCAGCTGAGACAGACGTGGCT
Source organism: Gemmatimonadota bacterium (assembly GCA_046757845.1). Taxonomy (GTDB): domain Bacteria; phylum Gemmatimonadota; class Gemmatimonadetes; order Palauibacterales; family Palauibacteraceae; genus JBHHYZ01. Next base: position 73,063 of record JBHHYZ010000005.1, read on the forward strand.
GAAGGCGGTCGTCCCGCTGTGCGAAGAGATCGGGCTCAAGGTTCCCGCGCACGTCAATCCGGAGACTGAAGAGGTGGAGCTCGAGTACGAGCTTCCGTGCCAGTACGATCCCGACGAGCGGCGGTGGCTGTTCGGCGAGACGATCACCTGGGAGCAGGTGTTCGAGCGGTGGAAGGCGCGCGGGCCGATGAACGAACCGTACGTGGAGTCGGTGCGGGCGAGTCGCTACGCCGTGGAAGAGCTGTTGGCGGCTTGAGGGAGCCCGGGGCCGGCACCACGCTGGGGACGCTCGGCCGCCCCGAGGACGGAACGCCGTCCGCGGGCGGGAGACGGGCTCGCGCGGCCGCTCCGATGAACTGGGCCGCGGTGCTGGAGGATGCTCAGGGGATTCGGGCGGATCTCGCGCCGCCGCCGTTCGATGCGCCGCCGGCGGATCTGGCGGAGCGCGCGTTGCGGGCCCTCTACGAGGTGTCGGATCCGGAGTTTCCGATCTCGGTGGTCGATCTGGGGCTCGTCTACGGAGTGGATGCCGACGAGACGAGCGGACGGGTGGTAGTCCGGCTTTCCTATACCGCGACCGCCTGCCCGTGCATGGACTTCATCGCGTGGGACGTGCGCGAGCGGTTGCTGCGGGAACCGGAGATCGAGGAGGTCGAGATCGAGACGACGTGGGATCCGCCGTGGACGACGGAGCGGATCAGCGAGCGAGGGCGGCAGGCGCTACTGCGCGTGGGAGTGGCCGTATGACCGCCGGTGAGCGCACGCGCAGCCCACTGGCGGACGAGCGGATCTACGAGGTGTTCGCCCGCAAGCGGCGCGCCGACCGGTTCGAGCATGTGGGGACGGTGACGGCTCCCAACCCGGCGCTGGCGCGCGTCTACGCTTGGCAGACGTACGACGAACAGAAGTGGTTCGAGATGACCGTGGCGCCGCGGGACGCCTTCGTGCCGGTCAATCGCCACCAGGCGCCCTTCACCCTCGGGGGGCCGCCGCCGGTAGGCGAGGGATCCGCGGCGGACACGGACGCGCCGCCGGGGTACGGCGTACCGTCCGGCTGAGCTCGCGCGAGCCGTGCGCGGCGTGCCCACCCGAGTCTCCGCCGCAACCGGTGAAGGCTCCAGCTCATGAGTGGAGAAGGCATGAACGGGTTCAAGTCGGTGGAACAACTTCCCGAGGACGCTCGGGGGCATCTGGCGGATCTCGTCCTGGTGCTGGCCGACAACAAGCGGCTGCTGGGGATCCGCTACTCCGATTGGATCCTGGGCGCGCCCTCCGTGGAGGCGGGGATCTCCTGCTCGGCGATGGCCCAGGACGAGTGGGGCCACGCGCGCATCCTGTACGCCATGCTCCGCGACTTCGGCCTGGACCCGGTCGCTCTGGAACACGAGCGGGAGGCGTCCGGGTACCGGAACTGCCAGCTGCTGGATGAGCCCGCGAGGGGGTGGCCGGCGCTCCTGGCGCTGAATCTCCTGCTGGACACGGCTCTGTCGGTTCAGTTCGATGCGCTCCGCGAGAGCCGCTTCGAGCCCGTCCACTACAAGGTTCGAAAACTCCTGGACGAAGAGCGCTTCCACTTCACGCACGGAGAGGGCTGGACCGCCCGGCTGGCGATGACCGAGAACGGCCGAGCTGCGCTGCTCGATTCGTTCGAACCGGCCTGGGAACAGTGTCTACGCTGGTTCGGCCCGTCCCAGGATCCCCCGGCCCGCTGCCTGGCGGAGGCGGGAATCGTGGGAGCGACGCCGGATGAGTTGCGAGCCCGCTGGCTGGAGCGCGTCGGCCCGGTTGTGGAGACGGCGGGGCTGGACCTGGCGCGCGGGAGCGGCGGGGCCTGGAGCAGCCGCATCGAGCCCGCCTGGGAAGGGTGGAGCTCCGGGCGACGGCGGGGTCCGGGAAGCGAGGGCCCTGATGAGGATACTCTGGCGCGCGTGCGGGGGGATCGGAACCGCGCGCTGCTGCTGGATTAGCGGTCTTCCAGGCCGACCGCCGGCGTATCTGCCGTGTGTGCTTCGAGTCGCGGATCGGGACGGGGAGAGCGGGATGGCCCGGATCCGGATGCCGTCCGGAATCCGACGGTTCTGGATGAGTCGCTCCATACGGAGGCCCTGCCGGTCGCGGTGCCGTGTCCCTTCTGCGAAGGCCTCGAGACCGAACAGTTCTCCTCCTTCGGTTCCCAGCTCTCCACCAGCCAGTACTACTGCCGCTCCTGCCGGACCGTGTTCGAGTTCATGAAGTGGCGGCGGCAGGAGTGAGCGCCCCCATGCGAGTGGAGGTGGGCCGGGGCGTGGTTCGGTTTCGGGTGCGCGTCCAACCGAGGGCTTCCCGCACGGAGATCGCGGGCCCGTACGAAGATGGCGTGAAGGTACGGCTTGCCGCCCCGCCGGTGGAAGGAGCGGCCAACGAGGCGCTCCTGAGATTCCTCTCCAAGCGTCTGCGGGTGCCCAGGTCGTCCGTGCGCATCGTTCGCGGCGGCCGGAGTCGCGATAAGCTGGTGGAGGTAACGGGGGTCACGCCTGACGCGGTCAATCAGGGTCTTCAACAGGAGAGACGCCAGTGATGCGATGGTCCCACTCGTGCGGCGCCGTTCTGAGCGCCCTCTTCTTCGCCCTGCCCAGCTCTTCCGCCGCTCAGCAGCTGGGCCCGCCGAGCGGTTCCCTGGTGATCGCCGGCGGCAACGTGCATTCCGCCACGATCTTCAAGCGCTTCCTCAAGCTGGCGGGCGGCCCCTCGGCGCCGATCGTGGTGATTCCCACGGCGGGAGGCGGCGACGAGTACGGCCCGTCGTTTTCGGGGCTGCGTCCGTTCCAGGATCTGGGTGCGGTTCACCTCACGGTTCTCCACACGCGGGACCGAGAGATCGCCGACTCCGAGGCGTTCGTCCGGCCGCTGCGGGAGGCTCGCGGCGTGTGGTTCTCGGGAGGACGCCAGTGGCGGCTCGCCGACGCGTACCTGAACACCCGGACGGAGAAAGAGCTGTGGAAGGTTCTGGAGCGCGGCGGAGTCATCGGTGGCTCGTCGGCCGGAGCCACGATCCAGGGTGCTTACCTGGTGCGCGGTGACACGCGCACCAACACGATCATGATGGGCGATCATCAGCAGGGTTTCGGCTTCCTGAAAGGGACGGCGATCGACCAGCACGTGCTGAAACGGAATCGCCAGTTCGATCTGATCCCGGTGATCGAGGCGCACCCCGACCTGCTGGGCATCGGCCTGGACGAGAACACGGCAATCGTGGTCCACGGGGACCGGTTCCAGGTGATCGGAGAGTCGTACGTGGCCATCTACAACTACCACGAGATGATCGGAGACGAAGGGAAATTCTACTTCCTCGCTCCCGGAGATGCCTTCGATCTGGTCAGGCGGCAGGCCCTTCGCACCGCCGATGTCCTGCGGCCGCTGGACCGGCCCGCGAAGCGCGAGTGGTCCCAGCCGTGAGGGGTGCCCCGCGGCGGGTCGCCGGAGCGCTCCCCGTCGTTGCCGGGCTCGGGCGGTCCGGGTAAGGTGCATGCCCGCTGATGCGGACGGGAGGCCTGCGCCGGCGCCGGAGCACGGCCGGCGGGGATCGAAACCGGACAGGGAATCGAGAGGATAGACGGGAGTGAGCTCATATAGGATCGGCGTGATCCCGGGAGATGGCATCGGACCCGAGGTGACCCGGGAAGGTCTCAAGGCGCTGGAAGCGGTGGCGGGCGTAGAAAGCCTCGACTACGAGCTGATCGAGTACCCGTACAGCGGCGAGCACTTTCTGAGCACGGGCGAGCTCGTGCCCGATGGGGTGATCGAAGAGTGGCGCCGTCTGGACGCGGTGCTGCTCGGGGCCATCGGTCACCCCGAGGTGGAGACGGGGCTGGTGGAGCGCGCGGTGATCCTCGGACTCCGCTTCGGGCTGGACCAGTACATCAACCTGCGTCCCATCCGGCTCTACTCGGAGCACCTCTGCCCGCTGAAGGGCAAGCGGCCGGAGGACCTCGACATGGTGGTGGTCCGGGAGAACACCGAAGGGCTCTACTCGCAGGTCGGAGGCCATCTCAAGAAGGGGACTCCGGACGAGGTGGCGCTGGTCAACGGCCTGTACACCTGGAAAGGGTGCGAGCGGGCGGTGCGCTACGCGTTCGAGCTGGCCCGGCGCCGGGCGGAGGAGCGCCCCGGCGGCGGAGGGCGGCTTACCCTGGTGGACAAGGCCAACGCAATGCGCGCGCACGATCTATGGACGAGGGTGTTCGCCCGGGTGGCCGAGGAGTATCCGGACGTGGAGACCGACCACGCCTACGTGGACGCCTGCTGCATGTGGATGGTCAAGAACCCCGAGTGGTTCGACGTGGTCGTCACCACGAACCTGTTCGGCGACATCATCACCGACCTCGGCGCCATGCTCCAGGGTGGGATGGGGATCGCGGCTTCCGGAAACATCCATCCCGGCCGGTGCTCGATGTTCGAGCCGATTCACGGGTCTGCCCCCAAGTATGCCGGGAAGAACGTCGCTTGCCCTCTGGGGGCGATCTCGGCCGTCGCCATGATGCTGGATTTCCTGGGCGAGACGTCCGCGGCCAACAGGGTCGAGGGCGCCGCCGCCGGGCTTCTCAGGAGCGGCCGGGTGCCGTCGGCCACGGCGCGGAGCGGTATTTCGACCTCGGACATGGGGGACATGGTGGTGGAGCGGATCCGAGCCGGATGACGGTGGAACGGCGAAGTGAGCCTGGCTGAGGAGGCGAAGCGATCGTGCGGGGTAATGTGAGGAGTGGGCATCGAGGGCCGGCGGGCCGCAAGCTGGTGTCGATCCTGTGGGGCCTGCTCCTGGGGGCGGGTCCGAGCCCGCTGAGCGCTCAGGCAGCGCTCGCGGCTCGGGACAGTCTGCTGGCGCGTCAGGTGTTCAAGCAGCTGATAGAGATCCGGTCCGAGTCGGGGACCGAGGCGGTGGTGCAGGCGGCGCGGGGGGTAGCCGCCCGGCTGCGCGACGCGGGCTTTCCGGACCGCGATGTCCAGGTGCTCGCCGTGGGGCCCCGCCTGGCCAACGTCATCGCCACGCTTCGCGGAACCGGGAAGAGCGGCCCTCCCATTCTGCTCATGGCTCACCTGGACGTGGTTCCCGCACGGCGAGCGGACTGGTCGGTGGATCCGTATACCTTCCTGGAGCGCGATGGCTGGTATTACGGTCGGGGCACGACGGACAACAAGGCCGGCGCGGCCATGCTGGTCGCCAATCTCCTCCGCTACAGGCGAGACGGTTTGGTTCCGAAGCGCGATGTGGTCGTCGTTCTGACCGGCGATGAGGAGACGGGGGGAGAAGGGATACGAGCCGTCATGGCGGCCCGGCCGGATCTGCGCGGGGCGGCCTTCGCGCTCAACACGGATGCGGGTGGAGGCGTTCTCGAGGGAGAGCGGGAGGTCTCGTTCGGAGTCCAGGCGAGCGAGAAAGTCTACCTGTCGTTCGGCCTGGAGGTCACCAACCGGGGGGGGCACAGCTCGCAGCCCCGTCCCGACAACGCCATCTACCAGCTCGCCCACGGGTTGACTCGGCTCGAGGCACACCGGTGGCCCGTGGTGCTCAACGAAGTGACGAGATCCTTCTTCCAGCGCTACGCGGCGCTGGAGAGCGGCCGGGTCGCGGCCGACATGCGCGCGGTGGCGCGGATCCCCCCGGATCCGGACGCCGCGGAGCGTCTGTCCCGCTCGCCGTACTACAACGCGCTGATGCGGACCACGTGCGTCGCGACGCGGTTGGAGGCGGGTCACGCGGACAACGCGCTGCCCCAGACGGCTCGCGCCACGGTCAACTGCCGGATCCTCCCGAACCAGCCTCCGGACGAGGTGGAGCGGACTCTCGCGGAGGTGCTGGCGGAGCCGGCCATCCGGCTGACACGGATCAACCAGCCGGTGGCGAGTCCGCCTTCTCCCCTCACGGAAGAAGTTCTGGGCCCGATCGAACGCCTGGCGAGCCGGATGTGGCCCGGTGTGCCCGTGATCCCGACCATGTCCACGGGTGCCACGGACGGTCTGGTGGTGCGCAACGCAGGCGTTCCGGTGTACGGCGTCTCGGCCATCTTCGCGGATCCCTCCGACGAGCGAGCGCACGGCCGGGACGAGCGGATCGCGGTCCGGCGCTTCTATGACGCCCTGGAGTACTGGTACCGGCTGGTTCGGGACCTGGCGGGCGGCTGACGGGTCCCGGGCAGCCGAGCGGTCCGGGTCTCCCCCTCAGGGCGCCAGCCACAGCTTGAGCGCGAACAGGATCACCGTCACGGTCACCACCCGCTTCACCCAACGGTGTCCCTTGAGCACCGTCAGACGGACCCCGGCCAATCCTCCCAGGAGATTCCCGGCGGCCAGGGCGAGTCCCAGGCCCCACTCCACCTTGCCGCTGGCGGAGAACAGAGCCAGGGTGAGCGGCGTGTATGCGAGGATGATCAGCACCTTGAGGGCGTTGCCGCGGACCAGATTCAGTCCAGCCGCCGCCGTCAAGCCGAGAAACAAGAAGCCTACGCCCGCCTGGACGAATCCTCCGTAGAATCCGACCGTCAGAAAGCCGCCCATCAACCCGAGGCGCGCCAACGGACTCGAGGGCCTCAGCGTATCGCCGGCGTGGCGGCCGCTCAACGGGTTCCACAGCGCCCACAAGGAGATGCCGACCATCAGGGTGGCCAGGATACGTTCGAAGGCCGCGTCGCCGATTCTCACCGCGCTCCAGGCGCCGAGGACGGCTCCCAGCACGGCGGGCGGAGCGGCGACGGCGAGCCAGCGCCACTCGAGGATGCGGTGCCGGTGGAAGCTCCACACGGCGCCTGCGTTCTGCACCAGGATCGCGATGCGGTTGGTCCCGTTGGCGGTCGTGGGCGGGAGCCCAAGGAAGATCATCAGAGGGAGAGTGAGGAACGAGCCGCCACCCGCGATCACGTTGATCGTCCCGGCCAGGCAGCCGGCCGCGAACAGGATCAGGTAAGAAGTCCACGCGTGCGGCAAGAGCGCTCCTGGCCCGGGTCGAGGCTGCCGGCCGGGGTGGGCGTCCTCCGTCGCCGGAGGGCGGGCACCCCATCCGTTCGCCCGGGACCGGCTACCCCGGCCCCGAGGGTTCGACGCCGTACAGGTAGCGCCCGCGATCCCGCGGCGCCAGCCGCGGCCCGCTCTTGACATCGGCCGTCGCCCGGGCCGTATTGGATTTCGAAATGGCCGCCGAACCGCCCGCTTTCGGCACACGGACCGTCAGCACAGGAGAGACAGACAGATGTTTCCCTACTCGCCATGTGATCCCCGCGGCTTCGCTCCGAGCGCCTCGTTCGTCTCTCTCCGCAAGCTTTCGGCCGCGCGGGTGGCGCTGATCATCCCGGTCCTGGCCGCACCTTTCCTGTCGGCCGGCTGCCGGTCTGACGCGGGCGGGGGAGCCGCGCCGGAGGAGCTGTTCAGCGAGTCTCCGGCTACCTGGTTCGAGAGCTTCTACGCCCGGGCGGAGATCTCGCCGGACGGAGGTCGGGCCATCTATGGAAGCTGGAGAGATCGGCGCCTGGTGGACCTCGAGACGGGGCAGGTGATCCCCGGGCGCCTCACGGCTGGTCTGGATACCGTGACCGACGTGCGCTTCGACGCGCATGGCGAGCTGGTTCGCCTGGGCCGGCGAGGCGATGAGGCGGGTTGGTTCGCCGGGAGCGGGGACGACCTGCGGCTCCTGCCGCTGCCGGCAGACGCCATCCCCAGGTGGCCCCCGGACGGGGGCCGGGTGGCCTACGTCCGGGCCGGCGCCGCGGAGAGAGGGCTGTTCGTCGGGCCCATGGGCAAGGCGACGGCGTACCCCGTGGACGGACGCATCACGGGCTATGCTTGGCAGCCCGACGGATCGGCGATTCTCGTGTTGTCGGCGGATCCCAACGGCGTGTCCACGCTATGGCGCCTGAATCCGGACTCCGGCGAGCTCAGCGCCCTGGCGCGGGACCTCGATTCGGACCCCGATGACGCGATGGTCGCCGTGTCGGCGGACGGACGGCTGGCCTATCTGGCGCTGGCCGGCGACGATGCGCCGACGCCGGAGGAGCGGCAGGATCCGGAAGCGGATCGCGATTTCGACATCTACGCGGTGAATCTCGAGACCGGTGCCCGCGAACCGGTCGTCCAGACGCCCGCCGAAGAGTTCGCGCCCGCCGTGGCGCAGAGCCATCTCTACTGGACGGTGAGCGAGACGCACGCTGCCGTGGTCGTGCTTCCGTCGGATGGAGGCGAAGCCCGCGCGGTCCAGGAGGGGGCCCTGAGTCCCTATTGGCGCCCGGACGGGCGGCGGATCGGTTTCACCTACGGCCTGTGGAGGCTGGCCGACTGGGTGCTGGACTGGGAAGGCGGCGCCGTTGATGTAGATGAACAGGCCCGTCCCGTCTCCGGTCGGATCCCCATGGTGAGCGGCTATCACGAGGACTTCTCGCCGGTGTGGTCGCCGGACGCGTCGTGGATCGCCTACCACTCGCATCGCTCGCCGCATCCCGTTGTCACCTACGCGGGAGAGGGCAGCACGGACGACATCTATCTGCGGCGCCCCGGCGCCCTGATGAGCGAGGAGATCCGGCTCACGGATTTTGGTTGGGAGACAGGCTCTCCGGACTGGTCGCCGGACGGCACCCGCCTCGTATTCACCTCCTGGACGCGCGGCGGCGCGCGGCGGGCGTCCCGTCCCTTCGTCGTCCGGATCGATCCGGACACGGGCCGGCCGCTCGAACACGGGCCCGTCCCGCTGGCGGAGCCGTTGACGGGCGCGGAGACGGTCGCCTGGTCACCCTCGGGAGATGAGCTGGCGTTCGAGGTGGCGGCCGGCGGCGGGCGGCACGGGATCTGGGTGGGGCGGGTGGACGGCTCGATGGCCGAGCGCCTGGTGGAGTACCCGATGCTCACCTACGGCGGTCTGGACTGGACTCCGGATGGCTCGCACGTGATCTACGCGGCCCTGGAGGGGAACCGCATGCAGTTGTTCTCGGTCTCTCGAGCCGGAGGCGAGCCCCGTCGGCTCACCGTCGACGCGGCCAACCTGTTCCAGCCGCAGGTCTCGGCGGACGGGCGTTGGATCGCGGCCACCCGGGTGCGGCACCGGAAGGCGATTCGTCGCCGCCGGCTGTAGCCCGCCTCACCGAATCGTCCGCCGCGGATGCGGATCGGGTTGTCGAGGGAAGGCCGCCCGATCGAGGCGTTCCGGTTCGGAACGGGCCCGCTCCGGGTGAGCCTTGTGGCGGGTTGCCATGCGGATGAGCCGGTGGGACCCCGGTTCCTGCGGCGCCTGACGGACTTCTTCTCCCGGCTGCCCGACGCCCACCCGCTGCTGGCGGGCTACCAGTGGTGGATCATCCCGCACATGAACCCGGACGGCGAGGTACGCAACGCGGGCTGGCAGGCCGCCGGCCGGGAGCCTCCCGCCGCCTATTCGCTGGCCTCCTACCTGGCGGGTGCGGTCCGGGAGGCTCCCGGCGACGACATCGAGTTCGGGTTTCCACGCGACAGAGCCGATCGCGACGTCCGGCCCGAGAACCTCGCGGCCTGGCGGTGGTGGCGCTCGGCCGATGGGCCGTTCTCGCTGCACGCCTCGCTGCATGGGATGGGTTTCGCGGCGGGGCCGTGGTTCCTGGTCGAGGCCGCCTGGCAGAACCGCTGCCGGGCGCTCATGCGCCGCTGCCGGGAGCGGGTCCGGGCGCTCGGCTACACGCTCCACGACGTGGAGCGGGGCGGGGAGAAGGGCTTCTTCCGTCTCGGGCCCGGATTCTGCACGCGTCCGGATTCGCGCGCGATGCGGGAGCATTTTCGCCGACGGGGAGATGCGGAGACCGCGGCCCGGTTCAAGCCCAGCTCCATGGAGGCGATTCGCCGCCTGGGCGGCGATCCACTCACTCTGGTCTCCGAGATGCCTCTCTTCCTCACTCCCGGAGTCGGGGAGCGGCTCGGCCCGCCGGATCCGGTCTCGCTGGTCTGGATGGAACGGCTGGCCGCCTGGCGCGAAGCGCTGGCGCGCGGGGTGAGCGCGGCGCAGGTGGATTCCGAGGCCAGGCGATCGGGTCTCCGGCCCATGCCGGTCCGCGACCAAATGGATCTACAGTGGACGCTGGTTCGCGCCGGCCTGGAGCAGGTGGGTCAGGGCGCCGGGTAGCGGGCGAAGAAGCTCCACACCTCTTCGGCCGCGTCGACGAGGGTCGTCGTCGAGCCCAGGATGCGTTCCGGGAGCACGGACTTCGTCTGGCCCGGCCAGCCGTGTCCCGCTCCCGTCAGGCGCCAGTGGATCACCTCGGCTCCCGAGCGGCAGGGTCCGAACTGCAGCTTCGGGGCGGTCTCATCGTGCGGCCTTCGCTGGCGTTTCGGGATGCGACGGGCCGACGCTGAATCCCGCGCCGGCAGGATCGCGTATTATACGTGGCTGAGGCGGCGCGGGCGGCGGATGGCCGCGTCCCACGCTTCGACGGGTCACGGAGCCGCCCGGGTGACCCGCCGGCACGAGCGGCCTGCCGGGCTCGAAGGAGGGACCGCACATGGGATTTGTAAGCTGGGTGCTCTTCGGCCTGATGGCCGGGGCGCTCGCGAAATGGATCATGCCGGGCAAGGATCCGGGCGGAATCATCGTCACCATCTTTCTCGGCATCGCCGGAGCGATGGTGGGAGGCTTCCTCGGCTCGCGCATAGGGCTCGGGTCGGTGACCGGTTTCAACTTCGGCAGTCTGGGACTGGCCGTGGCCGGAGCCCTCCTTCTCCTGTGGATTTACCGCCGCTTCTGAGCTTCGGGTCCCTCCCCGAGGAAAGCCGCGCGAAGCGGATGCGGCGCTGACCCCCGGTTCGACACGAGCGGCCCTCACCCCATAGCTTTTCCCGGACAGGCGAACCCGCGTCCATGGGGCGCGGACTGGGGTGGATCCCAGCGCGAGGGGGAGCGCGATGGAACTGGATCGACGTCATTTCCTGGAATCGTGTGCCGCGGTCGGCCTGGGAGGGACGCTGCTTCCGGCCGCGCTGTACGCGCAGGCCCGGCAGGACGAGGAGCTCACCACCCGCACGATCGCGCAGGCGGAGAAGCTGGCCGGGCTGAGCTTCAGCGAAGAGCAGCGGGCGCTGATGCTGGAGGATCTGCGGCAGAAGCTCCGCGGTTACCGGAAGCTCCGGGAACTCGACATCCCCAACAACGTGATCCCGGCGCTCAGGTTCGATCCCGGATCGGCGCGATCCCGGACTCCTCGCTCGCCACCCATGTGGCACCCGATTCCGGCCGTCGCGCGGATGCATCCGCGGATGAGCAGGGCGGGCGGGCGCGGAGCTCGAGCGCGAGGCCCGAGGCCACCGCGGCCTGGGAGCCGGAGCCTTTCCAGCGGCCGGAGGAAGACGAAGACCTCGCCTACCTCCCGGTCTCCCGCCTGGCTTCGCTGCTGCGAAGCCGGCAGGTCAGCTCGACGGAGCTCACGGAGCTGTATCTGGCCCGCCTCAAGAAGTACGATTCCGTGCTCCACGCGGTGATCACGCTCACCGAGGAGCGAGCTCGGGAGCAGGCGGCCCGGGCGGACAGGGAGCTCGATGCGGGCCGGTGGCGGGGTCCTCTCCATGGGATCCCGTGGGGCGCCAAGGATCTGCTGGCCGCCCGCGGCTACCCGACCACGTGGGGCGCGGTGCCGTACAGGGATCAGGTGATCGACGAAGATTCCGCCGTGGTCGGGCGCCTGGATGACGCCGGCGCCGTCCTGGTGGCCAAGCTGACGCTCGGGGCGCTGGCCTGGGGCGACGTGTGGTTCGGCGGGCAGACGAAGAACCCGTGGAACATCGAGCAGGGCTCCAGCGGCTCCTCCGCCGGTCCGGCCGCGAGCGTGGCCGCCGGCCTGGTGGGCTTCGCGGTAGGGTCGGAGACCCTGGGCTCCATCGTCTCGCCCGCCACCCGCAACGGAGTTACGGGGCTTCGCCCCACCTTCGGCCGGGTGAGCCGGCATGGCGCCATGGCGCTCTCCTGGTCCATGGACAAGCTGGGCCCCATCTGCCGGTCCGCCGAGGACTGCGCGCTGGTGTTCTCGGCCCTGCACGGCCGGGATCCCAGGGATCCCAGCACGGTGGACGCGCCGTTCGATTGGCCCGGCGTCGATGTGGGCGATCTTCGGGTCGGCTACGTGGTGCAGGCGTTCGAGGGGGAGTACGAGGGACGGAAGGCTGACCAGCGGAGCCTGGAAGTGCTGCGGGGCCTCGGGATCGAGCTGCGCCCGGTCTCGCTTCCGGACATGCCCGTCCAGCCGCTCCTGATCACGCTGGAGGCCGAGGCCGCCAGCGCGTTCGACGAGCTGACGCGTAACGGCGGCGTGGACCGGATGGTTCGACAGGTTCGCCGGGCGTGGCCCAACGTGTTCCGTCAGGCCCACCTGATTCCGGCCGTCGAGTACATTCAGGCCAATCGGGCGCGAACGTTGCTGATGCGGGCGTTGGCCGAGGCGATGCGCGAAGTGGACGTGTTCGTATCCCCCTCCTTCCGCGGAGGTGCTCTGTCGGTCACCAATCTCACGGGCCATCCGTCGGTCACGGTCCCGAACGATTTCCGCCGGCTGAAGGGCGCGCCGCTCTCCTCGCCGCGGCGGCAGCCCGGCAGCATCACGTTCGTGGGAGGGCTGTACCGGGAGGAAGCGGCTCTGGCGTTGGCGCAGGCGTACCAGCGGGCGACGGATTTCCATCGGCGTCGGCCGCCGATCGCCTGAACTGTGGGGCGAGAGGGCGCGATGAGTGAGATCGGCTTCCTGCCGTTGAGTCAGTACCGGGAGTATCCGGTCGAGGAGATGCGACGGCGGGCCGCCGCGTTCCGGGAACAGCTGCAGCGCCGGCGGACGGTGCGCCACTTCTCGGATCGGCCGGTGCCCCGGGAGGTCATCGAGGAGTGCCTGCTGGCGGCGGGGACGGCGCCCAGCGGCGCCAACCTCCAGCCCTGGCACTTCTGCGTCATCGCGGACGCCGAGCGGAAGCACCGGATCCGCGTGGCGGCGGAGAAGGAGGAGCGCGAGTTCTATCACCACCGAGCTCCGCGCGAGTGGCTGGAGGCGCTCGCTCCCCTGGGAACGAACGAGCACAAGCCGTTTCTCGAGACGGCGCCGTACCTGATCGCCGTCTTCGCCCAGAGTTACGGTGTGTCGCGTTCGGGGGAACGCCTGAAGCACTACTATGCGACCGAGTCCGTGGGCATCGCGACGGGACTGCTCGTGGCCGCCGTTCATCATGCGGGCCTGGTCTCGCTCACCCATACGCCGAGTCCCATGCGCTTTCTGAACGAGATCCTGGACAGGCCGGGCAACGAGCGGCCGTTTCTGCTCTTGGTAGTGGGCTATCCGGCGGACGACGCCCTGGTGCCGGACATCGGACGGAAGTCGCTGGACGAGATATCAACCTGGCTCTGAGGTGATCGGTGAGCCCACCGCGCGCCCTGCCGCCGGTCTCGGGCCCGGCGCTCGCGAGACGACCACCCGGGGTCTTTCGGCGACCTGTCGGTAGGCGATGAGCACGTACGTTCTCATGAGGATCCTGGAGTCCGCGCCGCGGCGCTATGATCGAGGCATCCGCGTCCTGACGTTGGGGCGAATCGGCGCGGCGTACGACCGATTGGCCTCGCGCATCCGGGCAGGCGATAGGGTCCTGGATCTGGGCTGCGGCACGGGCGCCCTGGCCCTGCGAGCGGCCGCGCGCGGGGCGCGGGTGAAGGCCGTAGATGTGAGTCCCGAGATGCTGGAGATCGCCGGCCGCCGGGTGCGCGAGGCGGGACTGGAGGACCGGGTCGAACTCCGGGAGCGTGGAGTGGCCGAACTGGATTCGGAGCCCGATGGGGCGTACGATGCGGTGACCTGCGGACTGGTGCTGTCGGAACTGAGCGAAGATGAGATCCGGTTCACTCTGCGCGAGGTCCGGCGCCTGCTGAAGCCGGGCGGGCTCCTGCTGCTGGCCGACGAGTTGCGCCCGGCGAGCGTGCCGCTCCGGATTCTGCACGCTCTTCTCAAGGCGCCGCTCGCCGCCCTCGCCTACGCCCTCACCCAGCAGACTACGCACGCCGTCGGCGGACTGCGCGGCCGGCTGGAACAGGCCGGGCTTCCGCCCGTCGAATGGCGTGCGAATCGCCTCGGCAGCTTCGGCGAGATCGTGGCCCGCAAGCCGCCCGTCTCCGGAGGGGCGGACGGATCCCCGGCTTCATGAGCGCCGTCGCATTCGCCTCGCTGAGCGTCGTGCAGACGTTGCTGCGAGTGCTCCCGTTCCCGGCCCGCAAGGGACTCGTCCGGATCGGCGACCCTTCGCGCGCGTCGCCCGTCCTGCTCACCGGGAATTTTCGGCTCACCGTCCAGCGGGTGACGCGCGCCCTGCGCGGCGTGGATGCCTGGCTGCTGGTCGCGGACAGCGGCGGTGTCAACGTGTGGTGCGCCGCGACCGGAGGGCTGCTCACGAACCACGATGTGGTCTCCGTGTTGAAGACGAGCGGAGTCGCGGACCTCGTGGATCATCGGCGAGTCGTGCTCCCGCAGCTCGCCGCCACGGGGATCGAGGGCCGCGAGGTCCATCGGCGGATCGGCTGGCGCGTGATCTGGGGCCCCGTGGAGGCGGCCGATCTTCCCGCCTTCCTGCGCCGGGGCTGCGAGGCCACCCCCGAGATGCGGGCCGTGCGCTTTCCGTGGCCCCGGCGGCTCGAGATGGCGGTGGCATGGGCGTTTCCGATCTCCCTGCTGGCGTTGCCGCTCGTTCCTTTCTGGAAGGCGGGCGTGCTTCCCCTGGTCGGTCTGGTGTGGGCTCTCTCCTTCCTTCTGTTTGCCGCGTTTCCGCTCACGCAGGGCCAGGCCCGAATGGGCGAGCGGCGGCGACACCTGGGGTTCGTGTTCTTCGACTTCGGTCCCTGGGCGCTACCGCTGGCCACGTGGCTCGTCCTCGCCGCCGGGCTCGCGCTTCGGGCGAGTCTCGATCCGGGCACCCCGTGGTCGTTCGCCCTGAGATGGGGGCTGGCGTCTCTGATCGTGCTGCTCGTGTTGAGCCTGGACCTGACGGGCAGCACGCCGGTGAGCAAGAGCGGACTGCACGCGGACCGCCTGCTCACGATCGAACTGGACCCGGAGAGATGCCGGGGAGCCGCGTTCTGCGAACAGGTGTGCCCACGCGACGTCCTGGAGCTGGATGTCCGGCGGCGCGCGAGCCTGGCTCGGCCGAACCGGTGCGTGCAGTGCGGCGCCTGCATAGTTCAGTGTCCGTTCGATGCGCTGTACTTCCGTGGACCGGACGGAGCCGTGGTCGAGCCGACGATGATTCGCGAGTTCAAGCTGAACCTGCTGGGCCGGCGGCGGACGG
>JBHHYZ010000006.1:0-83340 GCA_046757845.1 Gemmatimonadota bacterium
CTCGGCGCGGCCGAGAGTTCGGACCATACATCGGGTTCGACTCCCAGGTGGCTCCGGGAGCGAGCTTTGATCCGGGCAAGGGTCGACCGGGTCGGCTCATGCGGGACCAGAACGAGCGTCAGCCCGTGGCCGCGCTCGGCGAGCGCGGCCGCCGCCGCCAGCAGCATCTCCTCGTCAGGCGGCCAGGTGGAACCGGCCAGCAACACGGGCCAACGCGGATCGGCCCGGCTGTCGCACCAGCGGCGCAGGCGACGGCGGGCCTCCAGCTGCGCCGGGCGGGCCCGATCCACCCGCTCCAGGGCGGCGTCGAACGCCGCGTCCCCCATGACGGTCAGGGTTTCCGGCCGCACCCCCAGCGCCCGGAGGCGGACCGCGTCGGCCGGCGATACGGCGCCCACGCGCTGGAGACGGGCGTACGCCGGCCTGAGCAGCCAACGCGCTCCCCCCCTCAGCCGCGAGCTGTCGGAACGCACCGTCCCGTTGACCAATCCCAGGCCCGCGCCGGCCCGTTCCGCGGCGGCGCTCAGACCGGGCCAGACGTCCAGCTTGGCGAACACGAGCGCGCTCGGAGCCGCCGCTCGGATCGCGCGGCCGCAGGGTTTCGGGGCGTCCAGAGGTGGAAAACCCTGCCAGTCCGGCTCCAGGGCCGCGGCCGCTTCGGACCCCGATGGAGAGCTGAAGGTGACGAGCAGCTGTATCTCGGCCCGGCTGCGAACTCGCCGCACGATCGGGGCGACGCCGACCAGCTCGCCGGCCGAGGCGCCGTGCAGCCACAGGAGCGGCAACTCGCGGTGGCGCCCGCGGACGGCCCAATCGACCAACCGGTCGACCGCCGCGCGGCGATCCCGCACGGCCCGTGAGAGGCCGCCGCGACGCCGTCCGATGCCGGCCACCAGACCGCTCGCCACGCCGAGCGCGGTGGCATAGGTGCGTTCCCGAACCGTCATCGCGTCCGCGCCGTGTTCTCGCTTTCGTCGTACCCGGCCATCCCCTATCCTCCCCCCCGTGCGCTACATCGGCAATAAGACCCGGCTG
Source organism: Gemmatimonadota bacterium (assembly GCA_046757845.1). Taxonomy (GTDB): domain Bacteria; phylum Gemmatimonadota; class Gemmatimonadetes; order Palauibacterales; family Palauibacteraceae; genus JBHHYZ01. The sequence goes on from JBHHYZ010000006.1 coordinate 1,036, forward strand.
ATTCCCTTCCTCCTCCAGACGTTGGAGAAGCTGGGGGTCGCGCCGGGCGTGGCCGCCGACCCGTTCGCCGGGACCGCCAGCGTCGGGAGCGCCCTCAAGCGAGGCGGGTGGAAGGTCCACGCCGGGGACCTCATGGCCGCCTCCTACGCCCTCCAGGTGGCCCGGATCGCGCTCGACACGGCCCCGCACTTTCCGCCCATGCTGCTCCAGGCGGGCCCTCTCGGAAAGGGTGCCCGCCCGATCCCATACGGAGAGGTCGTCTCGCGGCTCGACGCGATCCCGCCGTCGCACGGCTTCGTCACCGAGCACTATACGCCGGCCGGCGCCGAGGGGGCGAAGCACGGTCGGATGTACTTCAGCGAGCGCAACGCAGGCCGCATCGACGCCATCCGGGCCAGGATCGCGGAATGGAGCGAGGGTGCGAGAATCGACCACGCGCGCCACCAGCTGCTGGTGGCCACGCTCATCGAGGCGGCCGACCGGGTCGCCAACACGACGGGGGTGTACGCCTCGTTCGTGAAGACCTGGCAGCCCAACGCGCTGCGCCCACTCGAGCTGCGGCCCCTGCCGATCACCCGGGCCCTCAACCGCGCCTCGGGATCGACCGCTTTTCACGGTCACGCCCTCGATCTCCTGGGCCGGCTCTCCCCGCTCGACCTCGTCTACCTCGATCCTCCGTACAACAGCCGGCAGTATCCCGGCTACTACCATATCCCCGAGCTGCTGGCCACGGGCTGGGATCCGCCGCCACCCCTGCGCGGGAAAACCGGCCTCATCCCGGATAGCGGACGGCGGTCGGACTGGTGCCGAAAGGGGAAGGCGGAGAGCGCCCTCCGCCGACTCCTGGAGGGGGCCGACGCCCGGCACATCCTCCTCAGCTACAACGACGAAGGCCTGCTGCCGAGGCCCGTGATCGAGGCGGCGCTGCGCGAGCGGGGCCAGCCGGACACGTATCGCTGCTTCGAGCACCGGTACCGCCGGTACCGCAGCGATTCCGATGGCCCCTCGCGCGCCTACTCGCGCGACCGGGTATCGGAGCAGCTGCACTACGTGCGCGCGCGCTGAGGCGTGGCGACAGGCGGCTCACCGGCCGTTCCGCTCGGCCAGGGACGCCGGCCGCCCGGCGCCAAGGCCTCCGCGCGGGCGGTCGGACTCGTTCGCGGGGACCCGCGGCGGGCCGACCCAGGTAGAACGTACGCATGAAGCGTCGGGTCCGGAGGTCGAGAAGAAGGCCGATCCTGGCGGCTGTGGCTCTCGCCGCGGCGACCGGCGGCGGCTGCTCGCCCACCTACGTGGCACGGGCCGGTTGGGAGGAAGCCAGAATCCTCGCCAAACGCCGGCCCATCCGCGAGGTGGTGCACGATACGGCCACTCCCCCGGCCCTCCGCGCCAAGCTCCGCCTCGTGCAGGACAGCCGCGATTTCGCCGAGCGGACGCTCGGGCTGAACGCCGGAGCGAGCTTCCGTAGCTTCGCGCCGCTGACACGCGACACGCTGGTACTCAACATCTCGGCGGCGCCGGAGTTCGAGCTGCGCTGGAAGACCTGGTGGTTCCCCATCGTGGGCCGCGTCCCCTACCGCGGCTACTTCAACTTCCGGGCGGCGCTCCGGGAGGCCGATCGCCTCAGGAAGACCGGTTACGACGTGTGGGTCCGCCCGGTCGCCGCGTTCAGCACCCTGGGCTGGCTTCCGGATCCCGTCCTCCCCACCACGCTGCGCCTGGACAGCGTGGCCCTGGTGGAGACGATCGTCCACGAGACCACGCATACGACGTTCTTCCCGGCCGGCCGGGCGCACTTCAACGAGAGCTTCGCCAACTTCGTCGGCAACCGGGGGGCGATCCTCTTCTTCTGCGAGGTGACCGAACAGGAACGCCTGTGCGAAGCGGCCCGTGACCGCTGGGCGGACACGCGCGTCTTCGGCCGTTTCTTCCAATCCCTCGCCCGACCCCTGCAGAATCTCTACGCCCGAAACCTCCCGGCCGACACGATGCGGGAGCGCAAGCGCCGGATCTTCGCCGACGCCGCCGATCGGTTTCGGAACCAGGTCCGCCCGCGCTTGAAGGCGGGCAGGTACCGCGACCTGGAGCCGGAACGCCTCAACAACGCGTGGGTCCTTTCCCGGCTCCTCTACTACACCCGGCTGGATGACTTCGAGCAGGTGTATCGGCAGTCCGGCGACCTGACGGCCGCGATCCACCGGATCATCACGGCCGCTTCCCAGGGCGATCCCTGGCGGGCTCTCGACGCGCTGGCCCGGCGGCCGGTGACGACCGCCACGCAGACGCCGTCATCCCCACAAGCATCCGCCTCCGCGCGGCGGCCACCGCCGCGTACGGGTTCCGTGCGCTCGCCGCCTGGCCGGGATACCTTCTGAGCGATCGCCACCGGGTCCGGGCCGGGCGGGGCCGTGTAGCGGCCCGGCCGCCATCGGCCTTGGAGGCATCACCCGCGTCGCGGGCGCGACACGTGGGGCACAGACGGCACGCGAGGGCGGATCCATGTTTCAACGCATTCTGGTCGCCATAGACTTCTCCGACCCCTCGGTGGAGGCGCTCGAATGGGTCACCCGACGCTTCCCCGAGGCCCGGATCACGCTGTTTCACGCCATCGAGATCGTGCGACCCGGAAGCTACCTCCGGGAAGCGCTCGGAGAGATCCTCGACCCTGTGGCGGAGAACGAGCTCGATGTCCGCTCCAATCTGGAGCACCTGGCCAGGGAATACGGCATCGAGCCCCGCATCTCCATCTCCTCGGGCTGGCCACCTCGGGAGGTCCACCGGGCGGCGGCGGACGAGGACGCCAACCTGATCGTTCTGGGGGCGCACGTCCGGCGAATGTGGCCGGGCGACCCGCCGGGGACGATGGCCAACAAGATCGTGGAAGGCGCCGATCGCCAGGTGCTGGTGTGGCGGCGGGTCCCCAAGCTCGCCGATCCAGGAGACCGGAAGGTGCTGGCGGCGCTGGACCTGCGTGAGGGGAGCGGCCCGGTGGCCGAGACGGCCGTGCACTTCGCCCGTTATTTCGGGGCCAATCTGCTGTTGCTCCACGTGATGACCAGCGCGCTGCAGGCGTACCTGCGAGCCGTGAGTACGCCGACCAAGACACAGGAAACCCTCCGCCAGCTGGAAGGCATCGCGCGTCAGGAGTTGTTGGAACAGCTCCCCGAGACCTGTCGGGACGAGACCGACGTGCGGCCCATCGTCCTGCGGGGCCGGCCGTTCACGCAGATCATCGCCGCCGCCGAGAGCGAGTCGGCCAACGTGATCGTCCTGGGCCGGGGACACTCGCCCAACCTACCGGAGCGGGCGCTGCTGGGGAGAGTGACCGAGAAGGTGCTGCGGGGAGCGAACTGCTCGGTTCTCGTGGTACCGCTCTAATGGCGCTCCGCGTGCTACCTTGAGATCGGTCGGCGCCACATCCGTGCGCCGGGACCGGTCCCGAAGGCCGGGCCGCGAACCGAATCACCGACCGGAGAGCAGACCGTGATGGACGGAATCGAATCCTTCGCCTGCGCGCGATGCGAAAGGGCGGACAACCAGCGGCTGGCCAGGCCCCCCTTCCCCGGCGAGCTGGGCCGGCGGGTGGCGGAGGAGGTGTGCGCGAGCTGCTGGGAAGACTGGAAGCGACAGCAGATGCTGCTGATCAACCACTACGGGTTGAACCTGCAGGATGGCCAGGCGCGCGAATTCCTCTATTCGAACCTGCGCGCCTACCTGTTCGGCGAAGGGGCCAGCGCGGAGATCGACACGTCGCAGGAAGGACGCATCCAGCACTAGCGGGCCGCACGGCTCCGGCGCTCGCCTCCGACTCTCGAGCGCTCCGCCCGGCCGCTCAGCCCACCACGAGGTTGATCAGCCGGTCGGGCACGTGGATCACTTTCCGCAGCTCGCTGCGGGCCACGTACCGCTTGACGTTGTCCTCGCGGAGCGCGGCCGCCTCGACTTCCTCTTTCGTGGCCCCCCGCTCCACACGGATGGTGGCCCGCAACCGGCCGTTCACCTGCACCGGCATATCGACCTCTTCGGTGCGGAGCTTCTCGTCGTCCCAGGACGGCCAGGCCGCCGTCTGAAAAACGCTCGGAGCCTCCCCCAGCCTCTCCCACAGCTCCTCCGAGATGTGGGGGCCGAACGGGGCCAGCATCACCACCAGCGGCCGGACTTCGTCCAGCGTGGCCACGCGCCCCTCGTAGCGCACCACGTTGAGGTACTTCATCAGGGCCGAGATCGCGGTGTTGTAGGAGAGATCCTCTACGTCCCGGGTGACCTGACGGATCGTGGCGTGCAGGGCGCGCTCGACCTGTTCGGAGGGGAAACCGCCCTTCCCGGCGGCGATCGCCGCTTCCACGCTGTCCCACACCCTTGTCAGGAAACGTTCGGGACCCGCCACTCCCTCGTCTCGGAAATCTCCGCCTTCCTGATACGGGCCCGTGAACATGAGGTACGTCCGGAACGTGTCGGCCCCGTAGCGGGCCATGTAATCGTCCGGCGAAACGATGTTGCCGCGAGACTTGGAGATCTTGGCGCCGTCCTTGATCAGCAGCCCGTGCTTGCGAAACCGCTCGTACGGCTCCTCGAACTCCAGGTGTCCCAGATCGTGCAACGCCATCGTGATGAAGCGCGAGTAGAGGAGGTGAAGAACGGCGTGCTCCTCCCCCCCGATGTACATGTCCACCGGCAGCCATTTCCGGGTCCGGCTCGCGTCGAACGGCCGGTCGTCGAACTCCGTGCTCGGGTAGCGCAGGAAATACCAGGCGCTATCCAGAAAGGTATCGGATACGTCGGTCTCCCGGCGGGCTTCCCCTCCGCAGCTCGGGCACGGCGCCCGGAGGAATGCGGGATCGCGGGCCAGGGGTGCCACGCCGGCGGCGCCGGGCTTGAAGTCCTCCACGTAGGGCAGGAGGACCGGCAGATCCTCCTCGGGAACCGGTACCGTCCCGCAGGCATCGCAGTAGAGGATGGGAATGGGCGGGCCCCAGTACCGCTGCCGGGAGATGCACCAGTCGTGCAGTCGGTAGCTCACGGCCGGCTCGGCCAGGCCTCGCCCGCCCAACCAGTCCACGATCGCGGCACCGCCCTCCTCGACCGGAAGGCCGTCGAACCGGCCCGAGTCCACCAGGACCTGCCCTTCGGAGCGATCCACGTAGGCCCGCGCGAGCGGCTGGCTGATGGTAGTCCGTTCCGTCGACCCTCCACGCGGATTCCCCTCTCCCTGCTCGCCGGGCCCCGGCGCCACCACCTGTCGGATCGGCAGGTCGAACGTCCGGGCGAAAGCGAAGTCCCGCTCGTCGTGCGCGGGCACGGCCATGATGGCACCCGTACCGTACCCCATCAGCACGTAGTCGGCGATCCACACGGGGATGAACTCTCCGGTGGCCGGATTCCGGCAGTATCCACCCGTGAACACGCCCGTCTTGGTCCGGTCATCCGCCTTCTGCCGCTCGACCAGGTCCGTGGCCCGGGTCCGAACCCGGTACGCCTCCACCTCCTCCCGGCGCTCCCCGGCGGTGAGGCGGTCCACCAGCGGATGCTCGGGCGCCAGGACCATGTAGGTGGCTCCGAACACGGTGTCGGGACGCGTGGTGAAGACCTCGATCGCGTCCTCCCTGCCATCGGGAGCCTCCGCGAACGGAAACCAGAGCCGGGCACCCCGGGAGCGGCCGATCCAGTTCCGCTGCGCGGTCTTGGTGGTCTCCGACCAGTCGATCCACTCCAGGTTCTCGAGCAGCCGTTCGGCATAGGCGGTGATCTTGAAGAACCACTGGCTGAGCAGCTGCTGTTCGACCGGCGCGTCGCACCTTTCGCACCGTCCGGCGATCACCTGCTCGTTGGCAAGCACGGTCCGGCAGGACGGGCACCAGTTGACCGGCGCTTCCTTCTTCTCCGCCAGTCCGGCGCGGTACAGCTGCAGGAAGATCCACTGCGTCCAGCGGTAGTAGGCCGGATCCGTGGTGTCCACCGTGTGGGACCAGTCGTACATGATGCCCGCGCGCCGCAGCTGCCGCTCGAAGTTGGCGATGTTGGCGGGGATCAGCTTCATGGGGTGGGTGTCCACCTTGAGGGCGTGATTCTCCGAGTGGATGCCGAAGGCGTCGTATCCGATCGGCTCGAACACGTCGTCTCCGTTCAGGCGACGGTACCGCCCGTAGATGTCGGCCCCGGTGAAGGCGTACAGGTTGCCCACATGCAGGCCCTCGGCGGACGGATATGGATACATCATGAGGTTGAAGAACGGCTGGGCCGCCTCATCAAGATCCGGCTGGTTGATGCCCTTCCGCTCCCAGAAGGCCTGCCACTTCCGTTCTATCTTCGCAGGTTCGTACATCGTCTCTCGGTTCGGGTCCGCCATGGGAAAGCCTGGAAAGACGACGGCGGAAGGCTGCCCGAGGCACCCCCCGCCGTGCTCGTTCGGACCAAAGATGCGCTGCGCCGCCGCCGCGAACAACGCCCTCCGGGGCCCCGGCCGGCGGACGGCCGGCCGGGGTCGGGAACGGCGGCCGCGACCCGATGTGGTGGTCGGCCGGGCGCCGCCGCGAAGGGCTCCCCGATCGTGTCCTCGGGCTCGGTGCGGTTCAGCCCGAAGCGTCGGCCGCGGGAGGGATCCCTCCACGCGCTCGCCCCCGGAACCACGCATCCAGGCTCGCCTTTCCGGGACCCACCGCGACCAGCAGGAGGAAGAAGAAGCAGAACAGCACCGGGAGCTCTCCGCGATTCTGAATCGGAAGGAAGGCGCGGGGAAAATGGGCCCAGAAGTAGGCGACCGCCATCTCGCCCGCCAACACGAAGGCGACCGGGCGGGTGAACAGTCCGATCAGCACCAGGCTGCCGCCGAACAGCTCCAGAACTCCGGCCAACCCGAACAGGGAGAACAGGTGCACGCGGGCCCCGCGCCCTCCGAATCCGCCCAACACGCCGAACAGCTTCTGCGCACCGTGTTGCAGATAGAGGAATCCGACCATCATGCGGGCCGCGTTGTGCGCGACCGCCGCCAGCGTTCCGCCTCGCTCGTTCACCGCCGACCTCCTGTTGAATGGCGTCCGGACGGTCCCGCGGACGCTGCCCGGCCTCCTGCCAGCGCCTGTTCGAAATCGGCCACAATGTCCTCGGGATCCTCGAGTCCTACGGAAACCCGTACGATCCCCGGCAGGATCCCCAGCGCGCGCCGCCGCTCTTCCGGCAGCACTCCGTGACTCATGGTGTACGGATGCTGAACCAGCGTGTCCGTGGTTCCCAGGGTGGGGGCGAGCGTGGCCAGCCCGAGCCGGTCGATCAGGCCGAGCGCCGCGGGCTCTCCTCCGGCCAACTCCACCGACAGCATGGGTCCGCCGGCGGATAGCTGGCCGGCCGGCAGGCGGCCCGGGTCCGGGTAGTAGACGGCCGAAACCTCCGCACACTGGGCCAGTCGCGTCGCGAGTGCGGCCGCGTTCTCGGCGTGGCGCTCCATCCGAACCGCCAGCGTGCGCAGCCCGAGCAGTGTGAGCCAGGCGGCGAACGGGTCGGCGACGGCCCCGAAGTCGCGGCGCAGGCCATCCACGTGACGCTCGAGGAGCTCGCGCCGCCCCGACACGATCCCGCCGAGAACCACGCCGTGCCCACTCATGAACTTGGTGGTGCTGTGCAGGCTGAAGTCCGCCCCCCAGGCCAGGGGGCGTTGGAGCGCCGGAGTGGCGAAGGTCGCGTCCACGGCCAGCAGACCTCCCGCTTCATGCGCTATCTCGGCGGCCGCGTGAATGTCCGTGAGCTGGAGGAGTGGGTTGGCCGGAGTCTCTATGTACACCAGAGCCGGCGGCGGGCCGCCGGCCACCTGCTTCCGGAGCGCCTCCAGGTCTCCCGCCGGTACGAAATCGACCTGGATCCCGTAGCGCGGGAGGCCCCGGAGGCAGGCCACCGTGGTACCGTAGATCCCATCCTGGCATACGATCCTGCCTCCGGCCGCCGTGCCCAGCGCGACCGCGCTGATCGCCGCCATTCCGGAGGCGAAGAACCGGGCGTCCACGTCCTCCACCACCCCGACCTCCTCCCGGGCCGCCTCGGGCCGACCCGGCGGCCCGTCCGACCTCTCGGCGGGGTGGGCCTCCAGGGCCGCGACATGCCTCTCCAGTTGCCGGACCGTCGGGTTGGCCAGGCGGGAATAGATGTACTCTCCCCCGCCGAGGAAGGCGGCGACTCCCCGTTCCGCGGTGGAGAAAGTGAAGGCGCTCGTCTGAAACAGCGGCGGGGCATGCGCTCGCGGAGCCCCGTGTTCCGAGGAGCCCTTCGCCGGGCCGTGCACGGCGATGGTGCCCAGTCGGGGCCGCGTCACCGGGCCAACCCCCAGGCGAGCATCGCCCCGGCCAGGGTGCCGCACAGGTTCACGACTTCGTTGTCGACCCACCGTATCCGATCTTCCACGGCCGCACCCAAGAAGGAATCCACCCACATGCCCGACACTCCCGAGACCAGCGCGCACACCAGGGGAAACGCCCCCGGCGATCCGAACAGCGGCCAGGCCAGCAGGCCGATCACGGCCGCGCCCAGGGCCCCGCCGAGGGAGCCCTCCACGGAAACACCGCCGGACCGGCCGGGAGCGACCGTTTCCCAGGTTCCGAACCGGCGCGTGACGCCTCCGGCCGCGGTTCCGAGCTCGGTGGCCCAGGTGTCCGCCGTTGCCGCCGAGACCGCCCCGAGCACCGCATACTGGGCGGCCGGAAACGCCCCCGCCAGACCGATCAGCGCGCAGGCCGCCGCGACGCCTCCGTTGGCCAGCACCTGTCGAGCCGAGCGGGCCCCGGCTTTCATCCCCCGGCCTCGCACCGGGCGCTCGGCCCCACCCAGCCGAGTGAGCAGCGAGGCGCTGACCAGAAACGCGGCCAGCGGGAGCAGGCCGGGCAGTCCCGTCCCCACCCACACCGCACCACCCACCAGGAGCGCCGCACCCACTCCGCCAAGCGTGAGCCAGCGTCCGCGCCCGGCCGCCACCAGCACGAGGACGCCGAGTCCACCGGAGGTGACGGCCTCGACCCACCCGGTATCGTTCACGAGGGGCAAAAGCGGCCGGCCCGGCGTTCTCCCTTGCCCGCCGTCGAGATCCTGCATAGCGTGGCGCCCATATGCCGGAAGCCGTGGTGTTCCAGGGTCGCGTGCCTCCCTCCGTCGCGCTCGCGCTGCTGGAGTCCCTGAGAGACGTGGACACGCCGGAGGGGGAGTTGTTCTCGGATGAGGACCAGCCGCTGAATCTTCGACGGCGTCTGGGCCTGTCGGGAGTCATCGGGGAGCAGATCGCCCGATACTCCCGCCTGCGGGAAGGCCGGGACTCGCTCACCGCCCAGGAGGTCGCCAGCCTGTTCACCCTCATCGCCCGCCGCACGGATTCGATCGAGGTGTTCGCCGAGGCGGGACGCCGACTGGTCGCGCGGAGCTTCGGCCGCGGATCCAGGGGCGCCCGGCTGGGACATCGGCTGCTCCCCGGAGCCGTCCGGCGCCGGCGAGCGCTGAGACGCATCCGCCGGCTGGCCACCCTTGTCAACCCGGGAGCGATCGTGCGCGTCAGCCGCAAACCGGTCCGGGTGACGGTCGAGCGTTCCCTGGCGGTCCGGGCGGTCGAGGGAGGCGAAGGCTGCGCGCTCCTGGGCGGCGCCATCGAGTCCGTGATGAACGGCTTTCCGAACGGAGGCTGTCGCATCGTGCACGCGCGGTGCGAGGCCCGCTCGGACCCTTGCTGCGAGTGGACGCTCGAGCCCGTGGTTCACGCTTCGGCGGAGGCCGGCGGTCCCAGCGGCTGAGGAGACCTTCCCCGGCGACCGGCTCGGGCCTGGCCGGGGCGACCGGGTCCCGTCTCTCCGGGGCGGCCGGCTCACGCCCGGCCGGAGAGCGGAAAGCTCATGTCTCCGCGCCCGTAGAAGGTTCCACGTGCACGACGACGCGCGAGAATCCCGCTTCCCGCTCCAGGCGCTTCTCCACCGTGTCCGCGATCCCGTGCCCCGTCCGGACATCCGTGTCCGAGTCCACCCGGATCGTCAACTCGGCGAACGCCTCCCCGGGCCGCCCGCGTGAGCGGATCTCGCTCGCGCTCAGGACCCCCGGCGTCTGCTCCGCCAGGTTCCGTATCCGCTCCGCGGCCAGGGCCCGCCGGTCCACCAGGACCGGGACGGTGCTGCGGAAGATCCGGTAACCGCTGTACGCGATCACTCCGGCGACCAGGATGGCCAACCAGGCGTCCGCCGCCCCCCAGCCCATCCGGACCAGACCGAGGCCGGCCAGCACCGAGAGCGTCACGACCACGTCCGACGCGGTGTGGCGGGCATCGGCGATCAGCATCTCGCTGTCCAGCCGCTTCCCGAACCACGCTTCGGAGCCGGCCACCCCCAGATTGAGCAACACGGTCACGCCCAGCACGATGAACGTGAGCGGCGCGATCGCGGGCGGCGAACCTCCCGTCACAAGCCTTCCGATCGCGCCTTTCAGCAGCTCGAAGCAGGTCACCGAAAGGAAGCTGGCCACAGCCAGGGTGCCCAGCGTCTCGAACTTGCCGTGGCCATACGGGTGCTCTTCGTCGGGAGGCGTGGAGGCGAGTCGCACAGCGAACAGGGCGACCACGTTGTTGACCGCGTCCACACCGGAGTGGCCCGCATCCCCCAACACCGCGATGGAGCCGGAGCGAAAGCCCACGAACAGCTTGGCCGCGATGACCGTGAGGTTGGCGGCCAACACCCAGCCCAGCACGGCCCGTACCGTCGCCCGCCCCCCTCCCATCATCGGTGGTCCCACCACGTGACCACTCGATCCACCAGCCTCTGGAACGGCGAGCGGCGGGAGGCCTTCCCCGTGAACTCGTGCTTGCCGTACAGGCCCGGAAAACCCAGGCCCGCCCACCAGCCGAAAGCGAAGGCCAGGACGAGCGGGATGGCCAGGATGATCAGCAGGCTTCGGTCGCTCATCGGCCCGTCTCCCGGCTCAGGGTTCCAGACGGCACTGCCGGTCGCCGCGCGAGAATCGCCTTGCGCGGGACCGCCTCCCTTCTTCTAATGTCGAACGGAATCGTCCCGCCGCAACCTCCAGATCGAACCACCGCTCCAAACGAGGATCGAATGAACGAGTCCCGACGTCGCGAGATCGAAGTCCTACTACAGGAACACCGCAGTTTCGAGCCCCCCGCCGAGTTCCGGGAGGCGGCCCATGTCTCGGATCACTCTCCATACGATCGCGCGGCCGCCGATCGGGAGGGCTATTGGGAAAGCTGGGCAGAACAGCTGGATTGGTTTCGCAGATGGGATCGGGTGCTGGAATGGAACCCGCCCGACGCGAAGTGGTTCGTGGGCGGTCGCCTGAACGCCGCGCACAATTGCCTGGACCGTCACCTGAACGGCTGGAGGGCCAACAAGGCGGCCCTTCTGTGGGAGGGGGAGCCGGGAGACTCTCGCGCATACACCTACCGGCAGCTCCACCGGGAGGTGTGCCAGTTCGCCAACGCCATGAAGCGGCTGGGAGTGCGGCCCGGAGACCGCGTGGCCATCTATCTGCCGATGATCCCGGAAGCGGCCATCGCCATGCTCGCATGCGCCCGCATCGGAGCCCCTCACTCCGTGGTGTTCGGCGGCTTTTCGGCCCGGTCTCTGCACGACCGCATCGTGGATGCCCAGGCGAAACTGCTCATCACGGCCGACGGCGGGTATCGCCGGGGAACCATCGTGCCGCTCAAGAGAAACGCCGATCAAGCGATCGAGGGCCTCGAGGTGGTCGAGAACGTCGTCGTGGTCCGACGTCGGGGCGGTGGAGACGGAGAGGAAGCGCTCGCGAGCATGCGGGAGGGCCGCGACCATTGGTACCACGAGCTGATCGACCGCAGCTCGCCCACCTGCCTCGCCGAGGAGATGGAAGCGGAGGATCCCCTGTACATCCTGTACACATCGGGCACCACGGGAACGCCGAAAGGCGTGGTGCACACGACCGGCGGCTATCTCACCCAGGTCTGCGCCACCATGAAATGGGTGTTCGACCTCAAGGACGAGGATGTGTTCTGGTGCACGGCGGACGTGGGTTGGGTGACCGGGCATTCCTACATCGTTTACGGCCCGCTGGCCATCGGGGCCACGGTCTTCATGTACGAAGGCGCGCCGAACTGGCCGGAGCGCGACCGCTTCTGGAGCCTGTGCGAGAAATACGGGGTGACCGTCTTCTACACGGCGCCGACGGCGATCCGCGCGTTCATGAAGTGGGGCGACGAGTGGCCCGCGAGGCACGATCTCTCCCACCTTCGGCTCCTGGGCACCGTGGGAGAGCCGATCAACCCGGAGGCCTGGACCTGGTACCGTGAGCACATCGGCGGGAATCGGTGTCCCATCGTGGACACGTGGTGGCAGACGGAGACCGGCGCCATCATGATCACGCCCCTCCCCGGCGTGACCCCCACCAAGCCCGGCTCGGCCACGGAACCGTTCCCCGGGATCGAGGCCGCCATCCTGGACGAGGAGGGGCGGCCGGCCGAGAGTGGCTATCTGGCCATCACTTCCCCCTGGCCCGCGATGCTGCGGGGCATCTACGGCGACCCCGAGCGGTACCGGGAGACGTACTGGACGAAGTGGCCGAATACGTATTTCCCCGGCGACGGCGCCCGAATCGATTCCGACGGTTTCTACTGGATCATGGGACGGGTCGACGACGTGCTCAACGTGGCGGGGCACCGAATCGGGACCATGGAGGTGGAGTCCGCGCTGGTCGACCATCCGGCCGTGGCCGAGGCGGCTGTCGTGGGACGGGCGGACGAGCTCAAGGGCCAGGCCATCGCCGCCTTCGTGAGCGTCAAGGATGGACACGAGGTATCGGATCGGCTGCACGAGGAGCTGCGCCAGCACGTGGCCGACCGGATCGGCGCCATCGCGCGCCCGGCCGACATCATCTTCACGGCGGATCTGCCCAAGACGCGCAGCGGCAAGATCATGCGCCGGCTGCTCAAGGACATCGCGGAGGGCAGGGCGCTGGGTGACACCACCACCCTGGCGGACCCGGCGGTGATCGAGCAGCTGAAGCAGCGCTACGAGGAGGACGGCTGACCGGGACGGCCCGCCGCGGAGCAACCCGCGAGGAGAGCGGCGGCGAGGGCCGCGGTGAGGGCTCCGCCCCCCGTCGGGCGCGCATCATCCTGGCCCGTCTGGCCCTGGCCGAGCTCATGGTCATGTCCCTCTGGTTCAGCGCCAGCGCCGTGGCGCCGGAGCTGTCCGCCGAGTGGGGGTTGGGAGCTGCGGCGGGGGCCTGGCTCACCATGTCCGTCCAACTCGGCTTTGTGGCCGGTGCCGTCCTCTCCGCGACGCTCACCCTTTCCGACGTGTGGAGTCCGCGCCGACTGCTGGCGGGATCCGCTGTCCTCGGCTCCGCGTTCACCGCTTCCGTGGCCGTGTTCGCGCACGGGCCCGGTCCGGCCATCGTGCTTCGTTTCCTCACAGGGATGACCCTGGCGGGCGTCTACCCGCCCGGCATGAAGATCATGGCCGGCTGGTATCGCAGGGGCAGGGGTACGGCCATCGGAATCCTGGTTGGGGCGCTGACCGTGGGAAGCGCCCTGCCCTTCCTTCTGCGCGTGGCGGGAGGAATCGGTGAATGGCGCCATGTTCTCTACCTCGCGGCCGCCATCTCCGTCGGTGGGAGCCTGATGGCGGCGTTCGGCCTCGAGGAAGGGCCGTATCAATCTCCCAGCGCACCCTTCGACCCTCGCGCCGTCGGTCGCATCCTGCGGGACCACGCAACCGGGCTCGCCAACGCCGGCTATTTCGGACACATGTGGGAGTTGTACGCGGTCTGGACCTGGATCCCGGCCTTTCTCGCCGCCAGCTTCGCGCGCGATGCGAGTCCGGGCACGACGGCGCGAATGGCCGGGCTTCTCAGCTTCGGCACGATCGCGGCGGGCGGGCTGGGAGCCTGGGTGGCGGGGGCGGCGGCCGATCGGCTGGGCCGGACCCTGATCACGAGCTCGAGCATGATGATCAGCGGCTTGTGTTGCGTGGTGGCCGGCGCGCTGTTCGGCGCTCCGGCCTGGATCCTCGCTCCGTTCTGCCTGATCTGGGGCTTCGCCGTCGTCGCGGATTCCGCCCAGTTCTCGGTCAGCGTGACGGAGCTGGCCGAGGAAAGCTACGTGGGCACCGCCCTGACGCTCCAGACCGCCATCGGCTTCCTCCTCACCGTGGCGACAATTCGTCTCGTGCCCCTGTGGCAGGAGGCCTGGGGGTGGGAGCGCGCGTTCCTGCCCCTGGCGATCGGTCCGGTCCTCGGGACAGCCGCCATGCTGCGCCTTCGCGCTCGCCCCGAGGCCAGTCGCCTGGCCGGAGGCCGGCGGTAGAGGCGGGCTACGGCGGGGCGGCTTCCCCACCCCACAGCAGCGCCATCCCCTCTCGATAGGGAGCCAACCGCCACCCGAGCCCTCCCGCCGGAGGCAGCAGCACGACAGGCTTCCGGTCCGGGTACAGCGCGACGAGTTTCCGATTGCGCCGCGGGCCCAGATCGCGCACCCACATCGGGCCCGAACCGGGCAGGCCCGGCAGGTCTCCACGCCACAGGAACGCCGAGATCCCCAGCGTGCCCAACCGATCCGAGTGAGCTTCCCGCCGGCAGACGGCCTCGAGGCCGGCCGGACCCGGCTCGGCGTCCAGGAGCGCCTCGATCCGGCAGGGAGGCTGACGTACCAGCAGGCTGCGAACGCTGTCCAGCCGTAGGCCAGATGCCATCAGCCGTGCCCCGAGCCGGTCCGGCCACGCTTCGTGCACGAAGGCCAGGGACGGTCCCGCGGACCTGAGGACGCGGGCCGGCGGACCTCCGATTCGTTCCCGCGACTCCAGGATCCGGCGCGGCCCCAGGTAGGCCACCCCCGCCAGCGCGGCCAGCAGGAGAGCTCCGATCATACCGTCGCGCGGCGAGATCGACCGCCCGCCCAGACCGGCACGGGAAGATCCGCGGCCGGGCGTCCGGCGTGCCAGCTCGAGAGCGGCCACGGCCGCGAGAACGCACCAGGCCGGAGCGGCCTCACCCAGCATCCTGGGGCCGAGCACGAGATCGTGATGCCAGTAGAAGGCGTTGGCGATGACCGGAAGGATGGCCCACGCCGCCAGCACCCACTCACCCGGCGGGAGGCTCCGACGTCTCAGCAGATACCAGCCCACCACGGCCACGACCGGAACCGGGGTGCCAAGCAGATCCCTTCCCAGCGCCAGCAGGTCGGCAGACGTATAGCCCAGTCCCTGGGCCGGTCCGAAGACGTTGCCCCACGGATCCAGATGGAACCCCGGCCGGTGGCGTGGACCCGCGGCCGCCAGGTACCCGAAGCGAGTCGGCGATCCGAACAGGCGCGCGTTGTACCACAGGAGCGCCGAGACCGGAGGCGCGGCCCCGGCCGCCGCGGCCAGGATCCGGCGCCATGGCTTGACTCCCGATCGCCGCGGCCTGCCGCCGGGCCGCCACACCCAGACCCCCAGCGTCACGGCAGCCCCGATCACTACGGCCGAGAGCGGGCGGGTCGCCAGCATCGCCCCGACCGCGGCTCCGGCCACGCCGGCCCAGCCCACACCGCCATCCACGGCCCGCAGGGCGCAGTACGCCGCGACCGCGGCCAATGCGGCCGCGGTGGCGTGATTCATGTAGCTCCCGGCCAACCCGATGAGAAACGGACTGACGGCCACGAACAACGCGCCCACCCGTGCCTCGGCCTTCCGGCCCGGCAGCAGCCGCTCCGCCGCGAGCGCCGTGAAGAACGCCGTCGCCGCCATGAGCGACGGGCCGACCAACCATACGGCGCCGGCGACCAGTCCCAGCGCCAGGAGCGCGGGGTGGAAGGGAGGGTACTGGGAGGCCCAGCCGCCTGGAGCGTCCAACATGAACTGCACCCCGAAGAACTCGGGGGCGGCCAGGTGCGGGCCCGCCAGATGGCCGTGGGCCAGATAGCGCGCCTGCAGGAGCTGCACCATGGCGTCGTTGAGGACCGGACTTCCTCCCAACCCCAGAAGCCCGAAAGCGAGCGTGAGCGCGCCCGCCAACCCGGCCAGGCCCGCCGCGAACGTTGGGCCGTGAAGGCGGACAAGCCCATCCCCCACCCGGCGGACGCAAGCCTCCACCCGTCCGGCCGGCACGAGCCAGGCGAGCGCCAGGGCGACCGCCAGGAACAACGCGATTCCCTCCCACATGGCCCGGTAGTAGGCGGCGGCCAGCGCGGCGGTCTGCGCCCCGGCAGCTCCCGCCCGCGCCGTCGAGAGGAGGTGGAAGAGCGGGAGAACCAGCAGCGCGCACAGGACCGCGCCGGCTCCCCTGGACACCGGCGCGAGGCGCCCGGGCGAATCGGGAGTGGGGCGATGGGCCGTCGGAGTCGTCACACTCCTCTCATGGCCGGGTCCCATATGAACTTGTGGATCTGCAGCTGCAGCCGGACGCGCAGTCCATCCCGGAGGATCCATTCCGCCAGCCGGCGGCGTTCCATCCGCTCGAACTCCGGCGAGAAATGGACCACGAATCGCTCCAGCGCCCGATCCCGAACCTGCCGGGCCGCCCACTCGTAATCCGCCCGATCGGCAATCACGAACTTCAGCTCGTCCGCGACGGGATCGAGCCGGTCCAGATTATCCCAGTCGTTGGCCTCGACTTCACCGCTCCCGGGACACTTGAAGTCGACGATCTTCACCACCTCCGGCGGGATTCGGTCCACCGGAAGGCTCCCGCTCGTCTCGCACAGCACGGTGTAACCTCGGTCCAGGAACTCGCGAGCCAGTTCCCCGATGGCATGCTGGAGCAGCGGTTCTCCCCCGGTCAGCTCCACCAGTCGGCACGACCCCCCGACCCGCTCCGCCTCCCGCAGGATCTCCTCCACCGACATCTCGCGCCCCCCGTAGAACGCATACGCGGTGTCGCACCAGGTGCAGCGCAGGTGGCAACCGGTCGTCCGCACGAACAGGCACGGCCGGCCCGCATAGCTGGACTCGCCCTGGATCGAGAGGAAGATCTCGCTGATCCGCATGGCCTCAACGCGCGCCGGCCGCGCGAGCCGTTACCGCATCCGCTCCACCGAGCCGCCCGAGGGCGAAGTCGGTCAGCAACCGGAACAGATTGACTCGGGTCACCGGCCCGGCGATCCCGTGCCGCTTGTTCGGATAGAAGCGCACATCGAACTGCTTGTTCGCTTCCTCCAGGGCCTGGACCATCAGCAGCGTGTTCTGGAAGTGCACGTTGTCGTCGCCCGTCCCATGCACGATGAGCAGTGGCGATTCCAACTCCGCCGCATGCGTCAGCGGAGACCCCTTCCGGTATCCTTCCAGGTTCTCGTCCGGAGTCCGCATGTAACGCTCCGTATAGATCGTGTCGTACAGACCCCAGTAGGTCACGGGAGCCACGGAGATGCCGGCCGCCACTCTGCCCCCGCTCTCCAGAGTGGTGAGGAGGGCCATGTACCCGCCGTAGCTCCAGCCCCAGATTCCGACCCTGTGCGCGTCCACGAACGGGAGCGCGCCGAGTTGAGAGAGGGCCGCCAGCTGGTCGGCCGTCTCCAGCTGTCCCAGCTTCAGATACGTTTGTTTCTTGAACTGCCGTCCGCGCGCGCCGGTCCCCCTGTTGTCCACGCTGGCGACCAGGACACCGTGCCGGGCCAGGTATTGGTGCCACAGGTAGCGCGACCCGCCCCACCGGTCGATCACGGTCTGGGAGCCCGGCCCCCCGTACACATACATGAGCAATCCATAGCGCCGGTTCGGATCGAAGTCGCGCGGCTTGATCAAGAAGGAGTTGAGCGGCGTCCCATCCGCGGCCCTGACCCGGGTGAACTCCACGCTTCCCAGGCCCAGTGAGTCCAGGCGGGCGGCGAGCGCGTGGTTGTCCTCCACCACCCGCACCGTCTCGGCGTCGCTTCCCTTGACCCGGTAGAGGATGGTGGTGGGAGGCGTGTCGATGGTCGAATGGGTATCCAGGAAATAACCGAAATCCGGGCCGAACTGGCCGCTGTGCGATCCGCGGCCTCCGACCAGCTCCTTCGGCTCTCCGCCCTTGAGGCTGACGGACAGGAGCTGCCGGGTGAGCGGACTTTCCAGCGCGGCGGTGAAGAACACCCGGCCCGATGCCTCATCCACGCCGTTCAACTCGGTGACCTCCCACTCGCCCCGCGTGAGTTGACGAATCAGCCGGCCGTCCCGCCCGTACAGGTAGAGGTGGCGCCAGCCATCCCGCTCGCTGGTCCACACGAACCGGCTGCCCCCATCGAGCCAGACGAGAGGATCCATCAGGTCCACCCAGGCGGCGTCCGTCTCCGTGAGCACGGTGCGCGTCCGGCCGGTGCGGGAGTCCCCCAGCAGGAGGTCGAGTCGATTCTGGTGCCGATTCAGGCGCTGGATGGAGACTTCCTCGGATGAAGCCGCCCAGTCCATGCGGGCCAGATAGGACTCGGGGTCGGAGCCGGTGTCGAACCAGGTCGTCCGGCCGGTCTCCAGATCGATCGATCCGACGCGAACCTTCGAGTTGGGCTGTCCGGCCTTGGGATACCGGACCGGCGTGATCTCGGGATACAGCTTCGTCTGGTCGATGAGGTCGAACTCGGGAATCGGGCTCTGGTCGAACTGCCAGTAGGCGATGCGACGCCCGTCGGGACTCCACCGGAAGGCATCCCTCAGGCCCAGCTCCTCCTCGTACACCCAGTCCGTGGTGCCGTTGATGATCGTCTCGCTACCGCTGGAGGTCAGCCGATGCTCTTCACCCGTGCCCAGGTCGGTGACGAAAAGGTCGTGGTCGCGGACGAACGCGACCCTGCTTGCGTCCGGCGAGAACTTCGCGAACATCTGCCAGCCGGGAGCCCGGCTTACCGGCGTCAGGGTCCGTGACGCGAAATCGAACACATAGTACTCCCCCTTGGTGCGCTGCCTCCACACCCGCTGCGCATTGGCGAACAGGAGAACGCGGCTCTCATCGGCGGACAGGGAGAAGCTCTCGACCCGAATCGGCTTCACCGAACCCTGCGGCCGCAGCTCCTCCGCTCCGATCCAGCGCTCCCGCCGGCCTGTGACCGCATCCACACGCCACAGTTCCGGCCGCCCCCGGGCATCCTCGTCGAGGGTCGCCCAGTGCCGGCCGTCCGCCAGCCAGGTCACCGAGACCTCGGCGGGTTGGAACGCCGCCGTCCCGTGAATCCGTTCCAGCGTGAACTCCCCGGCCGCCGCACGGGCGGCCGGCGGCGCCTCCTGCGCCCACACGGCGCGCGTCCCCGGCGGGACGTCGCCGCGGCCCCACGGGACGGGCAGCGCCGGCACCAGGATCCACGCCGCCAGCAGGGCGCGCAACAGGCGATGGACTCCGGGACTTCCCGGACGGGCGCGCTCCGGGTTCGCTCTCACACGCTGCTGGGTGCTGTTTCGCATCGCTTCCCTCTCGCTCTTCATCCGGCGCCGTTCGCGGCGCCCTGGCACAGAAACCTACGGATCCGGCCTGCCGGCGAGAAACCCCGCGCGGGCTTCCGGCCGGCCGCCATGGTGTAGGCGATCCACACTTCCGTCCGCCTTGACTTGGAAACCGGGCTGGCTACTTTCGCTGCCCGGAATCTGGAAACTTCCGCCGGCAGACACGAGGGCATGCGCCCGTCGCCTGCCAGCGAACAACATACAGGAACGGCGGCGGGTTCATGCCTCTCGTCACATTGCGGGATGTGGTAAAGGCGTTCGACGGCGTCCGGGCCGTCGACGGAGTCAGTTTCTCCATCGGCCGCGGCGAGGTGGTCGGCTTTCTCGGACCCAACGGGGCCGGCAAGACCACGACGATGCGCCTGATCACCAACCACCTGGAGCCGGACTCGGGCCTGGTGGAGATCGAAGGGCAGCGGGTCGATCAGAATCCGCGCGAGATGCGCCGGCGCATCGGCTATCTGCCGGAGACCAACCCTCTCTACACGGACATGCTGGTCAGCGAATACCTGGACTACGTGGGCCGGCTCCGGGAAATGCCGCGAGAGGAACGGCGGAACCGAACGGAGGAAGTCGTCGCCCAGACCGGCATCGAGGAGGTTTTCTTTCGTCCCATCGAGCAGCTGTCCAAGGGATACCGCCAGCGGGTCGGGCTGGCTCAGGCTATTCTGGCCGAGCCTGAGATCCTCATCCTCGACGAGCCTACGGAGGGCCTGGACCCGAATCAGCGGGTCGAGATCCGCAACCTGATCAGGCGAGTGGGCAGCGAGCGGACGGTGCTGCTCAGCACGCACGTCCTTCAAGAGGTCCAGCTCACCTGCAACCGCGTGGTGATCATTCACCGCGGACGGATCATCGCCGATGACCCGGTCGACGCCCTGCTGGCTGGGGGGCGCCGTGGCATGAAGGTGAGCCTGGAGCTCGAGGCGGAGTCGGGCGAGGCTCTTCCTGCCCTGCAGGCGCTCGAGTCGGTGGCCGGCGCGGAGGTGATCGGAGGCGACGCGGAATCGGGCGGGCGAGGTGGCGGAGGGGGCCGCACCCGGCGCTTCCTGGTGAGCGGCCGAGAGGGGCGGGACCCGAGGCGTGAGATCTTCGACCTCGCCGTCAGCCGAGGCTGGCCCGTGTGGGAGCTGCATCTGGAGCGGGAGAGTCTGGAGGAACTCTTCCACGAGCTCACGGGCACTCCCGAGCCACGGGAGGAGGCGGAGGGATGATCGGGCGGGTGCTCACCATCGCGCGACGCGAGCTCCGAAGCTACTTCGACCACGCGACCGCCTACATCCTGCTGGTCGTGTTCCTGGCCACCAATTTCTTCTTCTTCTTCCGCGCGGTGTTCGTGGCGGGCGAGGGTTCGCTGCGCGCGATGTTCGGCCTCATGCCCTGGCTCCTGCTGTTCTTCGTCCCCGCGGTCACGATGCGTGCGTTGGCCGAGGAGAAACGCTCGGGCACTCTCGAGCTCGTGCTCTCGCAGCCCATCGGAGAGCTGGAGTTCCTGATCGGGAAGTTCCTTGGGGTCATGGGCTTCCTGACCGTCGCGCTCGGCGGTACGCTGGGAGCCCTGGTCGGTCTCTCCGTGGGCGCGGATGTGCAACTGGGCGTGGCGGCCGCGCAGTATGTGGGAACGCTGCTGCTCATGTCGGGACTCGTGGGCATTGGGCTGTGGACTTCGTCGCTGACGCGTAACCAGGTCACGGCCTTCATCCTGGGGGTCGCCCTCATCTTCGTGTTCTACGCGCTCGGGCTCGAGGTGGTGCTCCTGGGTCTTCCTCCGACCCTGGCCCGCATCTCCGGCCTCCTGGGAATCCTGGGACATTTTGTGAACATCGGGCGCGGCGTGCTGGATCTGCGCGACGTCCTGTACTTCGTCTCTCTCACGGCGGCCTTCCTGGCGCTCGCCTACTTCTCGCTGCTGCGCGACCGGCTGAGCCGTGAGCGGCCGGCCTACCGCCGCCTCGTCACCGGAACCGCCGGCCTGGTGGGGATCGCTGTGCTGGTGAGCCTGCTGGGCGGCCAGATTCGGGGACGGTTGGACCTGACGCCGGGCAAGGCGTACACGCTCTCCCGGGCGACCCGGTCCATCCTGGGCGGCCTGAACGATCTGGTCAGCCTGAAGTTCGTGTGGTCGAAGGAACTGCCCCCGCAGTTCGCCTCCGTGAAACGCGACGTGGAGGACATGCTGCGGGACTATGTGGCGGCGGGCCGCTCGAACGTGCGCCTGGATCGGCTGACGCCCGAGGGAGAGAACGAGGATCGGCAGGAGGCGCAACGCCTGGGCATCCCGCCCATTCAGTTCAACGTGCTCGGGGAAGAGGAGTTCCAGGTCAAGCAGGGGTACCTGGGCCTGGCCATCGAGTACGCGGGCGAGTCCAAGACCATCCCGGTCATACAGCGAACCGAGGACCTCGAATACCGGCTCACTTCGGCCATCCGCTCCCTGACGCGGGACGGCAAGCCGACCGCCGGCTTCCTCATGGGCCATGGGGAGCGAGGTCCCTCGACCGGCCTTCGCAACATCTCGAACGCCCTGCGCGACGAGTATGGAGTCACCTCGATCATGCTCGACTCCGCCCGGACTCAGATCCCGGACTCGGTGGATGTTCTGGTGGTGGCCGGGCCCGTCGAACCGCTGAGGGAGAGAGACGAAGCCGCCCTCAAGGCGTATCTGGCGCACGGAGGGAGCGTACTCCTGCTGCTGCCCGGAACCCGTCTGGACCAGCGCAGCCGCATGGCGCTGCCCATCGATCACCCGGTTCTGGACTCGCTGCTCGCGCCGTATGGCGTGAAGGTGGCGGGAGGACTCGCCTTCGATCTGAAAGCGCCTTCCAGGGTCTCTCTGCCGAGCAGCGGCGGGCTGTCCTATGTGGTGCCGTATCCCGTATGGCCGCTGCTCCGGCCCGCCTCGAATCACGCGGTGGCGGAGGATCTCGGACCCGTCATGGCGCCGTGGCCGAGTCCAATCGACATCACGGCCGCCGACAGCGGCTCGGTGGTCCCGTTGCTCACGACCACCGAGTACGGTGGACGGCTGATGGGCCCGACCAACATCGACGCGACGCGCAACTGGGGGTCCCTGGGCACCGACCTGTCGCGGCAGATCACCGCGGTCGCGCTGCTGCCGCGGCCAGCCGAGAGTGACGGCGCCGAATCCGATGGCGCCGAGTCCGACGGCGGGAAGCCCGTCGGTACGGCCGGGCGAATCGTCCTGGTCGGCGATGCGGACTTCATCAGCGACGATTTCCTGCAGAACAACGTGAACAACCTCCGCTTCTTCATGAACGCCATCGACTGGCTGGCTCAAGACGAGGCGTTGATCTCGATTCGCTCCAAGAACCGGACGCCGCCGCGACTGCTCTTTTCGTCCGCGTTCGTACGGGACGGGGTCAAGTACGGGAATCTGATCGGAGTCCCCCTCCTGTTCGTGCTCGCGGGGATCCTCCGGCTCGCGCGGAGGAGAAGCCTCTACCGGAAGTCTCGATGAAGGCCAAGCAGCTTCGAATCATCCTCGGCATCCTGGGGGTGGGGATTCTGCTCTACCTGCCGTCTCTGCTGCGCACGCCGCGGCGCTCCACCACCCCGTCCAATGGCCCGACCTTCTCGATCCCGGCGCCGGCATCCAGCCTGCGAACCGTGCGGATCCTCAACGGGAAGAACGGAGACACCATACGCCTGGAACGTCACGACGCCGGGTGGACGACCAACGGCCATCCCGCGGATTCGGCGAAGGTGGCCGATCTGCTGGCGAGCCTCGACACACTTCGCACATTCCGGATCGTGGCCCGGAACCCGGCCAACCACGCGCGGCTCGGGGTCACCGCGGAAACGGGGCGCCGGATCGAGCTCGCCGCCGACTCCGGCTCCGCGTTCTCCTTCTTCCTCGGATCCCGAGCCCGCGGGTCGGACGGCAGCTACGTGAGGCGGGATGGGGAGGCAGAGGTGTACCTGCTCACCGATCCGGCGGCGGGCTACCTGGGGCGGGATCCGGACGGCTGGCGCATCCGGCTGATCGCCGCCCTCGATACGGGCCGGATCCGGGAGATCGTGATGGAGCGAAAGGGCAGAAGGACCGTCTTGGACCGGAAGGATTCCGGATGGACCGCGGATGGGATGCCCGCCGATTCCGCCACGGTGGCCAAGCTGCTGGCGCGGCTGGTCGAGATCCGGGCCTCCGGCTACCCCACCGACTCCGTGGCCGCGGCCACGAGCTTCGACCCGCCGCCGGCCCGCTTGGAGGTGTTCAGCGCGGATTCCACGGCGCAGGGAGGGCGGACTCGGGTTCTCGCCCTGCTCCTCGAGCCCGGGGAGGAGAGGGGCGACGACTGGCTGGCGCGCCGCGCGGAGGACTCCGAAGTCGTGGAGCTCTCCTCCTATGTGACCGGCGCGCTGCTCCCGGATCGAAAGCGTCTGCTGGGCCAGTAAGCGGGTGCTACCCGGCGGGCTACCGGCCCGGCCGGTGGAGCCCGGGCTCGGTCATGGCCCGAAAGTCCAGGATCCGGTCCAACTCCTCCTCGCTCAGCAGTCCCTGTTCCAGAACCACCTGCCGCAGGGTCTTCTGATCCGCCAGGGAGCGTTTGGCCACCCGGGCCGCCTGATCGTACCCGATCTCCGGGGCCAGGGCCGTGGCCAGGGCGGCAGTGGATTCCGCGTAATGACGGCACGTCTCCGGCCGGGCCGTGATTCCCTTCACGCAGCGGTCCGTGAACTCGCGGCACACGGAAGCCAGAATCGCAATGCTCTGGAGCAGGTTGTGCGCGATCACAGGGATCATGACGTTCAACTCGAAGTTCCCCGCCTGTCCCCCGAGCGTGATGGCCGCGTCGTTCCCGATCACCTGGGCGGCCACCTGACACACCGCCTCGGCCATCACCGGATTCACCTTGCCCGGCATGATCGATGAGCCGGGCTGCACGGCCGGGAGATCGATCTCCCCCAGTCCGGTTCGGGGCCCGGACGACAGCCAGCGCACATCGTTTGCGATCTTCATCAGGCTGCAGGCGAGCGTCTTAAGGATTCCGCTGGCCTCCACCGCGGCGTCGCGCCCTGACTGGGCCTCGAAGTGGTTGTCGGCCTCCCGGAACGGAACCCCGAGGAGCTCGCTCAGCCCGGCGGCGACCCGCCGGCCGAACTCGGGATGGGTGTTGATCCCGGTTCCGACCGCCGTACCGCCGATCGCCAGCTCGCCCAGCGGATCGGCCAGCCGCTCCACCCGCCGCAGCCCATGCTCCACCTGGCTGGCGTAGCCGGCGAACTCCTGGCCCAGACGGACCGGGGTGGCGTCCTGTAGATGGGTTCGCCCCGCTTTCGGAATGTCATCGAACTCGACCGCTTTTTCCTCCAGAGCCGCGCGGAGGCGCTCCAACGCCGGAAGCAGCTCCCGCTGGATCGCCACGAGGGCGGACACGTGCAGGGCGGTCGGGATCACGTCGTTGCTGGACTGGCCCAGATTCACGTGGTCGTTGGGATGGATCGGGTCCCGGGAGCCGATCTCTCCCCCCAGTAGCTGAATGGCGCGGTTCGCGATCACCTCGTTCGCGTTCATGTTGGTCGAGGTGCCGGACCCGGTCTGAAAGATGTCGAGGACGAAATGAGCATCCAGTCCGCCGTCCATCACCTCGCCCGCGGCCGCCTGGATCGCGTCCGCCCGCTCGTCATCCAGCAGGTGCAGCTCGCGGTTGACCCCCGCGGCCACCCGCTTGATGGCGCCCAGCGCTTCCAGAAAACGGCGGTCGAAGCGCACGCCGCTGATCGGAAAGTTCCTTCGCGCCCGCTCCGTCTGCGCCCCGTACAGCATCCCGGCCGGGATCTCCACCCGGCCCATGGAGTCGCTCTCTACGCGGATGCCGGCCTCGCTTCCGGACATGCCTCGCCCCTCTCCAACCTTCACCAGGTCATCTAGAACTGGACCGCGTCGCCCACCTTGACGCCGTGGTCCTCGAACCAGCCCGACCGCATCTCCAGCGCGTACATGGCCGGCCGTCGGGAATCATGGGTGTCCTCGGTGTTCGCCTCCATGTGCTGGATGTCGACGATCCGGCCACTGGCGTCCAGAAAGGCGATGTCGAGCGGAACGAGCGTGTTCTTCATCCAGAAGGAGAGGGTCCGCTCGACCGGGTAGACAAACAGCATCCCCTGGTCATCGGGGACGCTGTTGCGGAACATCAGGCCGCGTTCCCGCTCCGCCGGCTCGTCGGCGACCTCGGCCATCACCTCGATCCCGGCCACCAGGATGCGTGTCCGGCCGTCCACCGCGGCGGACGCGCTCTCGGCCTTCGCCCCGGCCTGCCCCCCGGAATCCTGCACGACCGCCGGATTCGCGTCGGCGCGCGTGCCCTCACCTCCGGAGGCGCCATCGGCGTTGTCGGCGCCCGTGCAGCCGATCCAACCCGCCCAGGCCGACAGGAGGAGCGGGAGCGCGGTCCCGCTGACCCACTTCGGACACCGGAACCCCGGGCCCCGTCTCTCGGCGACCTCTCGCATCTTCGACATTGGCATTTCCGCTCTCGATCTGTCCCTGCCCGCGCTCCGCCCCCGTGGCACCCTGCCGCCCCACAATGTAGCAAGCCCGAGCACGGGGCAGAAACCGCGACCGGATCAGGGCCGGCACTCGAGCGACACACGCCCGTATAAAGGGATGGCACGGCCAGATGGAGCATCGGATGCAGGACGGCTGCCGGAGCTCGCACGGAACCTGCCTGTGGGAGTCCGTGGGGATGGACCGGCGACCACTCCGCGATCCGGACGCCGCCCGGAAGGCCGTGGAAACAGTGTGGCCGGAACGTGACGCGTAGACGAGTGGACACGCCCAGAAGGTGTGGAACCGCGCGATGGAAGCTGTGGAAGGAGGTGAGCGGTGATCCTGCCCAATGTGCGAGCCTCGTTCGGGCGCCAGGAGGCGCAGTGGCTGGTCCGCGTCCTGTCCGGGAGAGTGGAGCGCGAAGAGCGCCGCTGGGAGGAGCGCCTGGCGGAGCACGGGATCGATTCGCTCCTCGATCATCCCGGAACGCTGGACGCCATGCTTCGGCAGAGGGGAATCATGGCGGTGCCCCCCCGCCTGTTCTTCTACGTGGCCCTGCGAAGCACGCTGCTGGAACGGGGAGTGCGGGGGCGCGGCCTCGCCGACTACCTCACGGCTCTGGTCCTTCACTTCGGGCAAGCCCGGCGGCCGTACCGCATCGCCGACTATGACGATCAGGAGTACTTCTACCTGGTGGACGTACTGGCGGAGCTCGAGCGCGCACGGGGCCGCCGCGCTTTCCTTCTCAGGGCGCACCTGGGCAATTTCGCACTGTGGCTGTCCGGGCTCTTCCCGGACTACATCGCCGCCCGCGTGCGGCGGAAGGGGGCGCCCGGAATCGACTATTACGAAGCGATCGGGCAGAGCGGCTACCGGATGGCGGCGGAAGATCCCTACGCCCGCCGCCGGGCGCTCGATTCGCTCTATCTGGATGCCGCCGGTGCCTTCGGGCCCCTCCGGCTCGCCCTGAACCGGTTCTCCGATCGCTGGCTCTTCCCGCGTGCGAACTCGCCGGAAAGCCGTCTTCTGCGGCAGGTCCACGATGAGATGCTCGACCGGTGGCGGCGCGACTGAGGGCCCGAGCGCGGTTCGGCCGGCGAGGGCCCCGATCCGAGGCGGACCCGGCCCGGCGGCGGGCAAGCCGTTGAATTGCCTCGTGCGGGAAGTTAGGTTGTTCTCAATCGAATGAGAACGAATTCCTCCAACTCCCGGAGTGCCGTGCCGGAGTCGCTGAACGCCAGGGTCACCACCCGACCGCCGCTCGGCTGCGCGGCGGTCATGATGGGACTGCTGCAGGCAGCGCTGCAGGAACATCACCTACCCGTCACCCAGCAGCGCGAGGCGGTGGCGCGCGTCCTGTTCGAATCCGGACGCCACCTGTCGGCGGACGACATCTCGGAGCGCTTGCGGCAGCGGGGCGAGCGCATCGGCAAAGCCACCGTATACCGGACCTTGAACCTCCTGGTCCAGGTCGGCCTGGCCAGCGAGCACGATTTCGACGAGGGGTTCAAGCGCTACGAGGCCCACGCGGGGCCGGCTCGGCACGATCACCTGATCTGCACCTCGTGCGGGAAGGTGATCGAGTTTCAGCGCGAGGAGCTCGAGGCGCTCCAGGAGGCGGTGGCACGCTCCCATGACTTTCATGTCCTGACGCGGCAGCTCAAGGTCTATGGTCTGTGCGCCCAATGCGAGGACGCGGCCGAACCCGGGTATCGGCGTGCCGGCTGAGCGCGCTTCCGTCCTCCGTCCAGCCCCACCGCGTTAGGATCCTGGGCACACCGCGCGATCGGCTCTGCCGTCTGCTCGTGGAGCGGTCCTTCCGGTTGGGCGAGTTCGAGCTGACTTCGGGCGCCCGCAGCGATTTCTACGTGGACTGCCGCACCACCACCACGCACGCCGAAGGGCAGGTCCTCATCGGCCGGGTCGCCCTCGAGGCGCTTCGGGCCGCAGGTCTGTCGCCGGACGCGGTGGGAGGTCTCACCATGGGGGCCGACCCCATCGCCTACGCGATCGCGGCCGAAAGCTGGCGCGAGGGGCAGCCGATTCACGCCTTCTCGGTCCGCAAGCGCCCCAAACGGCATGGGCGCGGACGGCGCATTGAAGGCTGTTTCGAGCCGGGGGCGCGGGTGGTGATCCTGGAGGACGTCATCACCTCGGGCGGATCCGCGCTCCAGGCGTACGAGGCGATCCGCCGCGAAGACGGTCAGGTGCTGGCGATGCTCGCGCTGGTGGATCGGCAGGAAGGGGGTCGCGAGTCCATCGAGCGCGCCGGCATTCCCGTGATCGTCCTGTTCACCGCCGAGGAGCTTCGTCGGTGTGCGGCGGAGCATGCTTCGTAAGGCGCTTCTCTACCTCAGCGAGCGAGAGCGAGCTCGAGATCTCCTCCTGAGCCTCCCCACCTCCCGGCGCCTGGCCGGTCGTTTCGTGGCCGGCGAGCAACTGGCGGACGCGCTGGCGGCCGCGCGGCGCCTGAACGGGCAGGGCTTCGGGGTCACGCTGGATTACCTGGGAGAGAGCGTCGCCGACGAGGCGGAGGCCAAGCGGGCCGCCGAAATCTATGAGCGTAGCCTGGGAACGCTGGCGGCCGATGAGGCCTCGGCGACCATCTCGCTCAAGCTCACCCAGTTGGGACTCGAGATCGACGAAGACCTGTGCGCGGAGAACCTGGAGCGAGTCGTCTGCCGGGCGGACGAGCTGAACAACTTCGTCCGCATCGACATGGAGAGCTCCGAGCACACCGAGGCCACCTTTCGAGTCTTCGAAACTGTGTTCGCCCGCCGGTCCAATCTGGGCATCGTCGTCCAATCGTACCTGCGGCGCAGCGAAGCGGATGTCGAACGGCTGATCCGTCTGGGCGCGCCCGTCCGGCTGTGCAAGGGAGCCTACGACGAACCGGCCTCGATCGCCTTCCAGCGCAGGAGCGAGGTGGACGCCAACTACATTCTGTTGATGCGGAGGCTGCTGGACGCGCATGTCCGGCCGGCCATCGCCACCCACGATGAGCGAATGATCGAGGCCACGCGGCGCCACGCATCGCGCAGGCGCATGGAGCCGGACGAGTTCGAGTTCCAGATGTTGTACGGAGTCCGCCGCGGCTACCAGGCACGATTGGCCCGGGAAGGGTATCACATGCGGATCTACGTGCCGTACGGCGGCCAGTGGTATCCTTATCTGATGCGGCGAATGGCGGAACGCCCGGCCAATCTGTGGTTCGTGGCCCGCGCGGTGATGGGTGAATGATCCCGCCGTTCCGCCACAGCGGGGGCGGGGGGCGCTCCCGCGCCGTACCGAAATGACTGAGAGTGCGCTGATGAACCTGATCGAGTTCACCGACAGAGCCAGAGATCGGATCCTCGGGTTTCTGCAGGAGGAAGGGGAGGAACTGGCCATCAGGGTTGGGGTGGCCGACTCCAGCCCGATCGCTCCCCAGTACGAGATGACGCTCATACAGCCGGACGAGCGGACGGATGAGGATCAGGTATACCGTCTGGACGGCTTCGAGGTGGTCATCGATCCCGTGAGCGCCCAGATGCTGGAGGGTACCCGCGTCGACTGGGTCGAAAACCTCCAGGGCAGCGGATTCAAGTTCGAGAACCCGAACCTCAAGCCGCCGGGCTCGGAGCCGCTGACCGGCTCCCTGGCCGAGCGGGTGCAGCGGGTTCTGGATGAACGCATCAACCCCGGCGTCGCGGCTCACGGCGGCGTCGTCCATCTGGTCGACATCCGGGACGACGTCGCGTACCTCCGGATGGGCGGCGGGTGCCAGGGCTGCGGCCTGGCTTCCGTCACCCTGAGCCAGGGGATCAAGCAGATACTCCTGCAGGCGGTCCCGGAGATCAGAAGCGTCGAGGACGTCACCGATCACGCGGCCGGCGCCAACCCCTACTTTCAGCCGTCCAAGTGACGCCGCGGGGAACGAGCGGGACGGGAGGCCCCCGGATCTTGCTGCTGATCGCGACCGGCAGCTACCGGGCCGAGGACTTCGTCGCCGCCGCCGGGAGACTGGAGGTCGAGGTGGTCGTAGGCAGCGACCACGAGGCCTCCTTGGCCGGCCTGGCGCCCGGCCGTTTCCTCGAGCTCGATTTCTCGGCGCCCTGGAAGTCGGCGAACAGGATCGCGGCTTTCGCCAGGCGGCGTCCGTTGCGCACCATCCTGGCGGTGGAGGATGAGGGTGTCCTGACGGCGGCCGCCGCATCCCGTCTCTTGTCGCTGCCGCACAACCCGGTGGAGGCGGTCGTGGCGGCCCGGCGTAAGGACCACACCCGAAGGCGGCTGCGAGCCGCATCCCTCCTCTGTCCCGATTTCGACGTATTCTCCGTGGTGGACGATCCCGCACGACTCGCTTCTCGGGTTCGCTACCCGTGCGTGCTCAAGCCGCTGGCGCTCTCGGCCAGCCGCGGGGTGATCCGGGCCGACGGTCCGGATGAGTTCGTGGCGGCGTTCGAGCGAATCGGCCGGATCCTGGCACGACCCGATGCCAGAGCCCGCGAGCCGCGGGCCGCCGGCGGTATCCTCGTAGAGGACTATCTCCCCGGCCGCGAGGTGGCGTTGGAGGGGCTGCTCGACGCCGGCAGGCTGCGTCCGCTGGCGTTCCTGGACAAGCCGGAGCCGATGGAGGGGCCGACGTTCGAGGAGACTCTGCTCATCACCCCGTCCCGTCTGGACTCCCGAGTGCAGGAGGATGTGATCGAAGCGGCCGCGCGCGCCGCCCGGGCCCTGGGGCTCCGCTCGGGAGCCGTACATGCGGAGTTGCGAGTGAACCAGCGGGGGGTGTGGCTGCTCGAGATGGCGCCGCGCTCGATCGGAGGGCTGTGCTCCCGGCTGCTCCGCTTCCGTTCGGGCGCATCGCTGGAGCAGGTGATCCTGCGCCAGGC
Source organism: Gemmatimonadota bacterium (assembly GCA_046757845.1). Classification (GTDB taxonomy): domain Bacteria; phylum Gemmatimonadota; class Gemmatimonadetes; order Palauibacterales; family Palauibacteraceae; genus JBHHYZ01. The sequence continues at coordinate 31,803 of JBHHYZ010000006.1, forward strand.
GCTGGGCGAGGATCCGGGAGACCTGCGGCTGGTGAAGGGCGCGGCGGGAGTCATGATGCTCCCCATCCCCCGCAGCGGCATCCTGCGGGAGGTGCGCGGGGTCGAGGAGGCCGGTCGCGTCGAGGGAATCCGGGATGTCGTGATCAGCATACCCGTCGGCCGGACTGTGGTGGCGCTGCCGGAGGGCCACGCCTACCTGGGCTTCCTTTTCGCCCGGGCGGCCACGCCCCGAGCGGTGGAAGCGGCGTTACGGCACGCGCACGCATGTCTGACGTTCGCCATCGAGGCCCCGGGCGACCGTCGCCCTGCACGGGTCCCGGCGCGGAAGCGTCCCCCGCCGGCCGTCCGACGGAGCGCTCCCCCTCAGCCGGCCCGAACGAACAGGTGCAGCACGGCCGCCACCAGCGACATGACGAGCGCTCCCAGCACGGCCGAGCCCAACCCGGCCAGCCCGAACCCCGGCGTCAGCCAGGCGGCCAGATAGAGCATGAGGCCGTTGAGCAGGAAGTAGAAGAGTCCCAGACTCAGCACCGTGATCGGGAGGGTGAGGAGGAAGATCACCGGCCGCACCATCGCATTGAGGAAACCGATCACCAGCGCCGCCGCCAGAACCGCCCCGAGGCCGCTCACCTGGATCCCCGGCACCAGATTGGCGGTCGTGTAGAGTGCGGCGGCGTTGACCAGCCAGTGGACGATGAGCCTCACGGACGGACGGGAGGACGGAGATGCGCAGGACGGTCCACGGCCTGAGAATCGAATGCATCTCCGGTGACATCTCGGCACAGGAGAGCTTCACCGCGGTCGTCAACGCCGCCAACGCGGCGCTGCGGCCGGGAGGGGGCGTCGCCGGCGCCCTGCACCGGGCCGCGGGACCCGGGTTGGAGGAAGAATGCCGGCCCCTGGCTCCCATCTCGCCGGGCCAGGCAGTCCTCACCGGAGCTCATCATCTCCCCAATCGGTACGTGATTCACTGCCTGGGTCCCGTATACGGCCGCGACCGGCAGGCGGACGAACTGCTCGCCGCATGCTACCGAAACGCTCTCCAGCTGGCCGAGCGGCATGCGATCGACTCCGTGGCGTTTCCCAGCATCTCGACCGGCGCGTTCGGCTTCCCCCTGCGCCCGGCCGCCGCGATCGCGCTGGGCACCGTGGCCGGGATGGCATCCCGGCTGGACGTGGTCGAGCGCGTCCGCTTCGTGCTGTTCGGGCCGGAGGCACTGGAAGAGCACGAAAGGGTCCTGGCACAGATCGCGAAAGGCTGAGAGCCCGGCCCCGGAACGCCCGCAACCGCAGTCCGCCGCTCAGAACCCCGGCTGCAGATTGAACTGCACGAACCAGCTCTGGTCGGGCCGATCGAGCGGGTTCACGACGTCCAGCTCGGCGACCGCGAGACCGAACAGGTTCATGCGGGCCAGGCCTCCGACACTCTTGACCACGCTGCGGTCGCTCAGCCGCTGTCCGTCGATCGGGGACCACGCGATTCCGGCGTCGAAGAAACCGCCGATCTCCACAGGCGGCACCTGCGAGGTCGGGACCACCCCGATGCCCCCGAACAATGGGAGCCGGAGCTCGAAGTTGGCCACGCCGATCCGGCTGCCCAGCAACTGGTCGAACACCGGACACCGGTTGCCGTTCTCGGCGAATCGGCACTCGAACGTGTCGAACGAGTTGGACGTGTAGCCCCGCACGAGCGAGGGGAAGCCCAGAAACAGCGGGTTCAGGCGCGGATCGACCCCGTCATCGAAGTAACGGCCGAAGTGAAGGACGCGGCCGGCCAGCACCAGGGGCCGGACCGGCATCACGTACTTGCGCACGTCCGCCAGCGCGGTGAGGTAGTTGAGGCTGCCCGCCGTGGGTTGCAGCTCGAAGCGGTATCGCTGCCCCAGGATGGCGCTGGTACCTCCGAAGATCGAGTTGTCGTACACGAGCGCCACGCTGCCGGTGGCCATGTTCAACGACCCCGGGGCGCACTGCCGGGCGCTGCCGAACGGCATGGCGGCGCTGCAGTCGGGGAGGTTGCGCCTGTCTCTGAACAACACCTGTCCGGTGAACGGATCCACCCCAAACTCCTCCACCTCGAAGGCGAAATCGATGCTGCGGGCGGTGAGGCTGAGCTCGACGCGCTGCGACCGGTTGAACGGGTACGCCACCACGAAGCCCGCCTGGCGATTGATCTGGAAGAAGCGGAAGAACTGGAAGATCTGCACCGTGTCGCTGCCCACCATGGCCAGCTGGGTATTGAACAGACGCGTCACCAGGGGCACCTGGCCGCCCAGGAGCCCCCAGTTCCAGCGGGAGGAGTTGTTGTTGTAGCCCACCAGGAAGGCCGTTCCCTTGACGACGTCGCCCTGGGAGCTGTTCACCTGGAACAGGGCGCTGAGGCTACGGTTGCCCAGCAAATCACTGAAGAACAGCGACGCCCCGCCCGCGAAGAACACGCCGAAATCGCTCGCGCCGGCCGCCAGGGTCGGCTGGGAGATGAAGTCCAGGCTCAGTCCCGGATGGTACTCGGCCTTCTGGAACGTGAGCGTGTCCGCCAGGCCCAGCCGGGAGTTCTCGAGCAACCGCACGATCTCCAACGAGGCGCGCTCTCGCGGCGGAATCACCGCGGGATCGATGTTCGCCAGATCCTGAGGCGCCGGCCGTCCCGTCAACACATCCTTCTTCGCCGCGTCGATCACGTAGATTTCGAAGCTGAACGGACCGCCCCGGTTGGCGCTGAACGCCACATCTCCCGTCTCGGCGGCGATCGAGAGCGACGGGCTCAGGTCGGTGAGACCGCTCACCCCCGTCCACAGATTCGTGACCTGGTAGCGCTCCCCGCTGGCCAGGTCCAGGCGATACAGGTTGGAGATCCCCGCGTGGTCGGACACGAAGTAGAGGCTTCGGCCGTCCGGCGAAAAATGCGGATCGATGTTGCGTCCATCGTCGAAGCTGGGAAGCCGCGTGATGCGGCCCGAGCCCAGGTCGACGCTGGCCAGCTTGTACGGCCCGAACTTGAGCGTCGACAGAGAAGCGTCGAAGCGATCCGTCACGAAGGCGAGCGTCTTCCCATCGGGGGACCAGGACGGCTGGAAATCGGCGTACGGATCGTCGGTCAGCCGCCGGAGCTGCTCCGTATCGAGGTCCAGGACGAACAGGTCCAGCACCCCCCCCACGCTGGCCGAGAACGCCACTTTGCGGGCATCGGGCGACATGGTCGGAGCGTAGATCTCGCCCAGCTCCTTCAGCTTGACCTCCCGCACGATCCTTCCGCGGTGGACATCCATGATGCTGACGACCGGCTTGCCCTGGTTCACCCCGGAGAACACGAACAGCCGGCCATCGGGACTCCACGACCCGGCCGAATTGATGTACTGCAGGCTCTCGAAGTGTGGATCCAGAGCTCGTTTCGTGAGCCGCTTCTTGACCTTCCCGGTCCTGGCGTCCGCCAGATACATGTCGATCGCGAACAGGCCGCGCTCGGACAGATAGATCAGCTCCGAGCCATCCGGACTGATCGCGGGACCCAGGTTCACCCGACCGCCGGTCGCCTCCTCGTAGATGACCTTTCGGCCGTAGAAGTCCGGGTCGTGCGTGGTCTCCTCCAGAGACGCGTAGTACGCCTCCACATCCTGTTTCCAACGTTCCGACAGGTCATCGATGGAGACCTCCAGCACGGACTGGATGGCCGCCAGAGCGCTGCCCGAACGGCTGGCCAGCCTCAGGATCCTCCCGATCTTGTCCTCGCCGTAGGTGCCGCCGATGTAGGACCACAGCGCGTGGCCGAACCGATACGGGAAGTACTTCGGATTGCGGAGCCCAGGGATGGTCGGGAAATCGTCGATCCGAACGGCATCCCGCAGCCACATCGCCGTGAACGGATGGATGGGCCCGAGAGACAGGTATTCGGCCATGCCCTCGATGAACCACAGGGGGAGCCGAACGGCGCCCGGAATGTCGAGGCCGACGGCCCCCGGGCCTTCTCCCGTGATGTCGAACTGGAACGCGTGCACCATCTCGTGGCCCAGCACATGGCTGGATTCCGAAAGCGAGCCGGCCAGCGGCAATACGATGCGGCGCTTCAGGACATCGGTGAACCCACCCGTCGATTCGTCGATCTGGGCGGGCGTCGCGTTCGTCTGCTCGAAATCGGTGTGATTGGCGTACAGGATGATCGGCTGTCGGTGCCGGAACTCGTGATTCAGCAGACGGGAGAGGCGGGCGTACCAGCGCTCGGCCAGCCGTCCGGCCAGTTCCGCCGCCTCGGCCTCCTCGTCATAGTAGTGGATGTCGAAGTGCTCTGTTTTGAGCACCTTGAAGTGGAATTTCTGGTACTGGATCTTGTTGCGGCCGAAATACCCCTGCGCTCTCGCGGTGCTCACCGCCGGGCCTGTGAGGACGGAAACCAGGACAAGCGAAGCGACTGTGAGCGACCGTCTCCAACCCATGAAGAACCTCCCGCGCGCCCGGCGCCTGTGGGCAGGCGGAGCGCATGCCGAAGTGATCAGATGGCGGCCGTGCACGCCGCCGGATCCGCCGGCAAGATCCGCGGAACCGTCAACAACGTAGCCTGCCGCCGCGCGTCCGTGCCAGCCCCGGCCCGGGGCCGCCTCCGCCCGCACTACCGCGCCTTCCGAAGGCCGCGAACGAGCACACTGTTAAAGCCCCCCCGACCGGCAATGGTTCCAGTCGGATCACCGGGAGGAACAGGCTCGCAAGAAGCCGCCGAACCGGTCTCTCGCCGTCCGCGCACGCGCCCAGCGGAAGAACGGACCCACCAGCACGCGGATCAGCCCACCGGCGGTTCGCTCCTCCCGAACACGCAGGGACCTAGCCTCCAGCTCGCGCCTCTTGGCCCGGGCGTTCTCGGGCTCCCGAAAGGCGCCGACCTGCAATTCCAGGCACCCCGGCTGTCCGGAAAGATCCAGCAGCACCAGTCGGACCCTCGCGGTCCCCCTACCCAGCATTCCAACGGCCCGCGCCGCCGCCCGGGACAGATCGATGATCCGTCCGCGCACGAACGGCCCGCGATCGTTGATCCGCACGACAGCGGATCGGCCGTTGTCTCGGTTCTCCACCCGCAGGACGGTCCCGAACGGCAGCCAGCGGTGGGCCGCCGTCATGGCGTCCATGTCGTAGATCTCGCCCGACGCCGTCCGGCGCCCGTGGAACTTGGGACCGTACCAGGAGGCGATCCCCCGCTCGGTCCAGCCGGGGGCGAGGACGGCCGGAGCGGGACTCCGGCCGGCGCAGGCGGCACCGACCAGCAGGGGCAGGACCGCTAGCAGCGGCCACCCTCCGCGCAGGATGCGGGCGGGGTCCCGCCTCCCGGCAGGGAGCGGCCCTCCGGTCGCCGCCGGAAGCCGCCTCACGGCTCCCCCGGCCCGCTCCGGGCCCACCGAAGGCACTTCAACCGCCGCCGTTCGCCGTTCCACGTCGCCGTTCAGATCGATCCTCCCGATGATCGAGAAGCACCGGCACCCATACCAGGCCGTACTCGTGCGACAGCCTTCCGGCCAAGTTAGCGCACCGGCTCGAGAGCAGGGTAGTCATGACCCGGACCGGGCCCGGGTTTCGCATCGGCCACCTGGCTCGGCGGACGTCCGGCCGACATCTTAGGCTTCACCGCCGCCGTGAAATCGCGGTGCCGAGCGGCGGCAAGCGGATGCGAGACGGCAAGCCGAGACCGGCCTCCGCGAGGTGGCGCCGGCGCGCGAGCCCCACCACCCAGAATGGAGAGGAGCACGACTCATATGGCAATCGCCGCCAACCTCGGCTATCCCCGCATCGGCCGCGACCGGGAGCTCAAGCGTGCCACCGAAGGCTACTGGAAGGGCGAGCGCTCGCCCGCCGAACTCCACGACGTGGCTTCCCGGCTTCGGACCTCCGGTTGGGAGCGCCAGCGGACCAGCGGCATAGAGCAGATCCCGTCCAACGATTTCTCCCTGTACGATCACGTGCTGGACGCGATCGCGCTCCTGGGCGCGGTGCCCGACCGCTATCGATGGGAGGGAGATGAAGTCGACCTGGACACCTATTTCGCGATGGCTCGGGGCCGGCAGACCGAGGCGCTCGACGTCCCCGCGATGGAGATGACCAAGTGGTTCGACACCAACTATCACTACATCGTCCCGGAGTTCTGGGAGGGCCAGACGTTTCGGCTCGCTTCCTCCAAGCCTTTTCGTGAGTTCCGGGAAGCCCGGGAGCGAGGCATCCTCACCCGCCCCGTGCTCGTCGGCCCGGTCAGCTTCCTACTCCTGGGCAAGGGGCGAGATGCGGGCTTCGAGCCGCTCGATGTCCACCTCGGCGCGGTGCTCGACGTGTACGCCGAAGTCGTGCGACGTCTGGGTGAGCTGGGCGCGGAGTGGATCCAGCTGGACGAGCCGTGCTTCGTGCAGGACCGGACTTCCAGAGAGATCGCGGCGTTGAGCGAAGCTTACGGGCGGCTGTCCGAGGCGACGGACGCGTGCCTGCTGGTACAAACCTACTTCGGTCACGTGGGAGAGGCGTACCCGACGCTCGCCTCCCTGCCGGTCCAGGGGCTGGGGCTGGACCTGGTCCGGGGCCGGCCCAATCTCGAGCTCCTGGAGCGCCACGGCTTCCCGTCCCGCATGCACCTTTCGGCCGGAGTGGTGGACGGGCGAAACGTGTGGATCAACGATCTGGGCCGTTCCCTGGACCTTCTGGAGTCTCTCACCCCAACCGTGGGCGAGGACCGCCTGATCGTCTCGCCCTCCTGCTCCCTCCTGCACGTCCCTCTCGACGCGGCGCGAGAGACCGAGCTGGACCCGGAGCTCCGTTCGTGGCTGGCCTTCGCCGATCAGAAGCTTGAGGAGACGGCGACGCTGGCCCGGGCCCTGTCGGACGGATCCGCCCGGGCCGAGGCACGCGTGAAGGCCAGCTCCGCCCTCCACGCATCCCGAGCCGCCTCCGCCTTGGCCCGCGATCCACGGGTGCGCGAACGGCTGGCCGGCGTCGATCCGGGGACGGCCCGGCGGAGCCTCCCGTTCGAGGAGCGCACCGCGCTGCAGCGTGAGCAGCTCGGACTTCCGCTGCTCCCGACCACGACCATCGGCTCGTTCCCGCAGCACCCGGAAGTCCGGCGAACCCGGCGCCGGTTCCGGACCGGCGAGATCGACCGGGACGAGTACGTACGGTTCGTCGAGGCGGAGATCCGCCGCTGCATCGAGCTCCAGGAATCCATCCAGCTGGATGTGCTGGTACATGGAGAGTTCGAGCGCAACGACATGGTGGAGTACTTCGCCGAGCGCTTCCAGGGATTCGCGTTCACCCGTCACGGATGGGTCCAGTCCTACGGCTCGCGCTACGTGAAGCCGCCGATCCTGTTCGGCGACATCCACCGCCCCGCCCCGATCACGGTGGAGTGGTGGAGGCGTGCCCAGTCCTGCACCGAGCGACCGGTCAAGGGGATGCTGACGGGGCCGGTGACGATGCTCCAGTGGTCGTTCGTGCGGGACGACCAGCCGAGATCGGACACCTGCAACCAGCTGGCGCTGGCCATCGGCGACGAGATCTCGGACCTGGAGCGGGCCGGGGCCCGAGTCATCCAGGTGGACGAGCCGGCGCTACGAGAAGGACTGCCGCTTCGGCGCGCCGAATGGGACGACTACCTGGAGTGGGCGGTGGCCGCATTCCGGCTGGCCACCTCGGTGGCGAGCCCGCCCACGCAGATCCACACCCACATGTGCTATTCGAAGTTCAACGACATCATGGCCCATATCGCCCGGATGGACGCGGACGTGCTTCTGATCGAGAACGCGCGCTCGGACGAGAAGCTGCTGGAGGTGTTCCGCGAGTTCGAGTACGAGCACGACATCGGACCGGGCGTCTACGACATCCACTCGCCGCGGGTGCCGCCGGCCGAGGAGATGGCGGCTCGAATCCGGGCGTCGCTGGGGGTGCTGGCTCCCGAACGGATCTGGGTGAACCCCGATTGCGGCCTGAAGACGCGCGCCTACGGAGAGGTCGTGCCGGCGCTGGAGAACATGGTCACGGCGGCCTGCCAGGTCCGCGCGGACCTGGCGGATGGCTGAACGGCCCCGACACGAGGGGACAACGAGAACCGGAGGGCGTCCTATCCAGGCCGGGTGTGCGGCCAGGCCCTCCACGACCGAGAGGACAGCCAAGTGAGAGACGCGGACTATCTGTTCCGAAAGGACCTGCCGGACACACCGTTCGAACAGGCCGTGGAGAGGGTCACGGAGGCTCTCGGCGCGGAAGGCTTCGGGGTGCTCACCTCGATCGACGTGCGCGAGACTCTGCGCCGCAAGCTCGAGGTGGATTTCAAGCCGTACACCATCCTGGGCGCGTGCAACCCCAACCTGGCCCACGAGGCGTTGGAAACCGACGACAACATCGGGCTTCTGCTTCCGTGCAACGTGGTGGTCGCCGGGCGGGAGGAAGGATCGGAGGTGGCCATCGCACGGCCCACCTCGCTGCTGGCCATCGCCCACCGGCCGGAAGTGGCGCCGATCGCCGCGCTGGCGGAGACCAAGCTCCGGAGGGTGTACGAGAGCCTCTGAGCGCCAGCCGGGGAGAGGACGAAAGAACCGAGGCGTTCCCCAGACCGGCTGGCGGGAAATCCCCGGCTAGAACAGGTGGCTGAAAGGCCGGCTAGAGCGGGCCTTCCTCCCAGGGCCCCCAGATGGCCAGCGTCATGCCGGGATTTCCGGGCCCCCAGCTTCGGGTGTCACCCTGGATGTTCACGAACAGGACGCGACCGCCCGGACTGAACGTGGCCCCGGCGAACTCACGCCGGTTGAGCCTGTTGCGCGCGAAGTCGAAGATCCGGCCGGACGGCGTGAGGCCGCGGAGATGGGAGGTGCCGAACGCATCCTCACAGATCAGGATGCCCCCGCGGGGGCTGACCGTGATGTTGTCCGGGCTGTCCAGCACCCGCCGGCTCGGGGACTCGAAGGCCAGCGTCAACGCCTGGCGGCCGGGCAGGTACTGCCACACCTGACCGGCCCGGGCATCGCCTCCGTTGGTGGAGTGGAAGAATACGCTCCCGTCTCCGTGCCAACAGCCTTCCAGGCGCGAGAACCTCGCCGCACCCCGGGCGAGTCCCTGCCGGAACACGGAATCCGGATGCCGCTCCGCGTCTGCCGGGTCCGGATCCTTGATCGGCACCCACTCCACGGGGAGGAGCTCTCCGACCGTCTGGCCCCGTGACAGCCTGGCCTGAGGCTGGCCTTTCACCGCGAGCATCTCGAGATGTCCGCCCGCCCGCAGATCCCCGGGCCGGTCGGGGAGGAAGCGGTAGAAGCCGGCCCGGCCCTGGTCCTCCGTCTCGTAGACGATCCCCGAGTCCGGGTCCACGGCCACCGCCTCATGGACGAACCGGCCGAGGGCTTTCAGGGGGACGGCCGCCACCTCCTGTTCGGCCGAGACGGGGATCTCGAACACGTACCCGTGGGCCCGGTCCCAGCCGTGGCCGGGGCCCGCCGCGCTCTCCTCGCAGCTCAGCCAGCTTCTCCAGGGTGTCGGGCCTCCCGCGCAGTTCACGATCGTACCGCTGAGGCTCAGGAAATCGCGCACCAGGACCGGCGCGGCGGCGCCCTCCTCGTCCACCCGGATCTCGAGCGACGTCGTGCCCCCGCCGCCACGCGGGTCGTAGGCGCGGGCCGGATCTCCTCTCAGGGTAGCACGGCGTGGCGTGTCGCGGTCCTCGTGGTTGCGGATCAGCCGGACGTGTCCGTTGGGCAGGGGAAACGCGGCCATCCCGTCGTGAGCGCGGGGCGTGAGCCGGCCGTCAGACATGCGAGAGCCCTCGACCCCCAGCTTCACGTACCGGAACCCGGCGGGAAGCGCGAGCTCGGGGCCGGCCGGCAGCAGCTCACCGTAGCCCGGTCCCGTGCCGGCTCGGCCTTGTGTCCTTTCTCCCGCTCCGTCGCCACGTCGAGGTCTGGCGCCTTCCTCGACACAGGCGATCAGACCCTGAAGCGACGGCGCCAGGGCTGCGGCTCCCGCGTACACGCCCGCCCGGCGGAAAAATCCGCGGCGATCCAGGGGCGTCCCCGGGAACCCTGCCCGGCGCTCCGTACCATCCCGGAGCGGGCCGCCGCGCCGATTCCCCGAATCCACGTCCCGACTACCTCGGCGCCGCGGCCGGGTTGCCGCCGTCCACGGTGAGGAAGGCGCCGGTGGTCTTGCGGGCGAGGGCGAGCGACACGAAGGCCCGGGCCACATCGTCCGCCGTCACCTCGCGCCCGAGCAGGTTTCCACGCAGGTACTCCTCCTCCGAGACCCCGCGCGCCCGGGCCCGCTCCGCCACCATCCGGTCCGTGAGCAGGCCGCTGCGGATCCGGTCCGCGTTCACCGCGTTGGAGCGGATGCCCTCCGCCCCGTAGTCGAGCGCGTACTGGCGCATCAGGGCCAGGGTGGCCGCCTTGGGCGTTCCATAGGGGCCGAACTCCCGGCCGGGGTTGAGGGCCTGCTTGGAGACGTTGAACAGGAGCGACCCTCCCGTCCCCTGCCTCAGGAGGACCCCGACCGCGGCGCGGGCCACGCGCTGATGGCCGAAGAAGTTGAGCTCGAAGCTCTCGCGCAGGATCGCGTCCGGCACCTCGCCCATCCTTCCCTGCCAGGCGGCGCCCGCGTTGGAGACCAGCACGTCCAGGCCCCCGAACGCCGCCACGACCGCCTCGAGCGCGGCCTCGACGGACGCGTCGTCCGTGACGTCGCACTCCACGGCCAGCCCGCCGGTCTCCCGAGCCGCCTCCTCCAGCCGCGTGCCCGGCAGATCGAGCAGCGCCACCTCGGCGCCTTCGGCGCGAAACGCCGCCGCCGTGGCCCGCCCGATCGCCCCCGCCGCGCCCGTCACCACCGCCACCCGCCGAGCCAGCGGCTTCTCCGTCGCCCTCCCCAGCTTCGCCTGTTCCAAAGACCAGTACTCCACGTCGAACAGGTCGGCCTCGGGGATGCTCTCGAAGCGGCTCATCGACTCGGCGTCGCCGATCACCTCGATCGTCGTCTCGGCCAGGTCGGCGGCGATCGCGGCCGCCCGGGCATCGGCACCGGCGGCGAACAGGCCGACTCCGGGAACGAGGATCACGCGGGGGCTGGAGTCCAGCGGCTTCTTCGTCCCTCCCACCCGGCGGTTGTGCCGCTCGAAGTAGGCCCGATACCGCTCCCGGTACGCCGTCACGGCCTCCGCCGCGGCCCGGGCGAACTCGTCTAGCCGGCCCTCCTCGGGCGGCGGCACGATCAGCGGCCACGGCTTGGTCCGGATCACGTGATCGGGCGTGGCCGTGCCCGCCTGCGAGTAGCGCTCCAGGTCCTCGCCGTCCACGTACGCGCGGATGGCCGGGCCCGTCCGGAAGTCCAGCACGAAACGGGAGGGCTCCGCGTCCTCATCCTCGGACCGCACCGCGAGGAGGCCGCGGAGGATCGGGGCGATGTCGCTCGGCCGGGCCGGATCCGCCGGGAGCGACCGGGGCGCGAAGACGCCGGAGAGGGACGGGGAGCCCCCATCTCCGGTCTCGGTGCTCCCGGCCGCGCCGAATCGACGCGCGCGGCCTCGTCCGATGCGTTCTTCCGCCAGGCTCACGCCTTCGATCATCCGCTCATACGCTTCGCGCGCCGTGGCCCCGAACGTGAAGATCCCGTGCTTGAGCAGGATCATCCCCTCCGCGTCCGGATGGGCCTCCATCACCTCCCTGGCCGTCCGCGCCAGGTCGAAGCCCGGCATGACGTACGGCACGATGGCCATCCGGTCGCCGTAGACCTCGCGGCAGAGGGACTCGCCGTCGGGCTGATCGGTGAGCGCGACGACCGCGTTGGCGTGTGTGTGGTCGATGAACTTGTGCGGCAGCCACGCGTGGAGCAGCGTCTCCACGGACGGGGTGGGCGAGGCTGGGTCCAGCAGGTTGCGACGCAGGAGCTTCACCATCTCCTCGTCGCTCATCCGCTCCACGGCCGCCAGCTCCAACAGCCCGTCCAGCCGCACCGCGGGCAGACCGGGAGGTTCGATGGTCCCCATGTCCCAGCCGCTCCCCTTCACGAACAGAACGTCCAGCTCTCGGCCCGTGATGTCCGTGAGCCGCGACTTGACCGAGGTGTTGCCCCCACCGTGGAGGACCAGAGGAGGCTCCGATCCGAGCAGACGAGTCGTGTAGACGCGCAGCGCGAGATCTTCGTTGACGCCCGTCACCGCATGGCGCTCCACGGTGCGGCCGGCCTCCTCGTCCGACCAACGACTCTGCATACGCTCCGTCCTCATGGTTGGCGGATGGACCGCGGACGAGCCGCGGACGATCCCCGCAACCTTACGGCGGCCGGGCACGCGGCGGTAGCGGCGCCGGGGCGTGACGGGAGCGGCGACGTTCCGTAACGGTCCACTTCGCCGTACCGACTTCCCGAACATCAGCGATCTCGCCCGCTCGGGAACCGGCGCCTCCTCGACCGCTCGGGAAATCAGACCGCCGCGTTCGGAAAACCCTCGGAGGAACTCGCCGAGCTGGACCAGTGGCTCGTGAGTCCAAGCGGCCTGGGCGGCTTCTGGACCGCCAGCCTCTGGAGGTACGAGCTGTACCACTGGAGCGAACCGGATTCGCTCCTTGAGACACTCGTCCGAGATGTGCAGTGGTTTCCTGCGACTCAGGACCTGTCCCGGGAACGGCTCGCCGACATGTACCGCAAGGCGCCGCCTCCCGCGGTCATGTGGAATGTCCATGAGGATCAAGGAGGCCGCCTGTGGACGTACGCGCTGGTGCCGGACGCGGACTGGAAGCCGGGTCCGATCGATACCCCCGTGCCGGAGTGGAGCCGGGAACAACTCGACACGACGCTCGAGATCATCGATCCGGCGGGTCCAAGGCTCATCGCTCAGCGCCGATTCGACCACGTCCTCGGACGGCTGTTCGGAAGCGAGCTCGTGCACAGAGTCGTCAACACGGCGAGTGGCGACACGCGGGCGGAGATCCTCCGGCCGAAGCTGCTCTCACCGTGAGGCGGCACGCCCGGCGAGCGCACGGCTGTCGAAGCGGAGGGGGCGGGATTCGAACCCGCAAGCCCGTGAGGGCGCCGGTTTTCGAGACCGGTGCATTGCCGTTCTGCCACCCCTCCCAGGGAGGTCGCCCGATGCGGCGAGAGAGGCGGACGGGGTGGGATTTGAACCCACGAGGCACTTGTGGTGCCCACACGCTCTCCAGGCGTGCGCCTTAAGCCGCTCGGCCACCCGTCCGGACCATCCGTTCTACGGCGTGAGCGGAGGGGGTGGGATTCGAACCCACGCGGGCCTTTCGGCCCAACGCCTTAGCAGGGCGCCGCCTTTAGCCACTCGGCCACCCCTCCGTGCCTCCGACCTCTTCGGGTCCGGGGATCCCTCATCCCCGTCTCCAACGCTCGATTGGCCCGCCAGGGTTCGAACCTGGAATCTCTTGGTCCAGAGCCAAGCGTGTTGCCAGTTACACTACGGGCCAGCGGCAGGATCTGTCCGTGGCGAGTCCTGCCCGGGGGGCGTCGAGTATACTGCATGCACGGTTTCCCTACAAGCTTCCGCCGGTCTCCCGGCCGAGTCCGCCTGTGGCCGCCTCCACCCCGGCTCGACGGGCGGCGATGACGCCCGCCACGGCGCGCGACCGGAAGAGCCGTTCCCGGTCAAGAGACCTCGCGCCGTGCCGCACCGTCTGCCGGCGCGTGGTCGACGACATATTCCCGCAATCCGGCCACCCAGCTCCGGCGGAGCACACGGAACGTCACCACGCACGGCCCATGCCGCAGGACCGGGAGCTCCGCGCAGCCGACGTCCGCGAACACCGGGCGCGCGATCCGAAGCGCTCTGACCAGAGCTCGATCATCCCTCGGATGGGGCGTCATCACGCCGAACCCGGCACCGGCACGGCCCGCCAACCGGCTGGCCGCGAAGCGGCGCACCCTGGAGCTCCCGGTCACCACCGCCACCACGCTCAGATCGGGCAGGCGGCTCGTCCACTCGAGTTCCCGGGAACCCCCGCGCAGGCCGAGAGGGATCACCTCGCACCACGCCGGCAGCCTCGCTTCGAGCCACCGGCAAACGGCGGGGCGGGCGACCGGAATTCCCAGCTCTCCGCGCGCCGGATCGGCGATCAACCAACGCGGATCGCGACCGCACGCCTGGAGACCCGAGCTTGAGAGCTCCGCGGCCACGAGCTCGCGAAGCGCCGGCTCGGGCTCGACCACCGTGAGCCCACCCGACACACCCTGGGTGGACCAGCGTGCGAACCGGCGGGCGAGCGCCGGCCGCGCGGCACCCGCGCGGCGCTCCGCGGCGACATACCGGCGGAAGGCATCTTCCGAATGGCCATGGCGGCCGCGAGACGCCGCAGGGGAGCCTCCATACCCGACATACGGTCCGCTTTCGTGCCCGGTGCCGGCAAACACGCCACGACCCTGTAGGGAGTGAGCCAGGCCTGCCGCGACGAGCTCTCGGTAGGCGCGGGACACCGTGTTGCGGTGCACTCCGAGTCGCCGGGCGAGCCACCGCACACTCGGCAATCTCCGGCCGGGCGCGATGACCTCGTCCAGTATGACACCCGCCAGGTGCGCCGCGAGCTGCCGCCCCACCGGGACGGGCGCCCGGCGATCCAGTTCCATGTCCAGGAAGCGCGGCATTTCGGGACCTCTCGAAATCTCTCCAGCCGGCTGCCGGCCACCCTGTCGGGCACCCGCCTCCTCTGTTATCTATGTCGCCGTCGAAATCATCGAACCGGCAACAATCACTCCGAGAACTCGGTGTTTCAATGCGATTCTTGATCCTGGGAGCCGGGCAGCAGGGCTCGGCCTGCGCGTACGACCTCCTGTCGCAGGGCGACGTGGCGCACGTGACCCTGGCGGACGTGCAACCGGAGCGGGCCGCCCCCTTCCTCCCTTCCGATTCCCGGCTCGTCGGCCTGAAGCTGGACTTCCAGGACGCCGATGCGGTGCGGGCGGCGATGGAGGAAGCCGACATCGTCCTTTCCGCCGCCCCGTACTACTTCAACCAGAGTCTGGCCCGCCTGGCGATCGAGACCGGCTGCCACTACAGCGACCTCGGGGGAAACACGGAGATCCTCCGGGCGCAGATCGCCATGAGCGAGGAGGCCGAGAAGGCCGGTTGCTCGCTGGTGCCCGATGTCGGTCTCGCACCCGGCATGGTGAACATCCTGGCCGCCGAAGGGATCCGCCGGCTGGATCATCCCTCCGTCGTGCGGATGTACGTGGGTGGACTCCCCCAGCATCCGGTGCCGCCGCTGAACTACCAGGTGGTCTACTCCCTGGAGGGGATGCTGGACTACAACACGACCCTCTCGTGGATCTTGCGGGACGGCCAGCCCACCCGGGTCGAGGCGCTGTCCGAGCTCGAGGAGATCGAGTTCGGAGAGCTCGGGCGCCTGGAAGCGTTCCACACGGCCGGTGGCGCCTCGCTCATGCCGTGGGATTACCGGGGTGAAGTGGAGCGGCTGGAGTACAAGACGCTACGCTACCCGGGTCACGCCGTGATCATGAAGGCCATCCGGGACCTGGGGCTGCTGTCTCTCGAGCCGGTTCGGGTGGGCGATACCGAGGTCGTGCCGCGCGACGTGTTCCTGGCGTGCGCCCAACCCCTCCTCCAGCGGCCCGGCGAACCCGATCTGGTCGCGCTCCGGGTGGTGGCCGAGGGGACGAGCGCCGGCGCGCAGACCCGGCTGACCTGGGACCTTCTGGACCGGGAGGACGAGACCAGCGGGATCACCGCCATGGAGCGGACCACGGGCTTCACGCTGGCCATCGTGGGCCTGCTGCTGGGCCGAGGCGTGATCGAGCGCCCAGGGGTGGCGCCATCCTACCGGGCCATCCCCTACGAGCCCTACATCCGGGAGCTGGAAAGCCGGGGAATCGAGTTCCGCGTGTCGGAACGGACAGGGGAGGCGATGTCCGCGGAAACGGGCGTCGAGCGGCCCGAACCGGCCCGTTAGCGACCCCGTCGGCGCCCCAGCGCGGCCACGAGACCCTGCAGCGGGAGGGCGTTGAGGACATCCCCCGACGTGAGCCAGGCCCGGCGGGCCTGTTCCACCCCCCATCGCATCAGATCCAGCTCCCGAGCCCGATGCGCGTCCGTGCTGATGACCACCTTCACGCCCAGCTCGCGCGCCCGCATGAGCTGGGTATCCCGAAGGTCGAGGCGGGTCGGCTGGGCGTTGAGTTCCACGGCGACACCGCACTCAGCCGCCACGCGCAATACCGCATCCAGGTCGTAGGCCATCGGCTCGCGGCGGTTGATGAGCCGCCCCGTCGGGTGGGCCAGGATATTCACTTCGGGGTGGCGGATCGCCGCCAGGATCCTCTCGGTCTGTTGCTCGGCGGGAAGCCGAAAGTGCGAATGCACGGAAACGACCACCACATCCAGAGCCTCCAGCAGCTCGTCCTCCAGATCGAGGCTCCCGTCTTGGAGGACGTCCACCTCCATGCTGCGCAGCAGCCGGATCTCGGGATGGCGGGTGGCGATCCGCTCGATCTCCTCCCACTGGAGCCTCAGCTTGTCGGCGTCCAGGCCCCCGGTCATGGCGAGCGCCTTGCTGTGATCGGTGAGCGCGAAGTACTCGTAACCGCGCTCCGCGCACGCCTCCAGCATCTCTTCGATCGTGTTCTGGCCGTCCGACCAGGTGGAGTGCATCTGCAGATCGCCTCGCAGGTCCTCCAAGCGAATCAACTCGGGGAGCTCTCCACGCTCCGCCGCCTCGATCTCTCCGCGATCCTCTCGCAGCTCGGGCGCGATCCACGGCAGATCGAGCGCCGCGTAGACGGCCTCCTCCCTATCTCCCGCCACCGCCTGGCCGGGCTCATCCGGCGAAGCGTGGTGTGAAAGGGCGTACTCCGACAGGCTCAGGCCCCGGTCCAGCGCCCGTTGACGCAAGCGGATGCCATGCTCCTTGGAGCCCGTGAAATAGATGAACGCGGCTCCGAAGCTCTCCAGCGGCACGACCCGCAGGTCGACCTGGAGTCCGCTGCGCAGCACGACGGACGTCTTCGTCTCTCCCGATACGAGGACGCGGGATACGGCCGGATAGCTCTTCAGCCATTCCATGGTCCGCTCGGGTTCCTCGGACACCGCCAGCAGATCGATGTCCCCGATGGTCTCGCACCGGCGCCTGTAGCTCCCGGCCACCTCCAGGCGCTCCAGCGCCGTCTCCCGCATGTGCTCCAACAGCGGAGCAATAAGCTGTTCGGCCTCCACGAGCAGGAGGCGGCCCGTGTGCTTCCGATATGTCTCGATCGCCTCCAGGATGCGGCTCTGCGTCTTCTCACCGAAGCCGCCGAGTGCGGCGACGCGTCCCGCCCGGGCCTCGGCCTCCAGCGCCTCGATGGTCTCGATGCCGAGTTCCCGCCACAGCTTACGTGCCTTCTTCGCTCCCACTCCGGGCAGACGCATGAGCTCGATGAGCGAGGCCGGGACGTCGCGCGAAAGCTCGTCGAGCACGCCCAGCTTCCCGGTCTTCACCAACTCCTCGATGTGGCTCGCCATCTCCTTGCCGATGGCAGGCAGCTCGGTCAGGTCCGCGCCTTCCGAGACCAGCTTGCGAAGGGGGACCGCGTGCGACGCGATGGTTCGAACGGCGTTGCGGTAGGCCCGGACACGGAACGGGTTCGCGTCCTGGATCTCCAGGAGATCGGCGACGCGCCCCAGCGCCTCGGCGATCTCGATGTTCTCCATCACTCGGCTCGGCCCGAGGTGAGGGGAGCGTCCGCGCCCTTCTCCCGCAGCAGCTCCACGAACTCCTGTTCGGCCAGGACGCGCACCCCGAGCTCCCGGGCCCGCTCGAGCTTGCTGCCGGGATGCTTTCCCGTCACGACGTAGTCGGTCCGCGCGCTCACCGAGGTGGTGATCTGGCCGCCCAGCGACCGAACAAGATCAGCCGCGGCACGGCGATCGAATCGTTTCAATCCACCCGTGAACACGAAGCGGAGACCCTGGAGCGGCTCCGAGGCGGGCTCCGGTCCGTGGGCAGCCGCGGCAGGAATCGGCTCGACGTACGCCAGGAGGCGATCCAGGCGCTCGACGTTTCCTGGCTCCCGGAAGAAGCCGGCGATGCGCTGCGCCATCACCGGCCCGATCCCTTCCACGGCTTCGAGGTCCGCTTCGTCGGCCGCCCGCAGACGCTCCAGGCTCCCGAAATGGCGGGCCAGGTCCCGCGCCACCGCCACTCCGACCTCCGGGATCCCAAGCCCGTAGATGAACCGGTGCAACTCCACGCGCCTGGCCGCCTGAATCGCTTCGATCAGGTTGCCCGCCGACTTCTCGGCGAACCCCTCGAGCACCTTCAGCTGGCCCGGCTGCAACTCGAACAGCTGCGAGAGATCCCTCACCAGGCCCTCGCCGACCAACAGCTTGCAGGTCTCCTCACCGAGACCCTCGATATCCAGTGCGTCGCGCGATCCGAAATGCTGCAGGCTGCCCGCCAGCTGGGCCGGGCAGTCGAACCGGTTGGGGCAAACGGTGAACGGGCCCCTCTCCTGCAGCGGCGTCCCGCACGACGGGCACGCCTCCGGCATCCGGAACGCCGGCCCGCGCCGCCGGGAGGGCTCCTCCACGCGCTCCACGACCTGGGGGATGACATCTCCGGCCCGTTGCACGCGAACCCGGTCTCCCTCCCGTATGTCCTTGCGCGCCACCTCCTCCCGATTGTGCAGGGTCGCGCGGCTCACGGTGACTCCGCCCAGCTCCACCGGCCGGAGGAGGGCGATCGGGGTCACGACGCCCGTACGACCCACGCTGGGCACGATCGACAGGACTCGCGTGATCTCCTTCCGGGCAGGGAACTTGTGCGCGTACGCCCAGCGGGGATGGTGCGAAGTCGACCCGAGCCGCCGGCGAGCGGCCAGGTCGTCCAACTTGATCACCACCCCGTCGATCTCGTAATCCAGGTCGTCGCGAACCTCCTCCAGCTCCCGGTGGAACGCCAGGATCTCCTCCAGCGAGCCCACCCGCCGCTCCCGATCGTTCACCCGGAAGCCCCACGCCCTCAGCAGCGCGAGCACCTCCCACTGCGTGGCCGCGTCCAGCGCGTCGGCGGACAGAACATCGTACACGTACGCATCCAGAGGACGCGCCGCCGTGACCGCCGGGTCGAGCTGCCGCAGAGACCCGGCCGCGGCGTTTCGGGGGTTGGCGAACGGAGGTCGTCCCTCCGCCAGGAGACGCTCGTTGAGCGCCTCGAAGGCGGTGATCCTCATGATGACCTCCGCCCGCACCGACAGGAAGGCCGGCACGGCGCTCTCCGCATCCCGCAGACGCAGTGGTATGGACGGAATCGTGCGGATGTTTCCGGTCACACCCTCGCCGCGAATGCCGTCGCCACGCGTGGCGGCGCGCACCAGGCGCCCGTTCTCGTAGACCAGCTCCACGGACAGGCCATCGAACTTCGGTTCCGCGATGAACGCGAGCCGGTCCCGTTCGAGAGCTCGGGCAACGCGCTCGAGGAAGCGTCTCAAACCGTCCTCGCTCACATCCGACTCCAGGCTCAGCATCGGAGCGGCGTGCTCGATGACCGGGAACTCCTCCTGCGGCGGGGCTCCGATCCTCTGGGTCGGAGAGTCGGGCGTCACCAGATCGGGATGGCGTGACTCCAGTTGCCGCAGCTTCCGGAACAGCTCGTCGTACGCCTCGTCCGAAATCTCGGGCGCGTTGCGCACGTAGTAGAGGTAGTCGTGGCGCCGAATCGCCGCGCGCAACTCCGCCAGCGTCCGCTCCACGTCGCCTCGCGGCCGGCTCTCCACCTCCTCCTCCGACCCGTCTTCCACGGGGCTCTCCGGCTCGAGGGACTGTCGCCTCACGGACACCGCCTTATCTTTGGGCCCGGAACCGCGGGGGTCGCGTCGTTCCCGGGAACTTTTTCCCGCGGGTCGGTTTCTCTTGTATCGCCCGGTTCCGTACCGGGGGATTCGAGTTCCCCCGGGTTGGTAAACCGCTTCTAGAATCGTGCGGGAGGGCGCATTGCCGCAAACGATAGAATACGACGACGCGATCGCCGAGCTGAACGAGCGCGTCTACCCGAAGGTGCGTGACAGCATCCCTCCGTTCGAATGGGAGATGTACGCGCCGCTGATCGCCCGGATCAACCGCCTCAAGCAGGAACGGAAGGCGGTGGTTCTCGGGCACAATTACATGGTTCCGGCCATCTTCCACGGGATCTCGGACTTCACGGGGGATTCTCTCGGACTCGCCCGGGCCGCCCGCGACGCCGAGGCGGAGGTCATCCTGTTCTGCGGCGTCCACTTCATGGCCGAGACCGCCAAGATCCTCAATCCGGAGCGAACGGTGTTGATCCCGGACCTCGAGGCCGGTTGCTCGTTGTCGGAGAGCATCACGGTCGGGGACGTCCGCCGGCTCAAGCGGCGGCACCCGGGCGTTCCGGTGGTGACCTACATGAACACGCCCGCGGCGATCAAGGCCGAATCCGACATCTGCTGCACGTCCGCCAACGCGGTCGCGGTGGTGGAATCGCTCGGCAGCGACACCGTGATCTTCCTTCCCGACGAATACCTGGCGCAGAACGTCGCCGCCCAGACCGATGTCCGGATCCTCTCGTGGCGGGGCCGTTGCGTGGTGCATGAGCAGTTCACCGTCGAGGAGATCGCCGCCTACCGCGCCCAGTACCCGGGGATCGAGGTGATCGCCCATCCGGAATGCAGCCCCGCGGTATGCGATGCGGCGGACTATGTCGGCTCGACCAGCGGAATGATCGGCTACCTGGATCGGGCCCGCTCCCGCCGCGTGATCATGATCACCGAGTGCAGCATGTCGGACAATGTCCAGGAGGCCCACCCCGAACTGGAGTTCGTCAAGCCGTGCACCCTATGCCCCCACATGAAGAAGATCACGCTCGAAAAGACGCTCACCTCCCTCGAGGAGATGCGCTACGAGGTGGAAGTCCCGCCGCAGGTGCGGACGCGCGCCCTGCGCGCCGTGGAGCGGATGCTCGAGGTCGGCCGCAGCTCGTAGGCGCGGCGGCGCCGGCGGCCGGCCGGGGAGGTCGCGCTCGCCTTCGCGTGGCGGCCGGACTGGCGCCGTGGTGCGTGCTTCTGACAGCGTCGGCGGCCATGGCCTCTCCACCATCCGCCGCGCGGGTCGACACGATCCGGAGCCGGGCCGACTCGGTCGCCAGGGGCGTACGCTGGTTTCCCGACACGACGGCGTTCGCGCCGTTGCTGGCCGATCCGCGCGACACGTGGCTGCGCGGAGGCTTCGTCCTCGCCGATCGGCCGAACCTGGACGACGGTCCCCAACCCTCGGATTTCGATGGCCGAAACATCGAGGCGGAGGTGTCGATAGGCCACCGACTGCCCGTGGTCCGGCTCCAGCGCGAGAGCGCGGATGCCCCCTCCATCGTGGTGGGATTCGAAGTCGGTATCTTCTCGCGCTTCTTCATGGAGACCTCCCAGAAGGACCTGATCAACGCGGATTTCCGGGTCGGAGCACCCGTCTCGTTCGGATACCGGGACTGGGAGGCGCGGATCGAGCTGCGCCACATCAGCTCGCACTTCGGCGACGACTACGTCAATCGCTTTTCGCCCGACTTGAAACAGGTGAGTCAGGAAGGCTTCGAGCTGCTGCTGGCCCGCCACCTTCACCGCGACTTGAGGGTGTACGTGGGCGGAGCTTACAACTTCGGCGCCACCAACACGGAGCGCACCTCGGGCCAGGCCGGGCTGGAGTACGACCCGGGCAGCCGGGTGGCGAGCCGGAACGTGTGGCCCTACGTCGCTGCCGACGTGCGCATCACCAGCCTCACCCAGGAGGCGGCCGGAACCGGCGTGGGCGGCGTGGGCTTTCGAGTGGAGGGCTTCGTCATCCGCCTCGAGGGCCGCGGCCATTTCGGCCCGTCACCCATGGGCCGGTTCCGCACTGTGGACGAGAACTTCTGGGGACTCGGCCTCCGGATCGAACCGTAGCCGAAACCCTTCCGCCAGCAATCGCTTTACAATGATGTAAAGGCATTGTAGGGCAGGGGTGGCCGTGGTAAAGCAACTACAGCAAGTGGTTCCGGTCCCCGGGCGGAGAGCCTCCGGGGCGGGTCCGACATTCGGTTCCCCCGAGGGCGGGTCGGAGCTTCCCGGGCGCGGGTCAGGACCTTCCGCCCCGAGGCGAGACAGCCCGGCCTGGGGCAGCGCCCAACTGCACGGCCCGGCGCCACACCGCGTCGAACATCTCTTCGGTCAGCTTGCCGGTGAAGGTGTTCTGCTGACTGGGGTGATACGACGCGAGCAGCGAGCGGCCGCCGCCCAACCCCACCTCGACGCCATGCCCGAATCGCGGCATCGGAGAGGGGACGCCGGCCTGGCGATCCCGAAGGAGCCGCGACACCTGGGCATACGCGTATCCGCCCAGGGCGACGATCACGCGCACTCCGGTGAGCAGATCCAGCTCACGCTCCAGATACGGGCGGCACCGATCGCGTTCCTCCGGGAGCGGCCGGTTCTGCGGTGGGGCGCACCGCATCACGGCGGTGACGAACGTGCCCCTGAGCTCCAGCCCGTCCCGCCTCGTGACGGAGTCGGGCCGATTGGCCAGGCCGGCCCGGTGCAGAGCCCGGAACAACCACTCACCTGAGCGGTCTCCCGTGAACATGCGGCCGGTCCGGTTGGCCCCATGCGCGGCCGGCGCCAGGCCCACCACCAACAGCCAGGCGTCGGCGTCTCCGAAGCCGGGCACGGGGCGTCCCCAGTAGGTCTGGTCCGCGAAGGCCCTCCGCTTCTCCCGCGCCGTCCTCTCGCGCCAGGCCACCAGCCGCGGACACCGCCGGCAGGCCACCACTCGCCGCTCGAGCGCCGCCAGGGCGAGCTCCCGGCGGCGAGCGGCGAACCCCGGCCCGCGCCCACCGCTCGAGGGACGGGGAGGCACGGCCGCAGACCCTCGGCCTCCGTCAACCCTGTTCGGACTCACCGCGCAGGTCGATGTCGGCACCTTCCTTCGCGGCGGACAGCACGATGGACGTGTTCGTCCCCTCGATCCCTGGCAAGCTCAGCATGCGCTTGATCTCCCGATTCATCTCCATCTCATCCCGGAAGCGTCCGATCACCAGGATGTCGAAGTCGCCGGTGATCTCGTATACGTGGGTGACACGGGAGGCGCGGCCCAGCGCTTCCACTATGGCCGGCAGCGCTTCACCCCGCGCCTTGATCTTGGTCAGCGCCACGAGGCCGAAGCCGAGCTTCCGATAGTCCAGGATCGGCTTGAACCCCTTGATCACGCCCCGCTCCAGCAGATCCGCGAACCGGTTGCCCACCGTGCTGGGAGAGACGTGCAGGTCCTGGGCCAGCTGACGAAGAGAACGCCGCCCATCGGCCTGAAGCGCTTCGATGAGGCGAAGATCGAGATCATGGTACGTCACCGCACATGCTCCTTGATCTGCAGGTCGCGGTCCGCGGCCAGCGGCGCGGCTTCGGAACGGACCGTTTCATACAGCCTTCGTTCGCGCTTCCGCTGCGCGCCCAACGGATATCGCCAGTAGCGCCACGGCAGCGACAGCATGTGCCGGGCCGCCAACCCCGCGAACGCCTCGGGGATGTCCTCCAGAACGTCGGCGCCCGAGCGCAGCTTCAGCTCGTCCAGCGAGTGGAGGCACTCCTCCACCTCGTCTCCGGCTCCCCGCTTGAACAGTGCGCTCGCCAGGTGGCGGAGGCTGCGCACGGGCACATCCTCCCCTTCGGGCAGGTAGGAGACGGTCCGCACGAACGGCGTGTGAAACAGCAGGTTCGCATCGACTTCGACCAGCCACACTCCGGGCCGGCCGTGGGCGCCATCGTGGATGGCTCGCTCCCGGTGCCGCTCCAGCCGCTCCGCGGGACCCAGCCGGCCGCACGGAATCCACAGCTCCCGGTAGTGGGCGTCGATCACGACCCATTCAAGCGCGCCCGCCCCGGGACCGTCGGCCCGAATCCACAGCTCGGTCCGCTCCCAGTCCCGTTCCCAGAACTTATTCAGTTCGGCCGGCGTCAGCATCATGTAGCGCCACACCCAGTAGGTCCCGCCTGCCAGCCAGTAGGGAGCATCCCCTTCACGACGGTACGGCCGGCCGGGCCCGTCGGTCGAGTAGAGGAGCAGCACCGGCGGAACCGGGCGAGGCATGAACAGCCACTCGGCCAGTACGTACAGGACGAACAGGCCGGCCAGGGCCCAGAAGAACGGGGCCCAGGTGCCGCGGCCCGCCGGTCGGAGCACCTCGACCAGGTAGCGACCGAACAGGACCGGGAGCGCGCCGAGGAGGGCCGTCGCCCAGTTTCGGTGTACCGCGTAGAGCAGGAGCACGAGGAGCGGGAAGCCGACCGGGACCCAGTACTCCATCACCAGGTGGAGCCAGCCCGCCGCGTTGAGCAGCGGCGCCAGGATCGCGACCAGAAGGATCGCGGTCAGAGAGGCGAGCGGGAGCTTGTAGGCGGCGTAGAAGAGGCTGGTGAAGCCCGAGACGGTTCGCGGATCCAGGACATCATCGGCCAGCACCAACTCGCCCTTGCGCACCCGTACGCGACCCGCTCCGCGCTCCTCGAGTTCCAACAGGTACGGCTCCAGGGCTTCGAACAGCGTGTGGCCCAACCGCCTTCGGAAGCGGACGCGGTAGGGCCCCAGGCGCCGGAAGAAGCGGAAGGGAACCAGAAGAGGTCCGACCAGGAACAAGGCCAGATAGTACCGGAGTCTCGGAATCTCGAGGTCCGGACGGTCCAGGCCCGCCCGGAACAGGGCCCGGTGCAGGAGATCGCCGTCCACGTGGGCCTGCGGGACGACGCCGTCCAGGCGAAGGACGCTGGCCCAGTAATCGACGAACAGAAACGGTCCGCGCAGCAGGTTGTGCTCGGCAAGCCACCGGATGAGCGGCCCCCCCGGCGCCTCCGGACGGCGAGCGGCAGGCTTCTCGTCCTCGGCCCCGCGTGCCATCCGGCCCCGTCAGGCGAGGCGCAGCGAGCGCAGGTGCGGGGGCGCTCCCGTCCCCAATTCGATCTCCCGGCCCGCGTCAGCAGACTCGTGGCAGGCTGCCAGGACTTCCAGAGAGATCCGTCCGTCCTCCGCACTGGCCGGGGGCGCCCGCCCTTCGCGGAACCCGCTCAGGGTCTTCTCGAGCAGACGCCGGGTGCCGACCATCGCGGGATCTCTGGGATTACGGTCGATCGCGGATCGCTTGCCGCCCCGCTCACGCCACGCGATTCCGGAGGAACCCCACTCCCAGCGTACGTGCGGCCGCGTACTCCGAAACAGGCCGGCGCTCAACCGGGCCCTACCTCCGAAAGAGGCTCGAAGCGATGCCTCGGAGCAGTCCGCTCGCACCTCGAAGTACTGGGTCGCGCCCCGGCAGAGTCGGTTCTGAGTCACCTGGGCGAGACGGCCCTCTCCGAAGCGTAGCGTCACAAGCGCCACCGCATCGGAATCCTCCGGATGGGCTCCACAGCTGGAGTGAACCGCGCTGACGGCGCGCGGAGGTTCACCGAACAGGTAGAGCATGTAGTCGATGAGGTGGATTCCCGCTTCGAACAGCGTCCCGAGTAGCAGGTGCGAGCGCCAGCCTTTCTCCTCCCACGGCGGGAGATCCATGGTCTGCCAGGCCTGGGCGAACACCAGATCCCCCACGGGCGGCGTTCCGATCCAGTCCCGCACCGCACGGAAGATGGGCATCTCTCTGAACTCGTGGTTCATGGCCACGCGCCGGCCGGTCCGGCCCGCAGCCTCGATGATCCGATCCGCCTCCTCCACGCTGGTGGCGAAGGGCTTCTCGCAGATCACGTGGGCACCGGCCTCCAGGATTTCGAGGCAGACTTCCATGTGGCTCCGGGGCGGGGTGCAGACGATCACCACCTCCGGGCGGCCCCGCTCGAACAGCTCGGGCAGACTCGGGAAGGTCGGGCACCCGTGCTCCCGCGCCACTCGCTCGCGGCTCCCGGCGTCGGGATCGCAACCTCCCACGATCTCCACGTCCCTCAAGCCGGCAAGCGCCGGAAGGTGCAGCGTGCGGGCCGCGTTACCGAGGCCCGCCAAGCCCACTCTCGTCATGCTCGTCCCCTCAGGTGGACGCTCGTTCCCCGGTCAACACACTCGCCCCAACGCGTCGCCGGGACCGGCCACCGACCCCACCAGCTCCCCTAACGCCCAACTCCCGACGAAGATAGGCAGAAGCGGGAGCGAGCGGATCAGCTCCGCGCCATACCGGCCGGACTTCCGGACGCCGGAGATGATCCGCAGCGCGAGGACCGGGGGCAAGAGCAGAGCCCCCGCGGCGTACCCCAGGCGGGTGATGGCGCCACATCCCTCCACCCGAGCGCCCGCGTAGGCGCGTGAATACAGATACCTCTGCTCCAGATACCCGCGTACCGAGAAATGCTTGTCGTGGAGCACCCGAATGTCGGGACGGCACAGCAACGTGATTCCGTCCGCCCGGAGCGCATCGTGGAGCCTGTTCTCCCATCCTCCCTCGAGGATCACCCGGCGATACCGCTCCAGCAGCTCCCGCCGATAGGTGACGTTGTTGCCGGTGAGCCACTCGGCCGGCCCCGCCTTCGGATCCAGGCAGTGCGAGTACTCGCACAGGAATGCGGCCCAGTCCGACCACCGTTCGGTGGCACCGTTCTCGACAGAACCGCCCACGACCTCGGCCCCCTGACCATGGGCCTCCAGCATCCGGGTCGCCCAGTCGGCGGGCACGATGACGTGATCTTCGATCACACCCACCACGGGAGCGCGGGCCAGCTCGAAGCCCTTGGCCCGCATGTGGGGGATCGTGGTCCCCGGAGCCAGTTCGATCACACGGACTTCGGGACAGCTGCGAGCCAGAGGCTCGCGAACCTCCGGCCCCACCCGCTCCGGGACCACGATCTCCAGGCGCACGTCGCCCGTCTGGGCTCTCAACGCGGAGAGGCTTCCCCGCAGCTCCTCCCAGCCGTTCACCGAGGGGACGACGACCGACAGGTCGGGCGCACGGTCGGTCAACGACCTACCCTCGCGTCCCACCGGACAGGTAGCCGGAGAACTCGCCCACGGACCAGCAACTCAAGAACAGAAGCGTGAAGGGAGCCGCGGCGAGAAGAAAGGGGCGGTGCCGGCGATCCGCCGAGGCGGCCACACGAAACCACAGCAGGACGGGAAGTCCGGGGACGAGTGCGAGTCGACGCCACCGCTGCCGGCCGCCCTCGTCCACCAGCCGCCGCCTCGCATAGTCCCTCCCGTGCCGGAAACGGTCTCGACAGAAATCTGCCAGCCGGTAGTTCTGGTTCTGATACGCTCTCGCCTCCGGCCTGAACGCGAACCGGGCGCCCCGAGCCCTCAATCTATCGTGCGCGACGTTTTCCCACAGGCCGGCCCGGGCCCATTCAGCCACGGCTCGGGCCGTCGCCGCCGTATACGCCACGTTGGCGCCGGTGGGGTCTGGCGCCGACCCGGCGCGTCCGGCCCGGGCCCCGAAGAAGCCGTACTCGGCGAAGAACGCGGCCCAATCCACCAGCCGGTCCCGCTGGGCGTTGTCCATCGCTCCGCCCACCACGTCCGCGCCCTCCCGCAACGCCGCCGTCAGGTGGACCAGCCAGTCCCCCGCGCACACACAATGGTCCTCCGTGAGAGCGATCAGCGGTGCCCGGGCCGAAGAGAGCGCCAATCCGCGCAGCACCGGGACCGGGCTTCCCTCCGGCGCACGCACGAACCGAACGCTCGGAAAGCTTCGCTCCAGGCGCTCGACCTCCTGGGCGGAGCCTGCCCGCGCCACGACGATCTCGACACCGTCCTTCACGGCCTGGGAGCGGAGCGAGGCAAGACACTCCGCGAGGAGCGACGGACGCCGGAACGAGGCGACCGCTACGGATATCGCCTCGCGACCACGCGTCCCAGCCACATCGGCCGCCAAGCTCAATCCTCCACCACGTGCGTCTCGAAGATTCTCCGGTAGGCCTCCCATCGGTCCGCATGGAAACCCGACGGATCCAGGCATTCTACCGCGCAGCGCGCCATGAACAGGGCGTGGTGGGTGTTATCGTGCGCGAACAACCCCTGCCGGCCGAACGAGAGGACTCCCGGAAGCCCACCGACCCATTCGTCCAGGGCGCGAAAAGGTCGCTCGTAGTCCCGGTGATAGATCGGATAGGCGAACCTCAGCCGTCGCACGTGTATGGCACGCACGAGCCCATCGACGGGAATCCCGGCGTTGCTCAGATCTCCTTGCACGAGCGCACCCAGTTCCTCGTCGCTCATCTCCCACGGGGCACCCTCCGACGCGCACGGAAGCTCCGCACACAGGGTGGTACGTCCCGCGGGACGCGAGGAGGAAGAGTAGTTCTTGCACTCCGACAGCCGCGTGATCCGCGCCTCGGGACCGGGGAAATAATGGGCGTCGAACTCGGAGAAACGGTCCACCTCGAGGGTCAGATACACCAGGAGCATGGAGCGGTACTCGATCCTCTGCGCGGCCTCGAGCACGCTCGCCGGTGGCCGCGGCGACGAGATGCGTGCGAACGCGCTGATCGGGAGGGTCGACCAGATCCGATCCGCTTCGAGGGTTTGCGCCTCATCTCCCCTACGGATCACGACTCGAAACGGAGCTCCCGGGGACTCCGGGTGCTCCAGGCGGTCGGCGCGCCAGCCCAGGCGGAACTCCACCCCCCGCTCCCGCGCCGCCCGGGCGTACGCCTCGCTGATGGCGCCGAACCCGCCTCGGGGGTAGTAGAAGTGGTCGAAGCCGACCGGCCTCACTCCCGGCAGGTGCCCGAGCACCTTGCGGATCAGCTTCCCGAACGAGTTTGCGGCCACCCTGCGGCGCGCCTGTGTGGCGGAGAGTTCCTCGGGCTCCCTCCCCCAGATCTTGCGGGCGTACGGAAAATAAAAGTCCCGGCAGATGGTGGTCCCGAGGCTCGCCTCGAGGACCGAGGCGAAGGTGCTCCCCCCCTCCGGCGTTCCCGGCAGCATCCGGCGCACCATGTCGCGGGCCGTTCCCAGGGTGAACCGCGGATCCAGGTGAAGCAGGAGATCGACGGGCTTGAGCGGAAAATGAACCCATCTTCCCCTCAAGCGAATGCGCCCGTGCCGAGGCCTCCACAGGAGATCCTCGCCCAGGAATCCACGGATCTCCGAGAGAATGCGGGAATCGCAGGCAGGGTGTAGACGGTGGCTGCCGTAGTCCACCCGTTGCCCCTCCAACTCGAAGCTCCCGGCGTTTCCGCCCACCACCCGCTTCTGCTCCACGACTGTCACGCGGAACGCGCCGGTTCCACCCAACCCGAAGGCGGCACCCACGCCGGCGGGCCCGGCGCCCAGGATCAGGACCCTGGGCCGCTCCACCCCGGTCTCGAGCTCTCCCGGACGCGCCTCGGGTCGCCCCGTGTGGCTTCGGCACTCAGCCAAGCGGATCCGAGGCTCCACCGAGCGGGCTCACCACCGTCTCGGACGGATCCACCGTCCCGCCGAGCGGACCGGCCTCACCCACCCCCTCAGACCCGGATCGCGTGAAGCGCCCGCGGGCCGGCCCGCGTAGCAGCAGGGCGATCCCGCCGGCCACGAGCCCTCCCGCGATCAGCACGGATTGCCAGATCAGGGAAGCGACGACCCCCGACGCCAGCGGCACGCCCATAGGCGCCAGGATGGCGCCCAGGGTCGCATCACGGATGCCGAGCCCTCCCAGGCTCACGGGCAGCAGGCCGGCCAGCTTGGCCAGCGGCCAGGCCAGGAACCAGACGCCGACCGGCAGCATGATCCCGATCGACCGTCCGATCCAGGCGTTCAGGAGCACGAATCCGGACTGCATGGCGAGGGAGATGAGCAGAGCCAGGCCGGCCGCTCCAGGATGACGGGCCAGCCGCCGCGCCGCCACCAGGCTCCGCCCGATCGGACAGCGCAACCGCCGCGGCCACTCCGAGAGGCGCCGACGGGCCAGCATCCGGACCAGAAGAGCGCCGCCCCCCAAACCGACGAGCGCCGCCGCCATGGCCGCGGCCCCTCCCCAATCCGGAAGCGCGCCCTGCGCCAGCAGGGCTCCCGCGCCCAGCAGCAGGGCCAGCGCCGCCACATCGCTCAGCCGGTCGCCGATCCCACCCAGAACCGCCGCCTCCGGCCGGCCCGTGGCCCGGCCCGCCATGGCCGCCCGCAGGACGTCACCCCCCACGATGCTGGGCAGGCACAGGTTGGCGAACAGCCCGGAAGCGTAACAGCGGAGCGCCTGCCGTGGCCGGAGCCCCGCTCGACCTACGTTGACCATGAGCCTCCACTTGGCCGCGCCCAGCCGGTGTCCGGCCAGGAAGCCGCCCAGAACCCCCAGCCACACCAGGCCGGGCAGTCGGCTTGCGGCGCCGCGGACCTCGCCCCAGGGCAACAGCAGGAGGAGTGACCCCAGAACCGCGAGGCTGATGGCGATCCGGAACCCGAGCTTCCATCGCATCACCGATTCATCGCGATGCGCGCGTTCTGATCCGCGAGCAGGCCCACCATCCAGATGATGAGCGCCGCCAGGTACGCCAGCACCGCGCTCTCGGAAAGGTTGTCGAGCGTGATGTCGTAGATGAACTTCGCGGTGCCTGCCAGCGCCAGAACTCCACCCACCGGGATGAACACCTTCAAAGGATTGAAGAACACGATCGTGCGCAGAATCAGCAGCGTGAACTCGTAGGCATGCCACGCACGAATCTTGGAGTCCCCCAGCCTCGCCCGGTAGTCAATGGGCACGTACTGGACGGGATGCCCGTTGCAGGCGGCCGCGAGCGTGATCGTGGTGGTGAAGGAGAAGCCGGACGGGAGCAGAGTCACGTAGCGCTGAACCAGCGAGCGCCTCATGAGCCGAAGGCCCGAATTGAGATCGGGCAAGCGCTGACCGGCCAGATAGCTGGCCAAGCGGCGCAGCAACCACTTGGCCGGACGCCGTATCAACGGCACCTTGACCCGCCGGCCGATCCGCGCTCCCACCACCATGTCGTTCTCCGGTGCCGCGTCGAGCAGTGAGGAAATCGAGTCGGCCGGATAAGTTCCATCCGCGTCCGTGATCAGGATCCAACCGTACCGCGCCGCTTCGATCCCGCGCTTGAGAGCGGCACCGTAGCCCATGTTCCGGGCGTGCCGGAGAACGCGCACTCCCGTCGCCGCCGCGGCCCGCGCGGTCCCGTCCCCGGACCCGTCGTCCACAACGATCACCTCGTAGCGCCAGCCTGTCCGTTCCAGAGTCTCCCGAACGGCACGCACTTCATCCGCCACGTGCGCCGCCTCGTTGAACGCCGGGATCACCACGGAGACTTCGCGCTTCAACTCGGCGCCGGGCTGGCCGCCCACCACCTCTACATCCACGGGCGCTCGCTCGCGCACCATCCCTGTTCGATCTCCCACAGCCGTCACTCCCTCACCATCACCACGACCGTCCCCTGGTTCACGGTTCCGTCGAACGCGGCGGCCCTGCGATATCGAGCCTGCACACGAGCCCACACGTCCGGGTGAACCGCGGCCAGACGGTTGGGGAACGTGTAGAGGAGCCACGTTCGGTCGTGGGCATCCTCCACGCTCCGGAGCTCCTCGGCGTTGGCCACCGCGATCCAGCCATCCTGGCGATGATCCTCGTAGGGCAGAACGCTCATGTCCACCGTCACCACCGCGTCCGCCGCTCTCCGCGCGGTCTCCACGAAACGGGCCGCCGACTCGAAGTCCTGCTTGGGTCCCCACGCTCCAGGCACCGTGATCGCGCTCGCCGCGACCACAGCCAGCGCGGCCGCGCTGGCCACCCCTGTCGCGCGGCGCGGCGCGGCGGCGGCTGACAGGGCGAAAAAACCCCGCATCAGAATCAGAATGCCAAAACCCGCCGAGAAAAAGAAGAGTCTGGGCGAGACCGACCACCAGAGCTCCCAGAATCGCCGCGGGCGCCAGCATCACGGCCACGTCGATCCAATCCCGTCGCAGGTAGCTGCGCGCACCGATCCCGACCACGAGGACTCCGGCCACCAGGCTCACCCAACCACCGGGGACGCCTCGCCCCAGCACGGTGAGGCTTTCCCGCAGCAGCCAGAACGGATTCCGCCATTCAATGCTCACACCCGACATGGTGGGAGTGAGCAGCGTGTTGAGCATCTGGGGCAGGACGGGCGCATAGAGCTGCAGCGAAAAGGCGGCGGCCAGTCCCAGACCGGCCCCGGCCGGCACCAAGGAGGACCGGCGGGTGAGGGCCGCCGCGAGCGCGATCGCCGCGTGGGCGGCCAGGATGACCGCCGCCGTCATGTGCGTATACAAGGCCAGAGCCATCACTATGCCGTACGCCGCCGGAAGCTTCCAGCCGGTCCATGCGCCGCTGCGTACGATTCGCAGGAACAGGCCCGATCCGAGCAGGGTCCACAGCAGCAGGCCCGTGTACCCCCGAGCGTCCTGCGAGAACCACACATGGTGGTAGGACACCGCCATCAGCATCGCCGCCAGGAGCGCCTCCCGCCGGGACGTGACGAGGGTGCCGAACCAGAAGAGCGCCCACACGCTGCCCACCCCGAACAGCACCGCGGGCAAACGGAGCGGGGCGGCTCCGGGACCGAACAGGACCGTTGTGACCCGGGCCGCGATCGAATACAGAAGGTGCTGATTCTGGCTGTCGAAGGTGGTGAAGATCCGGCCCAGCGGGAGGCTGACGTAGTTCCGCAGGGTGAGGATCTCGTCGAACCAGAGGCCGTCCGACAGGTGAACCAGCCGAAACGAGAGCGCCGCCAGCAGCACCCCGGAGAGCAGCACCGCGTCTCGCCGAGGCAAACCGCCGGGCACTCCGAACGCCGCGACGCCTCCCGGCCGGGAGCCGGACGCCCCGCTGGCTGGGAACGGGCCCGCCTCCGCCACCTCCGCCGGCCCGAAGCCGGAGACTCGGGAGGTCCAGCCCATCGCGCACAGGAGCACGCCGTTCACGACGCACACTCCTTTGAACAACCACAGACCCAGCACGAGCACGGGAGTAGCCGGATCCGAGCCCGTCAGCATGCTCGCCGTATGCCCCGGCGGCAGGGCCAGCCCGCCGGCGGCCAGGGCCAGCCCGCCGGCGGTGAGCGCCAGCCCGCCGGCAAGCGGGGGCCCCGGGAGGACGGATCGCGCGCGCCGGTTCATGGACCACCGTCCAGCGCCGAGCGCAACGCGCGCCGCAGGGTCTCGATTCCGCCGCGGGCCCCCGCCCTGCCCGTCAGGTCCGTCCGCTCGCTCGGGTCTTCGGCCAGATCATAGAGCTCTTCCGTCCCGTCCCCGTTCAGGATGTAGTGCCTGTCATCGAGCACGATGGAGCGCATGTCGCCTCGGGAGACGGGAAACCAATCCGGGAGGCGAGGCGCGAACTCCACCTCCGAGAGAACGGCGGGATACGCGGGCCCGTCCTCGCTCACGGGAGGGGCGTTCGCCGACCCGTCCCAGCGGGCGGAAAGCGACGGCCCCGGAAACGGCATCTCCTCCTCCAGTCCCGTCAGCCGCGCGATCGTGGCGGGCAGGGATCGGAGACTGACCGCTCCATCCACCACGACTCCCTTCGGCAGGCGGCCCGGCAACGAGAGGAACAGCGGGACGTGGATTCCCTCGATATACAGGCTGTTGCCGTGATCATAGAGTCCATGCTCGCCGAACTCTTCTCCATGGTCCGAGGCGATGATGAGAAGTGTGTGGTCGAGAACCCCGGTCCGTCTCAGAGCGTCCAGAAGCCGGCCGATGTGGTGATCCATGTACGCGATCGAAGCATCGTAGGCATCCCGTTCGGCCCGCACCTCGGCCGGGGAGGGAGGAGGCCCGAGCGGCGATGCCGTCCAGCGGTGCAGCGGACTGAGCCCGCCGCGAGGCGGGCCTTCCGCGAAGCGGCTCCGGAATGGCTCAGGCGGCATGTAGGGAGCGTGCGCATCATAGTAGTTGAGGAACGCGAAGAACGGATGCGCGGACGACCGCGGCAACCAGCCCAGAAAGGCATCGGTGACCTGAGCGGCGCTCTTCCGTACCCAGTTCTGATCACTCCCCAGCAGACGGTGCACCAGCGGAGTATCGACCCATTCCCGGAACAGCCCGAGGCTCTCCCCCAGCTGAGGAAGCGAGATGGGCTGGTCCTCGTAGTGCATGAACCCTCGCGCCAGCCCCGATTCCCATCCGCAGTAACCGAGATTGGCCACGAAACCCGCGGTTCGGTATCCGTGCGCGGCGAGGAACTCCGCCAGAGTCGGAAAGCTCGAATCGAGCGGCCGCCGCCAGGATGCCGAGAGCGCGTGGGCGGGGCGCCCCGTGAACAGGGAAGCGTGGGACGGGAGCGTCCAGGGCGCCGTCGAGATGGCCCGGCGGAAGTACACGCCTTCGCGGGCCACGCGTTCCAGGTTCGGCGTGGTGGGCCGGTCCGAGCCTCCCACGCTCGTGGAGCTCGCCCGAACCGTGTCCAGGATGATCAGCAGCACGTTGGGGGCGCGGTCCGGAGCGGACGCCAGATGGCGCTCGGCCGTCCGCTGTCTGGCCATCTGCCAGGCGCTCTGTCCCAGGCCCAGCCCGAGCACGCAGGCCGCCAGCCACGGCACCGTGCGCCGCACCACCGTGTGCCGCAGGCGGCGACGCGAGACGAGAAGCCGAGCCGCCTGAGTTCCGACTCCGGCGGCCAGCGCGAGCCTGGCCAACGGATGGAGCGGAGGGTAGAGCAGGAACAGATTCTCCGCCGCCAGGAATCCGAACAGGTACACCGCCGCACGCCCGGACGCGAGGGGCCGGACCCACCGCCCCGCCGCGACGAGGATCAAGCCCAGAGCCACGAACAGGAGCGCGCCCGCGGCCGGCGCCATCCACAGGGCCCACCGATTCACGAACACGATGCGATCCAGCAGGACATGCTCGAGGAGCAGCAGCGCGGCCTCCAGGAGTCCGGTCCACAGCCCGAACCACAGGCCGATCCAGAGAACCTCCCGGGAACCGATCCGTTTGGGAGAACGAGCGGAGTCGGCAGGTCTGTCCGTCATGCGGATCGCCTCAGGAGATGTACCCGAGGCCGCTCAGCCGCTGTCGGATGATCTCTTCGCGATCCGGCGAGAGCCCCTCGTTTCGCTCCAGCGAGGCCGCCACACCCCTCACCAGAGAGGTTCCCTGCATGGAATCGGGGATGTCATAGCCCCCCAGCTCCAGCAGGGTCGGCGCCATGTCCAGCAGGTGCGCGCCCTCGATCTCGCCGAACACGGGGCTGTTGGAAGCGGCCAGGATGAACGCCCCGAACTGAGCGTGGTTGCAGTCGTCCGGGCCGGTGTCGTTCTCCTGCACGTGAACCGATCCGTAGCCGACGCCGCCGATGGAACGCCAGGCCAACCCTCCGAAGTGGACGATCAGGTCCGGGGCGATGTTGCGGACCTCGCGGTACGCCTCCTCGGGCTTGAACACGAGCGTTCCGAGCGCTTCGCCGCGTTCATCCACGGTCGCCTCCAGCCTCTCCTTCAGATCGTCGCGGAACGCCTCGTACTCCGCGGGCTCGATCACCCCCGCCGGCTCCCTCCCCTTGACGTTGAAGAAGATCCTGCCGTAGTACCCACCCTCGCCCCACACACGGGTCTTCTCCCAATCCACATCCAGCTCGGCGAAGGGGCGGACGTCCTCCGGGTAGTGCTCGAGGACGAGCAGGCCCTGTTCGATCAGCCATTCGTTGACGCAGAACCCGCCATCCAGGGCCCGGGCCCCGTGGTCCGACAGCACCAGGATCGCCGTATCCTCGGTCAGCTCCTCGAAAATCTCACCCAGCTCCCGATCCAGGTACGCGTAGTAGTCCCGCACCACGTCCATGTACGGATTGCCGGGCTCGTGCCGGCGATGGGCGGGATCGTGGTACTTCCAGAAGCCGTGGTGCATCCGGTCCAGCCCGATCTCCACGAACTGGAAGTAGTCCCATTCGGTATTCCGCAGGTAGTGCTTGACCACGGCGAAGTGCGCCCGGCTCATCTCGTAGATCTGGTCGCGCAACCAGTCCTTGTCGTCCGTCCGAAAACCCTTGACATCGACCGGGTATTCACCCACGAGACCGGCGATCTCCTCGGCGATCTCCGGGGGATGCGTATAGGTGTCGGAGGCCGTGTCAGGGGTCAGGAAGCAGCCCACGCTGATTCCGTTGACCTTGCGGGGCGGATATGAGGGGGGTACTCCGATGACCACAGACTTCCCCCCCTCCATGGCGATCTGATCCCAGATCGCCAGCCCCCTGATGGAACGCGAGTTCACGATCCGGAGCGAATCGTAGGAATAGTCGCCCCGGTTGCGGAACCCGTACACGCCCAGCGAGCCCGGATCCCGGCTCGTCGACATGCACATCCAGGCGGGAACCGTGATGGGAGGCACCACGCTCTCGAGCCGCCCGTAGCAACCACCCTCCATCAGGCGGCGGAAGTTGGACAGCCGCTCGTCCTCGAGCAGGATCTCCGGGGCCGCGCAGTCGAGACCGATCACCAGGAGCTTCATGCGAGCAGCGTATTCCCTTCCATGTCCGCCCCCTTCTCCACTCCCAGCGCGTCGAGCACCGTGGGCGCCAGATCCACCAGGGAGGCGGATTCTCCCCGGAACGGACGGTTCATGAACAGGACCCCGGGAACGAGGCCCGGATCGACGATGTGATCTCCCCCCCAGCGCTTCCTGTTGTCTTCCAGCTGGCCCGCCGGCACACCACCCAGCGCGGTGTCCCAGGACACCCGATAGCCCCGCGCGAAGCTCACCACCAGATCGGGGGATTCCGAGGCGTAGGGCCCCGAGTAGACTTCGTGCCGGGTCGCCACGCCCCGGATCGCGACCCTCCCGCGCTCCTCGTCCCGCAGTCCCGTCAGACCCCGGCGAATTCCTTCGCTCAGCTCTTCCACCTCGTCTCCGGCCACAATCCCCTCGGCTTCCCGCCCCTTCCGGTTCAGGTAAATGCTGCCAAGACCCAGCGCGTAGGCCCGCGTCCGTCCCCAGTCCACGGCCCTCAGCATGTCCCCTGCCTCGGGACCCGGCTCCACCCCCGGCTCGAGGGCGAGAAACCCGTGGGAGTGGAGCCAGCTGTTGAGATGCACGCCGCGCTGGAAGCTGCCGAACCCGTGGTCGCTGAGCACGATGAACAGCGTTTCGTCATCCACGGCCTCGAGCGTTCGGCTGACGATGGCATCGCACTTCCGGTAGTGGTCCTCGATCACGCGCCGCATCTCGGACGGGGGCTCCGCCCCATCGTTGGCCGGGTGATCCGTCTCCGTGAACCGCCAGAACATGTGCTGGATCCGGTCGGGGGTGTCGAACAGGCAGTACAGCAGACCCTCCTGGAAGCGATCCAACTCGTAGCGAAGCATGGCTTCGCGCTCGCGCAGCACCTCCTCGCACTGCGCCAGATACGCGGCCTCGTCCAGGCGGCCGTTGTTGAGCCCCGTGTGGTCCTCGACCATTCCGGTCGTGTAGAAGATCCCGACGTTTCGGCGCAGTTCGGCCGCGTAGTCCCACGGCGAGCTGATCGGGAACATGGGCGCGTCCGCGTCGAAGTTGATCGGCGACGCGTAGAGCCGCAGCTCGGAATCGAGCCGGGCCAGGTAGAAACGCACCATGCCACCCACCGACTGCAGCTTCCCGACCCGGAACTTGACGCGAAGCCAGTCGCTCCACTCCCCCCGGCGAACTTCAAGCTGGGCCGGCTTGCCGGAGGAGCGGACGTTCACGGCCGCGGCCTCCGAATCCGGCTCCAGCCGGATCTCCAGGCGGACGTCCTGGCCGGTCCTGGGGACGCGGGGCCCGATGAGATGGGTGCGCAGCGGAGAGCGGCCGTCGTACTCCACCCGGATCACCTGCTCGCTCTCCCCCGGCTGTACGCCGTCTTCGGACGTGTAGAAGGTGGAGGTGCCCAGTCCTCCGCGCAGATCCGGAACGCCCATGCCCGAGAGCATGCGGCCCCGCAGCTTGTCGGGCGGATACGTGCAGGGGCACCGCAGGATCGCGGACGGGATCCCGGCCCGGGTGAGCAGATTCCACACCGGGTCACCGCGCCGCAGATTGACCGCCCTGGGCGGCAGGAAGGCGCTCTTCTGCTCGTAGCGGTTCAGAGCCAGGTCCGGCAGGTAGGTCTCGGGATCCCGGCGAATGAAGTCGAAGATCCCATGTCCACCCGGATTCGTGCCGGTGGCGAAGGTCGACCACGCCACCGGCGTCTGCGCCGGCGTCGTCGTGGCCACTCGCGCGTACCCTCCTTCATCCCGCAACCGCGCGAGTCCGGGCAGCTGTCCGGTGGCCAGCATTCGATCCACGATCGTCGGCTCGAGGCCATCCAGGCCCACGACGAGGACCTTGCGCATGGATCGTGTCACCGATCTGCGATGCCACGGTTCCGGCCACCGTGCGGAGCCCGCCGGGGCGGGCGTCGCACAGGGCTCTCCGAGATCACGGGCGGCTCGCGAAGATTCGTGACAGCGTTCTTGAAACGAACTGATAGCTCGCGCGCGCCACCCCCACGGTTCGCCGCCAGAAGAGCATCAGGACTCCTCCGATGGCCGCCAGGGCGGACGCGAGAGGCATCATGGTCTCGGGCCCTATGTACATGCGTGTCACTCTCCTTCTCACCGGATCGCCGCGTCGCTCCTCCCAACCCGGCAGCAAGACAAGTACCGGGCCGCGGACGAGACGGGACCACGGAGACACGCAACGCGTTGTGAAGCGTCGCGTTATGCTGACCGCCGCCACGGACTCCCGGTTCCGAATCCACCGGCTGTGGCGGGTGCGCAACGGTGCACGCCCGCCCGCGGTCTCCGTCTCCTATCGAGCCTCTTCCGCCGAGGTGCTTCCCACCAGCCACACTCCCGCCACCAGGGTCGCGGCCAGCAGGAACAGCGGGAGCGCCGAGGTCCCGTCTCCCCCGAAGCCCCCGTACGCGCCCCCCGTCCTGGCCAGAGTCCGCAACACGGGCAGATCGAAGCCCCCCGTGAGGGTTCGGAGCACGGGATCCAGGACCCCCAGCGGACGTTCGACCTCCCGGTACATGGCCAGACACCAGGTGAGCCAGATGGAGGCCGCGCTCACAAGATAGACGGCCAGGGGCCGAAACCGAACCAGGACCACCGCGGCCGGGATGAACAGGAACGGCACGATGGGAGCCATGTACCGGACCCCCGTGTTGAACTGCAGCCGCGTGTAGTTGCTGCCGCTGAAGAAGACCCACAGCCCCAGGAAGAGGAGGAGGATGGCCCACGTCTCCCGCGCCGGGAGGCGGCGGCGCACGCCCCGATCCATCAGCGGGGCCAGCAGCGCCAGAAGCAGGAGAGGACAGAACACGAACAGTCCAAAGCGGTGGTCGAAGGCCAGCGCGCGGAGCAACTCCCATTGCGGGAGCCCGTAGCCCTGGTAGCCGCGATCGATCCACTCCACGGGCGGCATCCACTGCTGTCCCGGGAGAAACGGGTTCCCGAAGCTTCGCCACTGGTAGAACCACAGCAGCAGGATCGGTCCCGCGGCCCCGGCCACGTACCAGGACCCGTTCCGGACTCGGCGGCGCCACGGCGTGGCTCTCCATCGGGTCGCCATCGCGTAGACGAGCAGCCCCAGCAGGAAGACGATGCCGCTGTAGTCGAACAGAACGGCCGTTCCGCCCGCCAGGCCCGCGAGGAAGAAACGCGTGGTCGCCGTGAATCGTCCGCTGCCGCCCGGGTCCCAGACCGCCACGAAACCCAGGAACGCGAAGATCCCGAGCAGCATGTTGTGGTTCAGGAAAGCCGCCCGGTAGAAGACCGGGGTGCCGAAGGCGTACAGGACGGCCAGCCACAGCGCCTTCGCATCCGAGCCGGTGAGGCGGCGCAGCACGTAGAACACCGCGACGGCGCTCAGCGCGCACAGCGGCGCCATGAACAACGCCTGCATCACGAAGGCGGCCAGCCCCAGCTTCACGTCGAGCCCCCGTCGCCAGGCTTCGGCGAAGAACCGGCGTTGGTTCGGCCACGGGCTGTGGAAGGCGGGCGGCTCCGTGAGGCCGGCCGCCTTCCGGCGCTCGCGCACCCGTCTCACCACCGGATCGATGAGGGGGCGCGCCAGGAAGTACGGGATCGCCGCCAGCATGGAGACGCCGGGATTGTTCCCGATGTGCCAGCCGTAACCCGGCTTTTCGAACAGGTCGGGATGAAGGTTGGCGTATTCGTCCAGCCGGAACGAGAAGTGGTCCCCCAGGGCCAGGGCCGGATAGTGTTCACGCACGATCTCGGTGCTGAAGTGCAGGGTGAAGATGATCCAGCAGGTGGCGAACAGCCGCCACGCCACTCCCCGGGACTCGAAGCCCCGCCAGCGGCGCGGAATCGGCGCTGGAAACTCAGAACGCATGGTCGGCGACCCGTATGGCGTTGGCCATGAGCGTGAACGTGATGTTCTTGGCCGGAAGAAACGGAAACGTGGCGCCGTCCACCAGATACAGATTCTCGAACTCATGGCTTCGGCACAGCGGCGTCACGGTTCCGGGCCGCTTCTCGGCCGACATCGGAAGCGTTCCCGCGTAGTGGACGCTCGCCCCCATGGGGCGCACGTGAATCGACCGCGGTGGGACCACACAACCCAACCGCCGCAGCATGCGCCGGGTGCGCCGCAGTGCCTGGCGGATCCACGCCTTCGCCTCCGGCGGCGCAGCGTACTGGATGGCCAGGGCCCTCTCCCCCTCCCGGCCGGATTCCTTTCGCAGCATCAGACGACACTCCGGGCGACGCCAATCGTGGAAGTTGAGGTTGACCAGCCCCAGTGCCCCTCGGAGGTTGCGAAACACGTAGATGGAGGAGCGAAAATCCAGCGGGACGGTCTGCAGGATCGGGTGCGGCTGGGCGGTGTTCAGCGTCGTGATCTGGCCGTGGACGTAAGGTCGCGCCGGGTCCATCTCGATTCCCAGCGATAGCTGGTGGTACTGATAGCTCCGCGGCTCGTACGGCCGGCCCACACGGCGCAGGTTCACGAACGGCACGAGGACCTGCCGGTTGTCCATCAGGCCCGTGAGAACGGGGGGCGCCTCGCCGCGGCGGGACACCGACTCCAGAAAAATCCGTGACGATGACAGCGCCCCGGCGGCCAGGGCCAGCGTCTGGACGGGTTGACGGAACCGAGTCCCGCGCCGCGCGTCCCGCAGCGCCACGCACGTCACGCGCCGGGCTCCGAGCACCGCGGCCCGGTCCGAGAGCTCCTCCTCGAACTCGAACCGTTCCACCACCACTCCGTCCTGGTACCGGAAGCTCGAATAGCCGCGGCACTCTTCCAGCGTCATGTCGGGCGTGTACAGCGCGCCCAGCGGGCAACCCCACAGACAGCGGCCGAGGCGATCGCAGGCGGATCGGCCATCGCGGGCCCGGCTCAGCGTGGCCAGGCGCGACCGGCCCAGGTAGCAACCGAGCCGGGAGTTCAGACGGCCGCGCTGTCGGGCATAGGCGCGCAGCAGTTCGCTCGAATGGGGGTCCAGCTCCACCGGCTCGGCCAGGCCGTCGTGCACCGGGAGGAAACGGGCAAGATCGTCCTCCGCCCCCGTCACCCCGATCCGCCGCGCCACCTCCGCGTAGTACGGCTCGAGATCCGCATAGCCGAACGGGAACTGTTCCAGGTCCCGATCGTCGAACGGGTAGACTCCCGCGGTCCACGCCTGCGCGAGCCCGCCGCGGGCGTGCGAGACCAGCGGCTCGAACCCGGACGTCTGGATCCCCTCCGCTTCCACGGGCTGAAAGATGTAGCGCTTGCCGGGCGGGAAGCCGTAGAACTCGCCCTCCGAGTCGGGCCAGGTGACGCCCTCGTACCCGGCCCCCAGGAAGTAGGCGGCCGGGTCCTCCAGCTCGCGCTTCAGTCCGTTGAGATCCCGATCCGGGAGCACCGCTTCTGGCCCGGCGCGCCCCACATCCAGCATCCGGACAGAGTAGCCCTTGCGCAGCAGGGAGAGCGCGAACTGCACGCCGCTGGCACCCGAGCCCACCACCGTGACCTCACCCACCCATCATCTCCCGGCCCGTCCTCATCCCCTGCTCCTCATCCGTCCACCTGCCGCGCCCGCTCGACCGGCCGGCTTCGACCCGCCACCAGCTGGAGGGGCCCCAGAAACAGGCTCGCCGCCAGCAGCAGCCCGAGGAACGTCAGCCCGCGACACGCCAGTCCGAACCAGAACCGGAGCGGACGCCGCACCGTGGGCGTCTCGAACTGCTCGAACGACGGGGCCGCGCTCTCGAGCACGGCCAGCAGGACGGTGAGCTTTCGTCGCAGGAGCGAGCCCGGCGCGAACACCCTGGCGTAGGAGTCGGCCACGCGGGCCAGCCACGGGGCGCGCCGCGCGATGCCGACCAGTTGGCGATCCCGCCGTCCGCCCGAGGTCGCCGACAGGCGCGGGGAGCGGGCGTGGGCCCGCACGTAGGCGGCGAGCACGTACGGATCGGGGGGACGGCCCAGGAGGTACCTGCACCACACCGTACACTCCCGGGCAAGCTCCGCCTGCCCCGCCTCCTTCGGCCTCGCGGGTCCGGTTGGCGCGGTCAGCGGTGCGAGCCCATCAGCCGGTTGTAGACCGTCCCGACGACGCGGCCCGCCCCGTAACCGAGAACGAAACCGTATACGAAGCCGACGAACGCGCCCGCCGCCGTCACCCGATAGCCCGGGAAGTAGTTGGCCAGCAAACCCAGGTGCTGTCCCACGTTGTGGCCACCCTTGAGCACGAGAATCAGGGTCGCCAGAAACAGCGACCCCCCCATCAGCACTCCGCCGGTCAGTCCCCACGCCCTTTCGTTGAGCCGGCGGATCGCGCTCTGGAGTTCCTCCTCCGGACTCGGCTTCTCAGAACTCACAGTTCCCCCTGGCGGTTCGGATCAGATGTGATCGAGAAAGTCGCGTGTGGCGCGCAGCTCGGCGCGCGTGCGACCCAGGAACATGAACGTCGCGATGGCCAGGTTCCGGCAGAAGGCGGCGAACCAGCCCAGGGTGAAGCCGGTGACGAATCCCCAGAACAGGCCGATGAACGCGCCCTGCACCGAAACCGAGTAGCCGTAGAAATACTGCCCCAACAGCCGAATCCCGCTCGGATCCCTGATGAGGAACACGTGCAGCAGCGTGAGGGCGAACACGAGGGCGCCGAACACCAGTCCGACCGCCAGGCCCAGGGCGCGCTTGTGGAGCGGCGCGAACGCCAGCAGAAGCTTCTCCGGGACGTCCTCCACCACATCTTCTTCGTCCAACAGCAGTTCGGCCGGAATCCCGCCCACCGAAGCGCTCGGGTTCGCCTTCCGATCGGGACCGATGTCCGAGGTCATCTCATTCTCCATCGCGGTACCACAGGCTCTCCTTGGGGCGCGCCGGAACGGGCGGCCACGTTTCCACCCCGATCTCCTCGAAAGCCGCTACATCCGGTGGAGGTTGAGGGGGTCCGAACAGGCTGTAGGCGATCCACCCCGTGATCGCGGACACTCCGTTGGCCAGATAGAACAGCAGGTGCAACGGGATCGAGGCGAGCGCCGTCCGCCAGCCGCAGCACCTGCGCACCACGGCGTAGAAAGGCAGGTTGAGCGCGGTGACTCCGGCCGCGGCCAGGGCGGCCGCGATCAACAGCCAGGCCTTCCACCATGCGAGGCCGGCCACCAGCCCCAGAGCGGTCAGGGCGGCCAGGCCGCTGCACCAGCGGTGGTGCGGACTCAGATTGAGAGCGCGCGCGCCCCGGTTGCGGCCTTCGTGCAGGATCAGACGCGTCCACGGCACGCCCCGGTGCTTGAGATCCGTGGCCAGCACGTCGCGGAAAGTCCAGCGCTTAAGATGGCAGCCCTGAATCTCCGCGGCCAGCACGATTCGGTTCCCGTGGCGGCGGATTCTTCGGCCCAGCTCGATGTCCTCGATCTGGGGTCGCGAGAAGTGCCATTCGTCGTACATCCCCACCTCATGGAACACCGAGCGCCGGATCGCGCCCAGGCCGGCCCAGAACGTCTCCGCGTCCCCCGGGCTGCACTGGTGCACGTAATGGTGGAGCAGGTTACGGTATCTGGACACGACTCCCGAAGCGCGCGGCCGATCGTCATAGGATCCGAACGCGGCCGCCACGTCGGGGTTCTCCGAGAACAGATCCGCGAAGCGCCGCAACGCGTCCTCGTGCGGGCACACGTCCGCATCGAGGAACACCAGGACCTGCCCCCTCGCCACCTCGGCGCCGCGATTGCGGGCATAGGATGGCCCCCTCGGCTTGCCGGGAAGCCGCAGCACGACATCGGCGTACCGCCGCGCCACGGCGCACGTCTCATCGTCAGCGCCATCGTTGACCACCACCAGCTCCCACGCGTCGGGAGCCAGATCGCTGGCCGCCAGGGCCTTCAGGCTCTCGGACAGCGCACCGGCCGCGCGGTGCGCCGGCACGATGACGGTCAGATACGGCGCTTTCGGGCGCTGCTTGCGCGGCCCCGGTCCGGCGGGCGCGTCCGGCTGGCGACTCATGGGTGGCGCCCGCGCCGGGCCAGGGAGGAGCGGAGGCCGCGCGCGCGGCTCCGCACCCACAGCCGCCGCCGGAAGGAGCCGGATCCCCAGGCTTCCAGGTGGCGGTGATCCCGGTAGTAGTAGGCATCCAGGCGAGGCAGCCGGTGCGCCGCGGCCGTCCGCCGGGGCAGGGGCCGCAGCTCCGTGGTGCAGGCCCAGCGGTAGCGTCGAGCGACCGCGGCCTCGCAGCGGGGGCTCCACGCTCCGTAGGGATAGGCGAAGCCTCGGACCTCCGCTCCCGTCCGGTCCCGGATCTCCTCGGACGAGCGCGCCAGTTCCTCCTCCACCACATCCGCGTCCAGCTCGGGAAGCGGGCGGTGGCTCACCGCGTGGGACCCGAGCGACAGACCCTGCTCCGCCAGCCGGCCGAGCGTCTCCCAGTTCAGGAGCGGCAGCTCCGGGATGCCCGGCTGCGGAGCTCCGTTCCAGGCGTTGGTGCCTCCGGCGTGGCCGGAGACCACGAACAGGGTGGCGGGCAGACCGAGATCCCGAAGCAACGGCCAGCCTTCCGTGGCGAAGTTCTCGAACCCATCGTCGAACGTGAGCGCCAAGGCCTCTTCGTCTTCCGACAGCGTGAGCAGCTCATCGATCGACGTGACGCGCACCCGCCCCGAGGACAGCCAGCGCGCATGC
This sequence comes from Gemmatimonadota bacterium, assembly GCA_046757845.1. Classification (GTDB taxonomy): domain Bacteria; phylum Gemmatimonadota; class Gemmatimonadetes; order Palauibacterales; family Palauibacteraceae; genus JBHHYZ01. The sequence continues at coordinate 76,777 of JBHHYZ010000006.1, forward strand.
CGCCGGAACGCGCCGGGACTCAGCGAGAGGACGGACCCGGAATCATCGATCGAATGATACGTCAGTATCGCGCGCACTCGACCTCGCCGCTCCTCTTCCGGCCCCACGGCTCCCCCTCGATTCTCACAGCGCCGCCGCCAGGTGGGCCCGCTGGTGGGCGACCACATCCTCGACGATCCGCTCCAGCGACATCCTGAACCGATAGCCGGTCACATCTTCCAGCTTACGGACGTCCGGAACTCGACGCTGCATGTCCTCGAACCCCTCGGCGTAGGCTTCCGCATAGGGGATGTGGACGATCCGTGAGTCGCTGCCGGCCGCCGCCCGCACCATCTCGGCCAGACGGTTGATGGACACCTCCCGGTCGGAACCCAGATTGAACACCTGACCCACCGCCTCGGGCCGCTCGAGCAACAGGGCCACCGCGTTCACGGCATCCCGGACGTGACCGAAGCAGCGCGACTGCTCTCCCGTGCCGAACACGGTGATCGGCTCTCCGGTGAGCGCCTGGACCGCGAACGTGGGGAGCACCATGCCATATCGGCCCGTCTGCCGCGGCCCCACGGTGTTGAAGAAACGGACGATGATCGTGGGGACACCGCGGTCCCGGTGGTAGGCCAGGGCCAACCACTCATCCAGGGCCTTCGAGCAGGCGTACGACCAGCGCGAGTGCACCGTCGGTCCCAGCACCAGGTCGTCGTCTTCGGAGAACGGAACCCGGGCGCTCTTGCCGTACACCTCGGAGGTCGATGCGATCAGGATCTTCTTGCCCTTGCGCGCGACCGCGTTCAACACGACCTCCGTCCCGTGCACATTCGTCTCGATCGTATGCACGGGACGCTCCACGATCAGGCGCACTCCGACCGCCGCGGCGAGGTGGACCGTCACATCGCACCGGTCCACCAGCTCTGACACCAGAGGGGCATCCATGACGGAGCCGATCCTGTGCTCGAAGCCCGGTCGTCCGATGAGAGGGTCGATGTTGGCCATCCCCCCCGTGGAGAGGTCGTCCAGGATGAGGACCTGCGAGCCGGCCGCCAGCAAGTGTTCGGCCAGGTGCGAGCCGATGAATCCCGCTCCTCCGGTGATGAAGACTTTCACTTCGGATCCCCCCTCCAGTGCTCCGTCCGCGGCCCAGGCTTCACGCCGCCGCCTCCATGGCGATCGCGGCCGCCAGCCGTTCGCGCCCCGACGACTCGGCCGCCTTGCCGAGCAGCTCCAGATAGCGGGGTACCACGGCGCTCTCCGACCAGTGTTCAATGAACCCGCGGGCCGCCGCCGCCGCCAGCCGTTCGCGATGCTTCGGATCCTCCTGCAGGCGGCGTACCGCCGCCTGCAGCTCCGCCGCGCCGCGGAACAGCTCGCCGCCGCCGCAACGCCGCACGATCTCGGGAAACGGGCCGATATCCCGGGCGATCACGGGCGTCCCCTGCCGAAACGCCTCGATCAGGATGATGCCGAACGTCTCGAAGCAGAGGGAGGGAACGAGCAGCGCGATCGCGCCCCGGTAGTACTGGGCCAGCCGCTCGGGCGGCACCCGGCCGAGGAAGCGGATTCGTTCCGCCCCGGCGGCCTGCCGCCTGAGCTCGGGCGCGTGGTTCCCGTCCCCCGCCACAAGCAGGTCGGCGCCCGACGGCCCCCGAAACAGCGGCAGCACCTCGTCCAAGCCCTTGATCTTCTCCAGGCGGCCCGAGAACAGGAAATAGGGTCGGGGATGCGCCGGAACGCGACCTGCCGCCGCGCCCGAGACGACCGCGTCTTCGGCGTCCGGAAGAAAGTACGGGAGCACGTCCATGGGCCGCGGGAACCCGAATTCCGCGTGCTTGTCCCGGCTGAACTCGCTCTTGGCGATGAACAGATCAACATGGCGGAGCTGCCGCTCCAGATAGCCCGTGTACCTCCACAGCTGCGGCGGACGGTGGTAGTGGAGCACGCAGCGGAGGCACTGCCGCCCCGTGCACAGCTCCCGGCCGTGCCGCCACAGCACATGGCTCGGGCACACCAGCCAGTGCTCGTGCGCCTCGTAGACCTTCAGGGCGTCCCCCAGCTGCAGGAGCCCCGGCCCGCCGACCAGCGAAACGTTGTTGAATTGGATGACATCGAACCGCCCCCGCTCCAGCAGCTGGCGGATCCGCCTGCCGTGCACGATGGGCCGGCCCGTCTGCTGCGTGAGAAGCGCCGACACGGGTCCCAGCCGGCTGCTCAGCGGTCGCACTTCCACGCCATCGTGACTCTCCGGTGCCTCGGGCACCGGCCCGGAGTGGAGGACATCGAAGGCATCGGAATCGTGGAAGACGGTGACTTGGTGGCCGCGCTTGACCAGGGCGCGAGCCAGCCGCTGCACCCCGATGGCATCACCTCCGAAACTGTACGGCGGGTAGAAGGTCGTGAACATCGCGAAGCGCAGGCGCCCGGACGCCGGCTCGCGCCCCTCGCCGGGCGAGCCGGTCGAGGGCCTGCGACGGGTTCGGTCGGATGTCCCTTCCGCCGCCATCATGCGGCCGCCTCGTACACCGCATCGAGCGCCGCGCGCGCCCCGCGCGCCCAGCTCAACCGCGCCGCGCGCTCCCGGGCCCGGGCTCCCATGGCCCGCCGCGCATCCTCGTCTTCCACCATGCGCCGCAGCGCGTCCGTCAGCCGCTGCGGATCGCCGGGCGGGACGAAGATCCCGCCCCCTTCGAGCAGCTCCGGCAGAGGGCTTTCCGTGGTCGCGACCACCGGCGCTCCGCAGGCCGCTGCCTCGATCGCGGGGAGCCCGAAGCCTTCCATCTCGGAGGGCAATACGAGGGCTAGCGCGCCGGAATGCAGGTGGCGCAACTGCTCGTCGGGAATGAAACCCGTCCAGATCACCCGGTCCAGGGTTCCCGCCTCCTCGATGCTCCTCCTGATGCCGGCCACGTTCTGGTAGAACACGTCACCCTCGACATCGCCGATCAGGAGAAGATAGGGCGCGCGGCGAGGGCACGCCCGCAGGACTTCCGCGTGCGCCCGCACGAGCGATTCGACCCGCTTGTGCGGGTTGAAGCCGCCGACGTAGACGAACCACTCGGCGCCGGCGGGCAGACCCACCCGCTCGGCCGTGGCGAGGATCTCCTCCGGCGCATCCGTCGGGCGAAATGCCTTGGCGGGCGCCTCGCCGGCCACCCGGATTCGCGACGGCGCGACGCCGAGGCGGGCGGAGATGGCGCGACGCGAGTACTCCGAGACGGTGAGGACGAAACGCGCCTGGCGGAGCGCCAGGCGCAACTTCCAGCGCCAGAACATCCGGTCCCTGTGGGTGGGGAGCGTGAGGCGCGGATGGGCCTCGGCGATCACGTCGTGGATCGTGATCACCGCGGCCAGGCGCGGGGGAAGCGGGAAGTACGTGTACTCCGAGGGGGAGAAGAAGACATCGAGGCGCTGCCGGGCCACCGCTCGGGTCATCCGAAGGAGATCGAGGATCGAGCGCCGGGAGCCCGAGGCCGCTCCCCGCGTGGCGGAGACCCCGACCGCTACTGGGGCCAACCGCACGTTGGGGCCCTGAAGCCCGAAGGCGGCGCGGGCGGCCGAGTCGAGGAAGAAGACGAAGGTGTCCTCCGGCGCGAGCTCGACCATCGCGCCCAGCAGCTCCCGGGTGAACCGGCCGTAGCCCCGTTCGTTGGCCCAGCAGGACGCGTCCACCCCGATCCGCATCCCGCTCAACCCCCCCGGACCACCGCCGCGGCGTCCGGCTCGACCGCCGTCTCGTCCTGCTCGGCCGTCGACTCCTCATCCGGCCGATCCAGGCGCTGTTCCTCATGGTACTCGAAATCCGTGTTCACCGCCCAGATGTCGTGCCGGGCTCCTTCCATGTTCCACACGGTCATCATGGCGGTGAGCATCGAGTGGTCCTGGTTGTTGTACTTGTGCATCCCGTTTCGCCCCACCGGGTGCAGGTTGCTGGTCCCGTCCAGACACGATCTCACCCGCGCCAGGTGGTCGCGATAGGTGGAGTCGTAGATCGGATACGCCTTTGGCATCCGGACCACTGCCCCATCCTCCACCCGGTCCGGATCGACCAGACCCAGCTCCCCCAGCTCCCGGGTGCCCAGGGCGATCAGATCCTCGTCCTCGCTCTCCCACAGCCCGTCCCCTTTGAAGCAGAAGTACTCCAGGCCCAGACAGGTCTTTCCATCATCCGGCACGAGCGACGGGCTCCAGTTCTTGAAGTTCTGAATCCGCCCCACCCGCACTCCGGGCTCGTGAATGTAGATCCAGTTGTCCGGAAAGGCTTCCCGCTGATCCAGAATCAGCGCTACGACCAGGAAATCACGGTAGCGGAGCCCCTCCGCCGCCGCCCGCACCGCGGGCTCCGGAGCCGGCTCCAGGCACCGCACCAGACTCCGCACCGGGAGCGAGCTGATCACGTGGTCCGCCTCGAACAGAACCGGACCCTCCGGCGTCTCGGCTCGGACGGCCACGGCCTGGCCGCCCCGGATCTCGATCCCGACGGCACGGTGATTCATCAGGACTCGCCCGCCCTGCTCGCGCACTCGATCGCGCGTCAGCTCCCACATCTGACCCGGCCCCAGGCGCGGGTACCGGAACTCGTTGATCAGGGTCTTGATCTTGGTCGAGCGCTTGTTGAGCGAGGCGGCGGAAAGCACCGCCTTGGCCAGAGACAGACCCTTGATCCGCTGCGCGGCCCACTCGGCACGGATCTCCGTGCAGGGGATGCCCCACACCTTCTCCGTATAGGTCTTGAAGAAGACCTCGTACAGCCGCTTGCCGAACCGATTCGACACCCACTGCTCAAAGTTCTCCTCTTCGGGCGTCGGCCGGAAATGCGCCTTCAGGTAGCTGAGCACCATCCGCACGGCCTCCACCGGACCGAGGCCAGCCAGAGCGTTCATGGGCTTGAGGGGGTAATCGAAGAACCGGCCCCGATAGTAGATCCGGGAGAGCCGGGGAACGGTCAGGAACTCGTCCCCGAGCACCTCATCCCACATCTCCTGCACCGGCCGAATCTTGGTGAAGAAGCGATGCCCGCCGATGTCGAATCGGAAGCCCCGGTATTCGGCGGTCTGCGAGATCCCTCCGACGACGTCGGTGGCTTCCAGAACGGTCACGTCTACGCCCCGTTGGGCCAGGAGGTAGGCCGCGGTGAGACCCGCCGGGCCGGCACCGAGCACGACCACCCGGTCCCCGGGGTGGAGCGGGGCCGACTCTCGCACGGGTCGCGGGGCCGACACCATCAGTTGGCTTTCCCGCGAGCGAGGGCACGGACTCGGACGCACGCGGGCCCCAGGAGCGCCCCGCGCACGATACGGGAAATGACCGAGGTCCCTCCGGTAGAGTTCATCTCCCGCACGGACGTGCAAGCTGTGCGCCCCGCGCGACACGCGGCGGGAAAGTCAAGGCGCGAAACGATAACTCGCTGAGGTAAAAGGCGATACGGGATCGACGCGCCGCGTCGGGCGTGCGGGCGGATCGGGCGTCCCTGTGGATGGCGCGCGACACCGAACGGCAAGTTGCAAGGAGCTCCGTTGCGCGGCGGACCGCCCGATCAACCGCTCGCACAGCCAACAAGGAGGAGAACGATGCCGAAGTTCGTGATCGACCCGACGACCGCCGAATGAGTCGCGTCGGCTGAAGCGGCGGGGCGATCTCTCAATCGTTCCCGAGGCCGGAGAGCTTCGCCGCGACCGCACGGCGCGAGCGGATCCCCAGCTTGGCGAGCACGCGTTCCGCATGATGGCGCGCCGTGTGATGGCTGATCCGCAGTTGTTTCCCCACCTCGCGGTTCGTGAGCCGCCGCGCCAGCAGGGCGGCCACCTCGGCCTGGCGCGGCGTCAGGTCGAAACGTTCCGCGACGTCGGCCGGCAGCGCAGCCTTCACTTTGGCGGCCCGCGCCGGCGATCCGTCCTGGTGCACCGTGACGAGAACGGAGGGCTGCGGACCGATGCCCATTCCCTCGAGCAAGGATCCCTCGAGCAGGAACGTGCGCGATCCGACCCAGACCCTGCGGACGGTCCGGAACGGTCCCGAGCCGCCACGCGACCGTCGGGCCGAGCAGAGCGCTGCCAGACCGCGGCTGCCGTATAGGACGGTCAGTGGCACCATGTGGCGCGTACGTACGACGGCCAGTTCGTGAGACTGTATGTGGACGGCGCGGAGGTTGGGTCAGGCACGCCCGGCTCGGGTCCCATCGTTTACAACCTGCCCACGTACAACGACCTCTACCTCGGGAGCTACGAGTTCCAGCAGGGCTGCACGGGCGGGTTCCGGGGCGACATCGACGAGGTCGCGATCTGGAGCCGGGCGCTCACGGCGTCGGAGGTGGCGATCCGAGCCGCGCGCTAGGAACCAACAGACGTGCCTCCGCGCATCGGCTTCACGGCCGGGCCACGGCCGCAACTGGGATGCGGGAGGCGCGGCAATCGGCCCGTGGACGCGGTTCTTCCGTCCTCCGTTGCTGCCCTGTTCCGGGTGGGAAGGCGGGAGGGCCGTGTCCCGGGTCACATCCCGGACCGGGGAGGCGCCCTCGCGTTGGCGCGGAAGTGACCCCGGCAGGTACGATCTCGTTCGCGCGGCAGTGACCCCGGC